>NZ_JBWKVC010000012.1:0-215957 GCF_059421505.1 Collimonas sp. GW821-FHT02H07
CCAGTGACCAGAACACGGCCATCACGACCGGCAAGAGCTTGTCGATTGCCAGCGGCGACAGCCTGTTCGCCAGCATCAGGAATACCTTCCGTTTGTTTGTGCAAAAGACCGGCATCAAGATGGTGGCGGCAGCTGGCGATATCGAGGTCCAGACGCTGACCGATAGCATCAACCTCCTGGCAAAACTCAATATCACACAAACCGCCAATCGCATCACGATCACCGCCAAGGAAGAAGTGGTGATCAACGGCGGCGGCAGCTACACCAAGTTCAATGCCGGCGGAATCGAGAAGGGCACTAACGGCGCTTATGTGGCGCATGCGGCTTCACATAGTCTGCCGGGGCCGCAAGCCATGGGGGTTGATACACGCGGCCTTCCGGCGATCAAAGCCTACAACGAAACATTCATTCTGCTGGATCCCAATGGCAAGCCACTGGAAAATATAAAGTATACGGTTACCGGTGCCGATGATGCGAATCATGCTGCGGAGACTACAGCTCAGGGCGGTACCCCTAGAGTGCATACCGACACTCCTGAAAAATTGAAATTCGCATTGCAATGGGCCGATATCTCGGCGGCCCCGAATCAGGCCACCTCCAACAATACTTCAAAGGATAACAATGGCTGATGCAACCACCATTGAAGCAATGACCAACGATACGCCAGAGTCCTGTGTCAAGGTCCATTGCGGCTGTGAAACGATGTGGTCGTTGGCGCAGCAGTTCAGTTATTTACGTTTAAGTAACGTCAAAACATACCCCAAAGCCACGTTGATTGGAGACTATGCGGTGCGCGCACGGCGTATTTCGGCTACGTACGCTCGGTTTTATCTGGAGCAGGAAGAAAACGGCCAAGCTGGCATGAAAGGTCGATTTTACTGGATGGCGCTAGGGGCGTTCGCAAGTAAAACTGTGGCTTGCACGTTGGAGGATTGGCGTGTCGAAACGCAAGCAGCAGTGGTATCCAAGAAAACCAAGGAAGGTTTAGGTAAAGGGAATTTCTGGCTGTTTTGCGACATCAGCGGTTGGCATTGGTATTACTGCATGTATCCCGATACATTTGATAGTTGCTTGGACAAACGCAATAGCGACAAATTTGTTCCTGAAGTTCAAGTTCAGACAACGAAGATGCCTTGGCATGCGGAAGCTTTGCCGAAGATTAATAATTTGAGAGTTTCCAAGGAAATCATATCGGGCTTTGCGAAGGTGAAAGAGTTTGAGAACGAAACCAAGGATGCGGTACGTAGAAAGATCCAGCTGGATCATTTGTTGGATATCGCCGACCATGAGCAAGGCGTAATTCTGCAGCCATTGATCTATACGGATCCTGATTTTTCGTACTGGCTCGGATTTCAGCGTAAAGCGTGGGTGCGTTGGGCTACACCTAATCTTGAGCTGGTGTTCAATAGCGCCTGCTCAACCGGTAAGTCGGAATATAAATCAGTTGCGCCTGACGATACGAAATTGGAGGATTTTAAGAGTCGGATGAAATGGATCGGATCCGCCGCAAAAGATTTTCATTCATTGATGGGGCGATATCCGGCTTATATGGAAGGTGAGCTCCGGACAATGGCAAGTTGGGTTGATATGGCGGATAAATGACTAAAGTGCACAATATATGCCGCCCGCTAGCGCTCTTGCTCATAGGCTTGATCATATTGGCGGGTTGCCAGGAAAAGAAAGCTGAATCCCCTGACACAATCATTGAACAGAAAGCTAACGTCATGTCCCAACAGATATCTATCAAAATAGGTGAGCAAGGATCCAATTTCTCACAGCGTTATCCTGGTAACGTAAAAATCGTTCATCAGCCCGCCGGCATAGATTTCTACAAAATCGACTGGGATACCAGCCCTCATGGCACCGTGACGATTGAGAACGGTAAACACTCGTTCGTGATTGAAGACGTGTTGGGCGTATCCGGCGGCCAAGACCTTGGACCACAGGCAAGTGAAGGACTCTCGGAATTTGATATTTATGCGGGCATCACCGCTTCTGATCTCATTGCACACGACGATGCGCGCCAAAAGATGTACTCACTGCTGCAGGTATTGGTAGACAAGGGATGGAAACCAATCGTCTCGCCTGGCGATCCTCGCCTAAAAGGTAAGGCTCGGTTGGATTATGTATTGAATACATACAAATATCTCAATCTTGATCCGAGCTATACGCCTACGCTGGAGGAATGGATGCGCATTGAAAGTGGGACTGACTGGCGTTTTTATGCGGACCATCTCTATCTGACCGTGAATTTCACTCGTGAACGTACCTTGACGGATCCCAGCAAACCCGGCGCTTACTTAGTGAATTTCAACATCAAGACCGAACTTCAAGAGTTTAGAGAATATGTGAAACCAGAAGACCGTCAGCGCTGGAAAGAATTGTTACCTGCTGCTCTATCCAAGTTGCCGCCAATGCGTGCGCAAAAAGAAACGGAGCTTAAAGCCAAAGGCATCGCGATTGACGATACTTATCGAGATCCGCCGATTCCTGAGACGAAGTAAGTGCCTAATTTGAATTGGCCTTGCTTCGGGCGAAGGCCATCTGGCTTGCTACCCCTATGATAAAAGTAGCTGTAAGCCGATGAATTTATCCCGAGATGAGCCGATGAGATCGGTTTCAATAGCTTTGAGAATAATTCGCACACTTCATGAAGCTTAAAAATTTCGGCCCGACGCATTGGGTATCAGTTGCTTTAGCGTGGTGGATGATTCTTCCGGTGATTGTTGCGCTGTGGCTTTTATTTGGCAATGACATTAAAGCAGGCTTGTTTGATCTGTTTGAGAAGAAGCCTGTTGTGTACAGCAGCGTTGTCGTTGAAATCGGCGAATCTGGACAAGAATTTTCCTCGAAATATAAAGCGATGTTCGATCAAAATGATCGAAATCCCGGGTCGCATTATTACCGTATCCATTGGCCGGCTACTGCAGAGGGGCGCATTACCGTAAAAAATGGCAGCAGTGCGTTTGAGATCAATACCGTTCTTTCCCTGACTGGGGATTCGGATGATACGTATCCGGCGAAAGATATATCCGGCTTTTCTGTCAACATGGGACTGCCGCCAAGAAACAATATATCTCATGACGATGCGCGCCTGAAGTTTTATGCCTTGCTCGAGGCTATTCAGCAAGCCGGCTGGAAGCGATGGATCAGCCCTGGCATGCCCCGTCTTAGCGGCGCAGATGCGCTGCGTTACCAGATGGGCAGTATTGAAAATACCGCGAGTTTGATGTCTCTTGATCCCGATGACATGCCTGCATTGGATGCATGGATGAAAATAAAGGACATGAGCGGGTGGCGATTCTACTTGAACGATGTTTATATGGATGTGCAATTTATGCGGGACCGGAAACGGATGGATCCCAGCCTTCCGGCTGCTTATTTTCTTACGCTGAAACTAGAGAGCAGCGACAGTTTTCAACGAAGTGAATTGGCGTTTGAAGATCGGCCGCGCTGGAAGGAGTTGTATCCGGTCGTGAGAAGCAGGCAAGCAAGAGAACGAATGCGCTCAGAAGAAAAGCTCCGCGCGCTTGGCTTCAAAATTGATGCCGAGTATCGCAATCCAGATGAATAAAATACGAACCTGATGATTGGGATAGCGTTACAGAGCGGGCGGATGGCAGTAGGGGGTAGGGAAAAAGTGAGTCTCTTTGAATCGTAGACTCGTCAAGCTGCCTTAGAGTTTTTTCAGCCGCTTCGCATTCGCAGTAGCCCGCGCATGAATCGGCTGCAATCCCGTCTGCGCAATATCCGCCAGCGAAGTATTGAACTGCGACACCGCCTCAGCCGAGTTGCGCATGGTGTCATGCGCCAGCTTGCTTTGCCGATGCCCGGACTGATGCAAGGTGCTGCTGCTGGCGACCGACATCAGGTTGGCGGCGCCGCTCAGCATTTGCTGGATGGCCAGGCGGGCGGCTTCCTGGTGCATGCTCATGAAGCGGATCGCCATGGCGTGCGCGGACTCGGTGATGGCTTCGATTTTTTCCTGGCTCATCAGGTTGAATTCATTGCGGTCGCGCAGGCTGGGCGCTGGTCCGGCCATGGCCATGCGGGCGGTGCGGTGGCCGATCACCTGGGCCGAGGCGCTTATCATCTCTCCGGTTTGCAGCATCAGGTCGGTCCATGCATTGATGGAAGCGGTGGGGGTGCTGAGAATGTCAGGGCTGCTGGCGATAGGATTGCGGACGCGGTACGATTTCATTGTGACTCCTTGGTGGTCTGACGACGGCAGGCGGCGGTGTGCTCATCCGAGTAGTCTTGATAGCGCTAACAATACCTGCTTTTATTCCCGGATTGGGGCTTTTTTGTGGCGTTGCAACATAATTTTGCAATTGACCTGTTTTCGTGCTGTAAAAGCAACTAATCAGAGAATGAAAGTGTCTCATAAAGGCAGTTCGTTAAATTTCCCAAATCTTCATAAATCAGTAACATTGCTTCAGGTAAAATCCCAGTATGAAAATTTTGATCAGTAACGACGATGGTTACTTGGCGCCGGGCATTATCGCCTTGGCGAACGCGCTGGCGCCGATTGCGGAAATCGTGGTGGTAGCCCCGGACAGCAATCGTTCCGGCTCGTCCAACTCTTTGACCCTGGACCGTCCTTTGTCTGTCCAGCGCGCCGAAAACGGTTTCTATTTCATTAACGGCACGCCATCCGACTGCGTGCACGTGGCCTTGACCGGCTTGTTGAATTTCCGTCCCGACCTGATCGTTTCCGGCATCAACCAAGGCCAGAACATGGGTGACGATACACTGTATTCGGGCACCGTGGCGGCTGCCACCGAGGGTTATCTATTCGGTATCCCGGCGATGGCTTTTTCGCAGTTGCACAAAGGCTGGGATGAGCTTGAGGCGGCAGCCATGGTGGCGCGCGATATCGTCGAGCGGCGCTTTGACAATCTGCCGCAGCCTTATCTGCTGAACGTCAATATTCCCAACCTGCCTTACGATCGGCTCAAGCCGGCCCTGGCGACACGGCTGGGCAAGCGGCATGAATCGGAATCGGTGATCAAGGCGCAGGATCCGCATGGCCGCGACATTTACTGGATCGGACCGCCGGGCGGCGCGCGCGATGCCGGCGAGGGCACCGACTTCCACGCTACCGCCAACGGCCATGTCTCGATCACGCCTTTGCAGATCGATCTGACGCATGCGGCCCAGCTGGCCGCCCTGAGGAAAGACTTGTCATGACCGACAAGGCGAAGCGTTTTCCGTTGCAGCTGTCATCGGTAGTCGACAAGAAACCCAGCGCTGACCGCAGCAACCGCAGCGTTGCGACGCCGCAGACTGCAACCAAGAACGCTGCCTGGGAAAACTCCCGCAACGCGCCGCGCAGCGGCGCCGTACCGTCAGCGCAGCTGCCGAAACCTGCGCCCGCCGCCAGCAAGCCGATGGCGCGTCCGGGCGAGAGCGCCAGCCACGTCGAGCGCTCGAATTCGATGGTGTCCGACGGCGTGCGCAAAGCCATGGTGGCGCGCGTCGCCAAACAGGGCGTGACGGATGCCAAGGTGCTGGCGGCAATGGAAAGCGTGCCGCGCCATATGTTCATGGAACCTGGCTTGTCGAGCCAGGCGTATATCGACGCCTCTTTGCCGATTGGCCATCACCAGACCATTTCGCAGCCGTATATCGTGGCGCGCATGATCGAGATCATGCGCGATAACCAGCAGGGCGGCGTCCTCAACCGGGTGCTGGAAATCGGCACCGGCTGCGGCTACCAGGCGGCGGTGCTGTCGCTGGTGGCGAAGGAAGTGTATTCGATCGAGCGCATCAAGCCTTTGCATGAACTGGCGCGCAGCAACTTGCGTCCGCTGCGGATCGCCAACATCCGTTTGCATTACGGAGATGGTATGCTTGGGCTGCCGCAGGTGGCGCCTTTCGACGGTATCATCCTGGCTGCGGCGGGACTCGAAGTGCCGCAGGCGTTATTGGATCAAATGACGATCGGCGGCCGCCTGGTGGCTCCGGTCGGTTCCCGTCATCAGGTACTGCAGCTCATCCAGCGAACCAGTAAATTTGATTGGACCAGCACCACACTGGAAGACTGTCATTTTGTGCCTTTGCGCGCCGGCACGGTTTGAGGATAGCTTGTGCCGCAGCCGGCGAAACATATTGACGAATAAATCGACGAACAATCAGCGACTCAGTCGCACATACTAATATCAATGTAATGAGAATGAAGAAAACTCGCTTTATCGCTTTGGGAGTAATGATCGCTACGCTGGCAGCGTGTACCACTCCGCGTACCCCCGCTCCGGTCGTCGAGCGCCGCACAGGCGGCAGCGTCGCCACCGGCACGACCGTATCCGATGCGCCGCGCGTGGCTGAGGGGCGCGGTTCTTACACCGTCAAGCAAGGCGACACCTTGTACCGGATCGCGCTGGAATTCGGTCAGAGCTATCGCGACATCGTGGCCTGGAACAAGCTGGAAAACGCGAACGACATCAAGGTCGGCCAGGTATTGCGCGTGCAGCCGCCGGATGGCAGTTCCAGCGCTGCGGGCGGCGCCCAGGCCGTCAGCGTAGGGTCCGGTTCAGGAGTCGAAGTGCGCTCGCTGGGATCGGCGCCATCGGCGGCTGCAAGCGGCGGCAGCGCCGCCAACAAGAACGGCCCGCGCGGCGACAAGCGGCCGTATTCGGAAGCGGCGCTGGCAGAATTGCAAAAACCGGACGCGGCGTCCTCCAGCGATGCGCCGAAAGCGGTGGCGCCGGCAGTTGTAGCGCCTGCTGCCGCGGTTGCGGCCAGCACGCCGGCCGTTTCTACGCCAGCGTCAGCAGCGGCGGCCTCTGGCGATGAAGACAAGGTGGACTGGATGTGGCCGGCCGAAGGCAAGCAGATAGGTGCTTTCGACCAGGGCAAGAAGGGCATCGATATTGCCGGAAAATCAGGGCAGTCGGTGGTGGCGGCAGCCGGCGGCAAGGTGATGTATGCCGGCAGCGGTATCCGCGGCTATGGTAATTTGGTTATCATCAAACATACTAGCAACTTGTTGTCCGCTTACGCGCATAATAAGACCATTCTGGTGAAGGAAGGCCAGACTGTAAGCAAGGGCCAGAAAATTGCCGAGATGGGAAATTCGGACAGCGACGTGGTCAAGTTGCACTTCGAAGTTCGTCAGCAAGGCAAACCTGTGGATCCATCGAAATTCCTACCGAACCGCTAAATGAGCGCTAAATGAGCAAACGCCCGGCAGATCATCAAGACGAAGAGCATGAGGTCTCATCGGAGCGGCTGGCCGATGATGGGCGCGATGACGACGATGTTGATGCTATCGCCGGCGAGCAGGATATCGACGACGAGGTAGTGGTTGACGGCGTGGTGGTGGTGGTCGACGGCGTCGAGGAACTGAAGAAGGTCCTGGCTGCGGAACTGTCGACCGACACCACCCAGCATTACCTGAACCAGATCGGCACCCGGCCGCTGCTGACGGTAACCGAGGAAGTGCATTTCGCCACCTTGGCCAAGCAGGGCAATTTCGACGCCCGGCAGAAGATGATCGAACACAATCTGCGGCTGGTGGTGTCGATCGCCAAGCACTATATCAACCGCGGCGTCGCCTTGCTCGACCTGATCGAAGAAGGCAATCTCGGGCTGATGCGGGCGATCGACAAGTTCGAGCCGGAACGCGGTTTCCGTTTCTCTACCTATGCCACCTGGTGGATACGCCAAAGCATCGAGCGCGCCATCATGAACCAGGCGCGCACCGTGCGTTTGCCGGTGCACATGGTGCGCGAGCTGAACCAGATCCTGCGCGCCAAATATCATCTGGAAGCCCAGCACCACGACGGCAAGGACGCCAGCGCCGAAGACATCGCCCATCTGGTGGATCGGCCGGTGGAGGATGTGCAAGACGTGCTGGCGCTGTCCGAACATGCGGCTTCGCTGGATGCGCCGCTGGACCAGGATCCGCTGGCCAGCTTGATGGATTTGCTGCCCAGCGCCACCGAAGAAAATCCCGATTCCCGCGCCGAACAGCAGGAAACCTCGATCCTGGTGCGGGTCTGGCTGGAAAAGCTGACCGACAAGCAGCGCAATGTGATCATGCGCAGGTTCGGTCTCGATAATGACGATCCGTCCACCCTGGAAGAGCTGGCCGCCGAAATCGGCGTCACGCGCGAGCGGGTGCGGCAAATCCAGCAGGAAGCCTTGCTCAAGCTGAAACGTTTGCTGGGCGCCAAGGGTGTTGGCAAGGACTCCTTCCTCTAGGGGCTGGTCTGCTGGCATTGCGCTAAGCTGACCTCAGCCGGCCCGCATGGCGCTATAATCATGGGCTGACTTCACTCCACTTCGACGCTGTCGTATCCGACGGCAAGTTACTGCTTCCTATGCAACAAGACATTATCGATATCAAATCCCTCGACATGGATGCGCGCGGGATCGGCCATTTGCAAAATGAAGACGGCACCCAGGGCAAGGTGATCTTTGTCGAAGGCGCCTTGCCGGGCGAGCGCGTCAGTTTCCTGTCGTATCGCAAGAAGGCAAAATGGGAAGCCGCCAGCATGACCGCCTTGCACAAGGAATCGGTGTTGCGGGTCAAGCCGCATTGCCCCGTGTTCGGCATTTGCGGCGGCTGCGCCATGCAGCATCTGGAGCCGTCGGCGCAGGTGGCGATCAAGCAGCGGGTGCTGGAAGATAATCTGTGGCATATCGGCAAGGTCAAGGCGGAATCCATGCTGCGGCCGATCTATGGCCCGACCTGGGGCTACCGCTACCGCGCCCGCATATCGGTGCGCAATGTGCCAAAAAAGGGCGGGGTGCTGGTCGGCTTCCATGAGCGCAAGTCATCCTTCATCACGGACATGAAGCAGTGCGAGATATTGCCGTCGAATGTATCGGCGATGCTGGTCCCTTTGCGCCATCTGATCGCTTCGCTCAGCCTGATCGACCATATTCCGCAGATCGAACTGGCGGTCGGCGAAGGTCCGCAAGGCAAGGTGACGGCGCTGGTGTTGCGCATCATGGCGGCCTTGAGCGGCGATGATGAGATCAAGCTGAAGGCGTTCGCGGACCAGTATCAGGTCAACTGGTGGCTGCAGACCGCGGGACCGGACAGCGCGTATCCGTTTTATCCGGCGCAAGGCGACTTGTATTACACCTTGCCGGAATTCGGCGTGCGGATGCCGTTCAAGCCGACCGATTTCACTCAGGTCAACCACCAGATCAACCGGGTGCTGGTGGCGCGCGCCTTGCGTCTGCTGGACTTGCAACCGCAGGATCGCGTGGCCGACCTGTTTTGCGGCCTGGGGAATTTCACCTTGCCGCTGGCGACCCAGGTGCGCGAAGTCGTCGGCATCGAAGGCAGTCAAGCCCTGATCAACCGCGCCGGCGAAAATGCCGCTGTCAATCAGCTGGCGGACAAGACAACGTTTTACTGCCGCAACCTGTTTGAGGCGACCGCGCAGGATTTCATCGCCCTGGGCAAGTTTGAGCGCATGCTGATCGACCCGCCGCGCGACGGCGCCGCGGCTGTGTGCGAAGCGATCGTCGGGCTGGCTGCCATCGACAAGAGTTTCATGCCGCAGCGGATTGTCTATGTCTCTTGCAATCCGTCGACGCTGGCGCGCGATGCCGGCCTGCTGACCGCCGGCGGCTATCGCTTGAGCCAGGCCGGGGTGGTGAACATGTTCCCGCATACCGCTCATGTGGAATCGATTGCGGTGTTCGATCTCGCTTAATTCGCTGGCGTGATTCAGCTGCTTGATACGGCTGGACGACCCATGAAAAAACCGGCCCTCGAGCCGGTTTCTTTGTGTCTGAAGCAGGGTTTTGCTTAGTTGCGGTTGCCGCCGAAGATGCCTAGCAGGGACAGCAGGTTGACAAAAATATTATAGACATCCAGGTACAAGCTCAATGTGGCTGAAATGTAATTTGTTTCGCCGCCATTGATGATGCGCTGCACGTCATACAGGATGTAGGCCGAGAAAATGGCAATCGCGATCACCGATACCGCCAGGTAGAGCGCCGGAATCTGCAGGAAAACATTGGCCAGCGAGGCCAGCAACAGCACCACGACGCCGGCGAACAGCCATTTTCCCATGTTCGAGAAATCGCGCTTGCTCACCGTGGCGATACTTGCCATGACGACAAATACGCTGGCGGTGCCGCCGAAAGCCATCATGATCAGGGTGGCGCCGTTGGAGAAGCCGACCAGCGTGTGGCCGATCAGGCGCGACAGCATCAGGCCCATGAAGAAGGTGAAGCCAAGCAGCAACAGTACGCCCCAGCCGCTGTTCTTGGTCTTTTCAATTGCATAGAAGAAACCAAAGGCGACCGCCATGAAAGCCATGAAGCCGATCAGAGGGCTGTTCCTGAAGAAGCTGAAATCCATCTGGACCCCAAGCCAGGCGCCGGCAATCGTCGGCAGCATGGATAGCGCCAGCAGCCAGTATGTGTTGCGCAGCACGCGATGCTGTGCGCTGAGCGCGGTGCTGCCTGGTGAGTAGGTTGATTGCAGGTTTGGGTTCATGAAAGGACTCCTTTGAAAATTGCAAAAGTATTAAACTGTTGCGATCATAGCACTTGCTGACGTCGTCGTTACATCAGACAGTAAACCGGCAAAGTGGTTCTCAGCGGGTTTCGGAGCGCTTTCCTGGCGCTTTTATCTGTTTTGCGGGGTAATCACCTTGCGTTTTGGCTAGTTTTGACGATTCTATACGGGTGTTTCGTGTTAAAATCAAAGGTTGATTGAACTATTGGCCAGTCACTCATTTAATGCTTTCATAAAGCACCTTAACCCTTTCTTTCTATTGGAGTTTTTCAGATGGCAATTGAACGCACCCTGTCGATTATCAAACCAGACGCAGTCGCAAAAAACGTAATCGGTCAAATCTACACCCGTTTCGAAAACGCTGGCTTGAAAATCGTTGCTGCCCGCATGACGCACCTGACACGCGCTGAAGCCGAAGGCTTCTACGCTGTGCACCGCGAGCGTCCTTTCTTCAAGGACCTGGTTGATTTCATGATCTCCGGTCCGGTAATGATCCAGGCTCTGGAAGGCGAAAACGCAGTTTTGAAGCACCGCGACCTGATGGGCGCAACCGATCCTAAGAAGGCGGAAAAGGGCACGATCCGTGCTGATTTCGCTGACTCGATCGACGCTAACGCAGTGCACGGTTCGGACGCAGTTGAAGCCGGCAAGGTTGAAATCGCCTATTTCTTCCCGACGGTCTAAGCTGAACTAAGGTTGTTTTGTTGTAGCAGGGCGGACGCGGCAGGCAGGACGATGCCGCTGCCACCCTGAGTAATATAGAAAATTGGAAATGCCATGACTGCTCTCACCAACCTGCTGGATCTGGATCCCGCACAACTGACCGCGTATTGCGGCGAGTTGGGGGAGAAGCCATTCCGCGCCAAACAATTATTGCGCTGGATTCATCAATTCGGCGCGCACGATTTCGATGCGATGACCGACCTCGCCAAGTCATTGCGTGACAAGCTGGCGACCCGGGCGATCATCGCCGCTCCCGCTGTGATCAGCGATCACACCTCAACCGACGGCACCCGCAAGTGGCTGCTTGATGTCGGTCAGGGCAATGCGGTCGAGACGGTGTTCATCCCCGAGGAAAACCGCGGCACCTTGTGTATTTCGACCCAGGCCGGCTGCGCCGTGAACTGCCGCTTTTGCTCCACCGGCAAGCAGGGTTTCAGCCGCAATCTGACGGTCGGGGAAATCATCGGCCAGCTGTGGATGGCGGAATTCGAATTGCGCAAGTCCAAGGGGGTCGAGCCCGGCCATAAAGGCGAGCGCCAGATCACCAACGTGGTGATGATGGGCATGGGCGAGCCTTTACTGAACTATGAGCCGACGGTGACGGCGCTGAAGCTGATGCTGGACGATAACGCCTACGGCCTGTCGCGCCGCCGCGTGACGCTGTCCACCAGCGGCGTGGTGCCGATGATCGACAAGCTGTCGCAGGACTGCGCGGTGGCGATGGCGGTGTCGCTGCACGCCTCCAACGACACCTTGCGCGATGGCCTGGTGCCGCTCAACAAGAAGTACCCCCTGCGTGAGCTGATGGCGGCCTGCAAGCGCTATCTGGAATTCGCGCCGCGCGATTTCATTACCTTTGAATACTGCATGCTGGACGACGTCAACGATACCGATGCCCACGCCCGCGAGCTGATCGCCCTGGTGCAGGGTCATGGCGGCGGTCCGGTGGTGCCATGCAAGTTCAACCTGATTCCGTTTAACCCTTTCCCCGAGTCGGGCCTGAAGCGCTCCAACAATCCGCGCATCAAGGCCTTTGCCCAGATCCTGATGGACGCCGGCATCGTCACCACTGTGCGCAAGACGCGCGGCGACGATATCGATGCCGCCTGCGGCCAGCTGGCAGGGGAAGTGCAAGACCGTACGCGCGTGCAGGAACGCATGCAGAAAATGACCGAATATCAGCAGAAATTCGGGAAGAATTTTGGCCGCATCATCGAGGTGTCTGAGTGACAGATCAAGTGAGCAGCAAACTGGGTAGCTGGAGTGGCCGTATCGTGTTTGCCGCGACGGCCGTGTCATTACTGGCAGGCCTGAGCGGCTGCGCCAATCCGCCGCTGAGCAGCGACCAGCAGAGCGGATCCACCCGCGAGCTGGCGACCAGCTCCGACCAGACCGAGGCGCAACGCCGTGCCGGCATCCGTTTACAGCTGGCGGTCGGTTATTACGAGCAGCGCCAGCTGGAAGTCGCGCTGGACGAGATCAAGCAGGCGCTGGCCGCCGATCCTGAGATGGCCGATGCCTACAGTGTGCGCGGCCTGATTTATATGGATATGGGCGAGAACCGCCTGGCCGACGAAAATTTTCAGCGTGCCTTGCGGCTGGCGCCGAACAATCCGGATTTTGCCAATAATTATGGCTGGTTCCTGTGCCAGAACGGCCGCGTCAAGGAATCGATAGCTTATTTCGAGACTGCCTTGAAGAGCCGTACCTACCAGTCGCCGGCAAAGGCCTTGACCAATGCCGGCGTGTGCAGCCTCAAACTGAACGATACGGCGGCGGCAGAGCGTTATCTGCTGCAAGCCTTCCAGTTCGACGCCAGCAATCCGTTGACCAATGCCAAGCTCGCGCAACTGGCGTATGACCACAACGACTATGAGCGGGCCCGGTTTTATATCGGACTCGTATTGAAAACAGATGTGCAAAATGCGGAAGCATTATGGACAGCAATCAAGGTGGAGCGCAAGTTGGGTGACACAGCTGCAGAAGCAAGTTTGGTGACGCAATTACGCCGTCGTTTTGCCGGCTCCCCGGAATTCGCCGCTTACCAGCGCGGAGCGTTTAATGAGTGAGCCAGAACAGTTGAAGCGGGCTGCTGCCGACGAAGTCCTGCACCTGGATAATCTGGCTGAGCAGGCGCAGAGCGCCACGCTCGGCAGCCGGCTGGCCGGCAGGCGCGAGCAGCTTGGCTGGTCGGTGGCGGAAGTCGCCAGCCATCTGAAGCTGGCGCCGCGCCAGATCGAAGCAATGGAAGCGGATAATTACGCCGCCTTGCCGACCATGGTCATGACGCGCGGTTTTATCCGCTCCTATGCCAAATTGCTGGACCTCGACGTGAGCGACGCGTTGGCCGCCATTTCACCCGCAGCCGCGGTGCAACCCGTGCGCGCTACCGCGCATGGCCAGTTGTCGACGCCTTTTTCGGAGTCCCGTTTCAGCTTGATGGGGCGCAGCAAATTCGCCTATAAATGGCTGGTCGTGCTGGCGGTGCTGTTGTTGCTGGCGGCGGTGGCGATACGGCTCGATGTGCTGCCGGTGGTGCAGAATACCTTGCAGTCGTTGAGCGAGAAAGCTGCCGCATCGGCTACGGCCTCAACGACTGCGTCAACTAGCGAAGAGGCTGCTGCCTCTTCGTCTGCGAGCATGGATACCCAGGCCGTCGATAAAGAAGCGAATGCAGCCTTGACGGCTGCTCCGGCCACGGCCGTTCCTGCTGCGGATGGGGCAGCTGGCGCCGGCGTCAATGCCGCCGCGGCCAATGGTGGAGCAACTGCAACTGCAGCTGCAGCTGTAACGACAGCCAGCCCGGCGGCCGGCGGCGAACTCAGCCTGAACTTCCGCCAGGATTCGTGGGTCGATATCAAGCGCGCTGACAACACCGTGCTGATTTCGCGTCTGGTGAAAGCCGGCAGCACGGAAACGGTGGACATGTCGCAGCCGGTCAGCGTCATCATCGGCAATATCGCCGGGGTTGACGCTACCTTGCGCGGCGCGCCGCTGGACCTGAAGGCCGGGTCCAAGACCAATGTCGCCCGGCTGACCTTGAAATAAGCTTGAAAGAGAGACGTTCATGAATCTTCCGATCGGCTCAGGCCCTACTGCACGACGTCTCAGCCGCGGCGCGGTGATCAGCTACGGCGAGCGCAAGATCATGGTTGGCGGCGGCGCCCCGGTGGTGGTGCAGTCGATGACCAATACCGATACCGCCGACGCCATCGGCACCGCGATCCAGATCAAGGACCTGGCGCGCGCCGGTTCCGAACTGGTGCGGATCACCGTGAATAATCCGGAAGCGGCCGCGGCTGTGCCGGCGATCCGCGAGCAGCTGGACAAGATGGGCATTGATGTGCCGCTGGTGGGCGATTTTCACTACAACGGCCATACCTTGCTGAATGACTATCCTGAGTGCGCCCAGGCCTTGTCGAAGTATCGGATCAATCCGGGCAATGTGGGCAAGGGCGCCAAGCGCGACACCCAGTATGCGCAGATGATTGAAGCCGCTTGCAAGTACGACAAACCGGTGCGCATCGGCGTCAACTGGGGCAGTCTCGACCAGGCGCTGCTGGCGCGCATCATGGACGAGAACGCTGCGCGCAGCCAGCCATGGCCGGCGCAGGCGGTGATGTACGAAGCGCTGGTGACTTCGGCCATCGAAAACGCGCAAAGAGCGGAAGAGCTCGGTCTGGCTGCCGACCGTATTATCCTGTCGTGCAAGGTCTCAGGCGTGCAGGATCTGATCGCCGTATACCGGGAACTGGCGCGCCGCTGCGACTACCCGTTGCACCTGGGATTGACCGAAGCCGGCATGGGCAGCAAGGGCATCGTCGCCTCGACCGCGGCCTTGTCGGTGCTGCTGCAAGAGGGCATAGGCGACACCATCCGGATTTCGCTGACGCCTGAACCGGGCGGCGACCGCACCCGCGAAGTGATTGTGGGCCAGGAAATCCTGCAGACCATGGGCTTGCGCAAATTCGCGCCGATGGTGATTGCATGTCCTGGCTGCGGCCGCACTACTTCGACCGTGTTCCAGGACCTGGCTGACAAGATCCAGACCTATCTGCGCGATCAGATGCCAGTCTGGAAAAAAGCCTATCCGGGCGTTGAAGGCATGAATGTGGCGGTCATGGGCTGCATCGTGAATGGCCCTGGCGAATCCAAGCATGCGAATATCGGCATCAGTTTACCGGGCACCGGCGAATCGCCGGCGGCGCCGGTATTCATCGATGGCGAGAAGAAGCTGACGCTGCGCGGCGAGCGGATTGCCGAAGAATTCCAGGCAGTCGTGCTGGATTATGTGAAGAGCCACTATGGCCAGCCGGCAGCCTGATCCGCATCAAGATAGTTACGAAAAACTGATCAATAGCATTGATCGCTACAATTGGTCACCACGGGTGAATTGAAAAAGAATGTCAGAAAATAAGAAAGCCGAAAAAATCGTCGGCGTAAAGGGAATGAACGATATCCTGCCGGCCGATGCGGCCTTGTGGGAATTGTTTGAAAACACCGTCGAGTCGGTGCTGAAGAGCTACGGCTTCCAGAAGATACGCACGCCTATCGTCGAGCCGACGGCCTTGTTTGCGCGCGGCCTCGGCGCGGTCACCGATATCGTCGAAAAGGAAATGTATTCCTTTACCGATTCGATGAATGGCGACAACCTGACCCTGCGTCCGGAAAGCACCGCCGGCGTGGTGCGCGCCGCCATTGAACATAACCTGACTTACGACGGCCCCAAGCGGCTCTGGTATAACGGCCCGATGTTCCGCCACGAACGGCCGCAGCGCGGGCGCTATCGTCAGTTCCATCAGGTCGGCGCTGAAGCGCTGGGCTTTACCGGCCCGGATATCGACGCCGAACTGATCATGATGTGCCAGCGGCTGTGGGACGATCTTGGCTTGCAAGACGTCAAGCTGCAGCTGAATTCGATCGGCGACGCCGAAGAACGCAACCGTCACCGCGCCGACCTGATCGCTTACTTCGAACAGCATCAGGAACTGCTGGACGCCGATGCCCAGCGCCGCTTGCATACCAATCCGCTGCGCATCCTGGACACCAAGAATCCCGCGATGCAGGAAATGGTCAACGCCGCGCCGCAGCTGCTGTCCTACCTGGGTGCGGAATCGCTGGCGCATTTCGAAGGCGTGCAGAAGATCCTGAATCACAACAATATTCCTTTCACCATCAACCCGCGCCTGGTGCGCGGCATGGACTACTACAACCGTACCGTGTTCGAATGGGTGACCGAGCAGCTCGGTTCGCAGGGGACGGTTTGTGGCGGCGGCCGCTACGATCCGCTGGTGGAAATGTTCGGCGGCAAGCCGACCCCGGCCTGCGGCTTTGCCATGGGCGTGGAGCGCTTGCTGGAACTGATGCGCGCCAACGGCGAACAGGCTGAACGCAACGAGTGCGACGTTTATCTGGTGCATCAGGGCGAAGCGGCGCAGCTGCAATCTTTCGTGCTGGCGGAACGTCTGCGCAATGCGGGGCTGGATGTTGTGCTACATTGCGCTTCGTCCAATGCCGGCGGCAGTTTCAAATCGCAGATGAAGCGGGCCGACGCCAGCGGTGCGGCATATGCCATCATCATCGGCGACGATGAAGTCGCCAACCATACCGCGACCGTCAAGACCTTGCGTGCCGACAGTCATGCAGGGCATGATCACGCGGCCGATGGCGAAAAAGCGAGCGGCGGCAATCAAAGTGTCGTACCTTTCGATGCTGTAAGCGATTATCTGGTTGATCAGATCGTCGGAGCAGGTGACGATCATGGTCACGACCATGGCGATCACGTTCATTATCATCACTAAAATCAACAACTAAAAATCATATGGCATTCGATCTCGACGAACAGGAACAACTGGCAACGCTCAAGAACTGGTGGGACAAGTACGGCAATCTGACCACCTGGGTGCTGATCATCGCGCTGGCGGCGTATGCCGGCTGGTCCGGCTGGAACTACTACCAGCGCAGCCAGGCCTTGCAGGCTTCGCAGCTCTACGACGAACAGCAAAAGGCCGTGACGGCGAAAGACAACGCCAAGGTGCAGCGCGCCGCTGCTGATATCCAGCAGAAATTCGGCAGCACCGCCTATGCCGGCATGGCCGCCATGTCTGCCGCCAAGGCAGCGTTCGACGCCAACGACCTGAACGCCGCCAAGGAACAGTTGCAATGGGTGGTCGATCATGGCCACGATGCAGACTACAAAGCGCTGGCCAGAATCCGCCTGGCGGGCATCTTGCTGGACCAGAAGGCCTATGACGACGGCTTGAAAGTGCTGGCGGCCGACTTGCCCGCACCTTTCGCCAGCGCCGCCGCTGACCGCAAGGGCGACATCCTGGTCGCGCAGAACAAGCTCGACGAAGCGCGCGCCGCTTACCAGCTGGCGCTGGACAAGATGGATAGCAAGAATCCCGGCAAACAATTGATTCAATTGAAACTGGATGCGATTGGCGGAGCTCCAGCCAAAGCGGCAGCCTGATAATTCGAAAAGGAAGAATATGCGTGTTATGACTATGCGAGCGGTTGCCTGTGCGGGTGCTCTGCTGATATTGGGCGGTTGTTCCTTGTTCAGCGGCAAGGCGCCAAGTAATCCGCCGGCACCTTTGGTCGAGTTTACGCAAAGCCTGAAAGTGCATCCGGCCTGGACGCAATCGATCGGCAGCGCTTCCATCTTTACATTCTCGCCGGCGGTTGCCGGCAACAGCGTGTACGCAGCGGCGACTGACGGCACCGTGGTCCGGATCGACGCCGTTACCGGCGCGGTGGCCTGGAAGATCAGCGCCGGCAGCAAGCTGACCGGCGGCGTCGGCACTGACGGCACGACTGTCGCCGTGGCCGGCGACAAGGGCATGCTGCTGGCGTTCGACGCCGAAGGCAAGAAGCGTTGGCAGGCGCAGGCTTCCAGCGAGATCCTGTCGGCGCCGGCGGTAGGCCAGGGGCTGGTGATCGTCCGCAGCCAGGACAATCGCATTTCCGCATTCGATGCTGAAACCGGCGAACGCCGCTGGACCGTGCTGCGCACCTTGCCGACGCTGACACTGCGCTCGGCGCCTGGTATCCTGGTTGTTCCGCAGGCAACATTCCTGTCCTTGCCGGGTGGCCGCTTGTCGGCCCTGAACCTGACTAACGGCGGCCCATGGTGGGAAATGGCGATCGGTGATCCGCGCGGCACCACCGAGCTGGAACGGGTTGCAGACGCTTCCGGCATGCCGGTGATCGTCGGCCGCGACGTTTGCGCCGTCGCCTACCAAGGCCGGGTCGGCTGTTTCGATGCCGGCAGCGGCAACGCGCACTGGGTCAAGCCGTTCTCCAGCGACGTCGGTGTCGGCAGCGATGGCCATAATATCTATGCGGCTGACGAACGCGGCGCAATCTCCGCGTTCACTCTGGACAGCGGTGCGGTAGTATGGCAAAACAAGCAGTTGGCCAATCGTGTCCTGACTACTCCGGTAGTATTGGGCAATGCAGTGGTTGTCGGCGATTTCGAAGGGTATATTCACTTCTTGTCTCGCGAAGACGGCGCACTGAAAGCACGGATCCGTGCAGATAGCAGCGCAGTACTGCCGAACCCGGTAGTGGCTGGCTCTAATGTGATTTTTCAAACCAAAGCAGGAACATTGATCGCTATTGCGACAGAGTAAGATTTTAATGAAGCCAGTAATAGCACTTGTAGGACGTCCCAATGTCGGCAAATCGACGTTATTTAATCGCCTGACGCGTTCCCGTGACGCGTTGGTCGCCGATTTGCCCGGCTTGACTCGCGATCGCCACTATGGCGAAGGGCGGGTCGGCGAGCGGCCATTCCTGGTGATTGATACTGGTGGTTTCGAGCCGGTGGCCAAAGAAGGCATCATGCACGAAATGGCCAAGCAGACCAAGCAGGCCGTGGCCGAGGCCGATGTCGTGATTTTTATCGTCGACGGCCGCCAGGGCCTGACGCCGCATGACAAGACCATCACCGACTTCCTGCGCAAATCGGGCCGCTCGGTGATGCTCGTGGTGAACAAGTCCGAAGGGATGAAGTACACCTCGGTCACCGCCGAATTCTACGAACTCGGCATGGGCGATCCGTATGTCATATCGGCTGCGCACGGCGACGGCGTCGCCGATCTGGTGGAAGAATCGCTGGACCTGGCGTTCGCGCAGCGTCCGCCGGAAGTGGAAGAGCCGGAAGGCAAGGAAGATCGCGGCATCAAGATCGCCATCGTCGGCCGGCCGAATGTCGGCAAGTCGACCCTGGTCAACACCTTGCTGGGCGAAGAGCGCGTGATCGCGTTCGATATGCCGGGCACGACCCGCGATTCGATCGAGATTCCGTTCGAGCGCGACGGCAAGAAATACACCTTGATCGACACTGCCGGCATCCGTCGCCGCGGCAAGGTGTTTGAAGCCATCGAGAAATTTTCGGTGGTCAAGACCTTGCAATCGATTTCGGAAGCCAACGTAGTCTTGCTGCTGCTGGATGCGCAGCAGGATATCTCGGAGCAGGACGCCCACATCGCCGGCTTCGTGCTGGAAACCGGCCGTGCGCTGGTGGTCGGCGTCAACAAATGGGATGGCCTGACCAGCGACCGTCGCGATGAAATCAAGATGGACATGGACCGCAAGCTGAATTTCCTGTCGTTTGCGAAATTCCACTTCATTTCCGCATTGAAGTCGACCGGCATCACGCCTTTGATGAAGTCTATCGATTCCGCCTATGCGGCGGCGATGTCCAACCTGACCACGCCGAAACTGACGCGTGCCCTGATCGAAGCGGTGGAGCACCAGCAGCCGCGGCGCAAGGGTTCGATCCGTCCGAAACTGCGTTATGCCCACCAGGGCGGGATGAACCCGCCCATCGTCGTCATCCACGGCAATGCCCTGGAATCGATCGAGGATAACTACAAACGCTATCTGGAAAAACATTTCCGCGAAACTTTTTCGCTGGTCGGGACTCCATTACGTATCGAATTCAGATCTAGCCGGAATCCATACGCGCGCCAGGAAAAATAATTTTTTAAAAATACTTTTTTCTAAGCAGTAAATCTGAAAATCGTTTACATTCGTAAAACACCCACCGAGTCATTCACTTAGAATCATATTGGTTCTAACATGCATTTTGCATTTGACTTCTAATCACAACAACACAGTGGAGTAGCCATGAGTAATAAAGGGCAATTGTTACAAGACCCGTTTTTGAACGCCTTGCGCAAAGAACATGTTCCGGTTTCGATCTACCTGGTCAACGGCATCAAACTGCAAGGCCATATCGAATCCTTCGACCAATACGTCGTTTTACTGCGTAATACCGTTACCCAAATGGTATACAAACACGCCATCTCAACCGTAGTTCCTGCTCGCGCTGTCAATCTGAATCTTGAATCTGAAGCAGAATAAGCATTTGCCGGCCGCTTTGTCACAGAGCGGGGCGGCTACTCGATTGTTCCTATGCGCGCAGCGCTAGTTGGAGTGGACTTCGGCAAAGGTGATTTTGCCGCGAGTCTCGAAGAGCTTTCCTTGCTGGCCAAGTCTGCCGGTGCGTTGCCGTTGGTCACCATCACCGGAAAGCGCAGCAGCCCGGACGCCGCCTTGTTTGTCGGTTCCGGCAAGGCACAGGAAATCGCCGACGCCGTGTTTGATGATGAACTTGAAATCGTCATTTTCAACCACGCCTTGTCGCCCGCCCAGCAGCGCAATCTTGAACGTGTACTCAAAGTCAGAGTCCTGGACCGCACCAGTCTGATTCTCGACATCTTTGCCCAAAGAGCCAAAAGCCATGAAGGCAAGGTGCAGGTTGAGCTTGCGCAATTGCAGCATCTGGCGACCCGCCTGATCCGCGGCTGGACTCACTTGGAACGGCAAAAGGGCGGTATCGGCCTGCGCGGCCCGGGTGAAACCCAGCTGGAAACCGACCGCCGCTTGCTGGGCGACAGGGTCAAGGCCTTGCGCGCGCGGCTGGACAAGCTGCACAAGCAGCACGCAACGCAAAGGCGGGCGCGCGGCCGCAGTGCGACGATTTCGATTTCGCTGGTGGGCTACACCAACGCCGGCAAGTCAACCTTGTTCAATGCGCTGGCCAAGGCCGGCGTATATGCCGCGGACCAGCTGTTTGCAACGCTGGACACCACTTCCAGGCGGGTTTATCTGGGCGAGGCGGGCAGTGTCGTGATTTCCGACACGGTTGGTTTCATTCGTGAATTGCCGCATCAGCTGGTAGCTGCATTCCGGGCTACCCTGGAAGAAACCATCCATGCCGACCTGCTGTTGCATGTGGTCGATGCGGCAAGTCCGGCGCGCATGGAGCAGATCGAGCAGGTAAACCTGGTGTTGAAGGAAATCGGCGCCGATCATATCCCGCAGATTCTGGTGTGGAATAAGATCGATGCAGCGGAACTGGAGCCTTCGGTCGAGCGTGATGAGTATGATAAAATTCAGCGAGTTTTTATCAGCGCGCAAAAGGGCATAGGCCTGGATTTATTGCGCCAGGCCATTACAGAATTTGTTACCCGGGTACCAACAGCAACGGCCTATCCGTTACCGGCTGCGGATCTTGAGGATAACCACATTAAACAGGTGTGATGCCGTTTTAAACAAATTCTTACAAGTTCTTATAAGGTAACTGTAAAGGTAATTGTAAGTAAGCAACGTTAATCATGCGCCTCTCACGAGCATTCCAACCTATTTGTTTTATTTACTTAAAGATAACGATCGAATGCTTGGTACCCTATTCAAAAAACTTGGTTTGAAATTTTCGCTGAACGACCCGCAATGGGGCCGCAATTCGCAAAATGACAACAAGCAAAACAACGATGGCAAAAAGCCAAACAACGGCCCTCCAGACCTGGATAAGCTGTGGCAAGACTTCAACCAGCGTTTGACCCGCCTGCTTGGCAGTAAAAGCGGTGGTGGAGGCGGTGATTCCAGCGGTGGTGGCTTCAATCCAGGCATGAAGGGCGCCGGCGTTGGCGTCGGCGCGATTGCCGCGGTAGTGGCCTTGCTCTGGCTGGCAAGCGGTTTCTTTACCGTGCAGGAAGGCCAGACCGGCGTTGTGATGACATTCGGCAAGTACAGCCATGCGACCACGCCAGGTTTCAACTGGCGCTGGCCTTATCCGATCCAAAGCCATGAAATCGTCAATGTTTCCCAGGTGCGCACGGTGGAAGTGGGCTATCGCGCCAACGCCAAGAACAAGCAGCCGAAAGAAGCCCTGATGCTGACCGATGATGAAAACATCATCGACATCCAGTTTGCCGTGCAATACACGCTGAAGAGCGCATCGGACTGGATTTTCAATGTGCGCGATCCGGAAGAGACCGTACGCCAGGTCGCGGAAACCGCGATTCGCGAAGTGGTCGGCAAGAGCAAGATGGATTTCGTGCTGTACGAGGGCCGCGAAAAAGTGGCGCTCGATACCAGTCAGCTGATGCAGCAGATTCTGGATCGCTATAAAGTTGGCGTGCAGATCACCAATGTCACCATGCAAGGCGTGCAACCGCCGGAGCAGGTGCAGGCGGCGTTCGACGATGCGGTCAAGGCCAGTCAGGATCGCGAGCGTCAAAAGAATGAAGGCCAGGCCTACGCCAACGACGTGATTCCAAAGGCGCGCGGCGCGGCATCGCGCTTGCTGCAGGAAGCGGAAGCTTACAGCGCGCGGGTTACCGCCAATGCCGAAGGCGACGCCTCACGCTTCAAGCAGGTGCTGGCCGAATACCAGAAAGCGCCGGCAGTGACGCGGGACCGGATGTATCTGGACACGATGCAACAGATTTTTGCGAATACGACAAAAGTAATGGTTGATGCTAAAAGCGGGAGTAATTTATTGTATTTGCCATTGGATAAACTGATTTCGCAGTCAGTGTCCGGCGCCACTGCACCGGCCGCCGGCGCCGGCAGCGCAAGCGCCGGCACGATCCCGTCGACGTCGATGAAAGACGGCGCCAGCACGGTAGAACAGCGGCCGCAGTCGGATGAGCGGTCGCGCGATAGCCGCGACTCCCGCGATCGGGAGGGCCGATAATGAATCGCCTCATCTCATTGCTGATATGCATTTTCCTGGCGCTATGGCTGCTGTTTTCGACGATCTTCGTGGTCGATCAGCGCCAGTATGCGATCCTCTTCGCTTTCGGTGAAGTCAAGCAGGTGATCAACCAGCCTGGCCTGCATTTCAAGCTGCCGCCGCCGTTTCAGAACGTGCTGTTCCTGGACAAGCGCATCCTGACCATCGATCCGCCGGATACCGACCGTTTCATCACCGCGGAAAAAATGAACATCCTGATCGACGCCTTTGTAAAATGGCGGATTACCGATCCGAAACTGTATTTCGTCAGTTTCGGCGGCGATGAAAAGCGCGCGCAAGACCGCATGTCGCAAATCGTCAAGGCAGCGCTGAACGACGAAATTACCAAGCGCACCGTGCGCGAAGTGATTTCCGGCCAGCGCGGCAAGGTCATGGATTCGATTCGCTCCAAGGTGGCGGAAGAAGCCAAGCAGATCGGCGTCGATATTATCGATGTGCGCCTCAAGCGGGTCGATTATGTCGACCAGATCAATGCGTCCGTCTATGACCGGATGAAATCCGAGCGTTTGCGGGTCGCCAATGAATTGCGTTCCACCGGTTCAGCCGATTCTGAAAAGATTCGCGCCGATGCCGACAAGCAGCGCACGGTGATCCTGGCGGAGGCTTATCGCGACGCTGAAAAGATGCGCGGCGAGGGCGACGCCAAGGCTTCGCAGATCTATGCCCAGGCATTCGGCCAGAATCCGGAGTTTTACAAGTTCTATCGCAGCCTTGAAGCTTATCGCGCCAGCTTCAAGACCCGCCAGGACTTGATGGTGATCGATCCGAACTCGGAATTCTTTAAATATTTCCGCAGTCCGGCCGGTGGCGGAGCGGCAGCGCCAGCAAAAAAATAAGCCAGCCGCTGCAAGGATAAAGTAGTCTGGGAATGGCGCCCTCGATAGAGGCGCCATTCCTTATTTTCGACGGCGTACTTGCAGTAATTTGTAGCAACGGTTCTTGCAAAGATCCAGGCCCATTAAAGTTAATGATGTTGTTTTGCTGGCAAGCGGATGTCCGCTGTCCAGTGAAAAGTAACCTTCCTTAGATTCATTTTTCCTATGCCAAATTGGCTTCTCCCTGAAAACATCGCCGACGTCCTGCCGTCCGAGGCGCGCAAGATAGAAGATCTGCGCCGCCTGATCCTGGACAACTTCCGCCTGTACGGCTACGAGCTGGTCATGCCGCCGATGCTGGAATACCTGGAATCGCTGCTGGCCGGCGCCGGCCAGGATACCGATCTGCGCACCTTCAAGCTGGTCGACCAGCTGTCCGGCCGCACCCTCGGCATCCGCGCCGACATGACCACCCAGGTGGCGCGCATCGACGCGCATTTGCTGAACCGCGAGTCGGTGACTCGCCTGTGCTATGTCGGCAGCGTCCTGCATACCCGCCAGATCGGCTTGCATGCCACCCGCGAGCCTTTGCAGATCGGCGCTGAAATCTACGGTCATCTTGGCCTCGAAGCCGATGCCGAGATCCAGGAACTGGCGCTGGCGACCCTGGCCCTGGCCGGGATTACCCAGGTGCGCCTGGATTTGTGCCATGTTGGCATCCTGCGCACCATCATCGGCGGCGATCGCGCCGCAAAAGTGGATGAAAGCGCACTGGTCGGGTTGCTGGAAGCCAAGGATTTGCCAGGCTTGCGCACCATCAGCGTCGATTACAAGCCGGAAACGCGGGCCGCGCTGCTGGCACTGCCGGGTTTATACGGCGACGCCAGCGTGCTGCAGCAGGCGCGCCAGGTGCTGCCTGCCTTGCCGGCCATCGCCAAAGCGCTTGACGAACTGGAAACCCTGGCGGAAGCTGCCGGGAAAGATTGCGTCACCGTCGATTTAGCGGATTTACGCGGGTATCATTACGAAAGTGGTTTGATTTTCGCCGCCTACGTGCCCGGCTTGCCGAACGCGATACTGCGCGGCGGCCGCTACGACGTCGGCGCGGCATTCGGCCGTTCGCGGCCAGCGACCGGTTTCTCGATGGATTTGCGAGAGCTGGCAAGACTGATTCCGGTAGCAATCCGCAAGCGCGCGATCCATGCGCCTTGGGGAATTGAAGCAGGTTTGAAGGAAAAGATCGTTGAATTGCGCAAGGCTGGGGAAGTTGTGATCCAGAGTCTGCCCGGTCATGAAAACGATCAAGACGAGTTCGATTGCGACCGCGCGGTCGTACTCGAAAATGGCAACTGGATTATCAAAAATTTGGACTAAGTGATGTTACAGAAAAGCACCGCAAAAAACGTCGTCGTGATTGGCACCCAATGGGGCGACGAAGGAAAAGGCAAGATCGTTGACTGGCTGACCGACCACGCACAAGCAGTTGTGCGTTTTCAGGGCGGCCATAACGCTGGCCATACATTGGTCATCGGCGGTCACAAGACGGCGTTGCAGCTGATCCCGTCCGGCATCATGCGCCCAGGCGTCGCCTGCTACATCGGCAATGGCGTCGTGCTGTCGGTGCCTGACCTGCTGCGCGAGATCGACAAGCTGCAGGCTGCCGGCGTCGAAGTGGCGTCGCGCCTGAAGATCTCCGAAGCTTGCCCGATCATCCTGCCTTATCACACCGCACTCGATGCGGCGCGCGAAGCGGCGCGCGGCGATGCCAAGATCGGCACTACGGGCAAGGGCATCGGCCCGGCCTATGAAGACAAGGTTGCCCGTCGCGCGATCCGCGTGGCCGACCTGCTCAACGAGAAGCGTTTTGCAGAGAAGCTGAAAGCCAATCTGGAATACCATAATTTCGTCCTCACCAATTACCTGAAGGCGCCGGCTGTCGATTATCAGAAGACGCTGGACGATGCCCTGGCGACCGTGGAGCGCCTGCGGCCGATGGTGGCTGACGTGTCGAGCGACCTGTACGCCGCCCACAACAACGGCGCCAGCCTGTTGTTCGAAGGTGCGCAGGGCAGCCTGCTGGACGTCGACCACGGCACCTATCCGTTCGTCACATCGAGCAACTGCGTGGCGGGCAATGCCGCTGCCGGCAGCGGCGTCGGCCCGAACATGCTGCACTACATCCTGGGCATCACCAAGGCTTACACCACGCGCGTCGGTTCCGGCCCGTTCCCGTCCGAGCTGCCGACCGACCAGGGCGTCGGCAAGCACCTGGCCAGCGTCGGCCACGAGTTCGGCACCGTCACCGGCCGCGCCCGCCGTTGCGGCTGGTTCGATGCCGCCTTGCTCAAGCGTTCGGTGCAGATCAATGGCGTTTCCGGCATGTGCCTGACCAAGCTGGATGTGCTGGACGGCCTGGAAACCCTGAAGCTGTGCACCGGCTACACGCTCAACGGCAAGACCGTGGATATTTTCCCGGTCGGCGCCGAAGAAGCGGCGCTGTGCCAGCCTATCTACGAAGAAATGCCAGGCTGGAGCGAGTCGACGGTCGGCGCCAAATCGATGGATGCCTTGCCGGTCACGGCGCGTGCCTACATCAAACGTATCGAAGAATTGGTAGGCGTGCCTATCGATATGGTGTCGACCGGTCCCGACCGTGAGGAAACCATCGTTTTGCGCCACCCATTTAAATAAAAACAATATGAATAAATCTGATGATCAGCACCTGTGGGTGTCGTGGGATGAATATCATCGCATCATTGAAAAACTTGTCCTGAACGTCCACGCCTCCGGCTGGCAGTTCGACCAGGTGCTGTGCCTGGCGCGCGGCGGCCTGCGTCCGGGCGACGTGTTCTCGCGCATTTTCGATGTGCCGCTGGCGATCCTGTCGACCAGCTCGTACCGCGAAGAGGCCGGCACGGTGCGCAGCGAGCTGGATATCGGCAAGCACATCACCATGAGCCGCGGCGCCCTGGCGGGCCGCGTGCTGGTGGTGGACGACCTGGTCGATTCCGGCGTCACGCTGGACAAGGTCTTGCATCACCTGAAAGAAAACTATGCGCCGGTGACCGAGGTCAAGTCGGCAGTGATCTGGTGGAAGGCCTGTTCTTCGCTGAAACCGGATTACTACGTCGACTATCTGCCGACCAATCCGTGGATTCACCAGCCGTTTGAAGAATACGACAGTTTGCGTCCGCATCAGCTGGAAGCATGGAGTAGAAAGGGCGTATCGAGGTAATCGAGCGCACTGGATAAAAAGCCCTGTTGCTGATGCAACGGGGCTTTTTTACGTCCGTGCCTACTGTCCCAGGCTCACCCAGCTGGCATCTTGCGCATGGCTGCGCAGCACCGCCTCGATGAATTCCATGCCTTGCACGCCATCCTTGACGGTGGTCAGGAAGCGGCTGTGATCGGGGATGGTGCGGCCGTCGTTCAGCGCTGCGATCTGCTGGGCAGCGTCGACGTAGAGCTGGGCAAACGCTTCCAGATAACCTTCCGGATGGCCGGCCGGAACCCGGGTGGCGTGCGCCGCTGCCTGGCCCTGCGCACGGCCGCGGGTGAGGCATTGCGCCTGGCCGCCTTGCGGCGTGAGCCACAGCTGGTTCGGGTTTTCCTGGTCGAACGCCAGGCTGGCCTTGCTGCCGTACAGGCGCAGCCGCAGCGCGTTCTCGCAGCCGGTGGCGACCTGGCTGGCCCACAGCGTGCCGCGCGCGCCGTTGGCGTAGCGCAGCATCACTTGCACATGGTCATCGACCTGGCGTCCCGGCACAAAGGTATGCAGTTCGGCCAGCAGCTGGGTCGGCGTCGCGCCGCTGACGTATTGCGCCAGCTGGTAGGCGTGGCTGCCGACATCGCCCAGAGTGCCTGCCGGGCCGTTGCGCGCCGGATCGGAACGCCAGCCGAGCGCCGCCGGATCTTGCGTGCCGTCGTCGGCAGCGGCAGCAGCGGCGGGTATCTCATCGGCCAGCCAGTCCTGGGAATACTCCACCTGCAGCAGGCGCAATTCACCTAGCGCGCCCGATTCAACCAGTTCCTTGGCATGGCGCACCATCGGGTAGCCGGTATATGTGTGGGTAAGGGCGAACAGCAGGTTCTTGCGTTGCGCCAGGGCCGCCAGCGCTTGCGCTTCTTGCAGCGAAACGGCGAGCGGCTTGTCGCAGATGACATGGATGCCGGCTTCCAGGAAAGCGGTGGCCACCGGCGCGTGCAGGTAGTTGGGGGTGACAATGGCTACCACGTCGATGCCGTCCGAGCGGGCGGCTTCGCGCTGCGCCATGTCGCGATAATCGGCATAGCTGCGGCTACTGTCCAGGCGTATCGCGGCGGCGCTGGATGCCGCTCGCAGCGGGTTGCCGGACAGCGCGCCCGCCACCAGTTCGTAATGGTCGTCGAGCCGCGCAGCCATGCGGTGCACGGCGCCGATGAAAGCGCCGTCGCCGCCGCCCACCATGCCCAGGCGCAACCGCCGTGGCAGCCTGGTTTCCTGCTTGCCGTGATGGATGCCCATGTCTAGTCCCATCCTAATAGTTGTGCAATCTGCGCCGTTGGCACCTGGCTGCCGGCAAAATCGTCGAAGGCGCGTTCGCTGACGCGGATGATGTGGCGGCGGATGAATTCCGCGCCTTCGGCCGCGCCGTCTTCCGGATGTTTTAGTGCGCATTCCCATTCCAGCACGGCCCAGCCGGGGAAATCGTACTGCGCCATCTTGGAAAAGACGGCCTTGAAATCGATCTGGCCGTCGCCCAGAGAACGGAAGCGTCCGGCCCGTTCCTGCCAGTCTGAAAATCCGCCGTAGACGCCTTGCCGGCCGTTAGGGCGGAACTCGGCATCCTTGACGTGGAAGGCTTTGATGCGCGCGTGGTAGATGTCGATGAACGCCAGGTAGTCCAGCTGCTGCAGCAGGAAATGGCTGGGGTCGTACAAGATATTCGCGCGCGGATGGTGATCGACCGCCTCCAGGAAGCGCTCGAAAGTGACGCCGTCATGCAGGTCCTCGCCGGGATGCAGTTCATAACAAAGATCGACGCCGGCATCGTCGAAAGCGTCGAGCACAGGACGCCAGCGCCGCGCCAGTTCGGCGAATGCGGTTTCCACCAGCCCGGCCGGACGCTGCGGCCAGGGATACAGGTAGGGCCAGGCCAGCGCGCCGGAAAAACTCACGTGCGCGCGCAGGCCAAGTCGGCGCGAGGCGATGGCTGCGCAATGCAGTTGCTCCTCGGCCCAGGCGGTGCGCGCCGCCGCATTGCCGCGCAGCGCCGGCGGTGCAAAGCCGTCGAACAGCAGGTCGTAGGCCGGATGGACCGCCATCAGTTGCCCTTGCAGGTGGGTCGACAGTTCGCTGACCTGCAAGCCGTGGCCGGCCAGCATGCCGGCGATGTCGTCGCAATAAGTCTGGCTTTGCGCCGCCAGTTCGAGGTCGAACAGGCGCACATCGGTAGGCAGCTGCAGCGCCTTGTAGCCCAGCGCGGAAGCCCACCGGGCCAGGTTTTCCAGGGTGTCGAACGGCGCCTTGTCGCCCATGTACTGGGCCAGAAACAGGGCCGGACCTAGTATCGTTTTCACGGTGTAATCCTTTCGTGCAGAGCATGCGAAATGTCAGCCGCGCCGTCTCGGCAGCGCGGCCCGGCAGTTAAAACGGCGAATCAGGGAAATAGAACTGCTTGGCGTTCTGGTTGGTGATCAGGACCGACGGGATGATGGTGGTCGCCGGCAGTTTTTCGCCCTTGAGGCGGGCTTCGGCAGTCATCTTGATGGCGTCGTAGATGAATTTCGGCGAATACGACACGTCGGCCTTGATCATCTTGTCGCCGTCGATGATTTTCTTGACGGCTCCCTTGGCGCCGGCGCCGCCGAAAATCTCCTTGATGTCGCTGCGTTTGGCCTGGTCGATGGCTTTCTGCACGCCGACCGCCATGTCGTCGTCCGCCGCCCAGACTGCGTCGATCTGGCGGAAGCGCGTCAGGTAGTCCTGCATCACCTTGAAGGCGTCGTCGCGGTTCCAGTTGCCGTATTTGGCGTCGAGGATCTTGATGTCCGGATGTCCTTTCATCACGGCGCTGAAGGCATCGAAGCGTTCGTTATCGAGAGTGGTCGGGATGCCGCGCAACACCACGATGTTGCCCTTGCCGTTGAGCTGCTTGGCCAGGTACTCGGCCGGCAGCTTGCCGAAAGCGGTGTTGTCGCCGGCGACGTAGGCGTCCTGGGCGGCGGTATTGGTCAGCCCGCGGTCAACCACCGTGACATACACGCCCTTGCTCTTGACCTGCGCCACCGGCTGGGTAAGCGCGGCCGATTCCAGCGGGAAGATCACCAGGGCGTTGATCTTGTTGACGGTCAGCATGTCTTGCAACTGGTTGGCCTGCTCCGATGCCGCGGCCGACGTCTTGACGATGATTTTCAGGTCGGGATGGGCTTTTTCCAGTTCTTTCTTGGCTTCATTGGCCCACCACACGATGCCGGACGTGAAACTGTGGGTGGCGGTAGGAATGGCGACGCCGAGCGTGACCTTGTCGGCGGCGTGGGCGGGCAGGGCTGCGCTATAGGCAAATGCGGCCAGGGCGGCGGCCGGCAGCAAGCCGCGGCTGAAAATACGATGGATCGAATGCATGGTGTCTCCTCCAGTTGATGGTGCCGCTATCGGCATCCGGTGTTGAAACGACAAACGACGTTGCACTGCCGGCTGTATCCCTCAATGCCGGCCGCGCTGGAAATACGCTACGGCGATGATGACGACGCCTTGCACTGCCGCATTCAGGTAGACGCTGATGATGCTGGTCAGGTTCAGGATGTTGCTGATCACGGACAGCAGGATCGCGCCCACCACGGTGCCGACGATGCGGCCGGAGCCGCCCTTGAGCGCGGTGCCGCCCACCACCACGGCGGCAATCGCTTCCAGTTCCCACAGCAGGCCGGTGGTCGGCGAGGCCGAGCCCAGGCGCGGCACGTACAGCACGGTGGCGATGCCGACGCATACGCCGAGCAGCATGTAGGTGCAGGTCTTGACGAAATCGACGCGGATGGCGGCGTAGCGGGCCACCTGTTCATTCGAGCCGATCGCCTGCACATGGCGGCCGAAAGCGGTGCGGTTCAGGATCAGCGCGCCGCCCAGCGCCACCGCCAGGAATACCCAGATCGGGATGGGGATGCCCAGCAGGTTGGTGTAGTAGACCGGGCTGTACAAGTCCGACAGCTGGTTGTCCAGCGTCAGTGCGCCGCCATCGGCCAGGTAGGTCAGCACCGAGCGGAAGATGCCCAAGGTCCCGAGCGTGACGATGAATGCCTCGATCTTGCCCTTGGTGATCAGCAAGCCGTGCAGCAGGCCGAAGGCCAGGCCAAGCAGCAGCGCCATCGCGATGCCGGTCACGACGATGGCCAGCGGCCCGAGGGCGCCTGCGCCCATCAGCATGTTCATGAAATAAATCATGCTGCCGGCGATCAGCGCAGCCATGGAGCCGACGGACAGGTCGATGCCGCCCGAAATGATGACAAACGTCATGCCGACCGCGATGATGCCGATGAAAGCGGTGCGGGTCAGCACATTCATCAGGTTGTCGACGGTAGCGAAATCGCCGTTGAGCAAGGTGCCGGCGATGCACAGGCCGGCCAGTCCGAGCACCGGGCCCAATCCCTCCAGATGATTGAGGTACTGGAAAAACCGGGCGGATGCGCGGGAATCAACGGGTGCCGGTAGCATGGGAAATCAACTCCTCTTCGGTCAGCTGGTCGCTGGCCAGCGTGGTTTGCACAACGCCCGCGCGCATGACGGCGACGCGATGGCACAGGCCGATCAGTTCGATCAGTTCGGATGAAACGACGATCACCGCCCGGCCTTCGGCGGCCAGGCGCTGGATCAGGAAATAGATGTCGCGCTTGGCGCCGACGTCGACGCCGCGGGTCGGTTCGTCCAGGATGACGACGCGCGGGTCGGCATGCAGGTATTTGGCCAGCGCCAGTTTTTGCTGGTTGCCGCCGGACAGCATGCGCGCCTTCATTTGCTCGTTCGCTTGCGGATTGCCGGTGCGGATGTTGAAGTCCTCGATGGCGCGCGCGAGCGCCTGTTTTTCTGCTTGCAGGTCGAGCAGGGGATGGCTGTAGCGCTCCAGCGTCATCAGTGTCAGGTTTTCGCGCAGGCCGAGATCCACATGCAGGCCTTTGCCCTTGCGGTCTTCGCTCAGGTAAGTCAGACCGTGCTGCATGGCTTGCCGCGGGCTGCGCAGGTCCAGCTGCTTGCCGCCGATGGCGATACGGCCGCCGCTGCGCGGACGCAGGCCGATCAGCGCTTCCATGGCTTCGGTGCGGCCGGCGCCGACCAGTCCGGCAAAGCCCAGGATTTCACCGGCGCGCACTTCAAAACCGAGGTCCGGGATCCAGCCCGGCACCGCCAGGTTTTCCACCTTGAGCAACACCGGCGCATCTGCCGCCGGCATCAGCTTGGGCGGGAACATGTCCGACACGTCGCGCCCCACCATCAGGTTCGCCATCTGGTGACGGTCGAGGCTGGCGGTCGGTTCGCGGGTGATGAAGCGGCCGTCGCGCATGACGATGACCTCATCCGTATGGCTCTCGATTTCATCCAGCTTGTGCGAGATGTAAATGATGGTGACGCCTTGCTGCTTGAGCCGCGCCATCAGGGCAAACAGCCTTTGCGTCTCGCTCGATGTCAGGGTTGCGCTGGGCTCGTCCATGATCAGCAGGCGCGCCTTGCGCGACAAAGCCTTGGCAATTTCCACCAGCTGTTTTTCGGCGACGATCAGGGCGCTGACCTTGGTGTCAGGGCTCAAATCCAGCCCCACCTGGGCCAGGCAGGCTGCGGCTTCGCTGCGCATGGCGGCGTCATCCAGCAGCCAGCCCTTGCGGCTTTTGTGTATTTCATGGCCGAGGAAAATGTTCTGGGCGATGGTCAGGTGCTCGGCCAGGTTGAATTCCTGGTGGATCAGGACAATGCCGCAAGCCTCGGCCTGGCGCGAACCGGTGAAATGACGGCTCTGGCCGTCGATCATCAGTTCGCCTTCGGTGATGCTTTCATAACCCGCCAGTATTTTCATCAAGGTCGATTTGCCGGCGCCGTTTTCGCCCAGCAAGCCGTAGACCCGGCCCAGCTCAAGGTCGAAACTGACGCCGTGCAGTACTCGCACCGCGCCAAAATCCTTGCGGATATTCTCGAAGCGGACGGCGACGCTCATGGTCAACTGCTTTCTCTCTGGACCAGCTGGTGGGGCAGCAACACGCCTTGCACCGTCGCCTCCGGGTCCGCCAGCCGCTGCAGCAACAGCTGCGCCGCGGTTTCGCCGAGGGCGCGCATGGGCTGGGCGATGGTGGTCAGTGCCGGCCAGGTCTGCGCGGCGATGGCGATATCGTCGAAACCGACCACGGCGACTTCCTCCGGCACACGTTTGTTCAGCTGGCGCAGGGCGCTCAGGGCGCCGATGGCCAGCGTGTCCGACACAGCGAAGACGGCGCTGGGCGCTTCCGGCTGCGCCATCATCTGCAGCGTGGCGTGTTTGCCGGCATCGTAGTCGAGGCTGTCGACCTGCCGCCGCCATTCGGGGCGCGCCTGCAATCCGGCCGCCTGCAAGGCGTCGAGATAACCGCGCTGGCGCTCGCGTGCATAGCGGTAGCGCTGGTCCGAATTGATCAGGCCGATCCGGGTGTGGCCGCGGGCGATCAGGTGGCGTACGGCGTCGCCGGCGGCGTGGTAATTGTCGACGCCGACATACGGCACGGCGATGCCGGGGTCGAATTCACAGCAGGCGACCCATGGCAGGGTGTCGGATTCGTTGGCCAGGGCGTGCTGCACGGTGTCCGGGTCAAGGCAGATCGCGCCATCGGCCCGGTGCGTGCGCAGCAGGTCGAAATAGGCGCTTTCACGCCCGGCTTCGGCGCCGGTGTCGCACAGCATGACGAAATAGCCGTGTTCACGCGCCACGCTGTCGATGCCGCGCACGATCTCCGAATAAAACGGGTTGCCGACGTCCGGCACCATGGTCAGCAGCAGGCGGCTGGCGGCGGTGCGCAAGTTGCGCGCCAGGTGATTCATGCGGTAACCCAGCGCAGTCACGGAGGCCATGACCTTGTCGCGGGTCCCGGGCCGGACGCCATCCATGTCGTTCATGACGCGTGACACGGTAGCCACCGATACGCCGGCATGCAGGGCGACAGCGGAGATCGAGGCGGACGTGGTTTTAGGCGGCATGGGAGGAATTCGTTTGCTGTGGCTAATTTAAATGTAATCGATTACATTTGCTTTATACCTGTCCGTTGTGTGGTTGGCAAGATGAATCCATGCTGTTGTGCAGCATCCAAATCGGACTGGGCCGGACTTGGAAAAGGCAAGGAGGGGGAGGGCCGAAGCGCAGGAAAGGAAGCAGGAGAAGCAAAACCGGGGTCTCACCGTGGTCAAGCAAAACCAACGAAAAAGGATATGTCTATGAGCAGCATTGCAAGCCGCAGCACTGTCGCAACGCCATTCGAACAGCACCCGCAGACCTGGCGCGCCGTCATTTCATCGTCCATCGGCAACGCGCTGGAATGGTTCGATGTCTTGCTGTACAGCGCCATGGCGGTCACCATCGCCAAACTGTTTTTCCCGACAGCGAACCAGACCGTTTCGCTGCTGATTACCTTTGCCACCTTCGGCGTCTCGTTTTTCATGCGGCCGCTGGGCGCGGTGGTGATCGGCGCCTATTCTGACCGGGTCGGCCGCAAGGCTGCCTTGACGCTGTCGATCCTGCTGATGATGATCGGCACCTTGCTGATCGCCATCATGCCGACCTATGCCCAGATCGGCTTGTGGGCGCCGGCGGGCATAGTCGTGGCGCGCTTGCTGCAAGGTTTTTCCGCCGGCGGCGAATTCGGCAGCTCGACCGCTTTCCTGGTGGAGCACGCGCCGCACCGGCGCGGCTTCTTTTCCAGCTGGCAGGTCGCCAGCCAGGGGCTGAGCATCGTGCTGGCGGCGCTGGCCGGGGCGCTGCTGTCGTCGCAGCTCTCCGTCGAGCAGCTGGAATCCTGGGGCTGGCGCCTGCCGTTTTTCTTTGGCTTGCTGATCGGGCCGGCCGGCTATTACATCCGCAAGAACCTGGAAGAATCGCCTGAATTCGCCCAGGCCGACGCTACCCGCACGCCGCTGCGCGACATCATGACCAGCCAGAAGATGCGGCTGCTGATCGGTTCCGGCAGCGTCATCATGGCGACCGTGTCGGTCTACCTGGTGGTCTACATGCCGACCTATGCGGTCAAGCAGCTGGGCATGACGTCGACCGCTTCCTTCAGCGCCACCATCCTGGCCGGCCTGATCATGCTGCTGTTCGCGCCGGTGGTCGGCCAGCTCTCCGATGCCTATGGGCGCACCCCGTTCATGCTGGTCAGCAGCGTGCTGTTCGTGCTGTTGACTTATCCTTTGTTCTCCTGGCTGTCGTTCAATCCGAGCTTCGTCAACCTGCTGCTGGTGCAAGGCGTGATCGGCCTGCTGATGACCATGTATTTCGCTTCGATGCCGGCGCTGCTGTCGGATATTTTTCCGGTGCAGACGCGGGGCACCGGCATGTCCCTGAGCTACAACATCGCGGTGATGATTTTCGGCGGCTTCGCCGGCATGACCATCACCTGGCTGATCGCCGTGACGGAGAACAAGCTGGCGGTGACCTTCTATGTCATCGGCGGCGCCTTATTGAGCGTGATCGCCACGCTTGCAGCGCGTTACAAGTTGCGCCTGCGCTAACGCTCTGCGCAGCCCGTCCGGGAAATGCATGGCAGCCGACGCCAGCGCTGCTTGCCTGTCATGCAAAAAATATTCGATAAAAAAAATAAACGAAAAATTGTTTCTATTTTGGAGATTCGTGCCTACAATGGCAGAAAGCGGTACAAAAACAAACTACGCCCAAAACCAATTACAACGGAGATTGAATATGATCAATGTGGCAGTATTCGGCGCCGGCCGCATCGGCAAGATCCATGCCGGCAACCTGGTGCTGCAACCGGGCGCGAATCTGAAATATGTCAGCGACATCAATACGCAAGCTGCTCAGGAACTGGCTCGGCAACATGGTGCGCAGGTGGCGGATATCGACAGCGTGCTGGCCGATCCGAGCATCGGTGCGGTGCTGATCGCCTCCAGCACCGACACCCACGCAGACCTGATCATGCGCGCGGCGGCGGCAGGCAAGGCGATCTTTTGCGAGAAGCCGGTTGACCTGACGCTGGAGCGCGCCAAGGCATGCGCGCGCGCGGTGGCGGATGCCGGAGTGACTTGCATGATCGGTTTCCAGCGCCGTTTCGATCCTACCTTCGATGCACTGAAGACGCGTCTGGCAGCCGGCGAAATCGGCGATCCGGAAATGCTGATCGTCACCAGCCGCGATCCTGGCGCGCCGCCAGTCTCCTACATCAAAAGTTCGGGCGGCATTTTCAAGGACATGCTGATCCACGATTTCGATATTTTCCGCTGGATACTGGAAGACGAAGCCGTCAGCATCTCCGCCACCGGCAGTTGCCTGACCGACCCGGCGATTGCCGAAGCCGGCGATATCGATTGCGCCGCCGTCACCATCCGCAGCCGCCGCGGCCGTTTGTGCCAGATCAACACCAGCCGCCGCGCCGCCTATGGCTACGACCAGCGCTTTGAAGTGCTCGGGAGCAAAGGCATGCTGCAGGCCGGCAACCACAAGCCGACCGAGGTAGTTGCTTCCGGCACCCATCACGTCAGCCAGGACAAGCCGGAGCATTTCTTCCTGGAGCGCTATCGCGCAGCCTATGCCCGCGAGATTGCCCATTTCTTTGATGCGGTGGTCAACAAGGTGGCGGTGCGCACCACCATCGAAGACGGGGTCAAGGCGCTGGAGCTGGCGGAAGCGGCGACCTTGTCCTGGCGTGAAAACCGTACCATCGAGCTGAGCAAATGACTGCGCCAATACTGAAGGTCGGCATCGTCGGTCTGGGCAGGCTAGGGCGCCGCCATGCGGAAAATCTCATGTCGCGCGTTGCCGGAGCAACTCTGGTCGCGGCCTGCAGTCCGCTGCAAAGCGAGCTGGAGTGGGCGCGCGACACCTTGCAAGTGCCGCATCTGTATGAAGACTACGCAGCGTTGCTGGCGCATGACGGCCTGGATGCGGTATTCCTGGTAACGCCGACATCCCTGCATCCGCAGCAGATCATCCAGGCCCTGCAGGCCGGCAAGCACGTGTTTTGCGAAAAGCCGCTGTCGCTCAACCTGGAGGATTGCCGCCGTGTTGAAGCTGAAGCGGCGCGGCATCCGCAATTGCAGGTCATGATCGGCTTTGTGCGGCGCTTCGACGCCAGCTACCAGGACGCTTACAGGAAGATCCAGCAAGGCGCCATCGGTTCGCCCTTCATGGTGTATTCGCAGACCTGCGATCAATACGATCCAGATGGCTTTTTCGTCAAGTTCGCAGCGACCAGCGGCGGCATATTCCTCGACTGCAGCGTCCACGATATCGACCTGGCGCGCTGGCTGCTGGGCAATCCGCAGCCGGTCCGGGTCTACGCCAGCGGCGCCCGCGCCATCCACCAGGATCTGCAGCAGTTCCAGGATGTCGACAACGGCGTCGCCATCTGCGAGTTCGACAACGGCAAACTGGCTACTTTCTATGCGTCGCGCACCATGGCGCACGGACATGACACCATGACCGAAATCACCGGTACGGCAGGGCGTTTGACCGTAGGCGGCAATCCGCGCAGGAACCGTCTGGAAATAGCCGATGCGCATGGCGTTCGCAATGAGTGCCTGCCCAGCTTCTTTGAGCGCTTTGAAGATGCTTTCCTGACCGAGATCACCAGCTTCGTGGAGGCGATACGGCAGCGGCGCAAGCTCGATCTGACATTGGCCGACGCCACCGAGGCGACCCGGATCGGCATTGCCTTGCGCGAATCGCTGCTGTCAAAGCAGCCGGTGCTGTTGTGATGTTGTGACTGCCGCTGCCGGCAATGCCGGCAGCGGTATCCGCTCAGGCGCGATGGTTGATGGTTATCTGATGGGGCAGCTGAAACCAGGAGGAGAAGGCGGGATCGCTGCCATCATCTTGTCATTTATTCATCGTAACCTTCGATTGCACCAGTTTCCTCCACATTAAGCTCCAGCCTGTAAGCCAGGGCAATGAACAGGGCCTGGCACAGGCACATGGCGTTGGTCAGCGAGCGAAACGCAAATGCGCTGCCTTCTTTCACCGTCAGCAATACCGACGCATGCCGGGCCAGCGGACTCAGCTGGCTGTCGGTAATCACCAGCGACTTGGCCTGGTGATGGTGGGCCAGCCGGACGCAGGCCTGGGTTTCCTTGCCATAGGGCGTGAAGCTGATGGCAATCACGACGTCGTTCTTGCCGATGCTGCGGATCTGTTCGCGGATCATGCCGCCCAGTCCGGACAGCAGGTGTACGCGCTTGTTGGTGTGCTGCAAGGCGTACACGATGTAGCTGGCGATCGGGAATGAGCGCCGCACTCCGATCACATAGATGTTTTCCGCCTTCTGCAGCAGCTTGACGGCGGCATCGAACTGCGTGTCGTCCATGCCATTGAGAAGCTCGTCCAGTCCGCTGCGGCTGGCGGCGATGAATTCGCGCGCCATCGAGCCGCTGGTGAGCGGCGTCGGCTTGGCGTCGATCAGCTTGCGTATGCGCTGCTGGTAATTTTGCGAAGGAATCGCTTGCGCCGTATAGGCATCGCGGAAAACCGCCTGCATCTCGCTGAAGCCGCTGAAGCCGAACTGCTTGGCAAAGCGTACGATGGCAGAGGGCTGTACCTGGCAATGCTCGGCAATGTCGCTTATCCGTTCCAGCATCAGGCTGCTGCGATGCTGCTCCACGTAGGTGGCGATGATCTTCAGCTGGCGCGAAAGCGTCGCGTATTGTTCTGCGATCTGCAACATCAGCTGGTCGACAGTCGGGGTGTCCGCCATGGCTTGCTTTCTGTATATGTATTGTGTGGCAATTATAAAGTTATTTCATGTGGCGAAGCCAAAACATGAAAATAAAATTCTAAATTAAATTTAATTGAAAAAAATGTTGCATATTGAATCCGCATGTTCTATTGTTTATTGCCGACGTCAAAGATCGGCCTGGATCAACCTAGATTCATCGTAGATAAAACAACAATGGAGATAACTATGCAACGACTCGGATGCAAGGGCCTGTCCAAGGTCTTGATGGTGGCGGCGCTGGCGATGGGCTTTGGCGCGATGAGCAGCGGTTATGCAGCAAATGAGAAGTTTGTCCTGATCGGCCATGCGCCGGACTCGGATTCCTGGTGGAACACCATCAAGAACGCCATCAAGCAGGCCGGCGAGGATTTCAACGTTACGGTTGACTACCGCAATCCGCCGAACGGCGACCTGGCCGACATGTCGCGCCTGATCGAGCAGGCGGCAGCCCGCCATTACGACGGCGTGATCGCCAGCATCGCCGATTTCAGCGTGCTGAAAAAGGCCATGGAAAACGTCACGGCGAAGAAAATCCCGCTGGTCACCATCAATTCCGGCACCCAGAAACAAAGTGAAGAGCTGGGCGCCATCATGCATGTCGGCCAGCCGGAATACGATGCGGGCCATGGCGCCGGAGAAAAAGCCAAGGCGGCAGGCATCAAGTCCTTCCTGTGCGTCAATCATTACGCCACCAACCCGTCTTCCTTCGAACGCTGCCGTGGCTTTGCCGACGCCATCGGCGTCGACTACAAGAAAGCCACGCTGGATGCCGGCCAGGATCCGACCGGCATCGAAAGCAAGGTCAGCGCTTATCTGCGCAACAACCCTGGCACCCAGGCGGTGCTGGCGCTGGGACCTGATTCCGCCTCGCCAAGCTTGCGCGCGCTGCAAAAAATGGGTCTGAAAGGCAAGATGTGGTTCGCCACCTTCGACCTCTCCGAAGAAATCTCCAAGGGCATCAAGGATGGCTCGGTGCAGTTCGCCATCGACCAGCAACCCTACCTGCAAGGCTATATCCCGGTCGCGGTGCTGGCCATCATGACGCAAGACAAGATCACCGATGTCGCCGCCATCCAGGCCAAGCTGAAAGCCAATCCGAAATTCCAGGCGCGCCTGGCTGAATACGGCCTGGCGCCGATCTACGGTCCGCGCCACATCAGTTCCGGCCCGGGTTACATCACCAAGGACAATCTGGATAAAGTATTGAAATACGCGGGTCAATATCGCTAATTACTGAGAGTTACCACGGGTAGGGTGGGCAGCCGTGCCCACGCAGTGTCGCACAGGCGTCTGTCTCGGATCGTCATGTCACTCCATGCCTGCGTGGGCACACGTGCCCACCCTACCCAAAACAAGCAGGAGAGAGTCATGAATTCAAGCAGTACGCACGCCGACAGCAGTAGCCCGGCGCAGCAGAACATCGCCCCGCAAGACGAGCGGGTCCGCAAGGAAGGCTCTTTGAAGCGTTTTCTCGGCCGCCCTGAGTTTGCCTCGCTGGCCGGCGCCATCCTGGTGTTCATCGTGTTCGGTTTTGCCGCCGGCGATTCCGGCATGTTCAACCTCGACGGCGTGGTCAACTGGATGCAGGTGGCGGCCTACCTCGGCCTGATCTCGATCGGCGCCTGCGTGCTGATGATCGCCGGCGAGTTCGACCTGTCGATCGGCTCGATGATCGGCTTTGCCGGCATGATGGTGGCGATTCCCACCGTGTATTTCCACTGGCCGTTCTGGCTGGCCGTCATGTTCGCCTTTGCCGGTTCGATGGCGCTGGGCTGGCTGAACGGCTACCTGGTGGTCAAGACCCGGCTGCCGTCTTTCATCGTGACGCTGGCCTTCATGTTCATTCTGCGGGGCCTGACGCTGGCGCTGTCGATCATGTTTGCCAACCGCACCATCGTCAGCGGCGTCGGCGACCTGGCGGCGCAGGACTGGCTGGGCGGCTGGCTGTTCACCGGCAACCTCGGCAGCGGCCTGTTTCACTGGATGGCCACGCAAGGTTGGATCGCGACGGCCGCCAATGGCCAGCCGCTGGTAGGCGGCATTCCCAAGGTGATCGTCTGGTGGCTGGTGCTGGCGCTGGGGGCAAGCTTCGTGCTGGCGCGCACCCGTTTCGGCAACTGGATCTTCGCTGTCGGCGGCGACGCCAATGCCGCCAAGAATGTCGGCGTGCCGGTCAAACGCGTCAAGACCTCCTTGTTCGTCTTTACCGCCTTCTGCGCCTGCCTGTTTGCGGTGCTGCAGGTGGCCGACGTCGGCTCCGCCGCGGCTGACCGCGGCCTGCAAAAGGAATTCGAAGCCATCATCGCCGCAGTCATCGGCGGCGCCTTGCTGACCGGCGGCTACGGTTCGGTGATCGGCGCCTGCTTCGGCGCACTGATCTTCGGCGTGGTGCAGATCGGCATTACCTACACCAATCTCAATTCCGACTGGTTCCGCGTCTTCCTCGGCGTCATGCTGCTGGTGGCCGTGCTGTTCAATAATTATGTCCGTCGCCGCGTGACGGAAGCGAGGTAATCATGGATGACACTATTCTGGCGCTGGAAAATGTCAGCAAGTATTTCGGTTCGGTGATCGCTTTGCAGAACGTCACCTTGCGCCTGCGGAAAGGCGAGGTGCATTGCCTGCTGGGCGACAACGGCGCCGGCAAGTCGACCCTGATCAAGACCCTGGCGGGCGTGCACAAGCCGTCCGAGGGCCAGTATCTGGTCGACGGCCAGCCGGTTTCCTTCAATTCGCCGAAAGAGGCGCTGGATGTCGGCGTCGCCACGGTCTACCAGGACCTGGCGCTGGTGCCCCTGCTGTCGGTGGCGCGCAATTTCTTCATGGGCCGCGAGCCGACCAAGAAAGTGTTCGGCATCACCGTCATGGACATCAACTATGCGGCGGAGACGGCGCGCGCCAAGCTGGCAGAAATGGGCATCATGGTGCGCGATCCGCATCACGCCATCGGCACCATGTCCGGCGGCGAAAAGCAATGCCTGGCGATCGCCCGCGCCATCCACTTCGGCGCCCGCGTGCTGATTCTCGATGAGCCGACCGCGGCGCTGGGGGTCAAGCAGTCCTTCAATGTGCTGAAGCTGATCCACAAGGCGCGCGAGCGCGGCATTTCGGTGATTTTCATCACCCACAATGTGCATCACGCCTATCCGATTGGCGATTCCTTCACCTTGCTGAACCGCGGCAAATCGATGGGGACCTTCACCAAGGATAATGTCAGCAAGGATGAAGTGCTGGACATGATGGCCGGCGGCGCAGAAATGCAGACGCTGATGAATCAGTTAGAAGGCATCCAGGTTTAAAGGAATACCACATGCAACATACCAACAACAAACTTGCCGCAGACCGCAAGCTCGACGTCATCTGCATCGGCCGCCTGGCGGTCGACCTGTATGCGCAGCAGATCGGCGCGCCGCTGGCCGACGTCGCCAGCTTTGCCAAGTACCTGGGCGGCTCGTCCGCCAACATCGCTTTCGGCTGCGCCCGGCTGGGCTTGAAATCGGCGATGCTGGCGCGGGTCGGCAATGAGCACAACGGGCAGTTCCTGACCGCGGCGCTGGCGGCGGAAGGTTGCGATGTCAGTCATGTCACGGTCGATCCGGAACGGCTGACGGCGCTGGTGATGCTGGGCTTGAAGGACAAGGACACTTTCCCCTTGATTTTCTATCGCGACAACTGCGCCGACATGGCGCTGGCGGAAGAGGACATCGACGAGGCGTTTATCGCTTCCAGCAAGGCCTTGCTGATTACCGGCACCCATTTTTCCACCGGGCAGGTGCATCGCAGCGCCAGCCTGGCCCTGGATTACGCCCGCCGCCATAACGTCCGCACGGTGCTGGATATCGATTACCGCCCGGTGCTGTGGGGGCTGACGCAAAAGGGCGACGGCGAAACCCGTTTCATTGCGAACGACGGCGTCACCGCCCATTTGCAGGGCATCTTGCCGAAATTCGACCTGGTGGTCGGTACCGAAGAGGAGTTCATGATCGCCGGCGGCGGCCAGGACATCATCGCCTCGCTGCGGGCGGTGCGGGCGGTCAGCCAGGCGACGCTGGTGGTCAAGCGCGGGCCGCTTGGCTGCGCTGTGATCCATGGCGCGATCCCGGCGTCGCTGGACCAGGCTTTCAATTACAAAGGCGTGCAAGTCGAGGTGCTGAATGTGCTGGGCGCCGGCGATGCTTTCCTCTCCGGCTTTTTGAAAGGCTGGCTGAATAACGAAGATGACGAAAGCTGCTGCCGCTATGCCAACGCTTGCGGCGCGCTGGTGGTGTCGCGCCATGCCTGTGCGCCGGCGATGCCGACGCCGGTCGAGTTGGCCTATTTCCTGGAACACGCCGAGCGCATGCAGCGGCCGGACCAGGATGCGCATCTGCAGCGCTTGCACCGGGTCACCGTGCCGCGCAAGGCCTGGAGCGAGGTCAACGTGTTCGCCTTCGATCATCGCAATCAGTTCTTCGAGCTGGCGCGCGAATTTGGCGGCGGCGCCAGCGAAGCGCGTCTGCCGCAGCTGAAGCAGTTATTGGTGCAAGCGGTGGCCGCTACCGAACAAGCGCTGAGCCTGCAGGGGAAAATCGGCATCCTGGCGGACGACCGTTATGGCCAGGACGCCTTGAATGCCGCCAGCGGGCGCGGCTGGTGGGTCGGCCATGCGGTCGAGCTGCCGCTTTCCAATCCGCTCGAATTCGATTACGGCAGGTCGATCGGTTCGCATCTGCTGAGCTGGCCGAAAGAACATGTGGTGAAGTGCCTGGTGCAGTTCCATCCGGACGACGCGGTTGAAAAGCGTCTGGAACAGGAGGCGCAAATCCGCGCCCTGTACAACGCGGTGCAGGTCAGCGGGCATGAACTGTTACTGGAAATCATCCCGCCCAAGGATTTGCCGAAAGCGGATGACACGGTGCTGCGCGCCATCAAGCGCTTGTATAACCTGGGCATTTATCCGGAGTGGTGGAAGCTGGAATCGATGTCGGAAGGGCAATGGGATGCGATCGACGGCCTGATCGCCGAGCGCGATCCGTATTGCCGCGGCGTGGTGCTGCTGGGGCTGGCGGCGCCGGTCGAGGAACTGGCTGCCGGTTTCCGCGCGTCGCGCCACAGCAAGACTTGCCGCGGCTTCATGGTCGGCCGGACGATTTTCCATGAGCCGTCTAAACTCTGGCTGCAGGGACAGATCGATGACGCCACCCTGATTCAGCAGGTGCGGACCACATTCGAGCGGCTGATCGGCGTCTGGCGCGACAGCCGCGGCAAAGGCGGCAACGACAATCAACAGGAGCGGGCGGCATGAGTACTTCCGGCAAAACCATCCGCCTGACCATGGCGCAAGCGCTGGTGCGTTACCTGGCGGCCCTGCGCGTCGATACCGCCGATGGCGAAGCGGCGCTGTTCGGCGGCGTCTTCTCGATTTTCGGCCATGGCAATGTGGCGGGTCTGGGCGAAGCCTTGTATCGGTATCGGGAACAGTTGCCGACCTACCGGGCGCATAACGAACAAGCGATGGCGCACGCCGCCATCGCCTACGCCAAGGCAAATATGCGGCGCCGCATGATGGCGGTCACCAGCTCGATCGGGCCGGGCGCCACCAACCTGCTGACCGCGGCGGCGCTGGCGCACGTCAACCGTTTGCCGGTGCTGCTGCTGCCGGGCGATATCTTTGTCTCGCGGCGGCCCGATCCGGTGCTGCAGCAGGTGGAGAATTTCCAGGATGGCGGCATTTCCGCCAACGATGCCTTCAAGCCGCTGTCGCGCTATTTCGACCGCATCTATTATCCGGAGCAGTTGCTGAGCGCATTGCCGCGCGCGATCCAGGTGCTCACCGATGCCGCCCAGTGTGGGCCGGTGACATTGGCTCTGCCGCAGGATGTCCAGGCCATGGCTTACGATTATCCGGTGGAATTCTTTGCGCCGCAGACTGTCAAGTTTCGTGCCCAGCCACCGGCGGCAGACGAGCTGCAGGCTGCGCTGGCGCTGTTGAAGAACGCCCGCCAGCCGCTGATCGTCGCCGGCGGCGGCGTGCTGTACGGCGAAGCAACGGAAGCGTTGCGCAGCTTTGCGGAAAAACATGCGGTGCCAGTGGCGGAAACCCAGGCCGGCAAGGGCGCTCTGGCCTGGCGCCATCCCTTGCAGCTGGGCGCGCTTGGCGTGACCGGCTCGCCGGCGGCCAATCTGCTGGCCGGCAAGGCCGATGTGGTGATCGCAATAGGCACGCGGCTGCAGGATTTCACCACCGGCTCGCACTCGCTGTTCGGCCAGGCGAAACTGCTCAGCATCAATGTCAATGCGGTGGACGCCATCAAGTGGCAAGGCACGCCGATGCTGTCGGATGCCCGCCTGGGTCTGGCGGCCTTGTCGCAAGGTTTGCAGGACTGGCGCGCCAGCACCGCCTGGCATGCGCTGGCGCTGGAACAGGCCAACAACTGGCGCAGCACGGTCGACTGGATCACCAGCCAGCGCGAAGTCAGCGCGCCTGCGCTGCCGTATGACGGCGAGGTGATCGGCGCGGTGCAGCGTTCCAGCATCGACTCTACCGTGCATGACATCGTGGTGTGCGCTGCCGGCACCTTGCCGGCCGAACTGCACAAGCTGTGGCGCACTTCGACGCCGGGCGGCTATCACGTCGAGTACGGCTATTCCTGCATGGGTTATGAAATCGCCGGCGGCCTCGGCGTCAAGCTGGCGCAGCCGGACCGCGATGTGATCGTGATGGTGGGCGACGGCAGCTACCTGATGATGAATTCGGAAATCGCCACTTCGGTCATGCTGGACCGCAAGCTGATCATCGTGGTGCTGGACAACCGCGGCTACGGCTGCATCAACCGGCTGCAGCAAGCCTGCGGCGGCGCGCCGTTCAACAATATGCTGGAAGATTGCCTGCAAGGCCCGCTCGGTGCGCCGGCCATCGATTTCGCCGCGCACGCCCGTTCGCTCGGGGCGCTGGCTGAAAACGTCAAGACCATCGCCCAGCTGGAGGCCGCCATGCAAAGGGCGCGCGCCGCCGACCGCACCTACCTGGTGTGCATCGATACCGATCCCACGCGTACCACCGAAGAAGGCGGCTGCTGGTGGGAAGTGGCGGTGCCGGAAGTGTCGCAGCGCCAGCAGGTGCAAGCGGCGCGGGCGGAGTACGAGCAGGCCCGGCAGCGGCAAAAAGTGTAGCAGTAAAAGTGTAGCGATCAGCGAAAGAAGACGATGACAAAACCATTTAACGTAAAGATCGGCATCAACCCGATTTCCTGGATGAACGACGATTTGCCTTCGCTGGGCGGCGAGACGCCGCTGGAAACCGCCTTGTCCGAGGGCGCGCAGATCGGCTATCGCGGCTTCGAACTGGGCAACAAGTTTCCCAAGGAGCCGGCGGCATTGGCCGCGGTGCTGGGGAAATATAATCTGGACTGCATTTCAGGCTGGTATTCCGGCCGCCTGGCGACCGGCACGGTGCAAGATGAAATCGCCGCGGTCGGGCCGCATCTGCGGCTGCTGGCGGAAAACGGTTCCAAGGTGATGGTGTATGGCGAGGTCGCCAACGCCATCCAGGGGCGGCCGGACCCGCTGTACAAGCGCCCGCGCTTCCTCAGTGAGTCGGAGTGGCAGCAATATGCCGACAAGCTGACGGCGTTCGCGCGCTTTACCCTGTCGCACGGGGTGCGCCTGTCCTACCACCACCACATGGGCGCCTACGTCGAGACGCCTGCCGACGTCGATCGTTTGATGGCGCTGACCGGTCCTGAGGTCGGCTTGCTGTTCGACAGCGGCCACATCACCTTTGCCGGCGGCGACCCGCTGGCAGTCTTGGAAAAACATATAGATCGCGTGTCGCATGTGCATTGCAAGGATGTGCGGCCGGCAGTGGTGAAGATGGCGCGCAACGGCAACTGGAGCTTTTTGCAAGCCGTGATCAACGGCGCCTTCACGGTGCCGGGCGATGGCGCCATCGATTTCGACGGCCTGTTGCGCGTGCTGCATCGGCATGATTATCAAGGCTGGCTGGTGGTGGAGGCAGAGCAGGATCCGGCGGTAGCGCCAAGCTATCAATACGCCGACATGGGCTATCGCCATCTGGCCGCGCTGGTGCGCGAGATCGAAACCGGCGCCGGACGGCGGCAGGAGGCCGCATGAGACTGCTGGTCAAGGGGCAAGCGCAAGGGCGGGAAATCGTCAGCGTCACGCCGCAATCGGCGAACTGGAAATTCGTCGGCTTCGCTGCCTACCGGCTGGCGCCGGAAGAGCGTATCCGTTTTGACACCGCCGAGCGCGAAATCTGTATCGTGGTGCTGCGTGGCGTCGTCAGCGTGCAGGCAGCCGGCCACACCTGGAAGGAGATCGGCGAGCGCGACAGCGTGTTCGATCAGGTTTCCCCTTATTCGGTGTACGTGCCGCACCATCACGCGGTCACTATCGCGGCCCATAAGGATGCCGAAATCGCTGTCTGCAGCGCGCCGGGACACAGCGGCCTGGACGCGCGCCTGATCGAGCCGGCCATGGCGACGCGTTCAGTGCGTGGACGCGGCAGCAACACGCGCTATGTCTGCGATATCCTGCCGCAAACCGCGGCGGCCGATCATTTGCTGGTGGTGGAAGTGGTGACGCCGGCAGGACATTCCTCCAGCTATCCGCCGCACAAGCACGATACCGACAACCTGCCGCAGGAAAGCTTCCTCGAAGAGACTTACTACCATCGCCTCAATCCGTCGCAAGGATTCGCCTTCCAGCGGGTCTATACCGATGACCGTTCGCTGGACGAAGCGATGGCGGTCGAGAATCACGATGTGGTCATGGTGCCGCGCGGTTACCATCCGGTGGTGGCGCCGCACGGCTACGACAGCTATTACCTGAACGTGATGGCCGGCCCCAAGCGTGAATGGCATTTCAAAAACGACCCGGCGCATGAATGGATGTTGAGCAAATGAAGAGCGGAGCGGGGCCGGCGGGAGAGCTTGCCATAATTTGACTCCGACCCCAATTATTTTATTGCTGTCGTCAAATAAATTTGCAAACTTTGATTGACCAAAGCTATCAAGTTGCCTTATGATTCTGTCTTCGCGATTGCAGCAAGTCTTACGGGGCTTCGCAGTTAAGCCCACGTGGCGGAATTGGTAGACGCGCATGGTTCAGGTCCATGTGCCGCAAGGTGTGGGGGTTCGAGTCCCTCCGTGGGCACCAGGTAACTGGTGTGAGAAGTGTAGAGAAACCGCATAAACAGTCATGTTTATGCGGTTTTTTTGTTTTCCGGGCACTGGATTCCGGGTACAGGATGCCGCCGGCCGAAGCTGGCGGACATGGCCTCTACCGCCGGGTCAGATCCGGGCCGGCGCCGCCGGGCAGCCGCGCCAGTTGGATCCTGGCGGGATGGCTTCGCCCTTCATGACCAGGGTCAGCGCCCCCAGCTTGGCGTTGTCGCCCACGGTGGCGCCGTACAGTACAAAGCTGCGCGGGCCCATGTAGACGCGGCTGCCGATGTCGACGTGGTCGATTTTCATGACCCGGTCTTCGAACAGGTGGGTCTGCGGGCAGGCCTGGGCATTGAGCTCGCTGTAGTCGCCGATGCTGACGCAATCGAATTCAGTAATGTCGGTGGTGTTCATGTACACGCCGCGGCCGATGCGGCAGCCCAGCAGGTTGAACGCCAGCGGCAGCCATGGCGTGCCGCGCAGATAGTTCATGAAATTGGGAATCGCAATCCCTTCATACAGATTGGTCACGCCTTCCGACAGCCAGACGAACGGCGTCCACATCGGCACGCTGCGTTTCTTGTAGCGTCCCAGCAGCAGCCACTTGAGGGCGGCGATGAAGATGAACGTGCCGATGCCGTACAGCAGCCCGGCGCTGGTCAGCAATGAAATGACTTCGCCCCACTGGCCGGCGCCGGCCAGCGGCATCAGGTTCAGCACCACGGTATAGCCGACCGCGATCACGATGGCATGCGGCGAAACAATGCGGAAACCCTCGACCAGCGCGCGTCCCAGGCGCCGCCGGCGCGACGGCCGGAAAGTCAGGTGCTCGGGGAAGCCGCTGGTTTCCTCGCGCGCCGGCAGATTGATCGGCGGAGAACCGAGCCAGGTGTCCCCCGGCTGCATGCGGTTGTTGTCCGGCACCCGCGAGTGCACCCCGATCAGGACGTTTTCCGGCAGGATGGTGCCATCCGGCACGTAGGCGCCGTTGCCGACGAAGCTGCGGCGCGAGATCACGGTGGGCTTCATGGTGATCCAGCCGCCGTCGATCTGTTCGTCGCCCAGCAAGACGGCGTCGGCGATGAACGTATCGTCGCCCAGCGTCAGCATGTCAGGCACCACGCCGAGCGCGGTCGAGATTTCGGCATGGCGGCCGATTTTCGCGCCCAGCAGGCGGTACCAGAGCGGCGCGTACACGGTCGCATACACGCCGTGCAATACGCTCAGGCTGGATTCCTGGATCTGGTTGACCAGCCATTTGCTGCAATACACATTGCTGCGCACCGGCCAGCTGCCGGCGCGCATGCGCGGCAGCAGGGTCCAGCGGATGCCGGCCGAGAGCAGGGCGGTGCAGACGATCAGGATGGCGGTCGCCGGGAACGCCAGCACAAAGTATTTGGCCAGCTGGAAGGCGACATTGTTGCTTTGCAGCCAGGGGAACATCTCGGTATCGTCCAGCCAGTCGATCAGGATGAAGCTGGGGAATACCGGCATGAAGAACAGGGTAGTGATCAGCAGGGCGCCGAACAGGAAGAAGGCCGACTCGCCCATCTGGCGCAGGCGCGTGACCGGCGGCCGCGGCTGTTTGCTGTCCGGATCGAAGGCGCCGGCATCGCGCGCCGGCGAGCCGGTCCAGATGCGCCTGGCGGGTACCGACTGGCCTTCGCTCAGGGCGGTCTGGCCTTCCAGGTGGCCGAAAGCGCCGACCCGGGTATCGCCTTCCAGCACCACATAGGAACCGATGCAGCTTTCCCGTTCCAGGGTGATGCTGCCGAGCAGCAGCTCGCCGTGTTCGACCCGGGCGTTTTCAAAATTGACAGCATTGCCGACGCTGACGCCGTCCTCGATCACCAGCAGGTCATGGGCGCGCAAGGTCATGGAACCGATGATGACTTCCGAACCAATCTTCGCGCCCAGTGCGCGCAGCCACCAGCTGTATAGCGTCGAGCCGCTCAGCAGGTAGGCCGGCGCGGCTTCGATCAGGCGGTCCGCCAGCCACCAGCGGTAGTAGGTCATGCCCCAGAGCGGATAGCGGCCGGGTTTCAGGCGGCCGGCGATCAGCCATTTGGCGGCGATCGCAATGCCGAATTCGAACAAGGTCGCCAGCAGGAACACCAGCACCGACACCGCAATCGCGCGCGCGATCGAATCGCCCGGATCGCCGGTGAAGAAGTGATAGGTAAAGAATGGCGCCAGCCATTGCATCATGCGCATCGCCACCAGCCAGGGCACGGCGGCGGCTTGCGCCGCGCCACAGACCCAGCGCTTGAAATCGGAGGGCGCGGCCCAGCTGGTGTCGACGCCGATGCCGGCCAGCGGCGGCTCCGCCAGTACCTGGGCGATGCGGCCGATGGTGCGGTTCATGTAGATGTCGCGCACCGTCACATGGGCGAAGGCCGGATCGGCGCGCAGGGCGGAGGCGAGCTTGGCCGCGAACAGCGAGTGGCCGCCAAGATCGTTGAAAAAATCGGCGCTGCGCAGGATGGGCTGGCCGGGGAAGAGCTTGTTCAATGCTGCGAACAGGGCGATTTCGGCCGGCGTTTCGGGAACGTCGGCGTCGCCGCCCGCTGCCAGAGGGGCGGCCAGCGGCCTTGCCTTGAGCGCCTTGCGGTCGATCTTGCCGGAGGTCAGGCGCGGCATTTCCGTCATCGCTTCAAAGAAGCCCGGCACCATATAGGGCGGCAGGCGCGCGCCGAGGGCCGCGCGCAAGGCGGCAGGCGCCACGTCAGCGCCGCTTTCCGGCACGATGAATGCGATCAGCTGGTCGATGCCGTCTTCCTGGCGCAGCACCACGGCGACGGTGCCGACGCCCGGCTGGCGCGCCAGCACTTCTTCGATTTCACCCAGTTCGACGCGGAAGCCGCGGATCTTGACCTGATCGTCGGTGCGCCCCAGGCACTGGACGCGGCCGTCGGCTTCGATCCGCGCCAGGTCGCCGGTACGGTACAGGCGGCGGTCATGCTCGCTGGCGGACCATGGATTGGCCAGGAATTTCTCGGCGCTCAGCTCCGGGCGGCCGAGATAGCCTTCGGCGACGCCGGGGCCGGTAATGCACAGCTCGCCGACTTCGCCGCGCGGCAGCAAGGTCAGGCCGTGCTCGACGGCCGGGTTGATCACCAGCAGGCCGTAGTTGGGCAAAGGCCGGCCGATGGTGACCGGCTCGCCTGCGCGCAATTCCGCCAGGCTGGCCGATACCGTGGCTTCGGTCGGGCCGTAGGTGTTGAATATATGACGGCCTGCCTCCGGCCTGGCCCAGCGGCTGACCAGCGATTCCGGGCACATTTCGCCGCCCAGGTTGATGATGCGCAAGCTCGGCACGTCCTGGTTGAACAAGGCCAGCAGCGTCGGCACCGCGTGCAGCACGGTGACGCCGTTGGCCGCCAGCGCCAGCGGCAAGGCTTCCGGATCGGAAGCGATCTCCTTCGGCGCGATCCACAGCGTTGCGCCCACCAGATAACTGATCCAGATTTCTTCGAACGACATGTCGAAGGCGACTGAAAATCCCTGATAGACGCGATCGCGATCGCTCACGCCCAGCACCGAATTCTCGCTGCGCAGGAAATGGCAGATGGCGCCCTGGGTGATGGCGATGCCCTTCGGCTTGCCGGTCGAGCCGGAGGTATAGATCACATAGGCCGGATCGCTGCGTTGAACTCCCTGGCGGCGCAGCAGCGGCGTGGCCGATGGCGCCAGCAGCTGCTCCGCGGTCCATACCTTGCATGCAAGATTGGCCAGGCGCGGCGCGAATTGCGCGCAGCTGACGATGCCCGGCGAATTGGCGTCTTCCAGGCAAACGGCGATGCGTTCGACCGGCGTATCGGCGTCCAGCGGCAGCCAGGCGGCGCCGGCCTTGGCGATGCCGGCCTGCATGACCAGCAGATCGATGCCGCGCGGCAGCCAGAGTCCGACGATCTGGCCGGGAACCACCCCGGCGCTGATCAGGCCGGATGCAACCTGGTCGGCGCGCTGGTTAAGTTCTTGATAAGACAGCTGGCGCTCGCCGAATATCAGGGCAGCCTGGTGCGGCAGGCGCGCGGCGGTGGCCTCCAGCAAATCGGCCAGTACTTCATTGCGTATCAGTTCGGCTTGTGCGGCCCCGTGCAGGATGTCGGGGTGAGTAGAAAAACTGCTGGCGGCCACACTATCGACGAGCAAAGACTGGGTCATGGAGGAATCTGGATGAAAGATGGCAAACCATTGATGTTAGCACGGAGCATATAGGTAACGTTCAGTCAATTTTGTGCTGGTGCAAAGGTTGTTGCGAGCCGTTTTATTTTAGCGACGCTTTACCGTGTTTACAGTTGGCCATAAGACGCATTTCATGCTGCCTCACGATCAACTTGCTAATCGGAAACTATTGGCCGTATGATGGGGTATTCATACCAAGATAAGCAAGTAGTTTCTTTTTTTGCATGGTCTCTCATTCGGCTCAAGCTTTCTAACGGTTTAACTGTTACAGCGAGGTCTTGCAATGCAGCGATTGAAGAAATTTTTGACGTTGGATAGCGGCATGCGCTGGATCAAGGTGACCCTGCCTTTCCTGGCGATTGTCGCCCTGATGGTGGGGCTACTGGCGTTCAGCATGAATGTCCTGTCTTCGGTACGGGCTTTTGTCGGTGGCGAGAGCCTTTGGTCGAAAGCGCAGAAGGAGGCGGTATTCCACCTGAACCAGTACGCGGTGACCCAGGCCGACGCCGACTATCAGAAAGTCTTGAAGGCGCTGGCTGTGCCGATGGGCGATCAGCGCGCGCGCAATGAACTGGACAAGCCCAGGCCGGACATGCAGGTAGTGCGCCAGGGTTTTCTCGATGGCGGCAATCATCCCGACGATATCGACGGCATCGTCAGCCTGTATCGTCACTTCAAGAATTTCAGCCTGCTGAGCGAACCGCTGGCCAACTGGAAGACCGGCGACGGCCTGATCAAGCAACTCAATCTCGAAGCCCAGAGCCTGCACGCCGCTATCGCGGCCGGCAATCCCGATCCGGTGGCGATGAACGCCAGCATCGCCCGCATCCGTGATATCGACGCCCGCCTGACGCCGCTGGAACTGCGCTTTTCCGCCAGCCTGGGCGAATCATCGCGCCGGGTGCAGAGCCTGCTGCTGTATGCAACACTGGCGATCGCCATCGGACTGATGATTTTCGGCAGCTGGATTTCGCGCTTTATCCTGATCAAGAGCGACCAGTTCAAGGAGGCGCTGAAGGTCAGCGAAGAGCGGCTGCAGCTGGCCATGCTGGGCAGCAACGACGGCTTGTGGGACTGGGATATCCAGGCTGACAACATCTACTATTCGCCGCGCCTGAAGGAGTTGCTGGGCTATACGCTGGAAGACGACGAGCCGACGCCGCTGCAATTCCTGAACTGCATCTATCCTTCGGACCTGGATGCGGTGCGCGCCAAGCTGACTTCGCATCTGTACGACAATTCGCCGTGCGACATCGAGTTTCGCGTGGTGACCAAGTCCGGCGAATTGCGCTGGGTCCGTTCCTGTGCGCAGTCGACCAGCAATTCCGCCGGCAAGCCGGTGCGCATGGCTGGTTCGTTTACCGACATTACCGCCCGCAAGCGCGCCGAAGAGCAGTTGTACGCAGCCAAGGAGCGGGCCCAGGTCACGCTGGAATCGATAGGCGACGCGGTGATCACGCTCAGCACCGACGGCCTGGTCGAATACCTGAACCCGACCGCTGAAATACTCACCAGGTGGACTTTAGCGTCGGCGCGCGGCCTGCCGCTGGAAAACATCCTGAACGTGGTGGGCGAAGCCTCCGGCAACCGGGTGCCGGACCTGATCCACCAGATCCTCGACAACAGCATGCCGGTCGAAAACGCCTCCAACCTGCTGCTGGTGTGCGACGACGGCAGCGAAGTCGCGGTCAACCTGTCGGCCGAACCGATCCGCAACCTGAGCGGCGAGACCATCGGCACCGTGCTGGTGCTGCATGACGTCAGCAAGGACCGCGAATATGCGGCGCAGCTGTCTTATCAGGCCAGTCATGACGAACTGACCGGCCTCATCAATCGCCGCGAGTTCGAGCGCCGCCTGACGGTGGCGATGATCACCTCGCGCGACCAGCAGCGCCAGCATGCCGTGCTGTACCTCGACCTGGACCAGTTCAAGGTGGTCAACGATACCTGCGGCCATGCCGCCGGCGACGAGCTGATCCGCCAGGTCAGCGTCTTGCTGAAGCAGCGCTTGCGCGATACCGACACCATCGCGCGCCTGGGCGGCGACGAGTTCGGCGTCTTGCTGGAGAACTGCCCGGTCGAACATTCCCTGCGGATTGCCGAAGGCTTGCGGCAGACCGTCGCCGATTTCCAGTTTGTCTGGTCCAACAAGCCGTTCAGCATCGGCGTCAGCATCGGCCTGATCAACCTGGCCGGTGAAATGCATACGCTAGGGCAGATCATGAGCGCGGTCGACGCCGCCTGCTACCTGGCCAAGGAAAAGGGCCGCAACCGGGTGCACGAGTACCGCCTGGACGATAGCGAGCTGTCGATACGGCATGGCGAGATGGAATGGATCACGCGCATCAACGAAGCCCTCACGCACGAGAGATTCTGCCTGTTCTCGCAAGAAATCGTGGCCCTGGGCCAGAAATCCAGCGACGGCGTGCATTTCGAGATCCTGTTGCGGATGCTGGACAAGGATGACAACCTGGTGCTGCCGATGGTCTTCATTCCTGCCGCCGAGCGCTACAACCTGATGCCGGCCATCGACCGCTGGGTAGTCGCCACCGTCTTCGCGACGCTGGCGAAGATGACAAAACAGGGGCAGGGGCTGGATATACAGACCTGCGCCATCAACCTGTCCGGCACCAGCATAGGCGACAACAATTTCCTGCATTTCGTGCAGGAGCAGCATGTGAAATTCGGGATTGCGCCGGAAATCATCTGCTTTGAAATTACCGAGACCAGCGCCATCGCCAATTTCGCCAAGGCTGCCCACTTCATCCAGGAACTGAGAAGCGTCGGCTATCGTTTTGCGCTGGACGATTTCGGCGCCGGCATGTCTTCGTTCGCTTACCTGAAAAACCTGCCGGTCGACTTCATCAAGATCGACGGCGGCTTTGTGAAAGACATGCTGAACAGCCCGACCGACTATGCGATGGTCGAGGCGATCAACAAGATCGGCCATTTGATGGGCAAGCAGACCATTGCGGAATTTGCCGTCAATGAGCGGATCATCGCCACGCTCACTGAGATCGGCGTCGATTTTGCCCAGGGCTACGGCATCGGCCGGCCGCAGGCCTTCGGCATAGACACCGACAGGAATCTGTTGAAAGCCGGCTAGCCATTGGCAATGAAAACGTAAGGCCTGCTAACGGGCGCTAGTCCAGCGCAGCTTTCAGCATGCTGCGGAACGTGCGCGGGGTGCATTTGCCTATCGCCACCTGCGGCGTGCCGTGCCAGGCGGCGAAGCGCTGCAAGGTCGCCGCCAGCTCGCTGGCCAGCCGCTGGGTTTGCCGCGTATCGGTTTCCAGGTACAGCGCCTTGACTTCGAATATGCCCTGGCTGCGGTGCGCTTTGGCGTCGAGCCGCCCCGCCAGCGCGCCGCGATGCAGGATCGGCAGCGTGAAGTAACCGTAGCTGCGCTTGGCCTCGGGCGTATAGCATTCCAGCCGGTAATCGAAACCGAACAGTTCCAGCGCCCGCTTGCGGTCCCATACCAGCGGATCGAATGGCGACAGCAGGCTGGTGGCGGTCGGTTTCAGCAAGCCGGCGGCGGCGTCCAGGGCCAGCTGGCGATGGGCCGGGTGGATGTAGACAGGCTGCTGCCAGCCTTCCACGGCGGCTTTCAGCAGGCTGCCGTCCGCCACCAGCGTTTCCGGATCCGGATCTGGGCGGCTCTTGGCGGTGCGAAAATAATCGCCTATCCAGCTGGCTCTGGCCAGGCCCAGCGCCTGTACCGCTTTCAACTGCAGCGTGCGCAGGGTGTCGGCGTTCGATGGCATGCGGGCATCGTCCCAGTCCGGCAGGATACGCTCGGCGAGGTCGTAGATGCGATGAAAATTATGGCGCTTGGCGATCATCAGCCGGCCGGCGGTAAACAGCACTTCGAGCGAACGTTTTTCCGGTTTCCATTCCCACCAGCCGCCGCCCTTGCCGTCGGTGCGCTTGAAATCGGCGGAGCGCACCGGGCCGTTCTCGCGGATGTGCAGCAGCAGTTTTTCAATGGTGGCGCGATGCTCGTCCATCCACTTGGCCGAATATTTCCAGCCCATCGAGCCGGGGTCGATCATGCGATGCCGGAACAGGCCGTAATCCTCGATCGGCAGGAAGCTGGCTTCATGCGCCCAGTATTCGAACAGCTGGCGCTCTTCCAGCAATTCTTCCAGCCAGTTCTGCGGGTAGCTGCCGAGGCGGCTCCACAGCACCAGGTAGGGGCTGCGCGCCACCACGTGGATGGTATCGATCTGCAATACGCCCATCTGGCGGATGGCGGCCAGCACGTCCTGCTTGACGGCTTTCCTGCGCGGCGGATTCAGCAAGCCTTGCGCCGCCAGCTGCAGGGCGCGCGCCGCCGGCAGCGAGAGCTGGATGGCGTCCATGCCGGCGCGGCCTTAGATCGCCAGCGCTTGCAGGTCGAGGCGCTGGCCCTGGCGCGGCGGGCACCAGTAGTAGCCGCCGGTCACCGGCTGCGAAAAGCTGAACAGGGCGTCGACGATATTGTCTTCATGGCCGAGCATGCGGCGCAAGACGCTTTCATAGCGATCGCTGGATTCGCCGAAAGCGATGAATTCGGTGCCTTGCTGCATGCCGTTATCCCAAGGCATGGAATGCCTCACCATATAAGCTTCCGGGGTAAAACTCTCCTGCGCGCTGCGCTTGACATGGGCCGATTCCGGCGCGTCCTCGATTTCTTCATTGTCTTCGATGCGGCGGCCGATGGTGGCGTCGCGCTGCGCTGCCGGAAACCCGCGGAAACGCGACAGATCGTGGATCCAGCGCTGTACCGCGACAAAACTGGCGCCCTGGCGGCCGGCGCCTTCCGCCACCAAGGCCGCCTCTGCGGCGGCATTGTCCTGCGGATTTTCGGTGCCGTCTTCATAGCCGGTTAGGTCGCGGCCGTCGCGATAGCGGAAGGTGTCCTGGCTATTGTCCAGCACCAGTGCGCCGGCCAGCAGGGCGACCAGCTGGGCGCTGCGTTCGAACAGCGTGCTGCGGTCGTCGCCGCGCAGCAGGATCCACAGCGCCTGCTGGGTCGAGGGCGCGCTGCAGCCGACGCCGTCAAGCGCGGGGAAGGCCCGCAAGCCTGCGACATGCTGATCCAAGGCCTGGATCAGCGGCAAACCCAGCCCGACGATGCCCCAGTCAGCCTCGAAGGCGTCGCGCAAGCGCAGCAGCGCGGCCCGCGGATCGGGGCCGGCCAGGCGAAATGTGAGCGAACGGCCGAGTGGCGGAAGCGGCTGTAGGATGCCGGGTTGGGCGAGATCTGCAGTTGCGGGCATTGCTTTTCCTTGAGCGATGGAAGGGAGGAGGGAGTTGATATTAGCGGATTCCGGCAATTATTTCCGGGCAGGGCGGCAAAAAAAACTGCCCTTCATTGTGCTTTGGCCGCCAGCCTTGCCTGTCGCTTGCGCAGGCTGGCGATAATGTCGCGGCCCATGAAATAGTCGTTCAGGCGCTGCTTTTGATGCGGCAGCAGCTGGCTGGCGGCGATCAGGCCGGGCCAGGCTTGCATGGCCTTTTTGCAGACATCGGCAATCACCTGGCGCAACGGCGGCTCCAGCATGCCGCTGCGGTTGGCGAAGGCGCGCAGGGTTTGCGGCGACAGGAAGGAGCGCTTGGCCTGGCCCTCGGCAAACTTGAGCGCATGGCCGCTGCCGTTCAGGTACACGCTATACGCCACGACATCGTAAGCGGGCGAGAATTCGATGCTGCCGTCGGCCAGGTAGCGGATGCCGAAATTTTTCAGGTGCGCGTCATAGTTGCCGATCAGTTCATTGACCGTAATGCGCCGCAGCAGCTCATGGCAGGCCGCTATACCCAGGTCGGGCACGGCCTGCATCACCAGCGCCATGTCGGCATAGGTGGCGCCGGTATATTTCTTGTCCGGATCGACCCCGAGGATCTGGCAAAAATCCTCTACGTGCAGCCGCCCCGGCTGGTCGCGGTCGAAGCGCTGCACCGCGAGGAACTGTTGGCTTTGTTCCGCTGCATAGGGGTGTTCAGCCATGATCGCTGCCAGCGGCTGCAGGCTGGCCTCGCATACTGTCACGCCGGCGGCGCGCGCCAGTTGCAGCGACAGGTGTTCGACTTCCGGCAAGTGATCGTATTGGGCGGTCGGCAGTTTGCCGATGATGTGGGCGTCTTTGTGGCGGGTGCGGCTGACATAGCGGCCGCCTTCCAGGATCAGGGCCAGTTTCGGCTGCATGCCGGAAATCGAGACGCCGTCGACCAGCGGCGCTGCCATCACGCTTTCTTCGATCGCTTCCTTGTCCTGTGTGACCAGGCGCGTCATCATGGCCCGCGTCAGCCTGGTCGGAATGGCGCGCACCGCGCCCGGCAAGTCGCGCCCGCAGGCGGCCAGCAGCTCGAAGTGATCGTCCTCCGCGCACTGGCGCTCCATGGCGATCTGCTTGCGCAGCACGCCTTCCGGCAACAGGTTCTGGAAGAAGGCCGGCAGCCGCATCTTGCCTGGCGAGTTGAAGATTGCCGCCAGCGGATTGAGCAGCAGCGCCATGTCCTGTTGCGGCGTGGCGGCGCGCATCGAGAGCGACAGCGGAGGGCGCTGCGGGTCTTGCGCATAGGCAGGATCGACCTGGAAGCGCAGCATCTCGCCGTACTGGAACAGGATGCCGGCCTGGCGCTCGCCAATGAAAATATCCAGCGCGCTCAGGTTCATGGACGGCTCCCTGGCCGCGCCAGCGCCGCAGCGACCAGGCTTTGCACCTCGTCTTCAGCGGGAGCTTGCGCGGCAATCGAAGATGCCATGGTTTTCGGCAGCAGCATCAGTTCCAGCCCTAACTGGTCGGCAATCGTCATCAAGGTGCTGAGGCGGGGATCGCTCTTGCCCGCAAGCACGCCGCGTATCGTGACGGCGGTCAGTCCGCTGTCGCGGCTCATGGCGATGACAGGCAGCGCCAGCCTGTCCTTGGCATGGCGGAGGATGGAAGAAAGCTCGCTCAAGGTTTTCATGGTGGATAATAAACTATCTATTGATTAGTTAAGGATAGTATAGTATCTCCCCTTTGAAAAGGATAGATTAATATCTTTATCTATAAAAAGGATAGTTAAATATCTATTTATTGGCCGCCGCGGGCGGAAAACATGCGCTATTTTTGTGTGGTATCGCTAGCCGGCCGACATGATGCTGCCCCGCAGAAAGCAACTAAGCATCTCCGAAAACCTTCGTTTTGCAAATCGCTTGAATCGATTAACGTGGATAACAGAGCGGTAACAGTCCTGGCTGTCCTGACAGTACTGTAAGCGCCCGATCATTCAATCATCGAGGAAAAGCATGCTTACCAAAATTCTGAAACGCTTGCCGGTTCTGGCCGCAGCTACCGTCATTGTCGCCGCTGCCGGTTCGGCATCGGGGGCAGGCCAGGAAGTCAACATCGCCTATCAAACGGTGGTAGAGCCCGCCAAAATTGCACAGGCCGACGGCGCCTATGAAAAAGCCAGCGGCTGGAAAATCAACTGGAAAAAATTCGACAGCGGCGCGGATGTGATAACCGCTGTGGCATCCGGCGATATCCAGGTTGGCTATGTCGGCAGCAGCCCCTTGGCAGCCGCGGCGACGCGCGAACTGCCGATAGAAACCATCCTGGTCGCAGCGCAGATCGGCCAGGCGGAGGCCCTGGTGGTGCGCAATGGCAGCGGCATCGCCAGTGCGCAAGACTTGATCGGCAAAAAGATCGCCGTGCCTTTCGTCTCGACCACGCATTACAGCCTGCTGGCCGCGCTCAAGCATTGGGGCATTCCGGCTTCCAAGGTGCAAATCCTGAACTTGCGGCCGCAGGAAATCACAGCGGCATGGCAGCGGGGCGATATCGATGCAGCCTATGTCTGGGATCCGGCGCTCGGCAAGGTCAAGGAAAGCGGCAAAGTGCTGACCAACTCGGCCGAAGTCGCCAAGTGGGGCGCACCGACCTTCGACGCCTGGATCGTGCGCAAGGATTTCGCGCAGAAGCATCCTGATTTCGTTACCGCTTTCGTGAAAGTCACCGGCCAGGCCTACGCCGACTATCGCGCCCACGGCGCGGAATGGAAAGCCGGTTCAGCGCAGTTCGAGAAAATTGCCCGCCTGACGGCCGCCAAGCAGACCGATATCGCGGAACTGCTGGCCGGCAGCGGTTTTCCGACACTGAGCGAACAGCAGCAGCTGCTCAGCGGTCCCACCGTGCAGGCGCTGGCGGCCACATCCGGTTTCCTGCAAGAGCAGAAAAAGGTCGAGCGCGTGCTGTCTGACTACCAGCCGTACGTGAATCCGGCATTCGCCAGGCAGGCCGCGGCGCAATAGGGAGCTGACATGATCCGTTTGCAAGCAGCCGGCGTGAGCTACCCCTCGGCGCCGCAGCCGGTCTTGCGCGACCTTTCGCTGGATGTGCACGATGGCCGCTTTACCGTGGTGATCGGCGCCTCCGGCTGCGGCAAGACCACTCTACTCAACCTGATCGCCGGTTTTCTGCCGCCGACTGCGGGCAGCGTCAGCATCGACGGCCAGCCGGTCAGCGGCCCAGGCGCCGAACGCGGCGTGGTGTTCCAGAGCGACACCTTGCTGCCATGGCAGAGCGTGCAGGAAAACGTCGCCTTCGGCCTGCGCCTGGCCGGGCAGTCGCCGCAGCAACGCCAGGCCAAGGCGCGCGAATACCTGGCGCTCACCGGTTTGCAGGATTATGCCGATGCCGCCATCTGGGAACTCTCGGGCGGCATGCGTCAGCGCGTCAGCCTGGCGCGCGCCCTGGCGGTCGATCCGCGCTTCCTGCTGCTGGATGAGCCGCTGGGGGCGCTGGACGCCCTGACCCGGGAACAGATGCAAGAGCATTTGCTGCAGGTATGGAAAACCACCGGCAAAGGCATTTTCATGATTACCCATAGCGTCGAGGAAGCCCTGTTCCTGGCGACCGACCTGGTGCTGCTGCGGGCGCGGCCGGGACGGGTCGAGAGCGTGCGCCGGTTGCATTTCGGTGAGCGTTTTGCTGCCGGCGAAGCAGCCCGCAGCATCAAGTCCGATCCGCGCTTTGTCAGCTTGCGCGAGGAAATCCTGGAGCAGCTTTTGCATCCGCAAGCGGATGGCGTACTGGAGGAGGCATAGTCATGAGCGAGTTATCCGTTACCCTGGCGCCGCTTGAGCTGCCGCATGATCCGGTGGCGCAGATGCTGGCGCCGTATCCGGCCGCCTGGCGAGACAGCCACCCTCCAGCCGCAGACAGGCCCAGCAACGGGTTTGTCATTTCCGATGGCAGCATCACGCTGCTGACCGTGCTGGGTTTGCTTGGCCTGTGGTGGCTGGCGAGCGCGCTGGCGCTGGTGCCGCCGCTGTTCTTGCCGTCGCCGCTGGCGGTGCTGCAAAAATTCAAGGCGGTGGCGCTCCAAGGCTTTGTCGATGCCACCTTGTGGCAGCATGCTGCAACCAGCGTCACCCGCGTGTTTGCGGCGCTGCTGCTGGCGATTGTCAGTGCGGTTCCGGTCGGCATCCTGATCGGACTGAGCCGGCGCGCCAGGGCGGTGTTCGATCCCTTGATAGAGTTCTACCGGCCGATTCCGCCGCTCGCTTACCTGCCGCTGATCGTGATCTGGTTCGGCATCGGCGAGCTGTCGAAAGTGCTGCTGATCTACCTGGCGATCTTTGCGCCGCTGGCGATCGCCACCTTGCACGGCGTGCGCCGGGTCGAGCAGAACCGCTTGCGGGCGGCGCAGACGCTCGGCGCCACGCGCTGGCAGCTGGTGCGCTTCGTGATCCTGCCGTCGGCCTTGCCCGATATCCTGACCGGCATCCGCATCGGCCTGGGCGTGGGCTGGTCGACCCTGGTGGCGGCAGAGCTGATCGCCGCCACCCGCGGCCTCGGCTTCATGATCCAATCGGCGGCGCAGTTCCTGGTGACCGACGTCGTCATCATGGGCATCCTGGTGATTGCCTTGATCGCTTCAGCCTTTGAATATGCCCTGCGCTGGCTGCAGCGCAAATACGTGCCGTGGGAGGGGCGGGCATAGGCGCAGGCCGCCTGCGGTTTCCCTGTTCCAGACCTGTATTTCTCCTTGTGATCCCGGGGCGGGAGGCGCCGGGCATGCCTGCACTGTAGGGCGCGGCGGCCGGGCGCTGATAGCCGGATCCCCGCAACTTCTTGCACGATCCTCCAAATGTAAGGGGGGGCAGCGGCGCCGCAGATCGAAAAATAGTAGACTCGGGCTAGGCCTGTAACGCCTGCCGCGCGTTCGCACTCCCAAATCAAATGTTAACAGGCCCTAACCCTGCAAATGGCAGGAAATGAGACAGAAAATGACAAATCCGGAAGCAATCTCGGCAGAACGCGCGGTGTCGCTGCAGCAGATCGAGCTGGCGCGCCTGATTGCGCAATACGCCGCCACCGACGGCGTGCACCAGACGGCGATCGCGCCGCTCAACGTGGTGCGCATGTCGCAGCCGTCGGTGCCGGTGCACGCCTTGCACAAGCCGGCCTTGTGCATCATCGCCCAGGGCCAGAAGCGGGCGATACTGGCCGATGAAGTGTATGTCTATAACTCCGCGAGCTACCTGGTGGTGTCGGTCGATTTGCCGGTCACGGGGCAGGTCACGCAAGCCTCGCCGGAACTGCCGTATCTGTGCCTGCGGCTGGATCTTGACCCGAAAGAAATCGGCGACCTGATGATGGCCACCGAACTGCGGGCAAAGAAGGGCGATGCGCCGGCGCGCGGCATGTTTGTCAGCAAAGCCACGACCAGCTTGCTGGATGCGGTGTTGCGCCTGATGCGATTGCTGGCTGCGCCGCAGGATATCCCGGTGCTGGCGCCGCTGGCGATGCGCGAAATCCTGTATCGCTTGCTGCAGGAAGAACAGGGCAGCATGCTGCAGCAGATCGCCATGTCCGACAGCCAGGCCCAGCACGTGGTCAAGGCCATCGAACTGATCAAGCGCGACTACCGGCTGCCGCTGCGCATTGAAAGCCTGGCGCGCGAAGCCAATATGAGTTCTTCCTCGCTGCATCAGCATTTCAAGGCGGTGACCGCCATGACGCCGCTGCAATTCCAGAAGCAGCTGCGGCTGCAGGAGGCGCGCCGGCTGTTGTTCACCGAGGTCGGCGACGCCGCCACTGCGGGCCATCTGGTCGGCTACGAAAGTCCCTCGCAGTTCAGCCGCGAGTACAACCGCATGTTCGGCGCACCGCCCGCGCGCGACGCCGCCCGCTTGCGCAGCGCCGGCCAGGCCGGGATCAGCGCAGCCTAGGGCCGACTGGGCAATCGTCTTATTCGGCGTGCCCGGCTGCGTGCCGCCTGACGCCGCTGCGGCGTGAAACGGCTTCTTGTATCGCCGCCACGATCAGTATCGCGGTGGTCAGGCCGGCAATCATCAGCTGGTCGGTGAGGTAGGCGAACGGGATCAGGATCGCCAGCAATGCCAGCCCGATCGTGTGGGAGAACGGAAAGCGGCGGTACACCACGGTCTTGTAGATGCCGTTGCCGAGCAGGTAAGTCATGGGGCCGCCGATCAGCACTGCCAGCGATTTGGTGTCGATATGGCCGGCCGGATGCGCGATCGCCAGTTCGTTGCCGACCGCGGCAATGATCACGCCGGCGACGATGATCACGTGGGTGTAGTGAAAATAAGCGCCGATGCGCCCCGGATCGCTGGACGTGACGATGGCTTCGGTGCCGGCCTGGCTGCTGGTGTCGAAGTAGAGCCACCACATCGCCAGGCTGCCCAGGAAAGCGACCAGGAAGGCGATCAGGGTCGGCGTCTCCCAGCCGGCCATGTGGCCGATGGTGGCGCCGGTCACCAGGATCGATTCCCCCAGCGCCACGATCACGAACAGCTGGCAGCGCTCGGCCAGGTGGCCGCCTTCGATGGTCCACTCTTGCGTTTGGGAGCGGCCCATGCCGGGCAGCCACAGGCCGATCATCGGCGAGAAGTATTCGCAGGCCACCGCCGCCGTCCAGAACAGCAGCCGGTATTCGGCGCTGGACCAGCCGCCGGCGATCCACAGCGCGCCCGAGATGCACAGCCAGCCAAGCATGCGCTGGAAATTCTTGCTGAGGGCGTGGTCGCTCCCCAGGTGCAGCACCACGAACAGCGTGCGGCCGATCTGCATGGCGGCGTAGCACGCCGCAAAGATCATCCCGCGTTCGCCAAATGCATCCGGCAATACCGCCGACATCACCAGGCCGGCCAGCATGACGGCGAACAGCATCAGGCGGATCGGCAGGGTGTCGGGATCGAACCAGTTGGTCACCCAGCAGGTATATTGCCAGACCAGCCAGACCGCGAACCACAGCACCAGCGTTTGCAAGGCTCCCAGCGGCGTCAGGTTTTCCAGCAGGTGATGGGACAGCTGGGTGACGGCAAAGACATAGACCAGGTCGAAGAACAGTTCGACCGACAGCACCTTGGCCTCGTGGCCGTCGCGCGCCCGCAGCAAGTTGGCTTTACCCCAGATACTCATCGCTGTTTCCCTTTATTGTGAGGCGCTGACGCCGCTCACAATAAAGGATGCTTCAACGACCTGTCAATTGCCGTGGACCGTTCCCGGCCGGGCCTTCGACAAGGCCGACTGTGCACCATGCGCGGTTGGCCAGCGCGGCTGCTCCGGCTTGCGGATGATAGCCTGGCCATTGAAAAACGGCCGCTCGCCGACCAGGATGGGCGTGTTTTTCTGCACTTCGATCAGGCAGGCGAACAGAGTCTGGCCATCCACCTTCATCGGCGGCGCCAGCCGTTGCGCAATAAAGCCGCCGCGCCGCAGCCAGCGTTCCATGCCAATTGGCGAGACTGTCACCAGGCGCTTGGCGCCGAGGCGGGCAGCGCAGGCAATTGAAGCCTGCAGCAGCTTGACGGCGATTGATGACGATACCTGGTCCAGCGCGGTGTCGCTCTTCTTGTTGAAATCCATGGCTGCGAAGCGCGACAACTCCCAGATCTCAGGGTGGCACGGCGGCGCGGCGCCTTTCAGCAACTGCGGGAACACTTCGCTCAGCAGATATGGCTGGCACGTCGGCAGCAGGCGGCCGCAGCCGATCACTTCGCCGTCTTCGTCCTGCGCCACCACGTAGATTGTGCCAGCATGATCGAACTGGTCCAGTTCGACGCCTTCCTCGGTATCCAGCTCCCAGCCCAGGGTTTCGACGAAAACCTTGTGGCGGTAACGGCATACTTTGGCAAATAATTCATTTGACAGCTCATCGGCGGCCCCGGAAATGACTTTCATCGCTGATGTCCTTCTTGAGAGTATGTATTTGCTAATTTTGAGATGTCGGAGGGGCTCGGCGTAACTGTAAAGGTTTACAGTTGTGCGGATAGGCAATATGGCGCAAGGCGTGCCTTGCCAGCATGGAGCGATGGGCAAGCTGCTTACGCAGCAGACAGACGAAAAAAATCCGGCCGAGGCCGGATTGGTTGGAGACGCGCTTGCCCTGCAGGCGGCTACAAGATGCCGAGCATGGCAGCCTTGATCGCTGCCGCGGTCTTGTTGGTGGCGTTAAGCTTTTTTAAAGTGTTCGAGATATGAAAATTTACCGTGCGGTCGGAAATGCTCATGATCTCGCTGACCTCGCCCGAAGTCTTGCCATCCGCCGTCCAGCGCAGCACCTCGATTTCGCGCGCGGTCAACTGGCTGGCGGCTTCCGGCATGTGCTTCTCGATCAGCAGCAATGACAGCCCCTCATGCGCAACATCCACCAGCCAGGACAGCTGGTGAGAAATTTCTCGCAATTCCTTCTGCGATACATGGTCGTTCGAGCGCGACAGGTTGAGCAAGCCGCATATCCCTTTGGCGTCATGGCGGGATTGCGCCCAGCCGGCGTGCAAGCCATGCGAGCGGGCATCTTCCCAGAACATCCGGTTGCTGGCGACGTTCTGGTCGGACCAGATCATCGGCAAGGAGGAATTCCTGCCATGGCTGACAGTGGGGTCGATCCTTTCATAGTGCTCCTGTGTGTAGCGCTGTTGCCAGTCCGGAGAATAGTTATTCAAACTAATCACCTTGGGCTGGGCCACTGGCCACGGCAGACGCATATCGTAAGCGCAGTAATCGAAACCCAGTCGCTTGACGATTTCTGATAGTGAATTAAATAGAATGGGCGCCGATTTCGCGCTCAGCAGTGACTGCATTTGTTGTTCTTGCCAATCAACCATACCTGCACTCCCGTAAAAAATGTGTGTTTTTCATGGAAGGAAAGTCTTTTCTCATGCCGCAACGCCGGCAGCAGTCCTGATCGGATAAGGTTTAACGCTTATATCGATTGCAGGCTGGCAAACGGCGCAGCGACATCACTTCAGCTAGCATTCGGATGCCTTTTTTGGCGTCAGTTGCGATACACGGGCCTCGGATTTCCGCGTTCGCAAAAAAGTTTCCATTTAGAAATTTAACATACTTTCACTATCACGGACATAGACAAATAATCGAGTGCACATTCGAATAACATTGTTGATATGTTCATATCAGCCCTGAATGGGCCGGATCGCCGCTGTCGCAGGCGCCTGAAATCAGATGAAACGCATCTTGAAAGTCTTGCCTTTGATATTGCCGTTGCTGAGCTTGCCGAACGCTTGTTTGGCGATGCGGCGGTCCAGCGCGACATAGGTGACGAATTCAAAGACGCTGATCTTGCCGACCTGTTCCTTGCTCAGGCCGACGTCGCCGGTCAGGGCGCCCAGCAGATCGCCGGGACGCAGCTTGTCCTTCTTGCCGCCCATGATGCACAAGGTCAGCATCGGCGCGGTGAGCGGCTCGCCATAGGCCGGTTCCAGTTCCGCCAGGTCGAACCAGCTGACCGGTCCCCGCTGGTAGTCCTCGATCAGCTTGACCCATTTCTTTTCATTCGGCGCGCACAAGCTCAGTGCTAGTCCGCGATCTTGGCCGCGGCCGGTACGGCCGATGCGATGGATGTGGACTTCGGTGTCCTTGGAAACGTCGACGTTGATGACCGCACCGAGGGTCTGGATATCCAGGCCGCGGGCGGCGACGTCGGTCGCCACCAGCACCGAGCAGCTCTGGTTGGCAAAGCGCACCAGGATCTCGTCGCGCTCGCGCTGCTCCAGCTCGCCATACAGCGCCAGCGCGCTGAAACCCTGGGCGCGCAGCTCCTCGGCCAGCTCGCGGCAATGGATCTTGGTGTTGCAAAAGGCGATGGTCGAGACCGGCTTGTAGTGATTCAGCAGCTGCGCCACGGCGGCGTTGCGGCCTTCGTAGGTCACTTCGTAGAAGCGCTGCTCGATGCGGCCTTCGTCATGCTGCGCCTCGACCTTGACTTGCGCCGGGTCGCGCAGGAATTCAGCGCTGGCCTTGCGGATATCGTCCGGATAGGTGGCGGAAAACAGCAGGGTCTGGCGGCGTGCCGGACAGGCGCTGACGATGCCGGCGATTTCTTCGTAGAAGCCCATGTCGACCATGCGGTCGGCTTCGTCCAGCACCAGCGTCTGCACCGTGCCGAGATTGATGCTGCCGCGGCCGATATGGTCGCGGATGCGGCCCGGGGTGCCGACGATGATATGCGCGCCATGCTCCAGCGAGCCGATCTGCGGCCCCATCGGCGTACCGCCGCACAGGGTCAGGATCTTGACGTTGTCGGCGAAGCGCGCCAGCCGGCGCAGTTCTTTCGCCACCTGGTCGGCCAGTTCGCGCGTCGGGCACAGCACCAGCGCCTGGATCGCAAAATAGCTGGGATTGAGCTTGTGCAGGATGCCGATGCCGAAGGCGGCGGTCTTGCCGCTGCCGGTCTTGGCCTGGGCGATCAGGTCGCGCCGCTCCAGGATCACCGGCAGGCTCTGCGCCTGGATCGTGGTCATCTCGTGGTAGCCCAGGCTATCGAGGTTGCTGAGCAGCGCCGGCGCCAATGGCAGATTGGAGAAAGAAGAGGTTTTCATGAGGTCGCCTGCTTAAAAGGGAGGCAAGTCTAACAGCTGGGCCGGCATAGGGCCAGCGCCGCAGCGCTACTTGTTAAATAACTACTGCTCGTACAGCTCAAGCGGCAAGCCGTCCGGGTCGGCGAAAAATGTAAAGCGCTTGCCGGTGAACTCGTCGATGCGGATGGCTTCCACGGCGATTGCCTGGTCGCGCAGTTCCTGCGCGGCGGCGTCGACATCCGGCACGCGGAACGCCAGGTGGCGCAAGCCGCAGGCTTCCGGCCGGCTGGGACGCGGCGGCGGCGCCGGGAAGGAAAACAACTCAAGCTGGACGCCGTCCGGCGTGCGCAGGTCGAGCTTATAGGAGTCGCGCTCGGCGCGGTAGGTTTCGGCGACGATCGCCAGGCCCAGCAGCTCGGTGTAAAACCGCTTGGAGCGCTGGTAGTCCGAGGCGATGATGGCGACGTGATGGATGCCGGAGATGTGCATATGGGTTCGAGATTTAGTTGGCAGTGATGGCGCAACTATACCTTGAGACCATGCATGGAGACATGCGCTCAATACTGCCCGATGCCGCTCAGGCCCAGCAAGGCGCCCGCCGCCAGCACCCACAGCGGATGGATCTTGCTCTTGAAAGTGATCAGCGCGCAGCCGCCGGCGATCGCGGCCAGGCCCCAGGTGTGGGCCGAGGCTTCGGTGATCAGCGCGGCGCTGGCCGCCACCAGGCCGACTGTCATCGGCACCAGCCCGGCCTGGACGATGGCGCGCCAGGGCTTGTCCTTGAACCGCTGCCACAGATGCAGCACGATGGCGGTCAGGATCGACGAGGGGCCGAACTTGGCCAGCGTCGTCACCAGTACCCCGGGCCAGCCGGCGACATGCCAGCCCACCAGCGTCACCACCATCATGTTCGGCCCCGGCGCCGCCTGCGCCAGGGCGAACATGGCGCTGAAGTCCTGGGCCGACATCCAGTGGTGGATATCGACCACCTGTCTTTGCATTTCCGGCAGGATGGTGTTGCCGCCGCCGAACGCCAGCAGCGACAGCTGGCTGAAGATCGCTGCGAGGGAAATCAAGGTGGCGCTCATGACGGCAGCTTCCAGGTCAGCAGCACGCTCAGCGGCGCCAGCGCCAGCATGGTCGGCAGCAAGGGCAGGCGCAGCAGCGCAATGGCAAGGAAAAACAGGCCGGCGATCAGCAGCGGCACCGGTTTCTTCAGCAGCGGCCGCAGCATCTTCAGGGCCATCGAGATCAGCAGGCCGGAAGCGGCTGCCGCCAGGCCGGCAAACAGATGCAGGATCTGAGCGTCGTGCTGGAAATGCTGGTAGACCACGCCGAGCCCGATCACGATCGCCGAAGGCGCGGCGATCAGGCCCAGCAGCGAGGCCAGGGCGCCGGCCAGGCCGCGGAACTGCATGCCGATCGCTACCGCCAGGTTGATGATGTTGCCGCCGGGGAGGAACTGGCAGAGACCGAGCATTTCAGTGAATTGTCCGGCATCCAGCCAGCGCCGTTGCTCCACAATCATGCGCCGCGCCAGCGGCAGCACGCCGCCGAAGCCGATCAGGCCGAGCGAGAGAAAGCCGATGAATAATTCGCGCGTGGTGGGCGTTGCGCTGAGGGCGCCGTCGTCGCTGAGGATTGTTTCTGTAGTCATTATCTGTGTCAGGGGAGGTTATACGTGGGCGACGATAAACAGGCGCTTGAAGGGCAGCAGCGTGATGCCGTTTTCACGTTGCGGATAGGCTGTGCGCATCGCCGCCGCATAGGCTGCGCGGAAGTTCTCGCGCTGTTCTTCGGGCAAGGCGTCCAGATAGGGCCGCAAGCTGGTGCCGGCAGCCCAGTTGGCGACCGCATCTTCGCCGCTCAGGGTGTGCAGATAAGTGGTTTCCCAGATATCCAGCGTGGCGCTGTGCGGGCGCAGCAGGTCGTAGTAGCTTTCCGCGCTGAGGATGCCCGGCTGCGGCTTCAACTTGCCCATGTAGGGCGCAAACGCCGGCGAGCCGGCCAGTTCCGCCTGTACCTGGCGCAGCGGCGCGTCCTGCATGGCCGGCACCTGCACGGCCAGCCAGCCGCCGGGCCGCAGGAATGACAGCAGGCGCGGCATCAGGGTAGGGTGGTCGGGCAGCCATTGCAGGGCAGCGTTGGAATAGATCACGTCCAGGCTGTCGGCCTGCCACTGGCCGAGGTCGGCGCGCAGGAAACGGCACTCCGGCACCGCTGCTGCAGCGGCCTCCAGCATGTTGGCGGAGCTGTCGACGCCCAGCACGTCAGCCGCCGGCCAGCGCGCTTTCAACAGCGCCGAGACATTGCCGGTGCCGCAGCCAAGGTCGACTACCTGCAGGGGTTCTTGTTCGGGCACGTAGGCCAGCAAATCGAGTGCAGGGCGCAGGCGCTCATTGCCGAAGAGCATATATTGCTTTGCATCCCAGATATCATTGGCGATTTTCATGTTTTTTTCCCAGGATTTATCACAAGCTTGGTTGTCAGGGCCGATCCTGTCCGATCTCGGATGGAATCGCCGTTTATACCTGAAGTGCCGGTAAATATGGATTCGACAGACGCATGTTACAGACAATCGAGGCTTCTACAAATCGACTTTTTTGCCGTCAACTTGTGATTTATAATCACAAGCATGACTAGAAAACTTCCTCCCTTGCAAGCCTTGCGCGCGTTTGAAGCCGCCGCCCGCTTTGAAAATCTCTCGGCCGCCGCCGAAGAGCTGCATGTGACGCACGGCGCGGTCAGCCGCCAGGTGGCAGCGCTGGAAGCGTGGCTGGGCATGCCGGTATTCCATCGCATCGGCAAGCGCGTGCAGCTGACGGACGACGGCCGCCGCTACCTGCTCACGGTGCAAGCGGCCTTCGATAATATCGCCGCCGCGACCAGGCTGCTGCGCGAGTCCGGCACGGTGCGCGTGCTGCACATCAATGCCTTGTCGACGTTTGCGATGCGCTGGCTGCTGCCGCGCCTGAGCGGCTTCCAGCGCCTGTATCCCGGCGTGGAGCTGAAGTTGTCTACCTCCACCTCGCAGCAGCCGCTGGGCGAGGCGGGAGAGCGTTTCGACGTCGCGATCCGGCGCGGTCCCGGCCACTGGCCGAACTGCGAATACGGAGAATTCCTGGAAGAGAGCGAACTGCCGGTGTGCAGCCCGGCATTGCTGGCGCGGACGCCGATCCAGGTCGCCAGCGATCTCGCCGCGCATACGCTATTGCATTCGGATACGCGGCCGGACGCCTGGCAGAACTGGCCGACAGCCGCCGACGTGGCGCCGGCCCTGTGCAGGAAAAAACAATCCTTCGACCACTTCTACCTGGCTTTGCAGGCCGCCATCGACGGTCTCGGGGTAGCGCTCGGGCCGTTGCCGCTGATTGCCGACGAGCTGGCCAGCGGCCGCCTGGTGACGCCGCTGGCCGAACCGGTGATCCGCACCCGGAGCTACTGGTGGATCGTGGCGCGGCAGCAGGCAGAATCGCCGCTGATAAGGCATTTCTGCGATTGGTTGCAGCAAGAGGCGCGGCGTTGAGGTATCCATAACTGGTTTCGCAGATAGTGATGCATAATGGTTGCGGCCGTTTTGGACTCAGATCAGATGAAAAAATAAATCAATGAGGAGACACCCATGCGCGTTACCAGGCTCAATCAGTCATCGAAATTCCTAGCTGCGATCTTGCTGTGCTTCCTGCTTGCCGCCTGCGGCGGCGGCAGCGGCGACGGACTGGCGCCGCAATCGAAAATGTTCACCGCCGACGGCGGCGTCTCTGCCTTTTACCGATGGGATGGAACAATCCCGACGACGCCTGGCGTATTGCTGCAGCAGGAAGCAATGCCTGCCGCACTGGTGCTGCCCAACGCTGCACAAGGCATCCGCATTCTCTACAGTTCCACCGACGGCGACGACGGCAAGACCGCCAACTATGTTTCCGGCGATCTGCAGCTACCGAAGGGAACGCCGCCGGCCGGCGGCTGGCCGGTGATAGCCTGGGCGCACGGCACCGTCGGCGTGGCCGACATTTGCGCGCCGTCCTGGACCACGCGAGACCCGCGCGATGTCGACTATCTGGATGCCTGGCTGGCGCAAGGCTATGCCGTGGTGTCGTCCGACTATCAGGGGCTGGGTACGCCTGGCCTGCATCCGTACCTGCACTCGCGGGCGGAAGCCTACAGCGTGCTGGATGGCGTCCGCGCCGCGATCAAGAATTTCCCGCAACTCTCCAGTTCGGTGGTGATTGTCGGCCAGTCGCAGGGCGCCCAGGGGGCCATCGCCACGGCCGGCTACGCGCCGACCTATGCGCCGGAACTGAAATTGCTGGGGACGGTCGCCACCGGTGTGCCTTATCAGCTGCAAAGCGTGCTGGCCTACTTGAATGCGCTCACGGCGCAGGTGCCGACCACTGGCTTCACCGCGGTGCTGGGGACGCTCGAATCCTACGCGTGGCTTGGTTACAGCACGGCGGAAAGGGTGATCCCGAATTTCCTGCTGTCGGATCATTTGACCGCCAAGGGCAAGGCGTTCTATTCCGTGGTGGCGACTCAGTGCCTGGGGCCGATCGTGGATTACATCAACCAGAACAAGCTGGTCACCTCGGATGTATTCAGCGCTGACGTCACCGCCTGGGCGACCCAGGTGCTGCAATACTCCAACTATCCGACGGTCAAGTTCGCCGGCCCGATGTTCGTCGGCACCGGCACCCTGGATACGGATATCCCGACGGTAGTTCAATACCTGTTCGCCAAGGATGCCTGCGCCGCCGGCAGCACCGTCGAGCAGCATTACTATGCCGGGCAGGACCATGATGGCACGGTGCTGGCTTCACTGGTGGACTCCAAGCCCTTCGTGCAGAAACTGTTTGCCGGCCAGCCGATCACCTCGAATTGCGCCGCGCTGACGCCGCCGCCCTGAGCTTGCGGTGGATCGGCGGCATGGGTTCGTGCAGGCTTGGCCCATGCCGCAAACCTAGCTGATTAATTGTTTGGCTTGGGCAGCGGCTTGGCCACCAGATCCATGCGCCGTTGCAGCCGCGCCTGTGCATCGGCGTCGCCGGCGGCCTTGGCGCGTTGCGACTGTATGCCTAGCCAGGCCAGCAGGGGCCGGCGCCAGCCTTGGGCGGAGGCGGTCTCGGTTGCCGTCGCGATATCGGCCGGCGTCAAGCGCCCGCTTTTCAACAGCGCGCCGGCGGCCACCAGCCGCGCCAGCGGATCCTGGATGTCGCCCAGCCGGCCGCTGCTGACAACGCCCCGGTGCTGGGCCGGCAGCAAGCCGCTATCCAATCCCTGCCATTGCCCGTTCAGATAAGCAGCATAGCTGCGCTCTGCCGCATCGGCATCTGCCGCCAGCGGCTGGAAGCCGGCGCAGTTGTCGAATTCGAGGCTGGCCACGCGCGCGGCGCAGCGCATCAGCTCGGCGCGCGCCACCAGGTCCGGACGGCCGGTGCTGGCGACCGCATCGCGGGCGCGTGCAAATTCGACCTCGGCAACGCGTGTGTCGCCGCTCAGGTAGGCAGAAGAAAAGCCCTGCAGGGAACTGTAGGCATTGCCTTGCCAGTCAGGTTGCGGCGGCTTGCTGCTGCAGGCGGCCAGCGCCACGGTGAGCAGGCCGAGCAGGGCGGACCGGCAAGGGGATGTTTTTTTCATGGCAGTTTGAGTTCCGTATCGCGGGCGAAGGGCCATTTGCGGTTGATTTCATCCACCAGCTGCGTCACTTTGCGCAAGCTGGCGTCCACTTCGGCGCGCAGAGCGCCCAGGTCATTGCTGGCGATGCGGGCATTGCTGCCGACTGCCTGCGCTTCCGCCAGCACAGCGTCGACTTTCTTCAGGCTGTTGCGGGCGTCGCTCAAGACGCCGTTGAGCTGGATAATCGCCGCTTGCGCGTCGTCCATCACGCCAGGCTTGCCGCCGGGCTGGCCGAACACGCGCTGGTCAGCCTTGGTCAGCAGGGCGTTGACGCGATCCAGGGTGGAGATGATTTTCTTGGCGTTTTCATCGCCGCCCAGTGCGCCGCCCAGCACGCCGTACTGGCCGTTCAGGCGCCCGGTCACGGCTTGCACGTTGGCCAGGCTGGTGCTCAGGCTGGAATCGGCGGCAGTGATGGTTTGCAGGTTTTCCAGCAATTCGCGGGCAGTCGCCACCAGCCGCGGAATTTCCGCGGCGGTGTCGCCGCGCAGCACGTTGCGTTCCGAGTCCGGCGGCAGCAGCGGATCGTCCAGCACGCCGGTGAAGGCGCGGATGCGGGTGTCGCCGACCAGGCCGCGCTCCAGCGTGAACACGCTGGAAGTGCGCAGCCAGTTGGCGTCCTTGCGCGGGACGTCGATCAGGATGCGGGCCTTGCCGTCCTTGCCCAGGTCGATGCGCTGCACGCGGCCGATCGGAAAGCCGGAGAAGGTCAGGTCCATGCCTACCAGCACGCCCTCGGAGTCATCCGAAATCAGCACCAGCCGCTGGGTGCTTTCGAAGACGCCGCGCGCATACATCACATACAAGACAAAGCCGGCGACCAGGACGCCCATCAGGATCAGCAGCAGCAGCGCCTTGAACTCGACGTGGGCGGGCGGCGGCGGAGAGGAAGCAGGAGCAGGAGATTCAGGGGCAGGTGTCATGGTTTCCGATCAGATGTATTTCACTGCCAGCGCCCCGACCTCGATCAGGACCAGCACGAACAGCAAGCGCGTTGCGCCTGGCTGCAAAGTGGAAGAGAGATTGATATTCCGGCGCGCGCCTTCGAGGATGGCCGCCACCGGGATCACGGCCACCGCCAGCCCGAACAGCAGGGTTTTCAGCGCAAAGCCGATGGTGACCACCGGGTCGAAGACGCGGCCGACGGTGCGGGTGTAGTCAAGCAAGCCCCAGGGAGTGAGGCCATAGACGTTCACATAGGCCAGCAGCAGCACGATCACGCCGCTGATCGTGGCCAGGGTCGCTACAGAGAAGGCGCTGGCGATCACGCGAGGGACCAGATCCAGCTGCAGTTGCGCGATGTCGAACTGCGCCGAGTTTTGCGCGGCCATCGCGGCGCTCAGCGGCGAGCCCGCGGTATTGAAGGCCAGCCCGGCGCGCAGCGCCACGAACAGGGCTGCAGACAGCGGAATCAGTTCCAGCACCAGCACCCGCACCACCATTTCCAGCGCATAGCGCGACAGGCCGTAGCTGAGGGCGGTGATGATCACGATGCGGATCAGCACCAGGCTCAGCAAAGTCGACAGCAGGGTGAACCAGGGCAGGATTTGCCAGGTGCTGGTGTAGATGTATCGGTAGGTGGTGCTGCGGTTGGCGCGGTGGTAGGTGGATGGCGAAAACCCCATGACCAGCGCGATGCCGGCCAGGTGCAGCATGGACCACCAGCTGCTCACGGTGCGCATGGCGGCCACAGCCCATTGCTCAGGTTTCAGGTAACGGGATGAAGTTGGGTACATGGTTCAATGATAACGCAGCAACTCTGGCAGCGGTTCCCGAGATTTATCGGCCAGGCAACTGCAGTTCGTTGAGCGCACCAGCTACCTTTTGGAAAATAAGGCGGCCACCTGCATAGCGCTTTCACATTTTTGCCACAATGAATGTTAATTATTGTTGCACCTAGTCGGTAAATTAAATAACATTACTTACGGGAAAGTTTATGTATATATAAGAAGAGTCGCTGCGTACGGACTCAATTTAAATACACTGAGGACAACGATGATTGCACTGCAAAGCAGATGTGGTTCTTTGTTCATTTCGATTCTGATCTCGGTCAGCAGTGTTTTATGGGGTACGGCGGCATTTGGCCAGGTCACCGGCGTCAACAAGTCGTTCAACCCGGTACAGATACAAGACCGCGCGCCATTTAACATCAGCCACCTGAACATCGTTATTGCCAATCAGACCCCCGGCAAGACGCTCACCAATTTCAACCTTACCGACAACCTGCCCAGCGGCGTGACGGTGGCGGCCAATCCGAATATCGTCAATGCCTGCGGCGCCACGCTTGCAGCCACGCCTGGCGCGACGCTGGTGACCGTGAGCGGCGGCTCGGCCCAGTTCGGCGATATCTGCACTTTCCAGGTTGACGTGGTGTCGACTACTGCCGCCATCTATACCAACACGATCCCGGCCGGCGGTCCCCTGGCCGATGGCGAGATCATTCCGCAAGCCGCCAGCGCGTCGCTTACCGTCATCCGGCGCGACACGGCGCAGCCGCAAGTGAGCGCCAAGACCTTCGTGCCTAACAATATCGTCTCCGGCCAGACCTCGCAGATGACGATCACGCTGAACAATACGAATATCCTGCCGCTGACCAATACCAATCTGAACGACATCTTCCCGGCCGGCATGACCGTCGCCAACGCCGGCGCCAGCACCACCTGCAACGGGACGTTGAACGCGGCGCCCGGCGCCAGCCAGTTCTCGCTGAGCGGCGCCACCATTCCGGCCAGCGGCACCTGTACCGTGACCATGCAAGTGGTCGGCAATTCTACTGCTGCCGGCACCGTCAACTTGTCGAACACCATCAGGGCCGGCGACCTGACCTCGCTTAACGGCCAGGTCACGCCGCCGCTGGCAAATACCGGCGCCACCACCGGCACGCTGGCGGTGTCGCCGCTGCCGACTGACCGCCTGACCAAATCCTTTTCGCTGGTCAATGCCTTTGTCGGCCAGGCATTTTCCATGACATGGACGCTGTTCAACGACACCGGCGCCGCCTGGACCGGCCTCGGCGTGAGCGATGTGCTGCCGGGGAATATGACCGTGTATGCAACCGCGCCGGGATTCTCCACCACTTGCAGCGGCGGCGCGGTGAGTTCGCCCGCGGCCAATACGGTGCGCCTGGCGAACGCCACGCTGGCCGCCGGCCAAAGCTGCACGGTCACTGCCAAAGTGATCGTTCCGGCTGCCGCCAACGGCCAGCCGTTTACCAACACCATTCCGGCCAATTCGATGGTCGCGAACGGCGTGCCGGTGGTGCATAACGCCGCCAGCGCCACCGTCATCCTGCAAAACCCCGGCGCCGGCCAGGTGCCGACCCTGATCAGCGTCGCCAAAAACTATCTGCAGCTGGTGCCTGAAGCGGCGCTGACGCAGGCATCGCCTTTGCCGCCAGGGCACCCGCCAGGCACGGTGACCGGCGGCTTGATCGACATGACGATACAGCTCAATAAAATCGTCCCCAGCGGTGGTGTCGACACTGACCTGAAGCCTTTGTTCTTTGCCGACGACTGGTCGGCAACCGCCCCGAACCTGCGCGTTTTCGCGCTGCAGAGCAATTCCTGCGGCGGCACGGTGACCGCTGTTGCGGGTACGCAGACCATGACGCTCAACAATGGCTTGATCGCGCAGGGCGGGGCCAGCAACTGCGTCATCAAAGTGCGCCTGAAAGCCGACAATAACTTTGTGCCGCCGGCGCTCGGCACGCCGCAGAGCAATACAGTGGTCGCCTGTACCGGCGCCGGGCCATGCACGGCCGGCAGCCAGACCTCTACCGCCAATGCGCTGGTGGTCGGTTCGCCGCCGCTGTTCCCGGCCAAGTCCTTCAATCCGACCTCGCTGCCGCTGAACGGCGTCACCAAGGCCAGCATCACGATCCAGAATCCGGCGGCAACCACGCGTTTCAATGTGCAGGCGGTCGACACCTTGCCGGGCGGGCTGATGTTCGGTACGCCCCTCAATGCCGCGGTATCGTGCGCCAACAATCCCGGCGGCACGCCAAGTTTCCTGGTCAGCGGCAAGACTCTCACGTTCAAGGCGACGCAGCTGGTCGGCTTCAACAATTCGAGCACGGCGCCGCAATGCACGATCACCTTCGATGTGGTGGCCGATACTTCCAGTCCGCTGGCGGTGGCCGGCGCCACTGCTACCAACACCATTCCGGCCAATGCCGTGACAGCCACCGATGCCGGCGGCAATCCGGACGCCAGCGCCACCAATGTGCGCCCGGTCGACGCGAACCTGACTTTCAAGGCCAATGTGCAGCCGCCGCAGGTATCGAAGGGATTCAACCCGATCGTGGTGTTCCAGGAAAACGGCAACGGCAAGATTGACAACAATATCCAGGGCACCGGCGTCGGCGAGCTGTCGACCCTTACTCTGCAGATCATCAACCCCAACGCCAGCAGCGCGGGCAACTTCACCGGCCTGAGCCTGAGCGACGCCTTGCCGGCCGGCGTGGTGGTGGCATTCGCGCCGAACATCACCAAGCTGAACTGCGGTTCGCCGACGGTGACGGCTGCCGCCGGCGCGCAAACCATCAGCATCAGCAACGCCACGGTTTCCTTCGGCAACAGCTGCGTGGTGACGGTCGACGTGATCGGCACGGCCAGGGGCAACCAGATCAATACGATTCCCGCCAATGCGGTCCAGACCACGCAAGGGGTGAGCAATGCCCAGCCGGCCAGCGCCACCCTCACGGTGCTGGGCATCACGCCGATTTCGGCGCTCAACAAGGACGTCGCGAAAACCGGCAGCACGGCCTCCCTGCAAGGGCAGGCGGTGGCTGCCGGCGACAACCTGACGTATAGCATCAAGCTGTCCAATCCAGGCTACCTGCCGCTGGTGCTGGCGACCGACGTCAAGCAAGTCACCGATGCGCTGCCTGCCGGCGCCACATTTGTTTCGACGACAGGCAGCGATGTGCCGGGCGTCTTGAGCGGCAACAAGGTGATCTGGGACCTGACCACGTCGGCCCGCATCCTGAAGCGTTCGGAGTTCATCACGCTGATACTGAACGTCAAGGTCAACAATCCGGCCACGGAAAGCCTGGTGAATGTCGCCACCACGCCGACCACGTCCAGCTGCAGCCCGTCCAACACCGTCGCATGCAACTTCAACCCGCCCAACGCCAATTGCAGATTGCCGGTGGATCCGCTCAAGGAAACTCCGGCCGAGCTGCTCGATCCCAACGTCTGCAATCCGGTGGTCAATCCGATCGCCGCGCCCAGCTTGAAGATCACCAAGACCCATAGCGGCAATTTCACCGTCGGCGGCAGCGGCAGCTACAGCCTGGCCATCAGCAACGACGGCCTGGCGCCCAGCGCCGGCGTGATTCATATCAGCGACCTGCTGCCGGCCGGCATCAGCTTGCAGGCTAATTCGATCAGCAGCAGCAACGGCGCTGTCAGCAATATCGCGCTGAGCGGCCAGCTGCTGACTTTCGATTTCACGCCGTCCGTGCCGATTCCATCCGCCGGCAGCATCAGCCTGAGCTATGGCGTGAACGTGGCGGCCGGCGCTGTCGGTTCGCTCACCAACTACGTCAGCATGAACGGCGGCGATAATTTCAACGGCCGCCTGCCACCGGGAGCGGGTTGCAGCGACAGCATGCATTGCAGCAGCGACACCACGGTGATTACCGACGCACCGGCGCTCAAGTTGGTCAAGAGCCACAGCGGCAATATCGTGGCCGGCGCCAGCGGCGTTTACACGCTCACCGTCAGCAACAGCGGCGATGTCGCCACCAGCGGCGCGATCCACCTGAGCGACTTGCTGCCGGCCGGCTTCAGCCTGCTGCCCAATTCCATCGTCAGCAGCGCTGGCACCGTCAGCAACATCGCCAGCAGCGGCCAGAATGTGAGCTTCGACCTGAACCCGGCCACGCCGATTCCAGCCAAAGGCTCGGTCTCCGTGAACTACGGGGTCAGCGTCGCCGCCAGCGCCGGCGGCAGCCTGACCAACTATGCCAGCGTCAGCGGCGGCGGCGATCCGACTGCGCCGCAGACACCGGGAGCCGCTTGCAGCGACGCCAGCCGCTGCAGCAGCGACGTCGCCGCGATTGCAGCGCCGGCATCATCCTTGAAACTGGTCAAGAGCCACCTCGGCAGTTTTTCCGCCGGCGCCAGCGGCAGCTACACCATCACCATCAGCAACCTGAAGGGCGGCCCCAGCAGCGGCGCCATCCATGTGCAGGACCTGCTGCCGGACGGCATGAGCCTGCTTCCCGCATCAGTGGCCAGCACCGGCGGCAGCGTCAGCAACGTCACCAGCAGCGGTCAAAGCGTGGCATTCGACTTCACGCCGTCCGCGCCGCTGGCGGTCGGCGCCAGCGTCAGCTTGACTTACGGTGTGAATGTGGCAGCCACCGCGAACGGTACGCTGACCAATTACGCCAGCGTCTCCGGCGGCGGCGATCCGTTCGTGCCTTTGACGCCGGGCACATCGTGCAACGACGGCGATCATTGCAGCAGCGACGCCACCAGCATCGTCAGCGCGACGGTGCTGGTGGTGGTCGAGACTGCCAACAAGAAAGAAGCCGAACTGGGCGACCTGGTGACCTACACCACCAATGTCACCAATACCGGCGATGCCGCCGTGCCCAAGCCGAATATCGTGCTGGACTTGCCGAATGGCTTCCGTGCCGTCGACAACAGTACCCATGTCACCGGCGCCACCCTGGTCAAGCAGGAAGGCGGCCCCGGTCCGGCGCTGACCGCGGTGGTGGATATCATCAATCCCCACGCCAGCGTGACTGTCACCACCCGTGTGCGGCTGGGCGTGGGCGCCATGAACGGCGACGGCGTCAGCCGCGCTACCGCGACCTGTCCGGGCAACAGCAAGGTCAACTGCGCCAACGAATCCAGGTTCAAGGTCCGCGTCACCGGCGGCGTCTTCACCAATGATGCCTGCGTGGTCGGCATGATCTTTGTCGACTGCAACGGCAACCAGATCAAGGACAAGGAAGAGCTCGGCATCCCCGGCGTGCGCCTGTATGTGGAGGACGGCACTTTCCTGGTCAGCGACGTCGAAGGCAAATACAGTTTCTGCGGCCTGTCGCCGCGCACCCATGTACTGAAAGTGGACCAGACTACCTTGCCGCGCGGCAGCCGGCTGGTGGTCAGCAGCAACCGCAATGCCGGCGACGCCAACAGCTTGTTCCTGGACTTGAAGAACGGTGAATTGCAGCGTGCCGACTTTATCGAAGGTTCCTGCTCCAATCCGGTCATGGAACAAGTCAAGGCGCGCCGCAGCCAGGGTGAGATCGATGCCCCGCAGACCGAGAAAAAACGCGGCGCCGTGCTCAAGTTCGAAGGCAAGGCCCCGGACTACCCGCAACAAGGCACGGACAGCGCCGACCAGCACATCGTCAAGCCGCGCGCCGGCGGCATTGGCGATCCGCCGCCGGTGCCGGATACCCGCAGCGAACGCGACACGCCGTTGCAGCAGCTGGAGATGCAGCAACAGCCGCAGCAGCAAGAGAGCAGCCAGGGAGGCCATCATGAGCAATAAGCAGCTCATTGCCGGCCAGCGCCGGGCAGCCCGGCGCATCCGCCATACCCGGGTAAGCGTGCTGGCCTTGACGCTGATGAATGCGTTGCCGGTCTGGGCCCAGGATGCGGATGGCGCGCGCAAGGATTTCGGTCCGCCTGCCAGCCAGTTCAATACGGACAGCAAGTTCTACCAGAACGGGCTGAACCTGCCGTCCTTAAATGGCGGCAATAGCAACCTGACCAGCGGCCCGCAGATCTACCCGGACCAGATCGAAGGTGCAAACTACGGCGCCAACCGCAAGGTCGGCCTGATCCGGGTCGAGGTCGACCAGGACAGCTTGCCCGCCGACGGTCAGACGCCTGCGCACCTGAGCATCAGCGTGCTGGATTACAAAGGGCAGCCGATCGCGGGCGAGACCACCATTACCGTGGAAGCATCCGGCGGCCGCATCCAGCTGCCCGGCGCCAGCACCGACGAGTTCGGCCCGGGCCGCACCGACCGTGACCGCATCACGCCCGGCACCCAGGTCAAGGTAACGGACGGCAAGGCCGAAGTGCTGCTGCTGGCGCCGTATCAGCCGCAGGACGTCACGGTGCGCATCAGCGCCGGCCGCGCCCAGGCGCAAGGGGTGATCAGCTTCGTGCCGGAATTGCGCGAAATGCTCGGGGTCGGCCTGATCGAAGGCATCATTCATTTCGACAGCAAGTCGCCGCTGCAGCTTTCCGGCGCCCAGCGCGGCGACGGTTTCGAGCAGGAGATAAACAGCTGGGCCCGCAGCAGCGGCGACGGCAAGCGCTACGGCGCCTTGCGCACGGCCTTTTTTCTGAAAGGGAAAATCAAGGGCGATGCGCTGCTGACCATGGCCTACGATTCCGACAAGGACACCAGCGCCAGGCTGTTCAGGGATATCCGGCCGGATGCTTATTATCCGGTGTATGGCGACGCTTCAATCAAAGGCTTCGATGCACAGTCGGTATCCAAGCTGTATGTGCGGATAGATAAAGATAAATCGTATCTGCTGTACGGCGATTTCAATACCGGCGACGGCTTCAGCCAGCAAACCGGCGGCGGCAGCGTCGCCAACCTGCGCAAGCGCGACCTCGGCAATTACAGCCGCAGCATCAACGGCGCCCGCGGCCATTACGATAAGGACGGCATCCTGGCCAACGCCTTTGTCACCAAGGACACGCTGGTGCAGCTGGTGCAGGAGTTCGCGGCGCAGGGTACCTCCGGACCGTTCTCGGTGGCCAAGGCAAACGCCGTGGCGGGCTCGGAAAAGGTCGAGATCGTCACCCGCGACCGCTACCAGCCGGCCGTGATCCTGACGGTCCAGCCTTTGCAGCGCTATGCCGACTATACCTTCGAACCATTCTCCGGACGCATCCTGCTGAACCAGCCGGTGCCCTCGGTGGACGCCAACGGCAATCCGAATTCTCTGCGCATCACGTATGAAGTCGATGCCGGCGGCGAGACTTTTTGGGTGTACGGCCTGGATGGCCAGTTCAAGCTGGGCAAGATGCTGGAAGTCGGCGGCAGCTACGTCAAAGACAAGAATCCCTATACGCCGTATACCCTGATGAGCGGGAATGCCACCGTCAAGCTTGGTGAAAACACCGCGATCGTGGCCGAATATGCGCGCAGCAAAAGCGTGCTCGGCAGCGATGTCGGTTCCAGCCTGCTGGGCAATCCCTTCAGCCTGCAGGCGGCCGCGGGCCAGTCCGGTGCCGCCGCCGGCGGCCTGCTGCAAGACGTGACCGGCAATGCCTGGCGGGTCGAAGCCTTGCATCAGACCGATGACCTGCAGGCGCGTGCCTACTTTGGCCGCAGCGACCCGTATTTCAACAACCCCGCGGCGTCGCTGGCGCAAGGACGGGAAGAGGGCGCGCTCAAGGTCACCAAGAAAATCGACGAACGCTGGAGCGCCTATGTCGAAGGCACCCATAGCAAGGACCGGGTGGCTGGGGCCCAGCGCGATGCCGGCGCCGCCGGCGTCAGCTATGCCGTGACGCCCAAGCTGGATGTCGATCTCGGCCTGACCCATACGCGCGAAGACGCCGGCAGCTACGTCAATACGCCGCTCGGCTTCGGTAGCGGCTTGCTGGTGAGCCCGCAATCGACTTTCGGTTCGGGTTACGGCGTGCTCAATCCGCAGACCGGCTACGGCCTCAACGGCGGCAATTTCGGCCTGGCCGGGGTCAGCTACCAGAGCACCGGCCTGCGCCTGCGCAGCACTTACAAGATGACGGAGAAGGTCGATCTCACCGGCGAATACGAAAACGGCATCGGCGGCAACAACTATCATCGCGCCGCGCTCGGCACTGCCTATCATTTTTCCGAATCGGGCCGGCTGTATGCAAAATACGAATGGCTGACCGGACTGTCCTCGCCGCAGGCCACGGACGGCGTCTATAACAGCAACGCCTTCGTGTTCGGCATCGATAACGAATACATGAAAAACCAGAGCGTGTTTTCCGAATACCGCATGCGCGATGCGATCGACGGCAACCAGCTGCAATGGGCCAACGGCCTGCGCAATGCCTGGGACATCAGCGACACGCTCAAGGTCACCACGTCGGCTGAATACCTGAACGCCATGCGCGGCCAGACCCAGAGCGCGTATGCCTTGACCGGCGGCGTCGAATGGCGGCCCAGCGAGCTGTGGCTGCTGGGCGGTAGGCTGGAATGGCGGCGCACCCAGGACCTGAGCTACGCAGTGATCAATCGCGCCGATGCGCAAGCGGCGCCGACCACCTCTTTCCTGGCCGGCAACGACACCTATCTGTCGACCCTGACGGCGGCGCGCAAGATCAGCCGCGACTGGACTTTCCTGGGCCGCAATTATTTCCTCTACACCGACAATCGCGGCCACACCGGCAACCTGTGGGAAAACCGCCTGCAGACCGGCATCGCCTTCCGCGATACCGACACCAATCGCCTGAACGTGCTGGCGCGCTACGAATACTGGCTGCAGCGCGACAAGAGCGGCCTCAACCAGTACGTCCCGCCAAGCACCAGCGACAGCCTGGGCGGCATTGGCGGCAGCGACGAGAACGCCAGCCAGGGCTTCGACAAGCACATCATTTCGATGCATGCGGATTATCATCCAAGCCGTCCATGGTGGCTGGATGGCCGCGCCGCGGCGGAGTGGCGACGCGACTATTTCGATGGCGCCAGCAACACTTACCAAGCCTATCTGCTGAGCGGGCGCGTCACCTATGACATTTCCAAGCGCTGGGACATCAGCGCCCTGAGCTCGGTGCTGTATAGCCCGCAAGGCAGCAGCAAGCAATATGCGCAGGGCTTCGAGGCAGGCTACCAGCTGCAGGACAACCTGTGGCTGTCGGCCGGCTTCAACTGGCGCGGTTTCAGCGCCAGCGACCTGACCGGATCGGACTACACCAACCGCGGCATTTACCTGCGGGTGCGCTTCAAATTTGACGAAGACCTGTTCGGCAGCAAGAACGCCGCCGTCAATCCGACGCTGGCGCGCGACAAATGATGCCCGGTTTGCGGATCCCGATACGAGCTTGAACCTGCGCTTAAACATGAGCTCAATACAGAAAGGAACACCATGAAGTTGCCGCTCATTCCAAACTGTTCCGCCGCTGCCATGATCGCGCTGACGCTGGCCGCGTGCGCCCGGATGCCGGCGAATCCGCCCGCGCCAGGCGCCTTGGCGCCCCAGCAGGAGCGCATCAGCGATGGCGTCATCGATCGCGACTACGGCGTGTATCGCGAGACGCAGCAACGCATCAAGGCGCTCAACGACGGCGGCCGCAGAGTGGCGGACTATCAGCTGTCCAAGGCGCAGTGCTGGCTGGATGTTTCCTTCCACGAATACAGCCGCAACGATCGCGGCGGCTTTCCGCAAGCCGCCCTGAGCGAAAGCCAGCGCATCATCGGCGCTCTCGAGGCCGGGCAGGATGCCGGCTGGGCGACGCCGCTGGTCAATCATGCGGAAAAATTGCGGCCCGATCTGTGGGCCAGGTACGATGCGCTGAAGCAGTCTGCCGGATTCTCCTGCGCGGCCCAGCAGACCGCATGCGGCGAGGTGGAACTGGCCCACGCCGGCAATGAAATCCATGACGCCGGCTGGCGCCATGCCAAGCCTTATGTCCAGATTGCGGAGGATCTGGCCGGCGGCGCGGAAACATCGGCGGCAAATTGCGGCGCACCGGTCAAGCCGGCGCCGGCGCCTGTGCAGCCGGAAAAAATCACGCTGTCGGCAGATGCCTTGTTCCAGTTCGATAAATCGGACAGCAAGGACCTGCTGCCAAAAGGCCGCGCCGAGCTGGACGATCTGGCGCAGAAACTGGCGACACGCAAGGTAACCGTTGCCGCCATCAAGGTCACCGGCTATACCGACCGCCTGGGCAGCGCTGCCTACAACCAGCGCTTGAGCCTGGCGCGCGCCAATACCGTGAAGCGCTATCTGCAGGACCATGGCGTGACGGCGCCGATCGGCGTGGAAGGGCGCGGCCTGCAGGATCAGCTGGTGGCGTGTGTCGGCGTCAAGCCGCGGCCTGCCTTGCTGGCTTGCCTGCAGCCTAACCGCCGGGTGGAAGTGGTGATTACCGCCGAATAATCGCCGCAAGCAGGCGTCGAAAACGGCCCTGTTTGGGCCGTTTTTCCGTCCGCAGGAACACGCCCTGGCGAGGCCAGGCGCGGATCACCCCGTCTGCAACTGCGCTTGGCGAGATGGAATATGGAATAATTTCGTTTATGATAAGGACGCATGCCCGTTTCCGGATCTGTATTTTGACTATTGGAAAGATAAAAATGACTGCATTGCTATCGCTAAAAAAAATCTCCGGCGCCGCCGGATTTGCCGTGGCTGGCCTGCTGGCCGCCAATCCGGCACTGGCCCAGTCAACCGCATCGATCGACAGCGCGGTTGCCACGGCTTCACAATGGGTGGCGCTGGCCGACAGCAATCAGGCCGACCGCATGTGGTCCTTGAGCGGCCCCACCATGCAAAAAAGCACCAGCAAGGAAGACTGGCAGAAATACCTGGCCACGGTAAAGACGGAACTGGGGGCGCTCACCAGCCGCCGCTGGGAACAGATCGCCCATGCCACCAATCCGGCCGACCTGCCGCCTGGCGAGTACCTGAATATCGCTTTTGTCTCGCGTTTCGCCAATGCGCCGACGGTAGAGAAGGTGTCGCTGGTGCAGGCCGGCGATAAATGGGTCCCGGTCGGCTACGTCATCACGAAATTCGTGCCGCAGGCGCCAGCTTCGGCTCCGGCTCCGGCAGCCGCCGCGCCGAAGTAAGCGGGAGATTGTGCCTGGCCGGACCGTATTGCCAGGCACTTAATTGCTATATTCCTTGCCCCACATGGTTCTTGCAACAGGCAGGAATTTATTGCTAAAGAGATCCCGCTGTTCCTGATAGTAGGCTGTGGATATTTTCAGCAAGCCGTACAGGGTAGTGTCCAGGTAATCTGTCTGATAGGCACGATTAAGCATGGGTAGCCCTGCCGGGAAATTCTGGTTCTGGCTGAACCAGGCGATCAGCGGGATTTCATAACCGCTTTTGTCGATGCCGGAATGGCTCGCATGGTCGCGGTAATGTCCCACTTCCTGGCCATGATCCGATACATACAGCATGGTAGTGGGCGCGTCGGCCCCGTGATCCTTGATTTTTTCCATGAAGCTGTGCAATACGTAGTCGCCATAGCGGATCGAATTGTCGTATTCATTGCGCTTGGTAGTCACCCACTTGGGGCGGCCCTTGGCGGCCATTTCAGCGCTAACCTGATCATCGCCGAAGATCGCGTACTCCCTGGGATAGCGATGGTTATAGGAAAAGTGCGAGCCCCACAAATGCACGATGATGAATTTTTTATCGGCTGGATCGCTCAGGGCCCGTTCCAAAGGCTGGAGCAGATTGCCATCCAGATTACTTTCACCCCAGCCCGAGGCACGGTTGATGAACACCGAATGGTCCGCCTGCATTGCGGTCAGGCCGACCCAGCCGTCGCCGCTGATCTGATTGGACAGCCAGAACGTCTTGTAGCCCGCCTGTTTGGCGATCGCCAGCACATTCGGTTTGTAGCGCCAGTCGTCCGGCCGGCTGAGATTGGCCGGGGTCAGCATTTTTGTCAGCGAGGGAATGGTCAGCGGATCGGCAGAAATGACATTGCGGAACACCAGCAGTTGCTCTTGTTCGGCGTCGAGCATGGGCGTGGTCTGGCGCGGATAGCCGTATAAGGACATATTGTTGCGATTGACGCTTTCGCCAAGGACCAGCACCACGGTGTTCTTGCCTTCCCCGGCATAAGAGACCTGCCATTCGGACACCGGCGCAATCTCCCGCATCAAATCTGCGTAAGTATCGGTCTCTGCCGCCTGTACCCGGTAATCCTTGTACTGCAGAGGCCAGAACAGCAGCGGCTGCTCCTGCCGCATGGCCGGGTTGAAATGCAAGGCGGCCAGCACGGCCAGCATGGCCGGACTGGTCAGCTTCAGCGCCGCGCCGGCGGATTGCGGCTGCCGACGCAGGCAGCGTTCCGCAGCCACGGCGCATATTGTCACCGTCAAGAACAGCAGCAGGACCTGGCCCCACAAATGCCAGCTGCTGACGACAAGTTCGCGCGCCTCAGTTACGTTCGAGTGGGCAATGGTATTGAAGATTTCCGAGGGATTCGGACGTACGCCGAAATATAGGCGCAGAAAGCCGCGGATAGCGATATCGATAAAAAATACCAGCCATGTGGCGATCATCACTCTGGAGCTGAATATTCGCGTCCTTGGGAAGATGGAAAGCAGGCCCGGCACGCTTAGGGTAAGAGTGAGCAGCCAGGCGCTGAGCTTGCCGAATTCGTTATCGCTCAGCAGGCCGCAGATATAAAGCAGGAACAGGCAGAGCACACCGACTGTCGCTCGACACAACAAAATTTTCATGGCGAATCCATCCCGCACGGGCCATGGCTTGGCAACCATAGCTATGCGCTATGAGCCATGAGTTGGGGAGTATGTAAAGGCAGAGATTTTCCGCCAAGCCGCGCAGGAGATTGTCAGGGAACAGTTAATAAGTCGACGAGAGTCTGCGGAGATCAGATGGCGCTAACGAAGCAAGTGCGGTTTGCCTGTGAAATTGCAAGGATAGCGCCAGGCGAGTAGGGTATAAGGTAAGAGGCGGTGCATGGAACGGGCCGCCTGCCTTGGAACAAGGGAGTTTGCCATGGATAACCAGGACCAGGCCGAGCCGGCTGCTCAGATCGGCCAGAATATCGAAAGCATTCTGGCGTTTTATCAGCAGGAAGAGCAAAAGCTCAGCCATTCGCAACGTTTGCTTGAATACGTCAGCAGTTTCGTCGGACGGCCTTATTTTTTAAGCGTGATATTGCTGTTTGTCGCACTGTGGATATTGCTCAGCCTGGTCGGGCGGGCCGCCGGCTGGCGCCACTTCGATCCGCCGCCTTTTTTCTGGCTGCAGGGCATCGTCAGCTTGTGCGCTCTGCTGATTACGACGGTGGTCCTGATCAAGCAAAACCGTCTGGCCAGATTCGAAGAACAGCGCCAGCATCTGGAACTGCAGGTGAATTTGCTGACCGAACAAAAGACCACCAAGTTGATCAACCTGATCGAAGAATTGCGGCGCGACCTGCCGATGGTAAGAGACCGCCACGACCCGGAAGCCGAAGCAATGCAACAGCCTACCGATCCGCACCAGGTATTGACGGCGCTAGACCAGCGGCGCGATGTTCACGCCAGCCGCGAGCGAAAATAAGTGGCTGTGCGCAATCATCGGCAGCGCTGCAATCTATCTTTTAACTGGCTTCAGGCCGCTCCGCGGTAAGAGCTGAGCTCCGGGGTAAGCCTTTGCGGTCCCTGCAGCTGGATAGATGGTTTTTGTCTTTGCGTGTCGGCCACTTTTTCGACGCCGTCGGCGGCGATGGCCTCGAGGAAAGACAAGACGTTGCGATAGTAATCCACCCGCATTTCTGCTTCGAGCAACTGTCGCTCCGCTTGATATAAGGCCAGGCGGGTATCGCGCAGTTCGTTTTCAGCCAGCTTTTCTGGCGTCAGGATATATTTCGTCGCCAATCTGTTCAGCCATTCCATGTCGGCACCTCTTTCGTATGGAGACGATTTGATCTTAAATCGTTCTGTACAATTAAAGCGAATATTTGACATCATTTAACTTTATTGTTGCGCGATTTCCACGCGTATATTTACATGGAACAACAATACGTCACTAGCGAAGAACGTCTTCGTAAAACGCAAGCGGCTTACCGCACACAAGCATGCGATTGATGTGCTGATGCGCGAAATTCCGGCCAGGATTTATGGCGGCGTTGCCTGCGCAAATTTTATGGAAAATGGTGCTGATCCAGCCAGCGCCGCGCCGGTCAGTGCACCAGCAGCGGCGCGCGGTAAGATTTCACGCGGTCAAGCTTGGCGGCGTACAGGTCATGATCGCTGCGGGTAGTGCTGCTCTCCAAGGCGACGCTCAGGTGCTGTACTGCCTGATCGATTTCTCCCAGCCGCAGGCAGGCGATGCCGAGCCAGTACTGGAATTCGTGATAGTAAGGATCGCGCGCAATTTCTTTGGTGAATTGCAGCTTGGCAGTCTTGTAATCTCCCGCCCGCATTGCCGCCATGCCCAGGTTGAATGCCTGGAACGGCGCGACCGGCTGTAATTGCGCGAGTCTGGCGCCCAATGCTTGGGCACGCGCCGTCTGGCCAAGTTCGTTGAGAACGTCGATCAGATTGAAGATGACGACGGTGTTGTCGGGCTCGCTCTCAAGCACCTGCGTGAACGCACGTTCGGCCTGCTGCGGATTGCCATGACGCCGGTAGATTACGCCCAGCGTATTGTACGAAGCCAGGAATCGGGGATCTTGCCTGATGGCTTCGCGCACCCACCAATAGGCGTCGTCCTGCTGATGCAGCGCCAGTGCTTCCGCGGCCTGGTTATTCATGTACATGGCGACGACTGTGTTTTCGCCGATAGCCAGGCGACTTTGCCCACTGATCTCTTCCGGCGGCAGGAAATCGATGGTCAGCAGGCTGGCCTGGTCGAACCGGGTGCGGACGTCGCTCAGTTTTTTACCGAGTGTGATGTTGACGTGTCCGCTGGCAAAATAGATATCGTCGTTGCGGGTCCAGGATTGATCGATCAATACCGTCTGGTACTCGATCGGCAGCCCCAGCTGCTTGGCGAAAGCGGCGGTCATGATCACCAGCGACAGGCAGTTTCCGGAACGCGCTGCAAAGGTTTGCGCGGCATTGCGGGTGTGCTCGGAGTTGTAGTCCAGTTTCAGCTGTTTTTTGTTGTACAAGGCATCGAACAAGCCTTGTTGCATGCCTTTGAGATGCATCTGGTAGGCGATTTCCTCGCTGTGCAGGTATTGCTGCATGGATGGGCTGAGCGCAAATACGTCATCGGCGCTGATGCGTTGCGAGGCGGGCGCGAACAATTGATCGTTGAACAGATTATCAGCACGCGGCGCCGGCGGCGCGGAGACGCAGGCTGCGAGCATGATGCAGAAAGGCAGGACTACCCAGTTTTTCATCTGAGGCCACCATGTCGAAAAATGCCGTTTCGAGACGAGGTACCGCCGTGTACTTCCACTCTCTAATATATACCTGATTTGATCAAGCCGGCGGGCGGCCCATGATGTAGTGTTCGAGTTGCTGGATGATGAACTGCTGCTCGGAAATGATATCTTTCACCAGGTCGCCGATGGAAATGATGCCGATCAGCTTGCCGTTGTCCAGAATAGGCAGGTGGCGCAGGCGATTCTCGGTCATCAGCGCCATGCACTGCTCATTGGTGTCTTCCGGACGCACGTACATGACGGAGGAGGTCATGATGTCGCGCACGGAGGTCTCTGTCGACGAACGGCCCTTGAGTATCATTTTCCGGGCATAGTCGCGCTCCGTGACGATGCCGACAATGACGTCTCCTTCCGTCACCAGCAATGCGCCGACGCTTTGATCGGACATCATTTTTATGGCGTCGAATACCTTGGCTGACGGCGAGATGGTGTAGACGGCCTGGTTTTGCTTGGTCTTAAGAATTTGTGCGACGCTTTTCATCTGCGGTCCTTTCAGACAAGCCTGCGGGTGCATCAATATTTCCAGCCGTGCTTTAGTGAGAAAGTAGCGCGTTCGTATTCGAATTGCAAGCCTCTTCGTCGGCGGCGCGAATCGCGGCTGGCGACTGGCACATCTGACAGTACAAAAAGACGGGCTGCTGCATTAATATTGCACTGCGGAAATCTCATTGTCTCAAGCATAGCATTTAATAGCGGATCCTGAACCTGATCAGCCGCCGGGCGGCGACCTCCGAGGGCAGAGCATGCCAGCGCAGTGACGCCATCGTTTGGAAGCGCAAGCTTCATTTCTTATGAAAATGCATTTCAGTGGCCGTTTTTAGTGTTGCACGCGTACTGAAAAAAATAGCTAGGTCATGACTGCGGCGCCATATTCGCTTTTACGCTGCCGCTCCCCAAGGCAGGCATGGTGAATTCCGATGGATCGTATTGACGATGTTCCCGCAGACGACATGACAAGGCCGATACATCCGGACATGCAACTCCAGACCTGCGATCACTTCAGTCCCCAGACATTTTTGAGGCATGCCTATCAAGACAAGGCCGTCTGTGCCGAATTGTGCGCGCTGTTTCTGCTGGTCGCCGGCGAGCAGTTCGGCAGGCTGGAGGCCGCCGTGCGGGCGCAGAATGTGGTTGCGGCGACCTACGAATGCCACGCCCTAAAAGGTTCTTTGCTGATCGCCGGAGCGCAGGCAGCGGTACGGATGCTGGATCAGATCGACGCAGAGTTCAACCGGCAAAAATTGCCGTGCGGGAGCGACAGTTTTTCAAAGCTGCAAATTGAAATCGAACTGACGATGCAAGAAGTACGGCGCTTTCTTGCGGATAGCGAAGAGTCGGTTGTTCGATGCTGACGGTGGCCGGAAAGCCAGAGCGCCGTGCCTTCGATCAGCTTCCGGGCCGGGACAGGTTTCGCGAAGGAGGCGACCAGCAGCGCCACAAAATAAGAATCCGGCCGGCATGCACCGCACCTGCTATTTTATGCCGTGTTGATTCAAGCTTTCATCTCCAGCGTGCGGGAAAAACTCGGCGAGCTGGGCAGCTGCCGGGTGGCTTCCTCCACGGGGAAGGTCTTGATGCCTCAGCGAGGGCGCTCAGGTAAGCGAGAATGTCTTATCCTTACCGATAAAATTTTTCCCGCGCGCGCCCTGCATCGCCTGACTTACCATCTGCCGGGCGTCCTGGAGAGAAACGCCATAATCGGAAAAATCGGTCTTGACGCCTAGCAGATGCAGGAAATCGCGCAGGCGTTGTTCCGCCTCTTCGCGGCCGGCGCCGAACACGCGCTGCAGCGTGGCGTCGCGTTCCGGCTGCACGCCCCAGGCCATGCGCAGCACCAGAGGCAGCGTGAAGGAGCAGGCGATGCCGTGCGGCAGTCCGTGGCGCAGCGTCATTTCGTAGGAGATCGAGTGCGCAAGCGCAGTCTTGGTATTGGAAAACGCCAGTCCGGCTTTCAGGGCCGCCAGCGCCATCGCCGAGCGCAGCGCCGGGTTGCCCAGGTCGTCGGCCAGCGCCGGCAGGCAAGCCAGGATGTCCTGGATTGCGGAGGTTGCGTAAGTGTCCGAGATAGGATTGGCGTTGACGTTCCAGATCGATTCCAGCGCATGCGACAGCGCGTCCAGGCCGGTGGAAATCGTCACCTGGCGCGGCAGGCTCAGCATCAGTGCGGGGTCGACCAGCGCCGCTGCTGGCCAGGTGCAATCCAGGTGCAGCGAATATTTCTTCTTGCCGGCGGCATCCCAGATGGTTGCCCAGGGCGTGACCTCGCTGCCGGTGCCGGCCGTGGTCGGGATAGCGATCAGGTTTTTCGTCCGCGGCGGCGTGAACGGCTTGCCGTCGGCCAGCAATGCCAGCAATTCCGTGAAACTGCCGCTGGCGGTGCCCACCAGCAGGGCCTTGGCGGTATCGATGACGCTGCCGCCGCCCAGTGCGACCAAGGTGTCGCAGGCTTGCTCCTGCCGCCAGAATTGTTCATACATGGCGCGCAAGGCGGCGACGTCGGGATTCGGCTGGATATCGTCGATGACATACGAGAGACGGTCGCCCAGCAGTTGTTCCATCCGGCTCACCAGGCCGAGCGCCCGCGCTTCCGGAAAAGTCGCCAGGACCACCTTGCCGGCGCCAAGCAGCTGCGGCAGCTCTTGCAGGCAGCCGTTGCCGAAATGAATTGCGACCGGATTATGAAATCGTTGCGACATGGCTTTTCCTCGTTGCGGATGATGCATCGTCCGGCTGGTGCCTGGCGGTGTTTTGGTTTCTTCAAGGCGGGCAAGTTATCACAAACGTTTTACCGCAGAATGACAGGAGCCTGGCGTCAGGTTGTTTTTTTAAAAAGCCTGTGGTTTTGCGCGCGCGATAGGTAGAATCTAAACAGAGCAGACAGGGTAGAGTTCGGAAAAAGTTAACCATTTAGCTATTCGAAGGAAAATCATGCATAACGCCGCAATAGCAGGAAAACAGCAGAAGCTGGCAGAGATGGTCGAATTTGCGCGTGATCGTTTGCCGCCGGATGTGTTTGCAACCATGCAACCGTTCCTGGCCGAATATTACTCACAGGTGGGGGAAGAGCAGATTCTGAGCCGCGACAGCGCCGATCTGTATGGCGCCGCGATGGCGCACTGGCAATTCGGCCGTCATTTCACCTCGGGTACGCCGCGCGTGCGCATCTACAATCCGCGCATCGACGAGCATGGCTGGCAATCCGGCCATAGCGTGATCGAGATCGTCAATGACGACATGCCATTCCTGGTGGATTCGGTCAGCACCGAAATCAACCGCCTCGGCCTGACCTTGCATGCCGTGATTCATCCGGTGTTCCGCGTGTGGCGCGATGCCGGCGGCCAGGTTGAAAAAATCCAGCGCGCCAGCGAAGCGGCTGGCGCGGATGGAGAAAAAGCCAGGCTGGAATCCCATATCCATATCGAAATCGACCGCTGCACCGAAGCCGCGCGGATGGAGGAAATCCAGGCCGGCGTGCGCAAGGTGCTGGGCGACGTGCGTGCCGCGGTGGAAGACTGGCGGCAGATGATGGCTGCGGCCAGCGGCGCCATCGACGACCTGAAAAAGCAGGATGGCGCGGACACTGCATTGAAAGGAGAGGTCGCCGAAGCGCGCGCCTTCCTGGAATGGATGGTGAACGACCATTTCACCTTCCTCGGCTATCGCGATTACGAACTGATCGTCAACGCCGGCGAAAATTATCTGCAAGGCGTGCCCGGTTCCGGCCTGGGCATCTTGCGCGATTCCCTGCGCACCTCGGACAGCGCCGACATGACCAAGCTGCCGATCAGCGCGCAGGGCATCATCGACGCGCAGTCGCCGATTTTCATTACCAAGGCCAATTCGCGCGCCACCGTGCATCGCGCCGGCTATCTCGATTATGTCGGCGTCAAGCGCTACGACAGTGCCGGCAAGGTGATCGGCGAGCGCCGCATCGTCGGCCTGTACACCTCCACGGCGTATATGGTGCCGACCAATGAAATTCCGCTGGTGCGGCGCAAGGTAGCCAAGGTGCTGGAGCGCGCCGGCTTCGTCCCGAAAGGCCATTTGTCCAAGACCCTGGCCACCATCCTGGAACAATTTCCGCGCGACGAGCTGTTCCAGATCGACGAAGATGAACTGTTCGATACCGCCAGCGGCATCCTGCGCCTGGAAGAGCGTCAACGCACGCGCCTGTTCGTGCGCCGCGACGCCTTCGGCCGCTACGTTTCCTGCCTGGTGTTCGTGCCGCGCGACCGCTTCAACACCGAGCTGCGCGAACGGATCCAGGTCTTGCTGCTGGAAGCCTTCAAGGGCACCGGCATCGAATTTACGCCCTTGCTGTCGGAATCGATGCTGGCGCGCATCCAGTTCACCGTCCGCACCGAACCTGGCACCGTCAGCGAGATCGACGTCGAGCAGCTCGAAGCGCGCATCGTCCAGGCCACCCGGCGCTGGCAGGACGACATGGCGGAAGCCTTGCTGGAGCAGCGCGGCGAAGAGCAGGGCACGCGGCTGCTGCGGCGCTATGCCGGTTCGTTCCCGGCCGGCTTCCGCGAGGATTACGCCGCGCGCGCCGCCGTGCACGATATCGCCTTGCTGGAAGATGCGCAAAAGAACGCCGGTCTGGCGATGAGCTTGTATCGCCCGGTCGAAGCCACGCCGGCTTCGCTGCGGCTGAAGATCTACCGCGCCGGCAAGCCGATGGCCTTATCGCAAAGCCTGCCCATGCTGGAGCACATGGGCGTGAAAGTGAACGAGGAGCGGCCTTACCGCATCGAACTGCAAGACGGCGAGCCGGCCTGGATCCACGATTTCGGCATGCAGACCGCGGACGACAGCGAGGTCGAGATCGACCGCATCAAGGGCGTGTTCGAAGATGCCTTCGCCCGCGTCTGGAGCGGCGAAGCGGACAACGACGATCTCAACCGCCTGGTCCTGCGCGCCCGCCTGACCTGGCGCGAAGTGACGATTCTGCGCGCTTATGCGCGCTATCTGCGGCAAGTGGGCTCGACCTTCAGCAACGCCTACATCGAGCAGGCCCTGACTGCCAACCCGGCCATTGCGCGCAAGCTGGTGGAACTGTTCCTGGCGCGCTTCGATCCGGCGCGCGCCAAGGATGCCGGCGCAGAAGCCAAGACCAAGGCCTTGCTGGAGCAGACCGAAGAGGCGATGGACCAGGTGCCGAACCTGGACGAAGACCGCATCCTGCGCCAGTTTCTCGGCGTCATCAGCGCCACTTTGCGCTGCAATTATTTCCAGCGCGGCGCCGACGGCCAGCCCAAGCCGTATCTGTCGTTCAAGTTCGATCCATCCAAGGTGCCGGGATTGCCGGCGCCCAAGCCGATGTTTGAAATCTGGGTGTATTCGCCGCGTTTCGAGGGCGTCCACCTGCGTGGCGGCAAGGTGGCGCGCGGCGGCTTGCGCTGGTCGGACCGGCGAGAAGACTTCCGTACCGAGGTGCTGGGACTGGTGAAAGCGCAGATGGTCAAGAATGCGGTGATCGTGCCGGTCGGCTCCAAGGGGGGCTTCGTGCTGAAAAGCGCGCCGCCGGCCAGCGAGCGCGATGCCTACCTGCGCGAGGGCGTGGCCTGCTACCAGAATTTCCTGCGCGGCCTGCTGGACCTGACCGACAACCTGGTCGACGGCAAGGTCGTGCCGCCGGCCGACGTGGTGCGCTACGATGCGGACGATCCTTACCTGGTGGTGGCGGCCGATAAAGGCACCGCCAGTTTTTCCGACTACGCCAACGCGGTGTCGGCAGAATACGGTTTCTGGCTGGGCGACGCCTTTGCTTCCGGCGGCTCGGTCGGCTATGACCACAAGAAGATGGGGATTACCGCCCGCGGCGCCTGGGAAGCGGTCAAGCGCCATTTCCGCGAAACCGGCCTCAATACCCAGGAGCAGGATTTCACGGTGGTCGGCATCGGCGACATGTCGGGCGACGTGTTCGGCAACGGCATGCTGCTGTCGCGCCATATCAAGCTGCTGGCCGGCTTCGACCATCGCCACATTTTCCTCGATCCGGCGCCCGATCCGGCCGCCAGCTTTGCCGAGCGCGAGCGCTTGTTCGCGTTGCCGCGCTCCAGCTGGGCGGACTACAACAGCGACCTGATTTCCAGCGGCGGCGGGGTCTATGCGCGCAGCCTCAAGACCATCCCCCTGACGCCGCAGGTGCAAGCCATGCTGGGCGTTGCCGCCAGCGAGCTGGCGCCGGCCGAACTGATACGGGCGATCCTGCTGGCGCCGGTCGACCTGCTCTATAACGGTGGCATCGGCACCTATATCAAGGCCACCCGCGAAACCCATGCCCAGGTCGGCGACCGCGCCAACGACGCAATCCGCGTCAACGGCGCCGAACTCAACTGCAAGGTGGTGGCGGAAGGCGGCAATCTCGGCGCCACCCAGTTCGGCCGCATCGAATTCGCGCAAAAGGGCGGCCGCATCTGCACCGATGCGATCGACAATTCAGCCGGCGTCGACTGCTCCGACCATGAAGTCAATATCAAGATCATGCTCGGCCTGATCGTCAGCGAAGGCGAAATGACCGAGAAACAGCGCAACAAGCTGCTGGCGGAAATGACGGAGGAAGTCGGCCTGCAGGTGCTGACCGATAACTACTACCAGACGCAGTCGCTGTCGGTGGCGGGACGCCGCGCCGCCAGCCTGCTGGAGCCGGAAGCGCGCTTGATCCGCAGCCTGGAGCGGGCCGGCCGGCTGGACCGCGCGGTTGAGTTCCTGCCGTCGGAAGAAGAGTGCGCCGAGCGCAAGACCGCCAAGCAAGGCTTGGCGGCGCCGGAGCGCGCGGTGCTGATGGCTTACAACAAGATGTGGCTGTACGAGGAATTGCTGGCGTCGGACCTGCTGGCCGATCCCTTCATCGCCGCATCGCTGCCGGCTTACTTCCCGCAGCCGCTGCGCGAGCGCTATCCGGACGCCATGCGGCGCCATCCGCTGGCGCGCGAAATCATCGCCACCTATCTGGTCAACACCTTGACCAACCGGGTCGGCGCTACTTTCGTCTATCAGCTGGCCGACGAGAGCGGTGCCAGTCCGGCCGACGTCGTCCGCGCCACCGTGATAGCGCGCGAAGTCTTCGGCTTCGAGGAAATCTGGCAAGACATCGACGCCCTCGACAACCAGGTGCCGGATGCCCTGCAGGCGCAGATGTTCGTCGATGTCGGCGGCCTGATCGAGCACGCCAGTTTCTGGTTCCTGCATCGCCATGCGCAGGAAGCCTCGATCGAAGCCACGGTGGCGCGTTTCCGCCAGGCTGCCGACCAGCTCGGGCCGCAACTGGTGTCATTGCTGGCCGCGAGCGACGCCGAAGCGCTCAAGGTCAAGCGCGATGCGCTGATCCAGGCCGGCGTTTCAGAGCAGCTGGCGCGGCGGGTCGCCAGCGCCGAGCTGATCGGCGCGGTGCTGGATATCGCCGAAGTGGCGGCCTCCACCGGCCGCAGCCTGGAGCTGGTGGCGGCGGTGTATTTTGCGCTCGACCTGAATCTGAATGTCGGCTGGATGCGCGAGCGGGTCGGCGCCTTGCCGGTGGATTCGCATTGGCAGACGCTGGCGCGGACCGCCTTGCAGAGCGACCTGACCGGCCTGCAGCGCGCCTTGACAGCCAAGGTGATCCAGCTGTCGCCGGCGCTGGACAAGTCGCAGGAAATGATCGACGTCTGGCAGACCGCCAGCCGGACGCCGCTGGAGCGCTATCGCCGCCTGCTGACCGATTTCCAGATGGGCGGCAATGTGGATCTCGCCATGCTGTCGGTGGCGGCGCGGGAAATGCGGGCGATCGACGCCGCGACTAACTGAAGCGCCTGGGAGGCGTGGGGGCCGCGCAGCTGATCTTGCTGTGCCGGTTCTTGCGCGCCCCAGTGCCGACTGGCAAATAGAAAGGCGGCGCCATGCCCTCCATTTTGTTCGAGACCGACGGCAGCATCTGCACCATCACGATGAACCGGCCGCACAAACGCAATGCGGTCGACCGCCTGATGGCCGATGAGCTGCATCTGGCGTTCAAACGATTCGAAAGCGACGCCTCGCTACGGGTGGCGGTGCTGACCGGCGCCGGCGGCAACTTCTGCGCCGGCGCCGACCTCACCGCCATCGGCGATCCTGCCTTGCGCAATGAACTCGACGCCGAAGGCGGCGGCAGCGGCCCGATGGGGCCGACCCGCATGGCGCTGTCCAAGCCGCTGGTGGCCGCGGTCAATGGCTGCGCCGTTGCCGGCGGACTGGAGCTGGCGTTGCTGGCAGATCTGCGGGTGGCCGACGAAGATGCCGTGTTCGGCGTGTTTTGCCGGCGCTGGGGCGTGCCCTTGATCGACGGCGGCACGGTCAGGCTGCCGCGCCTGATCGGCATGGGTAGGGCGCTTGACCTGATTCTTACAGGACGCCCGGTTGCCGCCGCCGAAGCGTTGGCAATGGGCTTGATCAACCGCAGCACGCCGCCCGGCGGCGCCTTGCTGGTGGCGCAGGACCTGGCGCGCCAGATTGCCGGCTTCCCCCAGCAATGCATGCTGACCGATCGCAGTTCCGCTTATGAGCAATGGGATTTGCCGTTGGCCGAGGCGCTCAGACGCGAAGGCGCGCATGGCGTGCCGATTGTGTTCGGCGAGGGCGAAGACGGCGCGTCCAGGTTCACGCTTGGCGCCGGACGCCACGGCCGTTTTGATGCCTGATATTGCTTGTTGTTGGTGGTAATTACCTGGAGCTGGCATTCTCTCCCAAGCAGGCGCAGGGACTGGAGCATGCGCATCCTGCCGAACTGGCCGATGCGGAAATCTCGCCCTCGGGCCTGGGCATCCATTTCCCCCATCTGGATGCGGATTTATATCTGCCGGCATTGCTGGAAGGTTTCCTGGGTTCGAAACGCTGGATGGCGTCCGAGATCGGCAAGATCGGCGGCAAGGCATCCAGTGAAGCGAAAAGCAAGGCCGCGCGGGAAAACGGCAGGCTGGGCGGCCGTCCCAGAAAGAATAAGGAACTGACGGCCTGAACGCATTCTCAGCTGTGCAGCTTGTAGCAGCTGATTTTTTCCGATCGGGACGCCGCCGCCTGCAGTCAAGCTCGCGGCAGCGCCGCCATCCTAGCCGCTGATGTTCATGCGCTGCGTATGGGTCCATTGGTGGTCGTAGTCCGATACGGTTGAATCGTAACTGCCATAAGTCATGCCTTCACCGGGCCAGGGATTCATGATGTACAGGTAATTGACGCCGTTGACGGTTTCATATCCGTGCCCGACCATGATATGGCCGCCGCCGTTGGTCCAGCCGTAGCGCACCACAAACGGACGGTTGGCGTTGATGTCGCTGACCACGTGAGCCCAGGACAGATAGTTGTTGACGGCGGTATTCGGCACGCCCCAATTGCCCAGGATGTCTTGCACGCTGCCGTTGCCATACATGCCGTTGGGCTGGTTGGCCTGGCTGTTCCAGTTGAAGCGGCTGTTGCCGCAAGCGTAATTGATGCCGAACGCCCAGTTGACTATCCCGCACTGGCTCGGCGTCTTCTGGTAGAAATTCAATACCGCCTTGCTGGAACCCGCCCAGCACCATTCGCTATGCTCCTGTGTGACCAGCGGCACATTCAAGGTTTTCGAAGCGGCTAATGCCAATGGCGCCATCAGCACAAGGCCGGCGCCCGCAATCATGCGGCGTAATGTCTTGTTCACGTTCACTCCTGGAGTAGGTTGACGATCAGCGGAAATTGGCGATATTCGCCTTGACGGCGGCACGCAAGGATTCAGCGAACTGGCTGGCATCCATCAGGCCGTTGGCGGCGTTATCGGCGGCGCTGCCGGTTTTCTTTGCGCGCTGCTGCAGCAACAGCGATTCGCGCGCCGATTGCAGCGGCGCGAAGCGGGGCGCGGCGCCGTTGGCCGAAGCGACTTCCAGAAAATCGGACTGGGCCTGGAAGACGCGGATAAACCGCAGGTTGGAATGGTCGGCATTGCCGTGGAATTGCATCAGGGCGTCGACGTCCTTGGACAAGCCGGCGGCGCCATAAGCAATGGTTTGCCATGCGCCGTTGAGTTTTTCCACGGTCGCCAGTCCGATCGGACGGTTATCGCGGCTGACCAGGAAACGCCAGACGCCGGTCGGTTTCGCCATGGCGCTGAAATCGCTGCGGCCCGCCACAATATCCTTCGGATCGACCGTATATACAGGGAAACCGTAAGCGATGCGGGCATCCTTCAGGTCCTGGACGTCAGCCACATCGAGCGGAAAGCCTGCGGGCAGCGTACCGGCGTGGGCCTGCACCTGGTTTTGCACAAACTCGGCGAAACCGCGGGCGGCGGCAGCGGCGGCATCGCTGCCTTCGGTTTGCTGGAGTTGCGGCGGGGTTCGCGCAGCGCTTGATTGCGCGTGCAGCGGGGCGCTCATGGCCAGCACGGCGGCGCTGAACAAGAGGGCCTGGACGATTGGTTTAGCATGCATCTTTGATTTCCCCTTAGATCGTGATCGACAAGTTGCGCGGAAACGCGCTGCCCGGCTCAGACACCCGGATGGGATGCAAGAGATGTGCAAGACGGCAGCACTCGTACCAATCTAGGACGGTGGGGAAGGTAAAAACAGCTGTCAGAGTTGACAGCGCGACAGCACAGGAAACGTGGCGGCGACGCCTAGATTTTTCCCTGATGCTTCAAGCGGCTCAAGGTTTCCGCGGCAATGCTCAGGTAGGTCGCCAGTTCCTTTTTAGGAGTGCTTCGGCGTGCTTGCGCAGGAACCTGTGCACGCGCCCCGGCGCATCCAGCAGATGCAGGGTAATGGTGTACACCATGATCACGCTCATCAGGTGCATCGCTTCACCACGCTGACATTTTGCCCGATCGCAATAGTATTTCTGGATATACTTCCCTCGGTCTCATTTGACCTGATATTTCATAACAATCAAACCGGGGGATTAAATGTTGTTGAAATCAATTGTAAATATTGCACTTTTTTCTGCATTGCAACTGGGGCTGGTAGTGCAGGCATCGGCCCAGGAGGCTGCTCAAGCGACGGCGCCAGCCGTCGTGAATGACAGCGCCGTCGGACCTAGCGCGGCGGATTTTCCGGCGGCGGGCAAGGCGGTGGAAGTGGTGTTTGGCGACGCCATCATCGACCTGAATTTCAAGGATCTTAATACCTTGTCAATCTACTGCCGTTCGGGGATCTTCAAAGGCATTACCGAGACCGTGCAATACACGGCGGTCAAGATCCGTCCGCAAGTCTATATGGTGTACTGGCATGAACCGGACTCCAAGCTGAACGTGGTGCACGTGGAGGATTTCGAGCATGGCACGGTGCATACCAACGTATCCTATCCCGACGGCAAGTTTGTGCACTTCAAGGGCAGCATCAAAATCGTCGGAAACGCCAAATAGCTTTCTGCGGCGATGACAAGCTCGTGTAATTGAGGGAGTTGGGCAGAGAGCCGGCCGGAGGATTCCGGATCGGCTCTCTATAAAGAGATGCGGCTAGGCAGTCTGCAGCTTGGAATGTTCCAGCAGCACAATTTCCTGGGCGACGCTCCAGGCGTCGTTGGCGGCATTCTTGCGGCCGGCGACGTGGGCGGCGAGGGTGGCGCCGTCGAGCAGCATGACCACTTGGCGCGCCAGTTTGGTGGCGACGCTTTTTCCCACCAAGGGTTCCAGTATATTCTTCACAAGGTCGGTCAGGCCTTTCTTCTGGCTGGCGGCCGTACGCAGGATGGCATTATCGGTGCCGTGGAATTCCGCCGCTGCCGCTGCAAACATGCAGCCGGTGAAATTCACCTCGCGGAACCACTTGTCGTGCCACATGAAGACGCCATGCAGCTTGTCTATCGGCGTCTCGAATTTTTCGAGAAACAGGGAGAGCGAGTTTGCGCACATCGCCATGCGTTCTTCCAGCACTTCCACCACCAGCTCTTTTTTCGATGGAAAGTATTTGTACAGTGTCATCTTGGCGACGCCTGCTTCCGCCAGGATGCGGTCTATGCCTACTGCATGGTAACCGTCTTGGGAAAAGAGCCGCGTTGCCGTATCAATAAGTATCTGTCGTTTTTCTTTCATACGCGTCATTGATTAGGTGTAAGTTACGTGGTTGAACATGCAATAGGCCGGTAGCGCAAACATGGCGAAGCGACTGCCGGACACGGTCTGCTGCAATCGGAGCAGTGTACAGCACGGTATATTATCTCAATATTTGTTGTCGCTGATGCAAGTTGGCGATCGGCAGTGAAAACTGGCTGGAAAGCGTTGTAAAACGGTGTTGCACAGCTATCATCGGCACTCGCGCCGGGGGACTAATATTTCAATATTATGACAGACCTGTCTGTTTAAATTTAGGATATTATAAAAAATTTGCAGAGGGCAATTCAGCCGCTTGCATAAAAATAAAGGGTGGCAATGGCAGTCACGGTTTAAACACTATTTTGAGGAAGTTACATGAGTTATTCGACCGTAGCGAATTCGCAAGTCACAGAAGTGTTTCATGCAGTGGATCTTCATCCGGACGTCTACGAAAGCCTGCGAGAGCCGTATTCCGAGCTTCCCCTTGATGCCATCGTGTCCATGCTGGTCGCCGATCCAGAGCTGGAAAGCCGTTTCGACAGCGACCGCGAGCTGTTTGAGCTGTTGATGAACAAGGTGCGCTCCACGCTGGCCAAGGCCCTGGCGACAGATGATAACGAAGCGCTGTGCCTGGTGCACCGGACACTTTTCATCCTGCTGGATATGCATGTGGCGTCGGCGACCAGTTTCGCCGCGGCCAATCAATCCAATCATTACCTGCAGCAGATGCGCAATGAAATCGAAAGAGCCTGGCTGGCGTCCGGCGATACCTCGCCGCTGGCGCGCATCAGCGCCGACATGCCGCTCACCGATGCCTTGCGCCTTCTCTGGAGCGAGCATAGCGTCTCCAACCATCCTTTGTTCGACTACCTGGAAACCACCGCCACCCACGGCCAGTTCATCGAATTTTTCCGCAGCGACGCGGCGCTGAATATCCGTTTCTTCGACTTGATCGCATTGATACTGGTCGGCTCGGACGAGATCACCCGCAAGGAACTGGTGCAGAATCTGTGGGATGAATCGGGCAACGGCAACTCCGCTCGAAGCCACGTCAATCTGTTCCGCCAGCTGCTGGACATGGTCGGCGCTGACAATGCCGAAGACAACCATGCCTCGTCGCTCGGCTGGCAAGGCCTGGCAGGGCACAATCTGTTCATGCTGACCTGTCTGCAGCGCAAGCATTACTTCAAGGCGATCGGCATCATGGCGATCACCGAGCTGCTGGATCCGCGCCAGTATGAAAAGCTGGTGCATGGCTGCCACCGTATCGGCCTGGGCAAGGGCGGCGAAGTCGATTACTACAAGGAACATATCAGTATCGACGTCGTTCATGCGCAGGGCTGGCTGGAAAACGTGATCGTGCCGCTTGACGCAAAATACCCAGAAGCGCGCGGAGAAATCCTGCAAGGCGCCATGTTGCGCCTGAATACTTGCCAGGATTATTACGATGCATTGCTTGGCATGCTGCAAACGCACGCATCGGCGGCAGGCAAGGCCTGACCGGCGAAGCCAGGATCTGCAACAGGCAAGGCGGCCGTCAATCCAGCTTCTGGTTGACGGCCTTGCGCGTTAACAGCCTCAGGTGCGCAACAAACCCGGCGGATTTTCATCGCGCAGCTGCACCGGCAAATCCTGGCAGCAGACCGGCCTTGCTAACGCGCATGCTTGCGCGCAATTCGTGGTAGCAACGGTATGAGCTCCCTTCCATTTTCGTGAATGCCAAAAGATCGCGCTGATCGGAAAATCCCCTGACTGCGCCGCGGCTGACCAGGTGCAGCAGCAATTCATTGGAAGCAAATTTCAGCGCCAGCGCGCGGTGCACGTCTTCGTTGTCATAGCGGCCGGACTGGGTCTCGGCGCGCGCGGCGGCGGCAATGAAGCCCAGTGCGCTACGTTCTTCAACGGTCAGCTCGACGCGGCCCTGGGTGGCCAGCCATTCGACATGCGCCATCAGTGCGCGCACCAGGAGCGGACGAACCGTGGTCAGATATTTGTTAAGCACCGCGGAGCCGCGGGCTTGCAGACGGTCGCCTTGCGCCACCTGGACCGTACCCTTGACGTTGCCCAGCTGGACCACGTCATCCAGAAATGGGGCGCCGCAGGCAGTGCGCTTGAGGGTTGCGTATTGCTCCGGCCAGACCAGGTAGGCGGAGGGGAAGTAGGCGCCGAGCGTACGGGCTACCACAATTGCCATGCCGTCCAGGTTGGCATGCATGCCCCATACCTTGTCGATATGCAGCTTGAAGCCGTCGCCTTCCGGTTGCGCCACGGTGCGCCAGCTGCTCAATGTCGGCTCGCCGCCATCGCTCATCAGGAAGTGCAGGTTGTTGCCGCTGTCGAGGCAGGCGCAGGCACGGTCGTACTGGCCGGGCGTCAGGAACAGCGAAAACAGGATGCGGGCAAAGGTCTGCATGAAGGATTTGTAGTGCGGCGCCAGGCCTTCCTGGCGGATCAGCTCCAGCATGCTTTCGGCCATCGCATGTTCCTGATGCCCCAGGGCCACTGAAGGCTGGCGGATTTCTTCGCTGCGCTCGTAGCTGTGCGGCGTCTGCGAAATCAGCATATCCGAATCCTGCAGCCGCACCGAAGCGCGCGAGATGATCTGGATCATCTGCCGCGGCAGCGCGCCGTAGGACGCTAAGCGATGAAGGACGGGTTGAGCAGTGACCAGCAGCAGCGAATTCAGTGAAAAAGAAAGCGCCGGATTTACATCAACTTCCTGAGCCAAGGTTTGCATGTTCCGATGATCCAATTCCAGATTGATAAAATACAGGCCCTTAGATTTCCACTATCTAGCGTCGACCATTGATTCCAGTTCGACCAATTTCCGTCCGATCTCCTGCAAATCAGATAACGCCACACGCGAATTGCTTCGGCCGGAACGCAAAAAATTGAATGCATCGGTAAAAACAGACAGGTCTGTATACTCCGTTTGAATCGATCATAGGGCAAATGTTTCTCAATGTAAACAAGATTAAGGTGATTTTTTTGTAAGTTAACGCGACGCAGCTGCTCGCCAAGCATGAGAAAGAAGCTTGAATCAAAGATCGCATTTCGATCTGCAAAAAGCGTGATTGAGCGTTTGCTTTCTTGCGGAAAATGAAAGATTGAAAGCCATGGAGGGTCATGGAAAAGTCAAAATCCTGATTAAAATCATCAGCTTGTAAAAAGCAACCGGAGGCGTGGGAAAATACGCTGTTGCAGTGGCCGAAGTTATGGTCGAATAGCGGGCCGCAGAGGCGGTTTCTACCCGAATTTTCCGGCGCCGAGCGGCTGCCGGTTTGTGTAGATTTTAATAATTTTTGTCGTTAACAGGAGATAGCATGAGTCAGGTGAAATATACGGTTGAGCATGAATGGCTGCGCGTTGAGGCCGATGATGTGGTGACGGTCGGCATTACGGCTTACGCGCAAGACCATCTGGGCGACCTGGTGTTTGTGCAATTGCCTGAAGTCGGCGCCGCACTCGCCAAGGGCGACGAAGCGGCAGTGATCGAATCGGTCAAGGCAGCCAGTGAAATCATGATGCCGGTCGCAGGCACCGTCACCGAGATCAATGAAACGCTGGCCGATGAGCCGGGCAAGATCAATGAAGATCCGATGGGCGCGGGCTGGTTCTTCAAGATGACAGTGAACGATGCAGCCGAGTTGAACAGTCTGATGGATGAAGCGGCTTATGCTGCCATGATCAAGGGCCAGGCTTAAGCAGCGGCAAAGGCAGCGCGTAATTTTACTGTTCACACAAGACACACAAGAAGGAAAAGCATCCATGACACAATCACGGCCTGCTCTTGAAGATCTGGCGCAACACGCCGATTTCATTGAACGCCACATCGGCCCGGATCACACCCAGCAAAAGGCCATGCTGACGGCGCTCGGTTTCGATTCTATCGAGGCATTGATACATAAAGTCGTACCAGACACCATCCTGGAAAAGCAGCCGCTTGCTCTTGGCTCCCCTCGCAGCGAAGCCGAAACACTGGCGGCACTGCGCCAGATCGCGAGCAAGAACCAGATGTTCAAGTCGCATATCGGCATGGGTTATTACAACTGCCATACGCCGACCGTCATCCTGCGCAACCTGCTGGAAAACCCGGCCTGGTATACCGCTTACACGCCGTATCAGCCTGAGATATCGCAGGGGCGGCTGGAGGCGTTGCTGAACTTCCAGACCATGATTACCGACCTCACCGGCATGGAAATCGCCAATGCGTCCCTGCTGGACGAGGCGACCGCGGCGGCCGAGGCGATGACCTTCTGCCAGCGCCTGTCCAAGAACAAGAGCAAGATCTTCTTCGTTTCGCAAGACTGCTACCCGCAAACCATCGACGTGCTGCGCACCCGCGCCGCGCCGATCGGCGTCGAGGTGGTGGTCGGCGATCACCGCAAGGATCTGGAGCGGCTCGACTGCTTCGGCGTCCTGCTGCAATACCCGACCCTGAGCGGCGAGATCCACGACTATGCCGACACCGTGCGCATGGCGCATGGCAAGCAAGCGCTGGTGGTGGTCGCGGCCGACCTGCTGGCGCTGACCCTGCTGACGCCGCCGGGCGAATTCGGCGCCGACGTCGTCATCGGCAGCGCCCAGCGCTTCGGCGTGCCGCTCGGTTACGGCGGCCCGCACGCAGCGTATTTCGCCACCCTCGATGCGCACAAGCGCGTGATGCCCGGACGGCTGGTGGGCGTTTCCATCGACAGCCGCGGCGAACCCGCTTACCGCCTGGCGATGCAAACCCGCGAACAGCATATCCGCCGCGAAAAAGCCACCAGCAATGTCTGCACCGCGCAAGTACTGCTGGCCAATATCGCCAGCATGTATGCGGTATATCACGGCCCGCAAGGCCTGAAGACGATCGCCCAGCGCGTGCACCGCCTGACCGCGATCCTGGCAGAAGGCCTGCGCCAGCTGCATCATGCCGTGCCGACCGCCAGTTTCTTCGATACCGTGACCGTGCATACCGGCGGCCACACCCAGGACATCCATGCGGCAGCCCGCAGCCAGATGATCAACCTGCGGCCGATCGACGACGGCAGCATCGGCATCGCGCTGGACGAAACCAGCACGCGCGCCGATGTCGAGGCGCTGTGGGGCATCTTTGCCGTCGGCAAGGCGCTGCCGGCGTTCGACCAGCTGGAAGCAGAAGCGGCAGAGCGCATCCCGGTGTCGCTGGCGCGCAGCAGCGCCTATCTGACGCATCCGGTATTCAACAGCCATCACTCCGAAACCCAGATGCTGCGCTATCTGCGCGCACTGGCGGACAAGGACCTGGCGCTGGACCGCAGCATGATTCCGCTCGGCTCCTGCACCATGAAGCTCAACGCCACCACTGAAATGATCCCGGTAACCTGGCCCGAGTTCGGCTCGCTGCATCCGTTTGCGCCGCTCAACCAGGCCCAGGGCTACCAGCAGCTGGTGACCGACCTGGAGCAGATGCTGTGCGTCTGCACCGGCTACGATGCCGTGTCGCTGCAGCCGAATGCCGGTTCGCAAGGCGAGTACGCCGGCCTGCTGGCGATCCGCGCCTACCATCAAAGCCGCGGCGAAGGCCAGCGCAACATCTGCCTGATCCCGAGCTCGGCCCACGGCACCAATCCTGCCACCGCCCACATGGCCGGCATGCAAGTGGTAGTGGTGCAATGCGACGAGCAGGGCAACGTCAACGTCGGCGACCTGCGCGCCAAGGCTGACGAGCACGCCGGCGACCTGGCGGCGCTGATGATTACCTATCCGTCGACCCATGGCGTGTTCGAGGAAGCGATCGGCGAGATCTGCGACATCGTCCATGCCCACGGCGGCCAGGTGTACATCGACGGCGCCAACATGAACGCCATGGTGGGCCTGTGCGCACCGGGCAAGTTCGGCGGCGACGTTTCGCACCTGAACCTGCACAAGACTTTCTGCATCCCGCATGGCGGTGGCGGTCCGGGCGTCGGTCCGATCGGCGTCAAGAGCCACCTGGCGCCTTTCCTGCCAGGCCATCGCATGCTGGAAAACGGCATCGCGCCGGTCTCCGCCGCGCCTTGGGGCAGCGCCAGCATCTTGCCGATCACCTGGGCTTACATCACCTTGATGGGCGCCAAGGGGCTGCAGCAGGCCAGCGAGATCGCCATCCTCAACGCTAACTACATCGTGCACCGCCTGGCGCCGCATTACCCGATCCTGTACACCGGCAGCAACGGCCTGGTGGCGCATGAAGGCATCATCGACCTGCGGCCGCTGAAGGACAAGACCGGCATCACGGTGGAAGATGTCGCCAAGCGCCTGATCGACTACGGCTTCCATGCCCCGACCATGTCGTTCCCGGTGGCCGGCACGCTGATGATCGAGCCGACCGAAAGCGAATCCAAGGAAGAGCTGGACCGCTTCTGCGACGCCATGATCGCCATCCGGGAAGAGATCCGGGCGGTCGAGAACGGCGATATCCAGGCCGAACAGACAGCCTTGCGCCATGCGCCGCATACCGCGCAGGACCTGACTGACGAGTGGTCGCGGGCCTATTCGCGCGAACAGGCGGTGTATCCGCTGAAGTCGCTGCGCAAGGACAAGTACTGGCCGCCGGTGGGACGTATCGATAACGTCTACGGCGACCGCAACCTGGTCTGCTCCTGTCCGCCGATGTCGGACTACGAGTAAGGAGCGCAGCAGGACAGCGCAGTCATGCCAGCGGAACCGCCCACGCGGGTCCGCTGGCCGTTTGCACTGGACTGCCCGCTCTCACGCTATCTTCTGCGCAACACGCGCATGTGAAAATGAAAAGGACGAACTCTCATGTCTGATACCAGTAGCGCTACCGCTTCAGCGCGCACCGCACTTTACGACCTGCATATCGAACTCGGCGCCAAGATGGTGCCGTTCGCCGGCTACGACATGCCGCTGCAATACCCGAGCGGCATCCTCAAGGAACATAAGCATGCCCGCGCCCAGGCCGGCCTGTTCGACGTTTCGCACATGGGCCAGCTGCGCCTGAGCGGCCCGGACGCCGCGGCTGCGCTGGAATCGCTGGTGCCGGTCGACATCATCGACCTGCCGGCCAACCGCCAGCGCTACGCCGTGTTCACCAATCCGCAAGGCGGCATTTTGGACGACCTGATGGTCAGCAATGGCGGCGACCACTTGTTCCTGGTGGTGAACGCCGCCTGCAAGCAGCAGGATACCGCGCACCTGCGCCAGCACCTTGCCGGCCGTTGCCAGATCGAAGAACTGAGCGACCGCTCCCTGCTGGCCTTGCAGGGGCCGGCGGCCGCTGCGGTGCTGGCGCGCCTGGCGCCGGAAACCGCGCAGATGGTCTTCATGCAGACCGGCAAAGTCACGCTGGCCGGCGCCGAATGCTTCATCAGCCGTTCCGGCTACACCGGCGAAGACGGTTTTGAAATCTCCGTGCCGAACGCCCAGGCGGAAGCGCTGGCGCGGCTGCTGCTGGCGCAGGAAGAAGTTGCGCCTATCGGCCTCGGCGCCCGCGATTCGCTGCGGCTGGAAGCCGGCCTGTGCTTGTATGGACACGATATGGATGTCTCCACCACGCCGGTCGAGGCCAGCCTGACCTGGGCGCTGTCCAAGGTGCGGCGTCCCGGCGGCGCCCGTGCCGGCGCTTATCCTGGCGCTGCGCAGATCGAGCAGCACCTGGAACAAGGCGTCAGCCGCAAGCGGGTAGGGCTGCTGCCGCTGGAACGCATGCCGGTGCGCGAAGGCGCGGAACTGGTCGATGCCGACGGCAAGGTGATCGGCAAGGTCACCAGCGGCGGTTTCGGGCCGACGCTGGATAAGCCGGTAGCGATGGGCTATGTCGAGACGGCATTCGCCAAAGTAGGCACCCAGCTGCATGCACTGGTGCGCGGCAAGGCGGTGCCGGTGGAAGTGGCTGCCATGCCGTTTACGCCAGCGCGCTATTTCCGCGGCTGATCAAGGCTGATCAAATCACGAAGAAACCGTGCGTGCCGTCTGCCGCCAGCTGCGCTACCAGGCCGTATTCCCAGTCCAGGTAGGCTTGCATGGCGGCGGCCAGATTATCGGTGCCTTCGTAAGGGCGGCGATAACGGTCGATGCGGGGCGAGGCTAGCGCGGTCTCGCCCGACTGCGCGGGCAGCCCGGCGGCGATCCATGCGGCCGTGCCGCCGGCCAGCACAAATACAGGGCGCTCCGTCAGCTGCTGCAGATCGCCGGCGGTATAACTCGCCAACAGGCTGTCGCCGCTGGCGAGGACATAGCGCGCGGCGTCTGGCGTTTGCTGCAATACCGCTGCCAGTTGCGAGCGCAGGGCGAAGCGGGCGCCGGGAATGTGCTGCCTGACGTAACTGGCGCTGCTGCTGAAGTCGAGCAGCACGGTTGCCTGATTGCCGCAATCGTCCAGCCATTGCGCAAGCTCTGCGGCAGATACCGATGCGGATGGAGGTAAGGGCGGCAGCGTCGGCTGCGGCTGGCCGGCCTCGCTGAAATCGGCTTTCTGCAATCCGTCCAGCACATGGACATCCCATCCCATCTGCGCCAGCCACGAAGCCGTCATGTTGGCGCGCACGCCGTCGTCGTCCGCCAGCACGATGCGGGCGCCGCGCACCGGCGCAACATGGTCGGTTTCCTGCACCAGCTGGCCGCCCGGCGCACAGCTGAAGCCGGGCAGATGGCCGGCAATATATTCCTCCGGCGTACGCACATCCAGGCGGTAAGTGGTGCGACCGTTTTCCTGTTGCCAGCCTTGCAGCAGCGCCAGGCTGGCGCGGCCGACTCTGGCGCGGTCCGCAACGTTCCGGCTGGCAGCCTGTGCCTGTTCTTGATGTCCGGCCGCGCTCAGCGGATCGGCATGGTCCGAGAATCTCTGCGTTTTTCCGTGTTCCAGCTGTTAGCCAGCCAAGGTCCAGCCGATCGTGCCGTTGCGCAGGGCGCTGACCGGATTCGGCATGCCAGCGTTGATCAGCGACTGGCTGCCGATGATGCTGCGCGTACGGCCGGCGCAATTGACGATGATCCTGGTTTCCGGGCGCGGGGCCAGCGCCCGTGCGTGCAGCACCAGTTCCGCGCCGGGAACGCTGACGCCGCCGGGGATGCTCATGGTGTGGTATTCGTCGTAGCGGCGTGCATCCAGCACTACCACATCCGCCCCGGTATCCAGCAAGGCCTTGACTTCCGGCGCCGATAGAGACGGCGTATGACGCTGCGATTCGACCAGTTCGCCGAAAGCCTTGCTGGCGGAATTGACGTCGCGGAAAATCTCGCCGCCGGCGGCGCGCCAGCCTTGCAAGCCGCCCTCCAGCAGATGCACCGCGCTATAGCCTAGCTGCAGCAGGCGCCGCGCCGCAGCCAAAGCCAGCCCTTCGCCATCGTCATAGACAACGATAGTGGTGTCGCGGCGCGGAATGCGGGCATAGGCTTCCAGCTCGATGCGGCCCAGCGGCAGGTTGGCGGCGAACAGGGGGTGCGCTTCGGCGAACGGCGCTTCTTCGCGCACGTCCAGCAAGGCAAGTTCTTGCCGCGCCAGCAGTGCGGCAAGAACTTGCTGGAACGAGAGGGTGGGGACGGCTGTTGCGGGATGGCTGGCAATATCGGCTGTCATGTATTCTTCAGTTCGCTGGAAAGGTCCCAGATATTCGGCAGCTGGGAGTTGGAATAGCCGGAAATGAATGGCTTGCTGCTGCCGTCTTCCGCGTACACCGAGCGTCTGACCGCCCCGATGTTGGCGCCGTACACGTGGATGCTGACCGACGCCTGGTCCGGGCAAGCATTGCAGACCTTGTGGATGTCGCCGACGCTAGGCGATACCGCCTCGACCATGCCCGGCAGCAGCTTGACCGCAGCGCCGTCCGGCCGCAGGCAGCCATCGTCTCCGGCCTTGTATGCCTGCGAGTATTCGGCGCCGCGCAACATGCCGACCAGGCCCCATACCGTATGGTCATGGATGGGCGTTGCCTGTCCTGGCCCCCAGACGAAGCTGACGACCGAAAAGCGTTCGGCCGAATCGACGTGCAGCAAGTACTGCTGGTAGCGTTCCGGCAGCGCCTGGGCGCAGGCATCCGGCAGCCAGTCGTCGCTTGCGATCAGTTGCTGCAGGAGGACGCCGCCTTCTTGCAGGATGCGGTTTTCGGCAGGTTTGCTGTCAAGTAGTTCGGCCAAAGAGCGGATAAAGTTGCGCAGCCTGGCGGGATTGGGGGATGGGGGCATGCTGGCTTGGCCTGACTTCATCGATGAATGCTGGGGAGGGGGCTTGGCTTTGTATTGTAATCCAGCTTGGCTGTCGGCTTTGCCCCGGCGCAGACCTCAGACCGGGACGTCGCCTTCAACCGTAGTCCGGTACAGGGTGCGCCGCAGATGCGGCGGCGTGATGGCGGCATAGTGCACGGTGCTGCGGTTATCCCAGAACACCATGTCATGGGCATGCCATTGATGGCGATAGACGTTTTCGGCGCGTATCGTGTGTTCATGCAGGAAACGCAGCAGCGCCGCGCTTTCATCCGGCGGCAGGCCGACGATGTGCGAGGTGAATCCTTCGCTGACGAAGAGCGCCTTGCGGCCGCTTTCCGGATGCACGCGGATCACCGGATGTTCGACCTCCGGCACCTCGTCGATCTGCTTTTGCGTCAGGTCGGCGCGCCACGGCGACAGCTTCTGCAGGCGCCGGTAGCGGTACACATAGGAATGCACCGCGCGCCGGCCTTCCAGCGTTTGCCTGACGTCGGCCGGCAGGGTGTCGTAGGCCTTGAACATGTTGGCGAACAAGGTGTCGCCCTGTTCCGCCGGCAATTCTTGCGCATGCAGCAGCGAACCCAGGCTGGGCCTGGGCATGTACGACAGGTCGGAATGCCAGTCGGCGCCGGCATCGACCAGGCCGATCGGCTTGCCGTTTTCGACGACATTGGAAACGATCAGGATTTCAGGATGGCCGGGCAGGTGGAAGCGGTTCAGCACATGGATTTGCAGCGGACCGAAGCAGCGGCTGAACGCCACGTGCTGCTCGGGCGTGATGCGCTGCTCGCGGAACACCAGCAGGCCATGCCTGACCAGGGCCATGCGTATGCGCGCCAGATCCAGCCCGGTCAGCGGCAGGTTGAGGTCGAGGCCGGTGATTTCCGCGCCCAGCGGGCCGCCGAGCGGCGTGATCTGGAACGCCTGGGAAGGCAGGCCCGGAGGAATGGCTGTATCGATGGCAATAGACATAAGATGGCTTTGGTAACGGAGCGGGTGCATGGTTTTCGCAGGCGGCGCCAGGCAAAAACAGCATTACACCCGCTTAAGCCTGGCCGCCGCAAATAATGGATTCTCATATCCATATGTGTTGCGCGCCGCCGGCTGCCTGGCCCGGGGCCAGCTTTTAGCGTTTTGGCGCCACCAGGCAGAACATCGCGCCTTGCGGGTCAAATCCCTGCAGTATCCAGCTGCCGCCCGGGACCTGGTGCGGCCCCATGATGATCTTGCCGCCGCCAGCGTTGACGCGCTCAACCGCAGCGTCGATGGCTTCTACATTGATGTAGTACAGCCAGCAAGGCACCGGCATGTCGGCAGTCTTGGTCATCATGCCGCCGAGCGGCGCGCCGCCGGTGGCGAAAGTCTGGTAGACGCCCATCGGCCCCATGTCGATGGCTTCGGCCTTGGTCCAGCCGAACAGGCCGGCATAGAAGGCAAAGGCGCTGTCGAGATCGCCGGCATGCAGTTCATGCCAGCCGAAATGGCCGGGCGTGCCGGCAGCTGGCGGCACCGGCTGGGCCTCGCTATTGCCCTTGAACAGGATGAAACCGGCGCCATGCGGATCGGCCGCCACGGCAAAGCGGCCAACGCCGGGAATGTCGGCCGGCGCGCGCCGGATCGAACCGCCTGCGGCCGTTACCCGCGCAGCGTAGTCATCGACGTCGCTGACTGCGATATAACCCATCCAGCAAGGCTTGGCGCCCATGGCGCGCGCCTCTTCCGGAATCGCCATCAGGCCGCCGACCATGATGTCGCCCGCCGACAGGATGGTGTAGGCAGGGCCGCCCATGCCGGCGTCCTGCATCTTCCAGCCGACCACGCTGCTGTAGAAAGCCTCGGCGGCCTTGGTGTCGCTGGTCATGACGTCATACCACACGAATTTTGCCTGGTTAGCTGACATGTTGACTGTTCCTTTAGGTGAGTTGGGTGAAGTTGCAATTATAGCTACAGCTGCAATTGCAGAGACATGAATCAATGTAGGCGATCAGGCGGCAAGCGGAAAGGCCTGAAACACTATATGAAGGAAAACTTTGTAGTTTGTCTTCATATGTACTAGACTATGGAACATGAGTGAACAAAACGATCCCGATATCGCCCACGCATCCGCCATGGCAGGAGAGCTGCGGGTAGTGCTCGGCCGCCTCAGCCGGCGGCTGCGCGAACAGGCCCATGCGGGGGATTTCACCGGCTCGCAAAAGTCGGTGCTGATCCGGCTGGAGCGCGACGGCCCGGCGACAGTCACAGGCCTGGCCAAGGCGGAAGGCGTGCGGCCGCAATCGATGGGCGCCACCGTCGCGGTGCTGGAGGCCGCCGGGCTGGTGGCCGGTGCGGCGGATCCAGCCGATGGCAGGCAAACCATATTGTCGCTGACGGACGCCTGCCGGGAAATGATACGCGCCAGCCGGGCGGCAAGAGAAGACTGGCTGTTGCGCGCGATCCGGACCAAGTTCGCGGCAGACGAGCTGGACCAGCTGGCGGCCAGCGTCGAATTGCTGAAACGCCTGGCCGACGCCTGAACCATCTTGTGCCATCCTGCGCCATGTTGCGCCCAACCTGATTAATAGAAAGCATCCCATGACTGTCAGCACGCTGGATCCGAACACCGCACTAGTCGTCATCGATCTGCAAAAAGGCATCGTCGCTTATCCGACCGTACACCCGGCCAGCCAAGTGGTGCTGCACGCTGCAGCGCTGGCTGAAGCCTTCCGCCGGCATGGCTTGCCGGTGGTGCTGGTCAACGTCACCGGCGGCGCGCCGGGGCGGGCCGAACAGGCGCGCAAGCTCGATGCGCTGCCGGCCGGATGGGCCGACCTGGTGCCGGAACTGCAGCAGCAGCCGCAAGACCATCTGGTCAGCAAGCGCACCTGGGGCGCATTTACCGGCACCGGGCTCGATGCGCACCTGAAAAAGCTGGGCGTCACCCAGTTGGTGCTGGCCGGCGTCTCCACCAGCATCGGCGTCGAGTCGACCGCGCGTCAGGCGCACGAGCTCGGTTTCAATGTCACGCTGGCGCTGGACGCCATGACCGACACCAGCGCCGAGGCGCACGACAACAGCGTTACCCGGATCTTCCCGCGGCTAGGCGAAACCGGCAGCAGCCGGGAGATCATCGCTCTGCTGGATAGCCGCCTCCCATGAGCCTGCCGGCCATCCAGATGGCAGACGGGAGCACATTGTGCTGACAGGTACATTCCGCTCGCTGAACAATTTCAATTACCGGCTATGGGCCGGCGGCGCGCTGGTTTCGAATGTCGGCACCTGGATGCAGCGCACCGCCCAGGACTGGATCGTCCTGACCCAGCTGACCCACAATAACGCGACTGCCGTCGGCATAGTGATGGCGCTGCAGTTCGGGCCGCAGGCGCTGCTGCTGCCGCTGACCGGCTATGCCGCCGATCACTTCGACCGCCGCAAGCTGCTGATCGTCACGCAGGCGGCGATGGGTGCGCTGGCGCTGGGACTGGGGATTCTTACCGTGGCCGGCGTGGTCCAGCTGTGGCAGGTCTATCTGTTCGCCTTGCTGCTTGGCTGCGTCACCGCGTTCGATGCGCCGGCGCGCCAGACTTTTGTTTCGGAACTGGTGGAGGAGCACGAGCTGTCGAATGCGGTGGCGTTGAATTCGACCTCTTTTAATGCCGCCCGCATGATCGGACCCGCCATCGCCGGCGTCCTCATCGCGGTGATCGGCGCCGGCTGGGTATTCCTGCTCAATGCCGCTTCGTTCGCCGCGGTGCTGGCCTCGCTCAGCCTGCTGCGGCTCGACGAGCTGCATCTGCGCGCCCGCGCCGCCCCTGCGCGCGGCAGCCTGGCGGCGGGCTTCCGTTATATCTGGGGCCGGCCCGACCTGAAAGCCATCCTGCTGATGTTTTTCCTGATCGGCACCTTCGGCTTGAATTTCCCCATCTTCATTTCAACCATGTCGGTCAGCGTGTTCCACGCCGGCGCGCACCAGTACGGCTTCCTGTCGTCGATCATGGCGCTCGGATCGGTGACCGGCGCGTTGCTGGCCGCGCGCCGCGAGAGGCCGCGCATGACCTGGCTGCTGACCGGCGCCGGCGTCTTCGGCGGCGGCCTGGTGCTGGCGGCGCTGATGCCGGGCTATGGGTTGTTCGCGATTGCGCTGGTGCTGATCGGCGTCGCTGCCCAGACATTCACCACCACCGCGAACAGCATGGTGCAGCTCTCGACCGAGCCCGCCATGCGCGGCCGGGTGATGGCGATCCTGCTGGCGCTGGCCTTGGGCGGCACGCCGCTTGGCGCGCCGGTGGTCGGCTGGGTCGCCGATACCTTCGGTCCGCGCTGGGCAATGGGCGTCGGCGCCGCTTCCGGCTTTGCGGCAGCGTGGGTCGGGATCCATTACCTGATGAAGTATCGCCAGCTGCGCGTGCGCATGGTCGGCGGCAAGCTGCGTTTCAGCCTTGGCCGGGCATTTCCAGAGACCAAGTGAAAAGATCTTGATCAGCTGGCGCTCAGGCCAGGGTGCCGCGACGCAGGCGGCTTACCCAGTCCAGCAGGGCCTCCGGATCATCTTCCATCGCGGCCGGCACCTGGTAGTAGCTAGCGACCGTCACCGTCTTGGCCTTGGTCGCGTAGCGAAACGGTTCGCAACCCAGCGCTTCGAAGGCCGGGCGGCTCTTGTCGTCTACCCGCAGGTAGAGCGCGCCCTTGATGACGAATCCGAACTGCAACTGGTTGATGCTTAGCCCGGCGCCGCCGAAAAAGCGCGATACCGTAATCTCCCCGAGAGGGGCCAGGTAATCCGCCAGTTCAAGGGCCCTGGCGCGTGCTGTGTCTGTGCTCATGGATATTTTCAGGCGATGGTCGTGTGTAAACTGTCATTGCTGCGAAACAGTAACAGAGACCGGGAGTCTTCTCTAGTCTCTTTTTTGACGAGAGCGGCTGCGAGCAGGGTTCAGCGGATTGCGGGTGTTGCGGCAGCTTCATCCGCCGCACCCCCGGCGCGGGACGCCAGCCGGATAGTTACGCTGCCGGCATCTTGCGGAAGCCGACCGCCAGCCGGTTCCAGCTGTTGATGGTGTTGATGGCCAGGGTCAGGTTGACCATTTCGGCGTCGTTGAACTGGGCGCGCAGCAGCGCGTAGTCGGCGTCCGGCGCATGGGTCTGGGCGATCAGCGTCACGGCTTCGGTCCAGGCCAGGGCGGCGCGTTCGCGGTCGCTGAAAAAGGGTGCTTCGCGCCAGGCGGTGACGGCGTACAGACGGCGCTCGGTTTCGCCGGCCTTGCGGGCATCGGCGGTGTGCATGTCGATGCAAAAGGCGCAGCCGTTGAGCTGCGATGCGCGCAGCTTGACCAGCTCCAGCAGCGATGGTTCGAGGCCCAGCTTGTTGACGGCGCCTTCCAGCGCAATCATGGCTTTCATCACTTCCGGCGAGGCGGTGTAGAAATCGATACGTGCTTCCAAGATATTCTCCTGTATTTGCTTCGTTGGTAAGAGACTGCATGATAGGGGAGCCAAAGACATCCGCGGATAACCAATTCCGCTAAAAAACAGGAGGCCACTGGGCGCGTTTGCACTGGCTGCACGGACATGCTAAAACGCTGGGTTGCATCAAGCACAGCAGGCTCTTGCCTGTTTTACCTATCGTATGTGGAGCGCTTATGGAGTTGCATGTCGTCATTGACGGCGATAAGGACCTGGCGGGGCAGGTCTATCGGCAGATCAGGGAAGCGATCCAGTGCGGACGCCTGGCGGCCGGCGAACAGGTGCCGCCGTCGCGCCTGCTGGCGCAGCAGCTGCGGGTGTCGCGCAAGACCGTGTCGGAAGCCTACGCCCGTCTGACCGTCGAGCAGCTTCTGGTGGGGAAGGTCGGCAGCGGCACTTTTGTCAACGCGGCAACGCAGGCGCGTCCGCGCCAGTTTGCCGGCAAGGACCTGACCGGCGGCGCTACCCTGAAAACCTGGCTGGGGCGCTCGATTCCCTTGCCGGCGCCCGGACCGGACCGCCGCTCAGGCTATGATTTTGTCGGTGGCGGCGGCACCAAAAGCCATTTCCCGATCAGTGAATGGCGCCAGTGTGTGCTGCACGGCTTGCGCAAGAGCCAGGCCGACCGCGGCTTCTACTCCTATCCGGAAGGCTTGCCGGTATTGCGCGAGGCCATCGCCCGCCATACCTCGTTTGCGCGCGGCGTGCGCTGCGTGCCGGCGGACGTGCTGGTCACCAATGGCGCGCAGCAGGCCATCGACCTGATCGCCCGCGTCCTGCTGGAGCCGGGCTGCACCGTGGCCGTCGAGGATCCGGGTTATCCGTCGGCGCGCATCGCGTTCACCAGCCAGGGCGCCCATATTGCCTGCATTCCGGTGGATGCCGAAGGCATGATGGTGGACCAGATCCCTGAGCAGACGCGCCTGATCTATGTCACGCCCGCGCACCAGTTCCCGCTTGGCATGCCGATGAGCCTGGCGCGCCGCAAGGCGCTGCTGAAGCGCGCCGGCGAATTGGGCGCGATCATCATCGAAGACGACTACGACAGCGAATTCCGCTACCAAGGGCGGCCCACCGATTCCCTGCAAAGCATGGATACGGAAGGGCTGGTCGCCTTTGTCGGCACGTTTTCCAAGGTCATGCAGCCGGAGCTGCGCATCGGCTACCTGATTGCGCCGCCCGCCATCCGCGAGGCGGTGGCCATCGCCAAGCACCTGTCGGACTGGCATGCGCCCACCATGATGCAATGGGCGCTGGCCAAATTCATCGACGACGGCCATCTGCAAAAGCATATCCGGCGCTGCCATGCAATCTACGGCAGCCGCCGCGAGCAGATGCTGGCGCGCTTTGCCGGCGACCTGGCGCCCTGGCTGCAGCCGATCGCCGCCACCGCCGGCTTCCACATGACTGCGCTGACCAAGCGCGAAATCGATCTTCCCTTGCTGCTCAAGCTGGCGCGGCGGGTCGACGTCGGCCTGTATCCGATCGACGTCTTTTATCATGCGCAGCCGCCGCTGCAGGGCCTGTTCTTCGGCTATGGCGCGATTGAAACCCTGGATATCGCGCCGGCGCTGGACCGCGTCAAAGCGATTTTGAGCGAGATCGCCTGACACCGCGATGGCCCTTTTTCCGGTTTCGGCGGGCATATCCTGTAAGCGCTATACAATACCCCGCGCAGGCAGGCCATACGGCGCAATATTCACGACGGAAATATCTGGGAGAAATTCATGGGTAGTCTTCATCGGCGATTGAAACTGACAGTCCTCAGTGCATGCATGGCAGCGCTGCTGGCCGGCTGCGGCGGCGGCAGTGATTCCGGCGGCGGCAATGCCGCCGCCAATGCGGCCGTGGATCAGCCATATACCGATCCGGTCGCCTATTCAGTCAATCCGACAGATTCCTTGCCCAGCGCCAGTGAAAATGCCGCCATTGCGCACCATACCCTTGCGCTGGGAGGCAGCAATATTGCCTATACGACCACCACCGGGCATCTGACTGCCAGCGACGCCAAGGGCAACCCGGAGGCCTCGTTTTTCTATGTCGCCTACACGGCGGACGGCCAGGACCCCAAGACCCGGCCTGTGACATTTTTCTATAACGGCGGACCGGGCAGCCCGGCGATCTATCTGCGGCTGGGCTCGTTCGCTCCGACCCGCGTCGATACCGCCGATCCGCTAGGGACCGGCTATCCGAATTTTCCGCTGGTCGACAACCAGGAAAGCCTGATCGACACCACCGACCTGGTATTCATCGATCCGCCCGGCACCGGCTATTCCGAAGCGATCGCGCCCAACACCAATGCCACGTTCTGGGGCGTGGACCAGGATGCCGGCGTGATGCGCGACTTTATCCAGCGCTATATCACGGCCAACCAGCGTTCGGCGTCGCCTATCTATCTGTATGGCGAGTCGTACGGCACGCCGCGCACGGCTGTGCTGTCGCATCTGCTGGAAAGCGCTGGCGTGCATCTGAGCGGGATCGTCCTCAATTCTTCGATCCTTGATTACAACGACATGGGCCGCAACGGCGACCAGTACGCCGCATCCTTGCCGACTTTCGGCGCAGTGGCGGCGTACTACAACAAGGTGGCGCCGGCGCCGGCCAGCACGCCTGGCTACATGGCGACCATGCGCGGCGTCGTGCTGCAACAGTATGCCTCCTTCACCGACGATGCCAATTACACCTATGGCGACCCGCCCAGCGCCAGCCAGGCGCAATCGTTTGCAACCCTGGCCAGCCTGTCCGGCCTGGGCAATGAAGCGCTCAAGCTGTATTTCGGCACGGCTGTCGCCACCAACAGCAACAGCTACGGCGACCAGCTCAAGCCCGGCTTCCTGATCGGATCCTATGACGGCCGCGTCGCCGCCGCCAACGGCAGCGCCATGGCGCAGGGCGGCGATCCGTCCAGTTCGCTGGTGAGCAGTTTCTTCAATATCCAGAGCCAGCAGGTGCTGCCCAACTACCTGAAGTACAGCGCGCCCAACACCAGCTATTCCTCAGGACGGCCGCCAGGCTGGACCTGGGATTTCAGCCACGGCGGCAAGGCTTATCCGGATACCATCCCCGACCTGGCCCAGGAGATTGCGCTCAACCCGAAAATCAAGATATTTTCGATCAACGGCTATCATGATTTCGTGACGCCTTTCTTTGCCACCGAAAAGGACCTGGGACGCCTGAAAACCCTGCCCAGCCTGCAGCAAAACCCGCCCAACATCCAGCTGACCCACTACAACGGCGGCCATATGACTTACCTGGACAACGATTCGCGGCCGTTGATCAAGGCCGATCTGGCAAGTTTTTACAAAGGAACGCCGATTTCCGGCGCCATGGGCTTTGCCGACCTGCCGGATCCGTGGCCGGACAACACCACGCCGGCTGCTGCCAGCCTGAAAGCCATGACGCTGCGTTAAAAGCGCCTATGATGAAATATGCGGATGCAATATGCAGATGAAAAGGAAGCGAGCATGAAAAATTCTTGGCATTCAATCGGCGCGGTGCTGTGCGCCGCCGGCCTTAGCAGCGCCATGAGCATCGCCCAGGCAGGCACGGAAGGACCGTTGCTGCCGCCGGGAGCGCCGTTGCCGGCGCCAACGCCGATCAGCAAAGGCGCCGATCTGCAGCAGCAGGTGGATCAGGGCCTGAAAGCGGATTTCGACGCCGCCGATGTCGACAAGAAGGGCGTCTTGACCAAGGAGCAGGCGCAGAAAGCCGGCCTCGGTTTTGTCAGCAACAACTTCAGCAAGATCGATACCGCCAAGCGCGGCAAGGTGACTTTCGACGACGTCAAGCGTTACATCCAGATGCAGAGATAGGCGCGGTTCAGGTTCAAGTTCAAGTTCAAGGCAAGGGCGCGCGCTCATATTCTGGCGGCGCCCACAGGTGCTTCAGGCGCTGCGCCGGGCTGCCCGGCTGTGCGACGTCGCGCCACATCGCGATGAATTCGTGGAAATTGAGGGTCAGCGCATTGTGGCTGTAGACCTGGCGCTTGATGCCGTAATCCACGGCTTCCTGCTCTTCCACATAGGTGCCGAACAGGCGGTCGAAAACGATCAGCACGCCGCCGTAATTCCTGTCGATATAGCAGTCGTTGCGGCCGTGATGGGCGCGGTGGTTGCTGGGAGTGTCGAACAGGTACTCCAGCACCGGGTGCAGCTTGCCGACGCTTTCGGTGTGGATGAAGAACTGGTACACCAGGTCGCAGGCGTACAGGATGAACACCACCGCCGGATGCACGCCCAGCAGCACCAGCGGCATGAAAAACAGCCACCAGCCGGTGATCGGGTAGAGCATCGACTGCCGCATGGCGGTCGTCATGTTCATGTGCTCGCCGCTGTGGTGCACCACGTGGGCGGTCCAGAACCAGCGCACGCGGTGGCTGCTGCGATGAAACCAGTAGTAGCAGAATTCGACGCTGAGGAAGATCGGCAGCAGGGTCCAGCCGTTGATCGGGATCGTAAAGAAACGGTGATGCCAGAACCAGAATATGGCGGCGCCGACGAATAGCACGTGCACCGCCAGCTCAAACAGCTGGTAGCTGCTGCCGAGGGTGAGGTTGGTGAGGATGTCTTTCCAATAGAACTGCTGGCGCGCGCCGCGCTTGCGCATGACCTGCCATTCGATGGCAAAGCCGACCAGGAACAAGGGCGTCATGCCGATCAGCACCACCTGTTTCCACTCAATATGAGAACCGAAAGTGCTCTCCATCCAGGCAATCAGATCCATCATGATGTGCTGCTCCATGCGCGTAGTCGATGCGCTGGATTTTAGCGCCGGGGCTGGCTGAAAGGCTTGACCGCGACAGACAATTATTTGACAATTCTCGCCATGCACCAAACCATAGCCGAACAGCCGCCGCGGGGCGTGGTCCCCAGCACCTATGTGCGGCTGCTGTATGAGTATCTTGAAAAGCGGGGTGTGGCTGCGGCCGCCTTGCTGGGCGTCGCCGCGCCGGAAGCGGCCGACCGCGGCTCGCTGCGTTACCCGGTGGCGGCTTGGCGCGCCTTGCTGCAACGCGCCGCCGAACACTTGCATGATCCCTTGCTCGGCCTGCATCTGGGCCAAACTATTACGCCGGCGCATTTCGGCGTGATGGGCTATGTGCTGCTGGCTTGCCCCAACCTCGGCGCGGCGCTGGCCCGCACCTTGCAATACCAGCGCCTGCTGTACGACGTCAATCCCATGCGCAGCAGCGTGGAGGGCAGCGACCTGCTGCTGGAATGGGGCGTCGACCAGGGCCGTCCCGGACCGCTGGTGGACGAGTGCGCCATCACGGCGCTGCTGCAACTGACCCACAACGCCACCGGCCGCCGCATCGTGGCCACCGAAATCCGCTTCGTCAATCCGGCGCCGGCCGACATCCAGCCATATCTCGCCTGGTTCGGCTGTCCGGTATTGTTCGACCAGCCGGAAACCTCGATCCGCTTTCCGCAAGCGCTGCTGGCATTGCCGCTGCGGCAGCCCGATACGGTCCTGCTGAATGTGCTGGAACGACAGGCCGATGACTTGCTGGCGCAATTGCCGCCCAGCGACGATTTCGAACAGGCGGTGCGGCGCTGCATCGCCCGCCTGGTGCGCGAAGGCCAGCCGGAGCTGGAGCTGGTCGCCAACGAGCTGCACGTTTCGGCGCGCACCTTGCATCGCCGGCTGGCCGCCGCCGGCATCAACTTCAGGGAGCTGCGCGAGAGTATCCGCCAGCGCCTGGCCGAAGACTATCTGGCCGACCCGCGCCTGCAGCTGGCTGAAATCGCCCAGTTGCTGGGCTATTCCGAGCAGAGCGCGTTTACCCGCGCATTCCGGCGCTGGAGCGGGCAGGCGCCGTATGCTTACCGGCTGAGTTTGCTCAATCCCGCCGCCGCATAAGAATCCCCGCCAGATCCGCAAAGTGCGCGCCGCAGACGCAATGCGGCTGATCCCTGTCGCCTCGTCACAAGTTTTCCCTCCGCCTGAATGCTACGTTGGCAAGCATGTCGTGCGCCAGCGTCGCGGCATGCCGCAGCGTCATGAGGGCGTCATATAAGCGCTATAGCCTGTCGGTCGCATTCAACCATCACCATGTATTTTCCGGAGATAAGCACATGACACAAAAGAGCAGGCGTGATTTCCTGGCCTTGACGGCAAAAACGGCCGCCGCCGCGGCAGCCGCAGGCGTCTTTCCCGACACCATCCGGCAAGCGCTGGCCGTCCCCGCCAACTGCAAGACCGGCACCATTGCAGACGTCGAGCACGTCGTGATTTTCATGCAGGAAAACCGCTCTTTCGATCATTACTTCGGCAAGCTGGCCGGCGTGCGCGGCTTCGGCGATCCGCGCGCCATCTCGCTGCCCAGCGGGCAGTCGGTGTGGTACCAGCCGAACGGCGGCGCCTATGTGCTGCCTTATCATTTCGATGCGAAGGGCACCAATGCCACGCGCGTCGGCCTGAACCACAGCTGGAAAGGCTCAGAGGATAGCTGGAAGAACTGGGATGCCTGGGTGCCCAAGAAGACGGCCTACACCATGGGCTATTTCGACCGCGGCGACCTGCCGTTCTACTACGCGGTGGCGGACGCATTCACCATCTGCGACGCTTATCACTGCTCGATTTTCGGCCCGACCGATCCCAACCGCTTCTATGCCCTGTCCGGCACTGCCGGCGAGAATATCACCGGCCTGAACGACGGCAACCTGTATAACGCCAACCCTATCTATAACGGCGACCTCAACAACGACGACATCAGCGCCGCTACCACCGCCGCCGCGCCGAACTGGAAGACTTACGCGGAAGTATTGCAAGCCAATGGCGTCAGCTGGAAGGCTTACCAGGAGTTCGACAACTACGGCGACAACTACCTGGCCTACTTCAGGAACTTCCGCGTCAACAGCGACGGCAGCCGCCTCAGCACCAGCTCGTCTTTATATATCAACGGCAGGGCGCTGGCAGACGGCTCCAACCAGGGCAATACCGCCGGCACCAAGGGCGATCTGCTGATCAAGGCGTTCAAGCGCGATATCGACGGCGTCGACGGCAAGACCGCCTTGCCGCAGGTTTCATGGATTTTTGCGCCTTACGAATATTGCGAACATCCGGAAGCTTCGCCCAATGCCGGCGAAGACATCGCATCCAGGCTGCTGGGTGCGCTGGCCAGCAATCCGGAGGTCTGGTCGAAAACCGTGTTCCTGATCAACTATGATGAAAACGACGGTTTCTTCGATCACATGCCGTCCAATGTGCCGCCGCTGAGCGCCGACAAGGGCATGACCACCCTGGCCGACCCGAGCATCGGCGAGGTTTACCAGCAGCAGCCGAAGGGCCTGGGGCCGCGCGTGCCGATGCTGGTGATTTCGCCGTGGAGCCGCGGCGGCCGGGTCTGTTCCCAGTTGTTCGACCATACTTCGGTGCTGCGCTTCCTGGAGGAATGGCTGTCGACAGGCAAGGGGCTGGATCGCGACAAGGTCACTTGCAAGAATATCTCGCCATGGCGCCGCGCGGTGTGCGGCGACCTCACGTCCGCCTTCGACTTCAAGACGCCCAACAAAGCCTGGCCGCAGATCACGCCGGCGCCGCCTTACCAGAAGGTCGATTCGCCGGTCAGCGCCACGCCGCCGGCGCAGCAGACTTTTCCGCTGCAAGAGTCGAACCGCGAACCGCGCCCGGCTTGCCGCTTGCCGTACCAGTTCCATGTCGACGCCCGTGCCGCCGCCCAGTCCGGCCATCGTGAACTGACGCTAAGCCTGGGCAATACCGGCAAGGCCGGCGCCGCTTTCATCGCCTATTCGAATCTGCGCCAGGACGGACCGTGGCATTACGCGGTGGAAGCAGGGAAAGCGCTGCGCGACGTCAAGCTCGGCAACTGGAGCACAGATCAATATGAATTGCGGGTGCATGGCCCGAACGGCTTTTTCAGGGAAATAAAAGGCAGCTTTGCGGCTGCCGGCAGCGCCGCCGCGGCAAGGCCGGAAATCCTGGTGCGCGACGACTATGAGCGCCACGCCATCGTCCTGATCTTGTCCAACGAGGCGGGCGCCAAGGCTTGCACCTTCACGGTGAGCGCCAATGCCGGGCCGTCGCGCGGCTTTGTGGCGCCGTATCGGGTCGAGGCCGGCAGGTCTCTGCGCCTGATGGTGCCGCTGGCCGCGGCCAAAGGCTGGTATGACTTCAGCGTGACGGCAGACTCCGATGCCGGCTTCCTGCGCCGCATCGCCGGCCACGTCGAGAGCGCCGCCCGCAGCTGGACGGATCCGCAGATCGGCGTCATCGCGCCTTCGACCTTGTCGACGCCGACGCCAGTCGTACGCCAGGGCAGCACGATCGCATTCAACTACAACACCGCGCTGCAGAAGCAGAATCCGCGCAACTGGATCGGCGTGTTCCCTGTTTCCAGCACCGTTCCCGACCAGGCCGGCTACAAGACTTATAGCGTGTATGAATACGCGGCGGCGCTTGGCGGCCAGGCGACGCTGAAGACCCAGGGACTGGCGGCCGGATCCTACAAGGCCTGGTTCCTCGCCAACGACGGCTATGCCGAGCAACTGGCAGGGCCGGTGGTGTTTACCGTCACTGCCTGAGGCTGCCCGGTATTGAGCGGCGGACCGGTCAGCGCGCTGTCCGGTCCGTGCAGTTGAACATCCATTGCACTCCGAAGCGGTCGGTCAGCTTGCCGCCTTGCCCCATCTGCGCAAACAATGCAGCCTGTCGCCTGGGTGGAAGGCGCAGGGGCCTCAGCCCGCTCCGCCGTCAAGCCGTATTGCCAGAGGCGATGAGCCTGCTTTGCCGCGCCGGCGCGTTTATTGGATTCCTAGTATTCTCTCAATCACGCAGGCAGCCAGCGAGGTTGATGAGCCGGCGACGGCGCAAGGTTTCGAATCCGTAACGCAAAAGGAAAAGTCATGATGTCCAAGGCTGTCAAAATTCCTGGTCCCGATCATCCCATCACGATTACGCCCAACGCGGCGCGCGTCGTCGTCACCGTCGGCGGCCGCGTCATTGCCGATACGCACAAGGCCTTGAGGCTGCAAGAGGCGGCTTATCCCGCCGTCCAGTACATTCCGCGCGAGGATGTCGACATGGCGCTGCTGGAACGGACGGAGCACGCTACCTACTGTCCTTACAAGGGCGACTGCGTTTACTACAGCATCCCATCCGGCGGCGAGCGCTCGGTCAATGCCGTGTGGTCTTACGAGGCTCCCTATGCGGCAGTCAAGGGGATCAAGAATTACCTGGCTTTTTATCCGGGGCGGGTTGATTCGACAGAGGAGCGCCAGGACTGACGCTGCGATTGCTTTATGTGTGCCAGCGAAGACTCTACTCGGACCAATGACAAAAGCTGCATAGTAGTTCGCGTGGTAGTGCGGGCGCAGGCCAGGTGCGCCGTTGTCTTTGCCGCCCGCCTCCAGAGCCGTGCGATAGAAAGCTTCGACTTGCCGGTGATTATCGGCCGTGAACGCCAAGTGGAGATGCGCCGGCCTCTCTTCGGTTTGGTACAGGCATAATGAAGCCTTACCCTTTGGGCTAAGTTCGACACCGTACGCCGGCGGCCCCTCTGCGGCAACAGCTACGCCGAGCGGTTCGAGCGCGCCTTGAAGAAGAAGGATTTGCTCGCTGCATAGTCGCTGACTCCGAATTTGACGTGGTCAAACATGAATTCTCCTGAAGTGTGTAGGCCTGCGCAGGTCCAGCCGGGGGTATCCTTCAGCGGAACATACCTCTGCGATCCCGATACCGGACCTGTTTTGTTAAATAGCGGAATTTCCTAAGGCTTCGCTTTCTTCGAAGGTTTCGACTTGCTGGAACTGTTGAGCGCAATCGCCTGGCGGACGAGCGCCTTGAAGGCGGACTCGTCGACCTCTTCTCCTTCGAAAATGTCGATCGCGCGACGTGCATTTCCGTCAAGGCTCGAGTTAAAGAGGGGAGCCGGATCCTTCAGCGAGGCGCCCTTGATGAAGGTAAGTTTGACTTTATCCTTGTAGGATTCGCCGGTGCAAATGATACCGTCGCGCGCCCACACCGGGGTGCCCATCCACTTCCACTCCTCGACGACGTCAGGATCCACTTCCTTGATGAGCTGGCGCATTCTGCCGAGGGTTTTCCCGCGCCAGTCCCCTAGTTCGGCGATTCTTTTGGAGATGAGTTCCGATGCAGGCTGATCTTGGCTCGCGTCTGTTTTTTTCATGTTCTTGTCCTAAAAATTGCAAATATATTCGGTTGCAAGATGGTGAGCATTTCTTTCTATTTTTCTGACGGAACGACTGTGCGTCGCCCGAACCACATGCGGCGGAAAAGACTGTCTTTCAACACGAACTGATGGAAGAGCGCGGCCGCGATATGGGTTGCGATCAGAATCGCCAGCAAGGTTGCAAGAGCCGCATGGATCTGGAACGTGGGGAATATGGCGAAATTGCTGGGTAGAAGTTCGCCAGGACGCTGGAACACGCTCCGAATGAACCACCCGGTGGCCCAGCCACTGGCGATTATCATGAACACGATCAAATACAAGCTGTAGTGCGCAATGGAGGACAGCCGGTCCAGCAGGGGCGAACCGGTCGTCGCCGTTGCCGGACGGGCGCTCCTTATGCGGATGACGACGCGCAGGATCATCAATGCGAGCACGGATATGCCGCCCGTCATGTGCCACACGAGGATGTCGAGTTTCTTCGGATTGGTATTCGGCATATCCGCAAGGACGAAGAAGCCGAGGCATAGGAGGCCGATGATCATCAGCGCGAGCAGCCAGTGCAGTGCGACCAGCACGGGCTGGTAGCGCGAGGCGAGGGCGCGGCTCACGAAAGGCCTCCTGCCACTCCTTCGAGACTTGCGAAGAATTTCTGCCAGCCGTACTTGGCGCCCGCGTAGGCCTGCTGCTGATCCGGCCGGAAGCCCGATTGCTCCATGCGCAGGCGGGTTCCCGTGCCCGTCGGGGTGAGAGTCCAGGAGACGACGCTCTTGAGACCCAGGGCTTCCCATGTGTAAGACAACGCTTTGTTCGGCTCGATCGCAAGAACCAGGCACTCGACCACGCCCCAGTCGGCACGAAGATCGAAACGGTGGCCCACGACGGGCTTGAAATCGTTCTGCATCAGCCATTCTTCGATGAGAGGACTCTGCGTGAGCGCGCGCCAGACTTTGTCGAGAGAATGCGGCATTTCCCGTTCTACAATCAGCGTTTTGGTGTCGTTGGTCTGCATCATTGGTCCATCCTTTTCAGTAGGGTTTCCAAGTGGTCAAATCGGCTGTTCCAGAAGGTTGAATAAAAATCTATCCAGTCAATCAGCGGCGCCAGCGCTTTCGGCTCGGCGCTGTAATACGTCTCGCGTCCGTCGCGCCGGCCGCGCACCAGGCCGGCCAGCTTGAGCGCGCCGAGGTGCTTCGAAATGGCGGGTTGCGATACCCCGGACGGATCGGTCAAGGCATGCACCGTCATTTCGCCGTCTCTGCTCAAGCGCTCGAAAATTGCACGCCGGGTTGGATCGGACAAGATTTTTAGAACAGCCGTCGGTTCTGCGTGCATTGCGATTCCTTGCTTATGCGAACTTCGTTTTGATTTCTGTGAAGTGCTGCTTCACACGATCAATCATAACCAAATGGTTATGGATGTCAAGGGTCGCATCCAGGAGGGGATCGCGCGCGGCGTGCCGGGCTTGGGATGGGCGGGCTGCACGCCGACTGAAAAAGACGAGGCGTGTCAAAATTGGCATTTACTTCAATTCGACAAAGCGAGACTGGCGATGGCTAAGCGGCTGATGATAGAAGGGCGAGTGCAGGGTGTCGGTTATCGCGCTTCCTTTGCCGGCCAGGCGGTTGCTCTAGGCCTTTCCGGCTGGGTACGCAATCGCCGGGACGGCTCAGTGGAAGCCTGCGTTCATGGCGAAGCGGCGGCGCTTGAGGCCATCATCCTTTGGGCAAGGCGAGGTCCGCCCGCCGCTCTGGTGCGTAATGTGACCGTCGAGGATGCTGGAGAGCCGGCGCCCTCAGATGGGGCATTCAAGATTTGCTGACGCAGTGAGTCTTTTAAGATCGGGAGCCGGGCCGCATTTTTAAAATCAGCGTCGCCGGATAAGCCTGCCTGCGCCAGGTTTCTTGCTGCCGCCGAGGCGCGGCCTGGCGTCGCCATTTAGCAGTTTTGCGGCAGACAACTCGGTCTCCACGATTTCCGCGCGCTTGTTCGCCGCCGCCAGCGATTCCTCGACAGCGCCCAGGCGGCCCTTTGCGCCCGACAATTCGCTGTCGAGCGTCGATATCTTTTCGCGATAGGCGTGTGCGGCGGATTTGCTTTCGGTCTCGATGCGCGTGAACTCGGCTTTCCATTGCCTGGATTCGGCGCGCGCCCTGTCGATTTCCAGCAAGCTGTGCTTGCGCAGCCCATCCAGTTCGGCCTGTCCGCCCGCATGCTCCTCGGCCTTGCGGCTCAGTTCGGCGGCCAGGCCGGCGATGCGTTCGTCTTTTGCCTGCAGCGTGGCGCGCTGTTCCGCCAATGCCTGCTCCAGGCGCTTGATCTGCTGGTCGCGGCCGAGCAGATCGGCATTGGCGATGGTCAGTTTTCCCTTCAGTTCATTGGCGATGTCGATCGCGGCCAAGGTGTCTTCTTGCGCCAGGTCGATCAGCTTTTCCGCTTCCGCCTTTTCACAGGCAAGTACGGTGCGTTCGGCGGCGAGCGTATCGTTGGCTGACTCCACGGCGTAACGCCATAGCTCGCGGGTGAGGGCGGCTACGGCGTCGGGCAGTCCGGCGACGCCCTTGTCCCGTTTCAGCTTGAGCAGGTCGGCATACCACTCGTTGATATCCTTTTGCACATCGCCGTCGGATCCTTTCTTGGCGCCGGTGGTGGCAATCGTCCACTCGCGCACCAGGCCGATGGAGGGCTTTTTGCCTTGGGCGGCGAGCGTATCGCAGGCGGTCCAGCTGAGATTCTGGCGTTCGGACATGATTTTTCCTTGAAAGGGATCTTGATGCCGGGATTTTACTAAAAAATCGCAGAAAAGTAATAATAATTACGTAATTTAAAAGTAATTAAAATTACGCATATTCATATTTAGTCGAGATTACGTTAATAATCTCGACTAAATGAAATATCGTGATATTCTGCCCAATCCCTCCGGAAAATTCCGCTTTCATCCTTTATTGAGTGCTGCAACAGCTAGCAACTAACAGCTAGCAACTAACAGCTAGCAACTAACAGCTAGCAATTAATAGCTAACGGCTTATGGATCACTTCGAAGTAATAAACCTGGAGCGGCCGGACAGGACCGTCAAAGCCCCGGCGCTGACCCTGGACCTGTTTGCCGGCGGCGGCGAGGCCGAGCCGCTGGTGGCGGCGCGTTCGGACTCCGAATTGGCGCGCGCCTTCCTTTACAGCAGCGAACTCTCCGAAAATTCGATCAAGAGCACGAAGAAGGACCTGGGGCGCTTTCTGCTGTGGTGCCAGCATCACGGCAAAATGCTGTACCAGCTGCATATCGAAGACTTGATCGCCTACAAGGCTTTCCTGAAAGACCCGCAACCGGAGGAGGCCTGGATCTCGGCCACCAAGTGGCCGCGCGAGGATGCGCGCTGGCGGCCGTTTTCCGGGCCGCTTTCCGAGCCCAGCATGCGGCAGGCTTTCCGCGTGGTGAAAGCCTTGCTGGAATTCGCCAAGAACGCTGGGTATCTACGGCGCAACGCTGGCGCCCTGGTCAAGAACGTCAAGACGGCGCGCGATGCGAGAGTGACGCGCTACCTGAGCATGCAGGCCGTAGCCTATATATACGCCGCGATGGATGAACTGCCCGCAACATCCCCCGCCAGGATAAAAGCCAGGGCGCGCGACCGCTTTTTGCTGCTTGCCTATATCACCACCGGCGCCAGGCTATCCGAGCTGACCGGGGCAAGAATGGGCGCGATGTATACCGAGGGAGAAGGGCGCTGGTGGCTGGATGTCGTCGGCAAAGGCGCAAAGCCGCGCAGACTGCCGGTGGCGCCGGACATGCTGGCGGCGTTTCGTGAATATCGCATGGCGTTCGGACTGCCGGCCCATGCGGCGCGCGACGATGCCACGCCGCTGGTGTTGTCCAGCCGTGGACCGGCGCCGGCCTCGATCACCGGCGAGGCCGCTGCCAATGCCATGAAGTCCTTGTTTTCCGCCGCAGCAGTCCTGGCCGAAGCGGCCGGCGAACCGGATAGCGCCTCGTCCTTGCGCCAGGCATCCGCGCACTGGCTGCGGCACACCATGCTGACCATGCACGCCAACAACGACGTCTCGCTGAAGGCGCTGCAGGATACGGCGGGCCACGCCAATATTTCTACCACCGCGATCTATCTGCATAAGAGCGATAAGGAGCGGCACGACGAATTGATGGGCTCGCTCGCCCGCAGGCGCTAAGGGGCAAGGGGCAAGGGGCAAGGGGCTCCTGTCATCAAGTCCTTCAAAAATTCCATAAAGCAATATTTATATTGCTATAATATTTCATTGTGGAAATATTGTTGAGTCCGTCCGAATGCGGCCGACCCCACTTGAATCCAGTCCGGTTGCGACGACCGCCCCTTGGCCGGCGTCGTGCTGATCCGGGCTGACTATCGGAGAAAACAATCGATGCTGAAAAATATACTGTCCGGCCTGCTTGCGTGCGCCGCGATTTTTCCTGTAGCTGGTAATACGGCAAATCCCGCCGCCAGCGCCGGCATGGTGGTCGACAGCTTCAGCGGCCCGGTCACCGGCAAGGAGATCAATTCCTTCAAAGCGTATATCCAGGCTCTGGTTCCGGCGACGGACAACATCGGCAACCAATGGGCCCAGGGCGCCAGCGGGGAACAGACCAAGGCAATGGGACTGGTCTACGAAATCAACGGCGACCGCGCCATCCTCGACAAGATGCTGGTGTTTTGCGACAGCGTGCTGTCCGAGCGCAACGATCTGGCGCCGGCGCCGGTCGGCCAGCATAAGATCTGGACCGGCAGGATAGATCCGGTCTGGCCCAACGATGTGACAACGGCGCCGATCGGCACCGGTGGCGAGCAGGGCGACCCGGTCGGGCATCTCGGCTATTGCGCCAGGCTGATCCTGGCCACGCCGTCGATCTGGCACCTGAAGGTCGGCAGCGGCGATCCGAAAAACTACGGCGCCGACTACTACAGCCGGGCAAAAAAATATGTGACGGAAGCAGACTACAGCCTGGACCGCCACATTTTCAAATCCCTGCTCAACCTGAGCCACAATAATCTGTATTATTTTTCCAGCGCATCGCCGTACAAGTCGGGCCTGCCGGTGCCATGGAACCAGCAGATGATGTTCAACTACGCCTTGCAGAACCTGGCCGCCTGCCACGAGATCCTCGGCGACGACCCATCCCGCGCCGCCAGATACAATGCCATTGTCAGCGCCAGCATTGCCTCCTTTTTTGCGACAGGCGTGACTTCGTACAAGAGCAAGAAGGGCAGCGATGTCTATGACTGGGGCTATACCTTGCCCGACAAAAGCGGCGAAGACAACAACCACGGCAGTCTCGACATCGCCGGTTTCTACCGCGCCTATGTCACTGGCCGCTACGCAATCACCAGCGCGGAGATGACCAGGTTCGCCAATACCTTTGTGGATGTGGTGACGCGCGGGCCGCAGGATTATGCGGGAAGAATCAATGGCAGCGACGGCGCCGGCAACAGCGCCCCGACCACCACCGTCAGAAGCGGCTACCTGTTCCTGGCCGAGTTTTTGCCGCAGCAGTATCAGAACATGGTTGCCGCGGACTTCACCGTCGGCAAGGCGACTGGCCGGATCGACCAGTTTTCGCGTTTCCTGTGGGTGAAAAACCGGCACTATGTCAAACCCGCGCAAGCTAGCGGCAGTTGACCACGTGCGCTGAGCAGGCAGACTAAGCGCCGGGCATTCCGGCGAGCTGCCTGCCCGCGGGTCTGCCGGACCTGCCGGGGGCAGCCAGTTACACGTGAATCAGGCGGCCGCCGCCAAACGACCAGTTTTCCCAGGTGGTTTCCTTGAAACACACCATCACTGCTTCGGTGTCCAAGCCCTGGCCGGACAGGGTGGCCATGAGCTCTTCCAGCAGCTTGCGCTTGATCTTGACGCTGCGGCCGACCGACCAGAGGATTTCGATCAGGACGAAATTATCGCCACGCGCCGATGTCAGGTCCGGATAGCCGGGATCGTAGCGGAAGTCCTCGGCGTCGAGTTCCAGGACGCGCTGGAATTTATCGGTCGCCGGCACGCCGCTTGCAACCAGCGCGGCGTGTACTGCATCGAGAATGCCGGCCTTGAATTCAGCGGATTTCGGTTTGCGGACAGTGATTGTGACGAGCGGCATGCGGACTCCTTGAAAGGGTTATGTATCCTGGCCACGCCGCTACAGCCGCCGCTCCCGCGGTTTGCTCAGGCAAACAGCAAACGGTCGGTGTAGTGAAAATCGTCAGGATTGAAATAGGGCTGGGCCCAGTTATCCGTGGTAGACAAGAACCAGCCTGCGGCAACCGCAGCCTGTTGCTTGGATACAGGCATTTTAGCCGCTGCCGGCGGCGCTACGCTAGCCATCCGGTCCAGGAACTGGAAATGGTCGACCAATCCCACCGCTTCTATCGCGAACGCCGTGGCGACGTCGCCATCGTAGATCGCCAGCAGGTTGTCGCCATTGGCCTGCTCGCCGCCCAGGGCGAGGTTGGACGAGCCGCAGTAAACCACAGGATCGCTGCCGTTGAAGTCGCATACCACGAACTTGTGATGGATCTGGTGGCCGATGCCGCCGATGCTGCGGACCTGGTCGAACGGCGGCGGCAGAATCGTCTTTCCCGGCTTGCCGGTCACCAGCACGCCGGTCTTCTTGCCCGGCGCATACAGCGCGATGCCGCTGCTGCTGTCCGAAATGCCGTAGCTGAAGATATGTTCATCGGCGTGCAGGTTCTTCAAGGCGGTGTAGACCGGGCTGGTGCCGTTGTCGATTTCCATGACGGCGAACAGCACGCTGGCCTGTTTTGCCGATTTCGACCCTTCCTGCTGGATGCGGGTGGCGATATCGCCGAGATTCTTGGTGACGAACTCGGCCGTATGCGGGGCGAAAGTGATGTCGGCCTCGGGCGATGCGCCCTGGGGCACCGAGAAGGTGGCCGAAGAAAGCGGCGATTGCAGGTAGGGCGCGAGCTTGACGCCGCCTTGCCATACCGTTTCGAACAACTGCCCGTATTCGGCGGCGACGACGGGGTCGTCGAACACCAGCACATGGTTGGAATTGACGTACAGGCCGGTGACCGAAAAATTGGTCGAGCCGGTCAGCACCTTCAGTGCGCTGTCCTTGTTGAAGCTGACGAACACCTTGTCATGGGCATAGCGCTTGAAATGGCCGCGCAGGATGTCGGCGGGGCTTTTGGCGAGCGCCCGGAACTGCGTCTCGAATTCGTCCTCGGGCGCTGGCTTTGCCGCCGAGTGATGAAGCGCCGCATTGTCCAGGATGATGCGCACGCGGCCTTGCCTGGCCAGCTCGAGCAGGATCTTGCAGATGTCCGGTTCGTTGAGGTCGTAGGCAAACACATCGAGATATTGCGACGGATCCTGCAGCACCTCGTTGAGCAGCGCAAAAATCTGCGCGCGCGCCGTCAGTCCCAGCCAGGCGTATTCATCGGCAAAGGTGTACTGCGCGCCGGAGGGATCGCTGCCGGACACCTGCGCGGTATCGAACAGCAGTTCATCGCTCTTCGGGCGGATCAGGGCGTTGACGCCGAAATGGTGGGTAAACGCCTGCGACTGCGTGTAGCCGCGCGTAAAGCCGAGCTTGAACTTGTTCTTTGCAAACGGCCCCACATAGACCTTGAGCGCGACTCCCTGCGCGGGGTCGAGAGCGGTCAGCGACTGCTTGTCGTCAAAATAGCGCGGGGTAACGGTATAGGTGTACTCGCCGAAGAACGGATCCGTGCCCTGATGATTGGAGCCCGGCACATGCAGCCAGCGGAACTTGTGCACCGGCGCGTTCACGCTTGAATTCGGCGGTTCCTTCGGATCCTGGGCATGGCTGGCGGGGGTCTCGAACTGCAGGGTGTTGTACAGATAATAGGGCGGCAGGCCTTCGGGCTGGCACTGGATGGTGAAACCCGCCAGCTTGACGGCGCTTTGCGCATCGAAAAGATCGAATGCCAGCAGGGTCTTGCAATCCCCGACGTGCGCGGTAACGGACAGCAGCTTCGATTGCTCTGTGACAGACGCCATTGCGACTCTCCTGGTTCAGTTGAGCACCTGATGAGCGGGCGCCGCAAGCACCACGTTTGATGACGGATGAGTTTCTGCGTGTTGCCTTCCACTCAATTCAAAATTCAAAAAGAATTGAAAAATATTAACGGGGGATTATTACAGTGCAATGACTTGCATCGATCCGGCGATTCGAATCGATGACAAGTCGTTGCCGGGGCGGTGCGCCCAGGCTGCAGGCGGGTGGTTGTCCTGTCTGGCCGAGCCCCGGGCAGGGCAGCAGTGGGCTGCCGGTGATATTAATGTGATTTATTAAATATGATATATAACTATATGATTTAATTCATTTATATTCCGATGATGATATTTTACTTTTAATATTTCACTTGAAGATTGTTTGCCATCTCAGCAGCCGTTCGGGCGTATGGCCAGTGACGAAAGAACACCGGCTCATGGCGAAATGATGGATGCCAGGTCTTTCCGCGATGCAAAATAAATAGCATCAATGTTATGCGACGTCATACAAGTAGAATTGCGACTTTGGCCTTTGGACATTTCCTGTCAAGTATCTCTGACTTTGTCCTGATGGGAATTTATGCAATCGGCGATGCCACTATTTAAGTGATTGCATCGTTGAAATTAACGTTGTACGATAACGTATCACTAAATCGTCTTTGCCATGAATCAGCTAGCGGTTGTGAATACATAAAAATCAGGAGACAAACCAATGAAGCAAGCTATTTCCGCGCTGTGCGCCGCCTGTGTGGCGTCGCTGGCGCTGAGCGCCGTGCCGGGCCATGCCAGGGAGTTTCGCGACGCCGATGTCCAGCCGGCCGATTATCCGACCGTTGCCGCCGTCAATTACATGTCCGACCTGATGAAGCAGCGCAGCCAGGGCAAATACAGCATCAAGGTGTATCCGAACAGCCAATTGGGCAGCGAGCCGGACACCGTCGAGCAGGTCAAGCTGGGGGCGATTGAATTTACCCGTACCCATGCCAGCGTGCTCAACGCCATCTGTCCGGAAACGATGCTGCCGTCCTTGCCGTTCGTGTTCCGCAGCAAAGAACATATGCGGCATGTGCTGGACGGCCCGATCGGCGATGAAATCCTGCGTTCCTGCGAGGCCCACGGCCTGGTCGGCCTGGCGTTCTACGACTCCGGCGCGCGCTTTTTCTATACCAAGAAGCTGGTCAGGAACCTGGCTGATATGAAAGGCATGAAGATCCGCGTGCCGCAGTCGGAATTGTCGGTGGCCATGCTGCAGGCCCTGCACGCCAATGCGACGCCGATGGCGACTTCCGAGGTCTACACCGGCATCAAGAGCGGCATCGTCGACGGCGCCGAAAACAACTGGCCGACTTACCAGACCGCCCATCACTTCGAAATTGCCCCATACGTGCTGCTGGACGAGCATGACATGACGCCGGAAATACTGCTGGTGTCGAAAGTGATCTTCGACAAGCTGTCGCCCGACGACCAGAAAATGATACGGCAAAGCGCCAAGGCGTCCGTGCCTTACATGCGCAAGCTGTGGGACGCGCAGGAAATTTCCTCGCGCGCCATTGCTGAAAAGGCCGGGGTGCATATCGCCGCCGCCAACAAGGCTGAATTCCAGGCCAGCATGGCGCCGGTGTATGCCAAATTCGTCACCACGCCGAACATGAAAGACTTGCTCAAGCGCATGCAGGATACGCAATAAGCGCGCCCTCCAAACCATCCAGGAACCGCTTATGACCAACGCCAATATCCCGGCGGATGCCATTGACGGCAAGGTGGCGACCGCCTTGCTGCCGCCTTTTACCTTTCTTACCCGCTGCAACGCCTGGCTTTCGCTGATGTGCATGAGGCTGGCGGTAGCCGGCCTGATCCTGATCGCGCTGGCCGTGTTCGGCCAGATCTTCGGGCGCTACGTCCTCAACAGCAGCCCTTCGTGGACCGAGGCTTTCGCTCTGCTGATGGTGCTGTACGTGACCAATATCGGCGTCGCCGTCTGCGTGCGCGACGACCGCCACATGGGCGTCGAACTGCTGACCGGCGCCTTGCCGCCGAAGGCGAGGGTGGTGCTGAAGATAGGCATCCATCTGCTGGTCATCGTGTTCGCGCTGCTGATGATCTGGAACGGCTGGATCCTGGGCCGCCAGATCATGGACTACATGATTCCCAACCTCGGGCTTTCCCAAGGCTTGACCTACTGGCCGCTGATGCTGTCCGGCTGCCTGATCGTCCTGTTTTCGGTTGAACACATCATCGCCTTGCTGCAACATACAAAGGTACTCCCATCATGGCATTGACCCTGCTGTCCGTCAGTTTCCTGGCATTGCTGCTGCTGGGCGTACCCATCTCGTTTTCCATCGGACTGTCGGCGATTGCCGCCATCTTCTATGAAGGCTTGCCGATCGCCGTGATTTTCCAGCGCATGATCGCCGGCATGAGCGTGTTTTCCTTCCTCACCATTCCTTTCTTCATCTTTGCCGGCGAACTGATGCTGTACGGCGGCATCGCCGACCGCATCATCCAGTGCGCGCGCGGCGTGGTCGGCCATATCCGCGGCGGCCTGGGCATGACCAATGTGCTGGCCTGCACCTTGTTCGGCGGGGTTTCCGGCTCGCCGGTGGCGGATATCTCGGCCATGGGAGCGGTCATGATTCCGATGATGAAGCGGGAGAACTACGATACCGACTATGCGGTCAACGTCACCACCCATTCCTCGCTGGTGGGGGTGCTGATGCCGACTTCGCACAACATCATCATCTATGCCCTGGTGGCCGGCGGCGGGGTTTCCATCACCACCCTGATCCTGGCCGGACTGCTGCCGGCCGCCATCCTGACCCTGGCCAACCTCGCCGTCGCCTACCTGGTGGCGGTGCATCGCGGCTATCCCGCCGGCATCTTCCTCGGCTGGCGGGTGGCCTTGCACAGCGTCTTGCGCGCGGTGCCGGGGCTGATGGTGGTGGTGATCATCATCGCCGGCATCACTTCGGGCATCTTCACGGCCACGGAATCCGCCGCCATCGCCGTGTTTTATGCGCTGCTGCTGACCACCCTGGTGTACCGCAGCCTGAGCTGGGAAGATTTTTTGAAAGCGGCAGTCAAGTCGGTCAAGACCACCGGCGTGATCCTGATGCTGATCAGCATTTCCTCCGCCTTCGGCTACCTGATCAGCCTGTACAGCGTGGCCGACACGGTCGGCGAGGCGCTGATGGCGGTGAGCAGCAATCCGATCGTGATTTTCCTGCTGATCAACCTGGCCTTGCTGCTGTTCGGGACGTTCCTCGACATGGCTGCGCACATCCTGATCTGCACGCCGATTTTCCTGCCCATCTGCCAGCATTTCGGCATGGGGCCGGTGCAGTTCGGCATGATGTTGCTGATTAACTGTTCGCTGGGATTGAACGCCCCGCCTATCGGCGCGGCGCAGATCATCGGCTGCACTATCGGCGGCATCCGCATGGGGCAGATCATGCGCACCATCTGGCCGTTTTACCTGGCGCTGTTGCTTACCTTGCTGCTGGTGACCTTCGTGCCCGGGTTTTCGCTGTGGATTCCAGCTTTGCTGAATTAGCGTTATTTAGCGTAATGTGTATTGCGACGCAAGAATGGTCGCCCAGGGCCTGGACATATATTGTCTTTTTGATAGCAATTCTAGAGCCAGGAGATTTTTCAATTTCGGCAGGATCAGGCAATCCTTCAACAGCATTGATCTACCCCGTTTTCCGGCCTCCCGCCTAAGATGAAGTCAAGCTTTCACTCATCAGGAGAGATTCATGAAAACGGTAGACCACATTTACATCAACGGCAGCTTCATTAAACCTCACGGCAAGGAAGTGCTTGAACTCGTCAATCCGTCGACCCGGGCGGCCATCGCCCGGGTTACGCTGGCGGACGAGCAGGATGCGCAAGCAGCGATCGCTGCGGCAAAAGCCGCCTACCAGCGCTTTTCGCGCACCAGCAAAGAGCAGCGCATGGCGTATCTGCAGCGCCTGCACGACGCCGTGGCGGCGCGCTCGGATGAACTCCTGGACGTCATGATTGAAGAATACGGCGGTCCGCTGCGGATCAGCAAGGCGAGCACGCAGCGCGCGGCCGACAGCTTTCTCCAGGCTAGAGAGCTGCTGAAGACTTTCGAGTTCGTCCAGCATGTCGGCATCTCGAAAGTCGTGCTGGAACCCTTGGGCGTGGTCGGCCTGATCACGCCCTGGAACGCCAACTACAGCTTCATCTGCAGCAAACTGGCGATGGCGGTTGCTGCCGGCAGCACTGCAGTCATCAAGCCCAGCGAGCTGAGCGCTCTCCAGACCCAGCTGCTGACCGAGTGCCTGCATGCGGCCGAATTGCCGCCTGGTGTCATCAATATCGTGACCGGGCGCGGGGCGACGGTAGGCGCAGAGATGACCCGTCATCCCGACATTGCAAAGATTTCATTCACAGGATCCACGGTAGTCGGGAAAACCATCGCCCGCGGCGCGGTGGACACCATGAAGCGAGTCACGCTGGAGCTCGGCGGCAAATCTCCGAACCTGATCCTGGACGATGCCGATCTTGAAAAAGCCATTCCGCTCGCAGTGGCAGCGGCGACGGTCAATAGCGGCCAGGCTTGCATGGCCGGGACGCGCCTGATCGTGCCGGAAAGCCGTCTCGATGAAGTCAAGCGTCTGGTGAAAGAAGCGATGCAGGCTTTGCAGGTAGGCGATCCGCGCGATAGCGCCACGGCGATCGGGCCAATGGTGACGCAAACGCAGTATGATCGGGTGCAGCGCTACATCCACTTGGGGGTAGAAGAGGGCGCGCAACTGCTGACCGGCGGCGCCGGCCATCCGGCCGGTCTCGAGCACGGTTATTTTGTGCGGCCTACCGTGTTCGCCAACGTCATCATGGATATGCGGATTGCGAAAGAAGAAATTTTCGGACCGGTGCTGGTGATCCTGAGCTATAAAACCGAGGCCGAAGCCATCGAGATGGCAAACGATACGATTTATGGCTTGCATGCGTTCGTCAGTTCGTCCGACCTCGAACGGGCGAACCGGGTGGCTGCCCAGATCGTCGCCGGCCGGGTGTTCATCAACGGCATGTACGATGAACCGCGCGCGCCGTTCGGCGGCTTCAAGCAGTCCGGCATCGGCCGCGAGTTTGGCCGCTATGGACTGGAGGCCTATCTGGAACCCAAAGCCGTCATGGGACACGGTGAAATCAGCAATGACAATGCACAATAGCGGCGGCAACCCGGGATTCCCGTTCGGCCCGCTGGATCTCCTGCGGGACGAAGCGCTCAGCCATTTCGAAGGTATTCCCGAGACCCAGCGGGATGTGCGCACCGTGCTGCCGTATCTCTCGTTCATCCGCTTCACCCGTCCGACCGAACTCACCAGGGGCATGCTGGAGCCCTCCATGTGCCTGGTGCTGCAAGGGAAGAAAAAGGTCCTCATCGGCAGCGAGATCTGGCACTACGGGCGCGGCAGCTATGTGCTTTCCGCCATCGATATGCCGGTTTCCGGCCAGGTCTCGGAGGCCTCGCTTGCCGAGCCCTATCTGGGGGTAAGGATTGCGTTGGATGCCCAGGAAATTGCAGCGCAGATCATTGAACACAAGCTTGCGGTTCCCAAAAATGCCCAGCCGCGAGCCGCCGCTTATGTGGAAGCCGCGGATGCCGAGTTGCAGGATGCCTTCCTGCGGCTGGCAAGGCTGCTGAAGAAACCCCGCGACCTGGCCGTCCTGGCGCCGCTGGTCAAGCAAGAAATCCTGTATCGCCTCATCAGCGCCAGGGATGGCGGCCTGCTGGGGCAGACGGTGCTGGCCCACCATCAGGAAAAAGGCGTCAACCAGGCAATCCATTGGATCAAGACCAACTACGCCGAACCGATGCACATCGAGCAACTGGCCAAGGCGGTCAGCATGAGCGTGTCCAATCTGCATCACCGTTTCAAGGCCATCACCGTGATGAGTCCCCTGCAATATCAAAAGCAGGTGCGCTTGCTGGAAGCGCGCAAGCTGCTCCTGGGCGGCAACATCGAAGCCGCCACCGTCGCTTTCAAGGTGGGCTATGAAAGCCCGTCGCAGTTCAGCCGGGAATATCGCAGGCTGTTCGGCGCCTCGCCGTTGCAAGACATGGAGTACCTGAAGCATCATGAGCTGGACCAATAGTGCCGGCACGGTCGCATCTGCAAGCGGCGCTGTAGCCGGCTAGGAAATTTCTGCCGCGCGGATCAGCAGCGACAAGCGCTTGACCAAGGGCTCGAACAGTTCCGCCGCCGTATTGCCGTATCCCAGCACCAGACCGTTATCCTCGGGCATGGGTTGCAAGGCAAAACCCGATAGCGGCGAGGGCGCGATGCCGTAGCGCCGGGCCGCCTCCACGATCTTGCGATCGGGATAACATGCCGGCAATCGTACCGTGAGATGCAGGCCGCAATAGCCGCCTTCGATGGCGTGCGGCACGCGCAGGTGCCGGCCCACGGCCTCCCGCAGCGCCTGCTGGCGGTCGCGATAGAGGCGCCGCATGCGTCCCAGGTGGCGGCTGAACTGGCCGCTTTCGATGAATTCCGCCAGCGCCAGCTGTTCGTAACGGTGGCCGCCGCGCAGCATTTCTTCCAGCGGCGTCTGCAATCCGGCCAGCAGCTCGGCCGGCAGCACCAGGAAGCCCAGCCGCAAGGACGGGAACATGGTCTTGCTGAAAGTGCCGACGTACAGCACCGGCGCTTGCTCCACCAGCCCCTGCATGGCGCCGATGGATTCGCCGGCATGGCGGAATTCGCTGTCGTAGTCGTCTTCGATGATCCAGGCGTGGCGGCGGCGTGCTTGCGCGATCAGGTCCAGGCGGCGCGCCACGGTCAGCACGGCGCCGGCCGGATATTGATGCGATGGCGTGGCGTAGATCAGGCGCGGCGGCCGCGATATCCAGTCCTCCGCCGTTGCGGCCAGGCCTTCCGCATCGACCCGCATGGGGACTATGCGCAGGTCGCCCGCATGCATGGCGGCCTTGGCGCCGCGATAGCCAGGATCCTCGATCCAGCCGGTATCGCCCGGATTGCTCAACAGGCGCACGCACAGCAACAGCGCTTCCTGCGCACCCTCGGTGATGATCACCTGGGCCGGCTCGCAACGCACGCCGCGCGCCATGCCCAGGTGGCGGGCGATGGCGGTGCGCAGGGCCGGCTCGCCCAAGGGATCGCCATAGCTCAGGGCTGCTGAGCCGCCGCGCTGGATCGCGTGGTCAAGCGCGCGGCGCCAGGCAGCCAGCGGAAAATGTGACAAGGCCGGTGTGCCCGGGCGTAAGATGGCGCAAGCATCGTTGCGCGGCGCGCTCGGCTGGATGCGCGTCAGGCGCTCGGGGATGAGGGGCGCAGGCGGCGCGCCATGTACTTTGCGCGGAGAAAGCGAACGCGGCGGCCGGGACAAGGCTGCGACCCGGGTGCCTTGGCGGTCGGGTTGCACATAGCCTTCGGCGGCAAGCAGATCGTAAGCGGCGGTTACGGTGTTGCGTGAAATCGACAGCCCCTCGGCCAAGGCGCGCGAACCCGGCAGGCGGCTTCCAGCCACCAGGCCGCCGTCCAGGATGGCGTCCTTGATGCGGCGGTATAACTGCCGTTGCATGGGTGCTGCATCGACGTCTTTGTCCAGCGGAGCTTCGAGCAAGACTTGCGGCAAGAGAACTGGAGAGGTCGTCATGGAAAAGGCGAAAGGGTTTGAGTGAAATTGCGTGGCACCATGAAATATGCCTGATGTGGCACTTTTGTTAGAGCCACGAAACGCGTACTTTAGCACATGCCCGGCACACGCCAGGCATGATCAGCCAAGGAACCGCATATGACCAGCATCTTGAATCCGTACCAGCAACCGATAGGCGCAGCCGTGCCCGGCTGGACTCCGCGCGCGCGGCCGCCGCGCCAGCCGATAGAAGGGCGCTACTGCCACCTCGAAGCGCTGGATCCGCAGCGCCATGCGGCAGAGCTGTACGAGGCCTACAGCCAGGCGGCGGATGAGCGCGACTGGACCTATCTGTCGACCGGCCCGTTCGCCGATGCCGCCAGCTACCTCGAGTATGCCGAGCGCGCCGCCGCCAGCACCGATCCCTTGCACTACGTCGTCATCGAGCGCAAGAGCGGGAAGGCGGTCGGCACCCTGGCGCTGATGCGGATCGACCCGGCCAACGGCGTCATCGAAGTCGGGTTTGTCACGTTCTCGCCGCTCTTGAAGCGCACCCCGGTTTCCAGCGAAGCCCAGTACCTGCTGATGAAGCACGTGTTCGATGAGCTGGGCTACCGCCGCTACGAATGGAAGTGCGACAGCCTGAACGCGCCTTCGCGCCAGGCGGCCGCGCGGCTCGGTTTCCAGTTCGAGGGCATATTCCGCCAGGCTGTGGTCTACAAAGGACGCAGCCGCGATACCGCCTGGTTCGCCATCATCGACCGCGAATGGCCTGCGCTGCGCGCCGCCTTTGAAAAATGGCTGGCGCCGGAAAACTTCGACGGCCAGGGGCAGCAACGGCTATCCTTGGCGGCGATACGCGCCGCGCAGCCGGCAGCTGGTTAATTGCGGCCGCTGGCGATCTATCCGCTATAAAATGTTGCGCGCGGTCCTGGCGGCGAGCAGCGCGGGATGCCAGGCCGCGGTCGGCGACGTCCCTTTCATCAGCATTGGATGACCTGCCTCATTAAACAGTAAACCTCGCGCATGCCGCCATGATGAAGAAAATCGAACACTTATCGGAAACGTCAGAAACAAGCGATCTGCAAACAGTGCGCATCCCCGCGGGGACCATTGCAATGCGGGATGACAGAACCGGCCGCAAATGGCTGGTTGAACTGGCGCCCTATGCAATCGGCCGCTATCCCGTCACCCAGGCGCAATACGCAGAGATAACCGGGCTGCGGCCATCCTCATATGCCGGCGCCCGCAGTCCGGTAGAGAATGTTTCCTGGATTGACGCCGTCCGCTTCTGCAACTTGCTGTCAAGGGCGGCGGGCCTTGCCGACAGCTACCAAATCCATGATGAAGAAACGGGAGCCTCTGCTGTTGCCGGAAGCGACGGTTATCGCCTGCCGACCGAAGCCGAGTGGGAATACGCATGCCGCGCCGGAACAAACGGCCCGAGGTACGGCGAACTCGACGATATCGCCTGGTATCGAGAAAACTCCGCGGAGCGTACGCACGAAGTCGGGCAGAAGCGGCCCAATGACTGGGGACTTTACGACACGCTAGGCAACGTTTGGGAATGGTGCGCGGATCAATACGATCCCGAGGTCTATGGTTCGTATCGCGTGTTTCGTGGCGGCGGCTGGTCCGATCTTGAAAGAGGCTGCCTGGCCGCCAACCGCCGCCGTAGCCATCCGACCTTTGCCATCGACGATCTGGGTTTCCGGGTTGCCCGCTCGCTGGACGTCGGCCGTGGGTGATCCGGCGCATCAATCGTGGGCTGCGGGGGAGACAGGCTATTCCTGCAGCTTGCGGGGAAAATCCAGGGGATGAAACCGCTTGATTTATTAAATATTTCAATTATTATTGAAATATGAAAACAAAATCAGTCGTTGCGGCCCTTGCGGCGCTTGCCCAGGATTCCCGCCTAGCGATCTTCCGCGCGCTGGTGCAGGCCGGGCCTGGCGGTCTGCCTGCCGGAAAAATCGGGGAAATCACCGGCATCTCGCCATCCTCTGTGTCGTTCCACATGAAAGAGCTGTCGCATGCCGATATGGTGGCGTCGCGCAATGAAGGGCGGTTCGTGATTTACGCTGCCAATTTCACCACCATGAATGCCTTGCTGGCATTCCTCACTGAAAATTGCTGCGGCGGCAACCCTTGCGCGCCAGTCTGCAGCCCTGCCTGCATCCCGGTCGAAGGCGCCTCGTCATGATGTGCCTGCATGTCCACGTCGATATCGGCGCCGACGAACTTTCATCTGGGATGCCCTATGTCCGTTCCATGTGAAGCCGCCGGTAGGCGCGCCCCGGGCGTGCCCATGAATTTCTTCGAGCGCTACCTGACTGTCTGGGTGGCCCTTTGCATCGTCGCCGGCATCCTGCTTGGGCAGCTGCTTCCCGCCGGCGCCCAGGCAATAGGGTCGCTGGAAATCGCCAAGGTCAACTTGCCGGTCGGCGCCCTGATCTGGGTGATGATCATTCCGATGCTGCTCAAGATCGATTTCTCCGCATGGAACCAGGTCAGGGGACATATCCGCGGCATCGGCGTAACGCTCTTCATCAATTGGGCGGTCAAGCCATTCTCGATGGCGCTGCTGGCCTGGCTGTTCATCCGCCATTGGTTCGCGCCGTATCTGCCCGCCGGGCAGCTGGACTCTTACGTGGCCGGACTGATCCTGCTGGCCGCGGCTCCCTGCACGGCGATGGTGTTTGTGTGGAGCCGGCTTACCGGCGGCGATCCGTACTTCACGCTGTCGCAGGTCGCCATGAACGATGTGATCATGGTGTTTGCCTTCGCGCCGCTGGTTGCGCTCCTGCTGGGCGTATCCAGCATTGCCGTGCCGTGGGCGACGCTGCTGACTTCGGCGGTTTTATATATTGTCGTTCCCGTGATCATCGCCCAGGCCTGGCGCAAATCCTTGCTGCGGCGCGGACAAGCCAGTTTTGACAAGCTGTTGGAGCGCATCCAGCCGTGGTCGATCTCCGCGCTATTGCTGACTTTGGTCCTGCTGTTCGCCTTCCAGGGCAATGCCATCATCGAACAGCCGCTGGTGATCGCAATGCTGGCGGTTCCCATCCTGATACAAGTCTTTTTCAATTCCGCGCTGGCCTATTGGCTGAATAAGATCGTCGGAGAAAAGCATTCCGTCGCTTGCCCCTCTGCGCTGATCGGCGCATCCAATTTCTTCGAGCTGGCGGTGGCCGCGGCGATCAGCCTGTTCGGCTTCAAATCCGGCGCCGCACTGGCAACCGTGGTCGGGGTATTGATCGAGGTGCCGGTCATGCTGCTGATTGTCGGGATCGTGAACCGCACCCAGGGCTGGTATGAGGGGCGCTGATCCATGTGCGACGATGCCGGTCGTCCCGCAGGTTTTATGGAAGGTGCAGCCATGAACATCACGATTTATCACAACCCGGAATGCGGCACTTCCCGCAATACGCTGGCGCTCATACGCAACACCGGGATCGAGCCCGAAGTCATCGAATACCTGAAGCAGCCGCCATCGCGGGCTACGCTGATCAGGCTGATTGCCGACGCAGGGCTTTCGGTGCGCGACGCAATCCGGCAAAAGGGAAGTCCATACGCAGAACTTGGCCTGGATGCCCCGGACCTGAGCGATGCGCAATTGCTGGACGCCATGCTGGCCCATCCAATCCTGATCAACCGGCCATTTGTCGTCACGCCCAAGGGCACGCGCCTGTGCCGCCCGTCCGAGCTTGTGCTGGATATCCTGCCGTTGCCGCAAAAGGCGGCGTTTACCAAGGAAGACGGCGAAGCAGTGATCGATGCAGAGGGACGAAGTGTCTTCAAGCGCCCGCATGGTTAAACTCGTTCTTGTCCAGGCGAGCATTTGATCGTAATTCAACAAAAACTATATCTGGTAAAATATACAGATCTGTCTATTCCGTGACGATCGAGCATCTATTCCTGGGTATCATTACCGAATCCGGCGTCAGCTTCGATGGATATGCGGTTCGGCAAGCGGCGAATTTTTGCGAGGCTTGATTAATCGAGATGCAATCGGCTGATCCGCCTTGCGAAACGTATCTCCCTGTGCTTTTTGACAGCCATACAACGGTATTTAGATGCAGTAGAATAAAATTTCTGCTTTGTGGGCTTAATTACGTGAGACGGGTCTTGTTGAAATTTCTCATTTGAATTTCAGGGACGACAAGAAGAATTCGATGAGCAAAAAACAGCCGGACTTCCGCACATTGCCCGGCACACCATTCAGCTTGCTCAATGGATCTAAGTTATTTAACGATTGAATCAGGAAAAAAATGAAATTAACGCCATATGGATTATGCGTAAGAAAGATTCGATTGGAGCTAGGCCTTGCTCTGAAAGATATGGCCGCATCCTTATCCGTGAGCTCTGCTTACCTGAGTTCGATTGAACTCGGAGAAAAGGCGCTTAGTTACAAGATCGGAGACCAGGCGCTTGCATTTTTAGCGCCCAAAATCAGCGTGGAGCAATATGACGAGCTGCAGACAGCACTCGCGCAATCGATGAAAGCGGTTCCTGTTTCCGAATTGCAGGTCGACGAGAGAAATCTTGTAGCTGCCTTCGCTCGGAAAGTGAGCGATGGGAAAGGAGTGCCGGAAGAGGTGTTGAAATGGCTGAAATCCGGAGAGGTTGATGATGTCCACTGATGCACGTTGCAGTGCAAGCAGGAGGCAACGCCCAAGCTGAACAAACGCCAGGCCTTGCAAGGCCTCCGTTTTATGCTGCTGACCAAGCCGTTGTCACGTCCCCCGCATGTTGAAGAGCAGGGGGCGGACATCGGCCTGGAGCGCACACTACGGCATGCCAATCAAAGCAGTTTGCATGCCTCGTCGAAATCGAGGCGAGGGCTGCGCGGGAACAGCTTGTCCGGGTCGCCGTAACCCAGATTGCACAGAAAATTGGTTTTAATGTGACTGTCCGGGAAATACTCATACCCGAAGTTCGACGATGCCGCATCCGGGAAAAACTCGTGATCTACTTTCACCTGGTCGAATCCTGACATCGGTCCGCAATCCAATCCGAGGGCGCGCGCCGCCAGCATGAAATACGCTCCCTGCAGGGAACTGTTGCGCCTCGCCGTGACGCCAGCGAGCTCCGGCGTATCAGCAAACCAGGCGCGTGCGTCGGCATGCGGGAACAGTTTGGGCAACTGCTCATAGAATTTTCCGTCGTAACCAATGATGGCCGTGACCGGCGCCGCCATGGTCTTATCCACATTTCCAGGCGCCAGCGCAGGCCGCAGCCGTTCCTTGGCTTCCGCTGTCCGCAAGAACAAAATCCGCGCCGGCGAACAATTGGCGCTAGTCGGCCCCCATTTCATTACATCGTAAAGACGACGCAGAATATCGTCGCTTACTGGTTTATCCAGCCATGCATTATGAGTGCGGGCTTTAAAAAACAGCAGTTCTAGTCCTTCTTCGCTTAATTGCTGGCTCATGGTCTTTCCCTCAATGTTGGTCAGATTGATCGGTGCGTTCAGTACACCAGTATAGTTGGCAGGAATGAAAATGGAATAGCTGTCTGATTCTGTAGTCAGGCGGCAATCGGGGAAGGGGAAAGCTCAAATTAACGCGTCAGGCTGCAAATCGCATGCAGCCTGCAACCGGAATCATTCCGATTGCGGTGCTGCTACCAGCGCAGAAAACGCGGCCCGCAAAGTGCTCCGGCCAGGGTCGGAATCAGCATGCCCAGCACATACCAGGCACCCCAGAACGGCACGCCCATTTCCGGACAGTGCAGGCAGTAAGCGACGGTGGCGATTGCACCGGACAGGAGACCGGCGGCCGCACCAGCCAAGCGCAAGCGTGTCGGCGCCAGTCTGCGCATGGCCCAGAATACGGCAATCAGCGAGGGCGCCGACAGCAGCGCAATATTGAACGGGCAACTGCGCCAGGTCGCGCCCATGAGCAAGGAAGCGCGCAGCTCCGGCGGCGCCGACCAAAGGATCAATCCGGAGGCGCTCCATACCAGCAGCAGCGGCAATGCCAAGGCTGGCCAGGCATTGCCCGCGCCCTGGCCGGGACGCGCCAGGCGTGAAGCCAGAAGCAGGGCGGCAGCGCCCAACAGAAGCGGGAACGCCAGTTTGAGCCAGAACAGCGGAGTGCCGAGCATGGCGTGGATATCCGGCCGCACTCCGTAAAGCAGCACGGTCAGGATGACTGAGCCCAGGCCGCCCAGCAGCAGTGCGCGGCCGAAGCTTTTGGCAGATGCGTGACGGTCCACCGGCGTTACGCCGGCCGCCAATAAGGAAACAAAGTCGTCTGTTTTCATGCCAAACCTCTAATTTTCGCCGCCAAAGCCTTCAAGCCGCGGTGCACGCCTATTTTAACTGCAGACTCTGACAGACCGGTGAGCTGCGCCGTTTCCGCCACTGACAAGCCTTCCAGTTTGACGTGCACGATCGGCAGGCGTTGACGGTCCGGCAATAATTCGAGCAATTTGCCGATATCGCGCTTGGCGGCTGCGGGCTGTTCATCGCTGGCGGTAAAAATCTCCAGGTAATCGTCGAGCGGCTCATTCAAAGCCTCGTGGCGTGACCGCGCGCGCAGGAAATCGCTCAGCTTGTAGCGTGCAATCGCGTAGACCCAGGCTGTCAGGGGCTGGTCGGCGCGGAAGGTGTGGCGGCCGTTATGCACCGCCAGCAAGGTTTCCTGCACCACGTCTTCCACATCGTCCTGCAGATGATACAGACGCTTTCTCAGGAAAGCGCGCAAGCGCGTGCTCAGTTCGCCCAGGAAGCTGCGGTATGCCGCTGCATCGCCGTCCAGTCCCGCGAGCAGCAGCATTTTCAGGCGCTCTTCTATCGGCTGCATGGCTTCTGTTTCGCTTATTCGCTTCATGGCATCTTGATTAAAACGAACCTTAATTCAGAGGAGGGCAGCTTGTGTTGCCGCCCGTTGCGTCGACCGGCAAGAATGGAGAGTAGCTCATCGTCGCCGCTTTCTTCCTTTGTGACAAGAGAAACTGCCGCGGCGGCGTTCACCAGCGCAGCCAGCGCGGGCCGAGCAGGGCTCCCGCCAGCGTCGGGATCAGCATGCCGAGCGCATACCACACGCCCCAGAACGGCGGCGCCATTTCGATGCAGTACAAGGTGTAGACCAGCACCGCCTGCGCTCCCGCCAGCAAGCCGGCGCCGGCGCCGGCCAGCCGCAGACGGGTCGGCGCCAGGCCGCGCATGGCCCAGAAGACAGCGCAGAAGGTTGGCGCTGACAAGATCACGATGTTCAAGGGGTCATGCCGAGATAAGGGTAAAAATGACCCATAACACTTTTAGTTATATGTGAGAGGAAATCTGTTTTAATTTTACATAAGCAGTCATTCCCCCCGCTCGTGCATGACTGTAGTGCTGTGAGCGTTTGCATCCCCCGCCAGGCACCGTTTCTTTTTCTTGATCGCTGCGATAATATTTCCCATTTCTCCCACTTGGAGGTTGAATGGCATCGATCGAACGTACCGCGTATCCTCGTTTTCCCAACCTCCTTCCAAGCCGGGATATTCAGGCCTATTACACGCCATCTCCGGAAGAAATTGAATGGGTTGGTAGCCTGGCCCGCGGTCAGGATACACAACTCAGTGTGCTGGTACTGCTTAAATGTTTCGAACAACTTCACTACTTTCCACCGGTCGCCGATATTCCTCCAGAAATTGTTTCGCATATTGCAGCTGTGCGCGGATTTCCTGTCGCTAATACTGTCGTCTACAAGAGCGCGACCACGTTATACCGGCACCATGCCGCCATACGCAAATATCTTGGCGTCTCCCCGTTCGATGGGCCGGATGCCAGAAAACTGGCCATTCGTGTCGCCCGGAAGGCGGCTCAAGTGGTGGATATGCGGACTGATATTATCAATGCGACCGTAGAAGAGCTAATTGGCTGTCACTACGAACTACCTGCTTTTAGTACGTTGGACAAGATCGCCGAACAGGTTCACACAACTGTTCAAGACCAACTATTCAAACGTGTCGCCAAACGACTGACTAGCGAACAGCATGATTTTTTAGAAAACTTGCTGGCCACCGAACTCGCACAACGACAGACGCAATTCAATCAAATCAAACGTAGTGCCAAGCGCACGTCTAAAAAACATCTGGAAAACCTGCTGGACCATCTCACTTGGCTGGAATCCCTAATTGAAGTTGACAAACCTCTGGAAGGCATCCCGTTGTCGAAGCTCCGGCATTTCGCCAGCCAGGCGATGGCGCTGGACGCCGCGGAGTTAAAAGGCCTGAACGTAGAGAAGCGGCACACCTTGATTCTCGCTCTGATCCGCAACATGCGTGTGCGAGCACGCGACGATTTGACCGAGATGTTCATCCGCCGCATGGCTGTCATTCACAAGCGTGCCAGAGAGGAGTTAGCTAGCATTCAGTTGCGTCAGCGAGCGCTATCTGAGCGCCTTGTCGAGAAATTGGATAGCGTCCTTGATATCCTGGTGGATGATCTCGGCGACCAGAAAACTGGCCTGGAAATTCGTAAACTCCTGGCGCCCGGCGGCAATCTGGACCGTCTGAGAGAGGAATGCGAGGCTATTCGGGTATGGAGCGGAAAGAATCATCTACCGTTACTTTGGAAGCCGTTTACAAGTCATCGCGCCATCATTTTCCGGATTGCGCGCGTGCTTGTCTTTGAGGCGGCTACGCAGAACCGGGCACTGCTAGACGCGCTCAACGTAGTGCTGGAAAACGAAACTCGCCGCACCGACTGGGTGGAGAATGTCGTCGATCTTTCATTTGCAACCGACCGTTGGCATAAATTGGTCAAACGTCCTCATGAAGAAGGTGAACCTACCAACCGCCGCTATCTGGAACTGAGCGTATTTTCGCATCTAGCCAGTGAATTGCGCTCTGGCGATGTTTGCGTCGCTGGATCGGAGACGTTTGCAGATCACCGGCAGCATTTGCTGTGTTGGGAGGAATGCCAAAAGATGCTGCCCGCTTATTGCGAAAAAATTGGGCTCCCCGACAATGCCAAGGATTTCGTCGCTGTACTCAAGAAGAAACTCGCTGACAAAGCCGAAGAAGTTGATCGTGAATTCCCGGATCACCATGGCGATGTCGTTATTGGACCTACCGGCGAACCGGTGCTGAAGCGGGTCACTGCCAAGGAAATCCCCGCATCGGCGCTCGCATTGCAGAGTACCATCATGAACCGGCTGCCGACCCGCAATTTGCTTGATGTGTTAGCCAATCTGGAGCACTGGGTACGATTTACGCGGCATTTTGGACCGATTTCCGGCAGCGATCCCAAACTCAAACGCGCGGCAGAGCGATACCTGCTAACTATTTTCGCTCTGGGATGCAATCTGGGGCCGAATCAGGCTGCCAGGCACCTGGCAGGCGATGTCACGCCGCACATGCTGTCCTTCGTGAACCGTCGGCATATGACGGTCGAAAATCTGGATGCGGCCATCCGCGATCTGAATGAACTACACCTGCGCCTGGATTTGCCCAAACTCTGGGGTGACGGCAAGTCGGTAGCAGCCGACGGCACGCAATATGATTTTTACGAAGAAAATCTCTTGGCCGGCTTCCATTTTCGGTATCGCAAAATGGGCGCGGTCGCTTATCGGCATGTGGCCAACAATTATATTGCGGTATTTCGCCATTTCATCGCTCCCGGCGTCTGGGAGGCGATCTATGTAATTGAGGGCTTGCTGAAGGCGAAATTATCGGTAGAGGCGGATACCGTCTACTCGGATACGCAAGGACAATCTGCTGCTGTCTTTGCTTTTACTTATTTACTCGGGATCAATCTGATGCCGCGTATCCGCAACTGGAAAGACCTGGATTTGCAGCGTGCAGATAAGAAGACACGCTATAAGCACATTGATCGTTTGTTTACCGAGACGACCGATTGGGGGCTGATCGAATCGGAATGGCAAAACATGATGCGCATTGCGCTCTCCATCCAGGCTGGCCGCATTGCGTCACCACTCTTGCTGAAGAAATTAAGCGCGCACACTGGACGCAGCCGCCTGTTTGCGGCGGTACGTGAGTTGGGTGGTGCGGTACGCACCATCTTCCTACTCAAATGGATATCGGATATCAAGTTGCGACAAGAAGTGACCGGGGAGACCAATAAAATGGAGTCCTATAACGGCTTCGCAAAATGGCTCTCCTTTGGGGGCGACGTGATCGCACAGAACGATCCGGACGAACAACAAAAGCGGCTGCGCTACAACGACCTCGTAGCGGCTGCCGTGATTTTACAGAATACGGTGGACATGATGCGCGTCGTTCAAACATTGGTCGCCGAGGGGCATGAAATCGACATTTCCGACTTGACGTTCTTGAGCCCTTACATTACCAGTGGGGTCAAGCGATTTGGCGACTACCACCTCAACCTCAAACGCACACCGGAACAATGGATCCGCGATACCTTATTTCGCAAAGCTGCGACTGAATCGCGTCGAAAAGGAAATGAAGGAGAAAACGCATGAACACCCAAGGCGATAAAACGGTCACCACGCCATACGGCACAGTCAATGCCAAAATTTTGCATGCGCTGGAAGATAGCTATGACACGGCCGGATTGCTGCGCATGATCGAACAGCTGGACGCCATTCGCGCGCGATTAGGTGGGATAGACGGCGCACGCGACGATCTACTACGCTTGCACGCAATGGCGCACACCGTAATCAATGGTGCACGACTGGTTGCGCCAAACGATGAAACGAGTATTTGGGAGGTCGCCGACGAGCTGGTTTCTGAATTCAACGACTGGTCCAGGGCATTTGCGGGTTTTGCCAGCCAGTTGGAACCTTTGGTCGGCTTAATCCCGCAAGAAGGAGATGCAGTTTGATAAGGGCTCAGGCGGCTAGTTGAACCATGGTCGGCGATTGAAGAAGTACAGGCCGTGAGGCGGGGTAATCGTTTTTTCGTGCAAATTGGTGCGCTTAGGCACGTTCCGAAACAACTGCGCTTGATGGGGGCGACCAGAGAATTTTGAGCTTGGCTAAATTTGCCCATCCCCCAAAAATATAAAATTAGCCCCGCTACCTTACATAATAATAAAGGAGGGCACCCCTCGATTGCGGAGCAAGGGAAATGGTTGCGACAGGTCGTGCAAGGGTATTTTCAGCTACCACTCCGTGCCCACCAATATCAGGCCGCTGACATCCTTTTGACACCACGTGGACGATCTTTGTCGACGCGCGCTTAGACGTCGCGGTCAGAAGGATCGTACACCATGGTCGAGAATGAAGAAGATCTGCAGCGACTGGTTACCCGCGCCCCGCAGCTGCTTCTGCTGTTCGTTCGGATCGTTCTCGCCGATGACGTCGCCCCCGAAATTGAGCCACTTGGTGAATGCGTGGTAGGACCCGATCTTATTGGTTGTGGCAGTCACTTCCTGCCGCATTGCTTTACGAGAGACCCAACGCAGCAGATAGGCGGTGCGCAGTACGCGAGCCAACTCGCGCGCCGCCGCGAAAAGACGATTATTTCTATTAGGTGAAATTTTACCTAAGCGAAATTATCCTCGGTTCGGAATTATGTACACCTTGCCGTTTCGATTCCGGATGTTTGCCTTCAAGGAGCTGGTGTCGGCGGCATTCACCACTGGTCTGAACTTGACATAAAAATCGTGGTTTCCTGTAGGTTCTACAACCCTTCAAGAGTACACCATGTCCGAAGAATCCGAGGATTTTTTGGTGGCGAGCCTCGCTCGCCGCGATTGGCTAGTCGATGGCCTACTGAGCCCGCTTGTTGCCCCTTACGTTCATCATTTGCGCACGCAGCGCTATGCTGATAACACTGTTCGAGCGTATCTGAAGGCGATCGCACACTTCGCCCATTGGGGAGGATTGGAACGCTGTGGGTTGTCGGACATCAATGAGGCATTGACCAACCGGTTTATCCATGTCCACCTATGCGATGCGCTGGAAGATCGAAACCTTCCATAAAATCCTGAAATCAGGATGCAAAGCAGAGGAATCAAGGTTGCGAACGGCAGACCGGTTAGCAAATCTTGTTGCGGTCTTCTGCATCATCGGCTGGCGTATCTTCTGGTTGACGATGATTAATCGCTCAAGTCCCGATTCGCCACCGGAATTGGCCCTGACACCGACGGAAATCGAACTACTTAACCGCCTCGTAAAAGACAGCAAGAGATGTCGTGAAGCGCTGCCTCTTTCTCTGTATCTTCAAAAAATCGCACAGCTCGGCGGGTATCTCGCGCGGGTGAATGATCCGCCACCCGGAAACATTGTGATGTGGCGAGGCATGCGCCGTCTCGCCGATATGCAGATGGGCTTCAACCTCGCTTCGGAAAGATATGGGTAATTGGAAGACTGGGAAGACGCTTACAGAAATCATCAATGTCAGTAGCCTTCACCCATGATGATGAATTAAGCGAAAATGAAGCGCGTGAGCGCCTCAACCAAGACGATCCAAACGAGCTTCCTGCCTCTAGTCAACGGGGGATATTGCGCCTGCAGCACTTCGCCACGGATATTATTGATAGTCTTGAACGTGGCTCTGAACATCAAATGTCGGCAGTGGCGGGGGGTATTCTTTTTAATTCGTATGGTTACATCATTTTTTGACAAATTTGCATGAATCTCGGCCAACTCTCTATCGGACTATGCCAAAAATTGAACGTCCCCCAAAAATGTAAAAATACATGGAAAACCGTGTTGAAGATAGCCGCCGAAACGTATAAAAAAACCAGAATTATGTAAGGTGGCGGGGCTAATTTTACATTTTTGGGGGATGAGCAAATTTAGCCATACTGTCGGTTCACGTCACTGGGTCTTCAAAGCCGACGCAGGCACAAAGACGAAGGATGATAGGCCGTATGGAAAACATTGCGAAACGCGGCAGACGCTCATTCGCCTGTGGTTGGATCAGAGCGCAGCATGTCCGATGTGCGAGCAGCGTATCATTCGGGAAACCGGGTGGCATGCACATCATATCGTGAGGCGTGTTGGTGGTGGGCGAAATGCTACCCGGCAATGATTACCCCTGCGCCAAGCCCCAGGCCAGGATCCCCAAATTTCGCAATTTCCGCGACACCGCGCCAACCTGTGGACCACCTACGATCCACAGTCGGAAGCCTGGTACGGCTGGGGGGGGGCAGGTCTTGGCCTCACGATGCGCAGCGAGTATATGGCGCGCCCGGACACCGATGTGCCCGGGCGTATAGCGGGCCAGACGCGCACCGATGCCAGCGTCTACTATAAATCACGATACTGGACAACGACACTTGGCATCAAAACCTGTTCAATCGACCCTCTACAGCGACTTTGCCACATCGACGGTGGGCGTCGAACCAACCCGTACGTTGCTGTTGACCAATACCCTCGAGTTCTGATCGACGCAGGTACGTCCTGCCGGCCGGAAAATTCCGTCACCGTAATCGCAGCATAAAAAAATAATTTGTAACAGACCGTCACTTTCTTCATCTCGTTGCACATACAGAGCAGATAGGCCCGATAAATTCATTTGACAGCGGAGGTGAACTGGTCAGCGTGCTGAATACGAATGGCCCGCATGAATCGCAAGATTTCGGTTGGCGATTACATTTCTGATTTGCAAGTCAGCGTTGAGATCAAAATATTCAAGAGATCAGCGCTTCTCCAAGGCATCGTTGGATACACCGAAAAAGAATTTTATTGGGAGTTGGATTGACGTCGTTTTGAGCTCGGACAATTCAATAATTCATGGCATACAACAATATCTCACTAATTAACCTGAGGCAGGTTTCTATGAATAAACGCATTTATAAGAAATGTAAGGCAATAGCATTTCTAGCATGTATATCTATTTCATTTGGTTTCATACTTCAAGGGTGCGGCGACGGTCAATCATCTTCAGTTCAGACGCCCCCTTCAAGTCGCGCTAAAACGAGCGCAAGTGTTCAGATTTCCAAGCCACAATTAGCACCTATCGCCAATTATTTCACTTCTTCCCGGTCTGCAGACGAACTAGATTTTGGCCCGCCAGTGCCGCAAACAGATGAGCTAGGTATTGTTATATTGGGCGCCTACCATCAAGCTGCCAAGAAACCGACTACGACTGTAGCCGAATGGGCAAACCATTACTTTACCCAGGATTTTGCTCAAGGAGTGTTTAATCAAATCAGCAGGGGTAGGACGAAAATTAAAATCAAATATGTTGAGGAGTGGCGGCCATACGCCATTCCAGATGGGGCTGACGGCAAGGAAAAAGCCGACGCCCAAAAATGTTTTGGTACGGCTCGTCTTAATGCAGCACCGTTTGATTATCAGCTGAGCAAATCCCTCAAGGATCTCAATTTCAACGCCGTCACCGATAGGATTGTTGTGTTGGCTGACTGTAGTGAAAGTGGAATAAATATGGCTGATCCCCCACGCCCGTTAGCGATGACAACTGTTGCCACCAATGTAAAGTTTAATGGTGCTTATTCGGTGACGACTAGCGGACAAGAAGTTACGCCGGGTGTCATATATATGACTACCCCCGATCCTGTCCCTCGTCGATATACCCTCGATGAGCCAGACGCAACGAATTTGGCATATTCTCAGCTACCTAGCAACCATCCGGCACGCAATATCTGGTATGAAAAAGGATATCTTAATTGCAACCCTTTGTATTTGCCGGCCATCCATAAAGACTATTTTCAACCAATTTATGTACAAGATGCCACAGCCAATGGAGTAATTACTCCACAATATATTACTAAGCAAATTTGCGCCTCCATTATATTTCACGAGCTGGCTCATACCTTTGGGTTTCGAACAACTACAGATCATACTGGCGGAAGTGGATACGTAAAGGCATTTGATGTCTCAGGCAATCTACCGGTGTTGACGTATGACACGACGGATAACACGGGGTTTCGGCGCTGGAACCATCCATTTGACGCCGTCGGTTCTGGGGATCCTGATCGCTATACTTATGGTTGGACGGCCGGCACACGGTTCGGTGCGGGTTTCATTTCTGAAGAACAGGGCGATGTTACCCGCCTTAAGGCTCCCTCAGGAAGCAACCCCAAAAAACAAACGGTCAGGCTGACTTCCAGCTTTGCACCGTCAATCCCCGGCTACCAGGCTGTGGCTATTGAGTTGCCGAATAGTAAAAACAAAATTGAATTATGGATTTCCTATTACAACTCCAAAGATATAGATGGCAAAGACTATGAGATTTTTCGCACGGATTATCCCAAACGGCAAGCATTGGTTTTTGAATTAATGAAGATGAAAGGCCCCGGTCAAAGTGTCACTTTTATTCCGCCGAATCCACCTGATCTGACTAATGCGAGAGATATAGCTTTGAGGAAAACAAAAAATCCTAATTTTGATTTATTGACTAATGAAACCCTGGGCGCTGGTGAGAGCGCTTCATTATTAGGGATAAAAATTAATAATGTCCAGCCAGCGGGAGATTCAGTCACCTTTGATGTTGAATACCCGTGATGGATGTCTGAGAAATGGTCAGCTACATCCACCCGGGTCGTCGTCGAGTGGCGGAATCATCATCTATTTGACGATGAATTTATTCACGCAAAAAAAGCTATATCAACAGTGTCTCGTAATCAGGAATGCATGAGCCAATCATTGAGGTTTGATGACGGAAATGGTGCTCGGTGGAGTACGTCTTCAGCTGTTGGATGGGTAAATACGAGGTTATGAAAATATTGCTTGTTGAAGACGACCTGGACCTGGGCAACGGTGCACGAATTGCACTGTCCGATCAAGGCATGGATGTGGTATGGGTGCGCCAGCTGGGGAATGCGCTGCATGCACTGGAGTCCGACAACTGCGATTTGGCACTGCTGGATCTCGGTTTGCCGGACGGCGATGGCCTGGACCTGCTGACGCGCTTGCGCCGCGAAAAAAGCAGCTTGCCAATTATTATCCTGAGTGCCCGCGATGCACTCAACGATCGCCTGCTTTGCCTTGACAGTGGCGCCGACGATTACCTGGTCAAACCTTTCGTGCTGACCGAACTGGTGTCGCGCGTGCGTGCCTTGGCCCGGCGTAGCTACGGTTTCGACGACGGAACCCTGGAATTGCGCGGCCTGTCGCTGCATGTGCCAACCCGCCGTGTCAGCGTGCAGGGCCGGCCGGCGGCACTAACCGCAACCGAATACTCCTTGCTCAGCACTTTATTGATACGCGCCGACCGCGTAGTGACGCGCCACACCTTGGAAGATCTGGCGTTGCCCGGCGGGCAGGGCAATGCAAGTAATACCCTGGACGTGCATATGGCCAATTTACGCCGCAAGATCGGGGACGGCTATATCCGCACCGTGCGCGGAGTTGGCTTCGTGATAGATCAGCAGGCACCGGCATGCAGCGTGCGAAAATGATACGGCACTGGTCTGGTGTGCCGTCTGTTGCTGGCCTAGTTGCTCATGCTGACGCTGCAGCGGAGTCTGTTCATCGGCTACGCCGTATTCGAGACTAGCAGAATGTCCGGTCCCATTAACCTCGATCGCATATTAGCCCCCTCACCGCGCCTTCGGCAATCTTCCGCAGTTCATCGTCCAAATTCGATCCGTAGGATTTTTTCCCTGTTCAGTTAGCGAAATGCCGAGCGCCATTTAATATCCATCAAAGGAGAAAGCTACCGATTAAAAGACAAACGCAAAGCAGAAATTATTAAATCCAGAAATACCCCTGAAGAAAATGTCGGGGTGGGTCAACTCTAAGTTGCTGCCCAGCGATTGAGTGGGTCAGTTCTAAGTTGCCGTTGACACCGCCACAAGTCATGCTGTCAAGACGGCTCAGAAAGGCTTTCGATTACCCATATCTTTCTGATGCGAGATTGAAGCCAAGCTGCATATCTGCCAACCGGCGCATGCCTCTCCACATGACCGTGTTCCCAGGCGGCGGGTCGTTGGTGCGCGCCCTGACAGGCAAATGGAATGCTCTGACCCATGCTAGTCCAGAACCGTTTAAGCAACAGCCGAAAGCGTTTCTTGAGCCGCTCGTCTCGGAAATTGCAGGCGGCATTCTCTTTGTCCATCCACGTCGGCTCGTCTTCCGAGGACATCGGATGACGAGGTAGGGAATCGCTTGGCGTCCCCCTTCTTGTCATCTGATTGCGATCAACTTCCTCATGCGGAAAAGTTAACAGAACTTTCGAAAGTAAACAAGAAAATTGTGGGTAATCGAAAGGGTGAGACGACGCTTACGATGCACCAACGCCTTAAAAGACTCGCCCCAGTTGCAGGTAGAGGTTCCAGACTCCGCGCGGCGCAACAGCCAGGCCAAAGTAGAGAGGACCAATGACACTATTCCCGCCCAAAAACACGCTCGCGCTCTTCTTGTAGGCACCTCTGCCAAAGCTCTCGCGCATCTGCCAGACATCACCAACTTCCAGACTGCTGCCAAATACCGTGCTACGCAGGCCTGGCAAGCTCATGTCCGGCAAATCCCGCAAATAGGTCAGACGGCCATACAGCAAGTAGTTGCCGGAAAACTGGTCGGGAGCGTAGGCCGACAAATGCTGAAACCCTCCCAACGTGAATCCCAAACCGCCGTTGCCGTTCACCCCATTCTCCTCATTGCCGTAAGTACCCGCCGCTTCCAGCGCAAGGTTGAGCGTATTGCTCCCGCGACTGATGGCCCACAATACCTTGCCCTGAGCGTCGCTGTAACTATTATCAGCGCCGCCCAAAGCCACATTGCTGACTGCAGATAGATAATAACCCTTGCGTGGAAACAATGAATCGTCAAGCTGGTCCACGGTGAGTTGCGTACGCAATACCGGCTGTTTGACTCGGAAGCTGTCGAAGACCTGTTCCGGTGCAAAAGCGGTTAAATTCATTGGCAAATTGTAAGTAGGTTTTGCCAGCAGCCACTGGTAGTAGGCACCTGCGCGCAACTCCCCGACCCGACCGAGTGGCATGCCGAGATCAATCCCTACCTTGGTGGTGTCTATCCGATAGGCAGTCTGCGGTACGGTGCCGGAAGTTAGCGCCCCCTCGTCAGAATACAGGTCGATATGCCGGCGCCCGTACTCGGCATAAGGCGCTACATATGGTCCTACGGTGTTCCAGATAGGTTGCCGCAATTCGGTATGCAAGCTTGCTTGCTTGCTGCCCAGCACAACGTCGTTGCGCCACTCCAAGCCGTTGTCGGTAATCCAGGGTAGGCGATGCCCCACTTGCAGGTTGAAATCACCGCGGCCGTTGAAACTATTGGAAACACCGAGGCCGAACAACAGAAAATTCGGCCCCCAGGATTTTTCATCGGCGTCGACCTTGAGCACATTGTGGCCATTTTCGGTGATCAGTTCCTGCCTGACACTTTTGAAATCGCCATTGGTCGACAAGCTCGCCATATCCTTGTTGAGTGCGATCGGGTTGTACAAATCGCCTTCCTTGATATTCAGCGAACGCCGCACCACCGCTGCCGGCACCCGCCCATTGCTGTTGATTTCTATGGCGTCGATGCGCGTGTTCTGAGCCAGCACCGGCCCGCTGCCGCGCGCGGCGAGGTAGGCTCCCCACTGCTGCGGAGGCAATGCCAGCGCCAATAGTTTGGCACGCTGCTGTTCGGTGGCGTCATAGCCGGCCTTGACGCCATCTTTACCGCGCGAAAAATCGGCGAAACCCAGATCGCCCATGTCCGGCTCGATCAATATGTCGTCCTTCTTGAGCGAATCGATTTGCCGCTTGACGTTCTGGCGCATCAGGATGGTCACCATCTGCTTCGCCACCGAGGTGGGCGATTCAAGCGTGGCTGGATCTTGCAGATCGGCAGCGATATTGACTGCAATGATGATGTCCGCGCCCATCGCACGCGCCTGGTCCACCGGCAAATTGCGCACCAGGCCGCCATCCACAAGAACCCGGCCATCCAGCTTGAGCGGCGCGAACAAGCCGGGCACTGCCATGCTGGCGCGGATTGCGCGCGGCAAGGAACCCTGGCTCAGAATCACTTCCTGACCGCTGCCGAGATCGGTCGCCACTGCGCGGAACGGCGTTGGCAGCTTATCAAAGGAAATATTGGCCGGCAGTTGCGGGGTCCAGTTCTGCAACAGCGTCAGCAGATTATTCCCTTGCACCAGGCCCTTCGGCAGTTTCAGCTTGCCGTCGCCGTAGCCTGCTGACAGGCCGATCGGATATTGATAGTCGTCTTCGCGCTGCAATTGTGGTAAGTCGGCCCGCTCGTTGCGGTCGAAGGCGATATCGCTAAGATTGGTACTCGACAAGATGCGATTCAGTTCATCGACCGACAGACCGCTCGCATACAGCCCGCCCACCACTGCACCCATGCTAGTGGCGGCGACGTAGTCAATCGGGATATGCATTTTCTCCAACGCTTGCAGCACCCCCAGGTGAGCGTAGCCGCGAGCGCCACCGCCGGACAGGACAAGGCCGATGTGCGGCCGGGGCGTAGGACTTTCGGTTGCACTTTTAACGCCGTCCGAAACGGCCGCGGTGGCTACGGATACGGCGCTGGCATGCGCCAGGCTCACCAGCAAGCAGCCAAGATACATACACACACCACGTAACGCAGGGAAATGCACAGTATTTCGCTTAAAAGGAGGAGTAACTGATCGGAAAAACCTGAAATCACTCATAAATCAGAAATATATAGACACTTAGGCGTTTAAAGAAAAAATGAACTAAGATGGAATTTTTGCTGCCTGTCAGCAAGATGCGAATCGCCCCCAACTAGGTTAAATTCCAACAGACTGGACAGTCAGGATTGTAGGACATATTTTCGCCAATGGGCTGGTTAATCCTCTATTGCGTCCGGCAGCGTCAATCATGCTAGGCGTGACGCAGCTTCCTTGAGTCGATAGTTCTTCCCGACGAAATCGAGGATGCATACGCAACACACCAACTGGTCCAGAATAGTCGCTGCCATCGTGTTGCCATCGACGCGGAGTGCGACTGACTGGTCATCCATTACCGACTGGTCGGCGTCGATCGGTAATCCCCCCACCAAATGATCGCGTTTAAAAGTAGAATTTTCTAAACTGAGATTTTTGAAAGTTCTGCATGAAGACTTCCCGTTTTACCGACAGCCAAATCATCGCCATCCTCAAGCAAGCCGAGGGTGGCTCACCCGTCCCGGAGCTGTGCCGTGAACACGGCATCAGCAATGCCACGTTTTACAAATGGCGTTCAAAGTTCGGTGGTATGGATGCGTCGCTGATGGCCCGCATGAAAGAACTGGAAGACGAAAACCGGCGCCTGAAGAAGATGTATGCCGAAGAACGGCTCAAGGCCGAGATCGTCGCCGAGGCTCTCACAAAAAAATGGTAGCGCCATCTCAACGGCGAGAGATGGCGCAGTGGGCTGTAGCCCAGCGTTCAGCCACCATTGAATTGGCGTGCCAGGCATTTGGCATCAGCCAAACCTGCTATCGCTATCGCGCCAAGCTCGATGCGGAAAATGGCGTCGTTGCCGACTGGCTGGTGCGACTGACGAACAATCAGCGCAACTGGGGTTTCGGCCTGTGCTTCCTGTATTTACGCAACGTGAAGGGCTTCAAATGGAACCACAAACGCGTCTACAGAATATATCGCGCACTTGAACTGAACCTGCGGATAAAACCGCGTCACCGCCTAGTGCGGGAGAAGCCGCTGCCGCTGGCTGTGCCCGCGCAGATCAACGAAACCTGGTCGATGGACTTCATGCATGATCAGCTTGCCGATGGTCGCAGCATTCGTCTGTTCAACGTGATCGACGACTACAACCGTGAAGGGCTTGGGATTGACGTCGATTTCTCGCTACCGTCGGAACGGGTCATCCGTTCCTTGGATAGGATCATTGAATGGCGGGACAAACCAAACGTGATCCGGTGCGACAACGGGCCTGAATATATCAGTGCCGTGACGCTGGCCTGGGCTGCAAAGCGCGGCATTCGGATCGAGTTCATCCAGCCTGGCCAGCCGCAGCAAAATGCCTACGTCGAACGCTACAACCGGACGGTTCGCTACGATTGGTTGGCCCATCATCTGTTTGAAACGCTTGATGAAATTCAAGAATTTGCAACACGCTGGCTATGGACCTACAATCACGACCGGCCAAACATGGCTCTTGGCGGCATCACGCCAAAACAGAAGCTGGCCTTAGCCGCTTAACCTCTACTTTTAGCGCACTCTAAAAATGGTGGGATTACTGATCAAGGCGCATCGTTATTGCCTGCTCGGCATCGCCTTTGAATGAATGCCGGACAGGACATCCAGGTTACGCACTAACGCTCCTGCATAGGGGGCAAGTAGGCAATTGCATTGGTGGTGTGGCTCTTGCTCGTCCCCAGGCTGTTGACGATTAGGGCTTTTTGTCATTCGACCTCGGCGATGATGAATTCGAGGAGGCGGGCCGATGCACCCGCCGTGCTGCAGTTTGAGATTTATGCACCAATCGTCGTCGACAAGTGAAATACGCTTATCAGGCCGCCTTGCTGGCAACGTCGGGCCATCAAACGCATGGGCCAATCGAGTGCATCCTGCCGGATCGGCCAGAATGTGTAAAGGAAGAAGGGAAGATCCTTCGCCTACACAATGAAGGTGTCAGGCGTTGTGTGGATGACGGACAGGCGCCGTTCACCTGCGCGCCCGTGAGCAGATCGGTGTAGTCTTCACCGGCCACGCTCAACGGATAAAGTTGTTCCAGATCGGATGCGGTCTGGAGCGGGGGCGATCTCGGCTAGAGTCGCAGTCGATAGACCTTTAGTCAAGATCTGGACGGATTTGTGGACGCGCACGTTCTCCTGCAAAGTCTGTGGGCAGGAACTGTCCATATCTGAGCTGTGCTGTGCTGCACCCCGGCAGGCCGTGATTCCGCTGAAATAATGGACGACTTGCTCGCACAGCTACGCCCAGGTCTTCATCAATGAGTTGCAGACCGTGCGCCGGAAGCTGCATATTGAGTAGCGATGGCGCATAATGAACCGTCGTTGCCAGCAGTGGTCACTTCTGAGCAATTACGTCAGGGTACCGTCACCACAGTTGACCTGAGCCTTCTCGCCCGGGGGAATTTCTGCAGCTCACAACATTATGACTCACACTTCATCCGGCGACCGATGGGGAATTGGCACTATTATAGTAACCGGTGAAGCCGAACCGTTCGACGATGTTCTGATAGATCACTGTGCAGTTACGGGGCAAGCGCAGGTGGGGCCGATAAAGGCGCAGTGTCGCATGCACGACATTTTCGGAATGGTTGTGTCAGTTGCCGGTGTCCGGACTGGAATGCCCTAACGTCGCCCGGACGCGACACAATCCGGAGCGGCAGTACTGGTCCGATAGCGTGCGCGTCGCAGCCATCACCGGCGCGTTCCTGCTCGGCATCTTCAAACCAAATCAGGTTAGGCTGACTGCATTTAGGAATGCACAAGCCCGATGTCAACTCGTCTACCTGCGCCACCACGTGACAGACCGACCAGGCGAACCTGCATGTGCACTATATTAGCATCGCATTAGAATTTCGATTCAAAATCTCGCTCAGTCACCAGCTTCTTGAGTCGCGCATTCTATGCGTCCAGGACTATAACGACTAGTGCAGAACATCGACACATTTTACGCCGTTAGCCAAACCGCCTCGAACGTGCAAAAACGGAGGCTCGGACCTCAGGAGCGGCGCGAGATCATGCAAGAAAATCACAACTTTGCCTAAGGGTGCACATTAATTCCCGGACAACCGTTCCATTTTGTCAAGCAGGGCGTGAGGACGGTACAACTACTGAGAAAATAAGCAGTAACGAGAATGGCTAGAAAAGAATTTTTCATCAAGGAACCAAAATAAATATCAAGATAGACAACAATACCTTTTTATTAAGGAAATACATGAAGAAAACATGAGGAATCTATTAATGCATGATTAAAATAACAATGCTTGGCTGTAGGGCACCTCGAATAACCGACGATTTCGCCGTTGCCAGCGCGCTAAAGGTTAGAACTGTATGTGGCAATGCGTGAGCGCGACTGTTTCCCGGCTCATTTTTCAGGCCGCGGCCTCAATTTCGGCGATCCGGACGGACCTCAGGCGTCAGAACGCCTCGATCCCTGCCTCCTGGGGTAATCGTGCTTCTGGTGCAGCGTATCAATCCGCACCAAAAGCACGATTACACCCTGTGATGCGCACGCTCGACAATTGCTGCAGGCCTGCATGACCGCCGGTATTGCAGTGCCGGAGCAAGTCGCGCTGATCGGTATCGACAATGATCCGCTGGCCCGTCTGCTGATGCGAATCCCCTTAAGTTCTGTGATACAGGGATCAGAGGAAATGGGGCGCACCGCAGCCCATCTTCTGCATCAGATCCTGAATGGCGCGCGCCTGTCGGGTACTCGCATCCTGGTGCCGCCGGTTGGTATCAATGTGCTCGCATCCAGCCAGCATGAAATGTTTCATCATCCTCATGTGATGCAAGCGAGGCATTTCATCCGGCAGTACGCGTGCCAGGGCATAAAAACCGAACAGGTTGCCGATTATGTCGGCATATCTCGCTCCTCGCTCGAATCGCATTTCCGCCACGAGCTTGGAAACAGCGTACACGACGAAATCCTGCACTTTAAACTTGACGTCGCCAAGACGATTCTGACACGCGAACCGGGCAATCTAGCAAATATCGCGGTTCGTTGCGGCTTCACATCGATCCAGTATATGTATGCAGTGTTCAAGCGCGAGCTTGGCTGCACCCCGCGCGAGTATATGGAGCGAATTTTGCAAGCACATACCGGTCCGCGCCGATTGAAAGCAGCCCTTAACGATGATGACTAAGATTCCAGTTCTCTGCGCGTCGACCGGCATCGACGAAAATTTCTACGCGTTGCGTAATGAGCAAGACCGTATACGCTGGTCCGTTGCATGCCAGGTCAGCTTGAGAGTTTACGCAAATGATCAACCAAAAGCTGTGATGCGATAGGCAGGGCGCTGTACGATCGCACGCAGATGACTAGCTGCCGCTTCGCCCACGGTTCGGCTAGTGAAATCGATTTGATTCCTAACCCCCGCAGATATAGTTGTGCACTTCCGCGCGGCATGACGCCGATTCCCATTCCGGCCGCGACCATCAGGCAAAGCGCATCAAATCCGGTCACTTGAATGCGTAGCTTCAAGGGTTTGCTGACTTCGCTGGCAGCCTTTGTCAGCAGGTTGTTGATCGCGCTGCCAGGATGCGCGCCGACGAAGTCGAAATCCAGTGCGTCCACGAGCGTCACCGCCTTTTTTCGCGCAAGTGCGTGTCCTTGCGGTACGACTACAACCAGTTCATCTTCGTGATACGGTAAGAGCGTCAGGTTTTCACCGTAATTTCCTGCATTGAGAATGCCGATATCTGCAGCATTTTCAGCCACCGCTTTGGCTATCACCGAACTAATTCGTTCCTGAAGATGGACTTGTACAAGAGGATTGTCAACCATGAAGGATTTGATCTCGCCGGGCAGAAACTGCGTGATTGCCGAAATGTTGGCAAATACCCTCACGTAACCACGTATTCCAGCTGAATATTCGCTCATTTGGGCAACGATATCGTCGAGATTGTTTAGCACTTCGCGCGCGAGATTAAGCAATGCGAAAGCTGCGGCGGTTGCTTCTACACCTTTGTTGCTGCGTATGAAAAGTTCGGTATTCAGCGCACTCTCAAGTTCGCTCAGCCGCTTACTTACCGCCGATGCTGCCAGGTGTTCACGTGCAGCGGCATCTGCGATCGTTCCTTCTTCCATTACTGCAATAAACAGTTTCAACGTAACTGGATCGAGATTCATGGCAGGGGCTCCCAAAAAAATAAGGAGGATAGGGTAGAAGCCGGCTGGGCGATCTTCATTATGCCATCGCATTTCGCGATGGTAGCCTCGCGAAATACTGTTTTGCGGTAGGTGAGGAGTTTACTAGTATGAGCTCATAGAAGGCAAAACGCCTCGTTTGGAGACAAATATGACTACCCTCATCGCCAGATTGCTTTACGCCTCGGTCGCGACACGCCGGCCAAGATCGTAAGTAAGCACTACATTTCCCCAACTCTGTTTCCGCTCGAGCATCGGCGCTTCGTCGCCGCTCCGGCGTGATTAATAGGAGCTTTATCGTGATTTCCAATCAAACTGACAACCCGCCGCTCAAGGGGATCAAAGTAATCGAACTCGGCACTCTTATCGCGGGGCCATATGCCTGCGGCCTATTTGCACAGTTTGGCGCTGAAGTGATCAAAGTCGAGGCGCCCGGCGACGGCGATCCTTTGCGCAAATGGCGAAAACTGCATGAAGGCACCTCGCTCTGGTGGTATACGCAAAGCCGCAACAAGAAGTCGATTACGATCAATCTGAAATCGGAGCGTGGTCAGCAAATTGTGCGCGACCTGATCAAGGACGCACACATCGTAGTCGAGAATTTCCGCCCCGGCACACTAGAAAAATGGGGCTTGGGCTGGGATGTTTTATCGCAGATCAATCCCGGCCTGATTATGGTACGTATCTCCGGTTATGGCCAGACTGGTCCATATAGTGAACGCCCCGGTTTTGCCGCGATTGCCGAATCGATGGGCGGTTTGCGTTATGTGTCGGGCTATCCAGATCGTCCGCCGGTACGTTCGGGAGTTAGCATCGGCGATACGCTTGCTTCGTTGTATGGTGTCATTGGCGCGATGATGGCGATGCACCATTTGAACGTCAATGGCGGCAAGGGACAGTATATCGACGTCGCGCTCTACGAGTCGGTGTTCGCCGTCATGGAAAGCCTGGTGCCGGAATATTCGATGTTCAAACATATTCGTGAGCGGACCGGCGCCAGCCTGCCCGGCATTTCGCCGTCGAGCACCTACCTCTGCCGCGATGGGAATTATGTGATTATCGCTGGCAACGGCGATGCGATTTTCAAGCGGCTCATGAATGCTATCGACCGTCCCGATCTGGCCGAAGACGATCGTCTCGCACGCAATGACGGCCGAGTCGAGCATAACGCGATGCTTGACGACGCAATCAGCGCCTGGACCGGTCGCCATGATTTGGAAGCGGTGCTGGCAACACTGGCATTAGCTGCGGTCCCCTCCGGGAAAGTCTACACGGCAGCGGATATATTTGACGATCCCCAGTACCAGGCGCGCGGCATGCTCGAAAGACACACGCTGCCCGACGGTAGTGAAGTGGATTTGCCCGGCATTGTGCCGAAACTGAGTGCAACGCCTGGTGCAACGCAGACACTAGGGCCGGCGCTTGGCGAACATACCGATGAGATTCTACAGTCGCTCGGCATTACGGCTGAGCAGATTGCCGGACTGCGCGCCGCCGCTGTTATCTGATATCTGATTCCATCCATTGCCTATCGGAGCCGCCATGTTGTTCAGTACTTTTCCCAAACGTGTTTATCTGCAGGAAGTCGCCGTGCGCGACGGTTTTCAGATTGAACCTTCTTTCATTCTAACCGATGACAAGATCCGGCTGATAGATCGTCTCTCTGCTACCGGTCTGGCCAAGATAGAGATTACCTCCTTTGTATCGCCGAAGGCCATACCCAACCTGCGCGACGCCAAAGAGGTTGCACTAGGCATCAAACGGGTACCTAACGTGGTTTATGTCGCATTGGTGCCTAATGAACGCGGGTGTGAGCGCGCACTAGAATGCGAGTTGGACGAAATCAACCTGGTGCTTTCGGTTAGTGAAACGCATAACCTGGCCAATATGCGGATGACGCCGATGCAGTCGTTGGAACGTTTTGCCGCGGTAATGGAGCTGCTGCGCGGAACCCACATGAAAGTCAATGGCACGCTTGCAACGGCATTCGGCTGCCCTTTCGAAGGAGAGCAGTCGATACAGAAAATTCTGGCGATCGGACACGCTTATCAGGATATGGGTATGCATAGTATGACGCTAGCCGACACCACCGGCATGGCAGATCCACGTCAGGTAGGAGAAATCACCGATCTTTTCCGGCGCACCTTTCCTGACATGCCACTGACGCTGCATTTTCATAATACCCGCGGCATGGGTCTAGCCAACATCCTTGCGGCATTGGGTGCAGGTGCCAACCGCTTCGACGCCGCATTGGGTGGGCTCGGAGGCTGTCCTTTTGCACCAGGAGCAAGCGGTAATGTTTGTACTGAAGACCTCGCTCACATGCTTGACAGTTGCGGACTAGCCACCGGTATCGATCTTGACCTGCTGTTGGGTATCGCCAGGGATCTGCCCGCACTGGTTGGTCACGACGTACCAGGTCAGATCATCAAGGCCGGCAAACGTAGTGCCCGTTATACCGGACCGGCTGTTGCGCAGTGAGTTTGAATTTTTGAAAGATGACAAGGAGACAAAATGAAAACGATCCAACCAGCCATGAATCAGATGATCGAGACCGTGCCGACCGAACTAAGCATCTGCAAGAAAGTGGCTTGGCATGTCATGCCGTTGATCATGATTTGCTATCTGTTCGCCTTCTTTGACCGCATCAATATCAGTTTCGCCAAATTTCAGCTTCAGGGTGACCTGGGTTTGAGCGATACTGCGTACGGTCTCGGCGCCAGCTTGTTCGTCGTCGGCTATGTGTTGTTCGAAGTGCCGAGCAATATGTTTCTTTACAAAGTCGGTGCGCGTCGCTGGATTGCCCGCATCATGATTTCTTGGGGCCTGGCCACCGCAGCGATGATATTTGTCAGTACCGAGTGGCAGTTCTACGGGCTGCGATTTTTGGTCGGGGCGATGGAAGCCGGCTTTGCACCTGGGGTACTGTACTACCTGACGCTGTGGTTTCCTACCAGTTTCCGCGGTCGGATCACCTCAATGCTGTTTTTGGCTTCCGCATTTTCCGGCTTGATCGGGGCGCCGATTTCTGGACTGGTTCTGTCGCATATGAATGGCGTGATGGGAATTCGTGGCTGGCACTGGTTGTTCCTGCTTGGAGGTCTTCCCTGTATTCTGCTCGGACTGGTGGTGCTCACGCAACTGAAGGACAGGATTGAAGACGCCGGCTGGTTAAGCCGGGCGGAGAAGGATATCCTCGGCGGCCGTATTACGGAGCAGGGCAAGCATAGTGCGGGCGCTCAGTCCATGTGGCAGGTAATCAAGACGCCAGGGGTGTTGACGCTTGCATTCATCTATTTTCTGATTCAGGTCGGGTCCTACGGTCTGAATTTCTGGGCTCCGCATCTTATCCGTAGCGCCGGCACTAACAACCCGACCATTATTGGGCTGCTGACCGCGGTACCTTATATCTGCGGCGCAATCGCGATGGTTGTCGTTGGGCAGCTGTCGGACGCCAGCGGCATACGGCATAAATTTGTCGTCGGTCTGATGTTGCTGGCATCCATCGGATTTTTCAGCGCAGGCATTTTTGACAAGCAGATCGCGCTTCTTATCGTTGCGTTAGGCGTGCTGGGCGCCGGCGTCATCGCGTCGATTCCTGCGTTTTGGGCGCTTCCCCCGAAGTTGCTGACGGGCGCGGGCGCTGCTGCTGGCATTGCGCTGATCAACACCCTGGGGCAACTGGGCGGAATCGTGAGTCCGGTCATGGTCGGTCGCATCAAGGACGTGACCGGAAGTACCACGCCAGCGCTGTATGCGATCGCAGGTATTACCTTGTTGTGCGCGTTGATTCTGGCGTACGGATTGCCGCAACAGTTGTGCAAACGAGAAGTGCGTCCAGCGAACTAAGGGAAAAATGGCGCTTGCGCAACGCGCCTGTTCCGGCAATTAGTTCTAGAGTGGCAGCAAGGGCCACTCCAGAAGGAACAATGACAGTTGCTTTTAGAAGCCTTTTCTTTTCAACGAGATGACAGGTGCTGCTGTGCTCCAGCAGAAGCAATCAAAATGACGAACGGGTGATGCGCATGAGGCAAGTCAGTTTTACATCCCTGCGTTTTTTCGTGAGTGTGTGCGAAGAGGGCAGCATTGCCAAGGCGGCCGAGCGCGAGTCTATCGTGCCATCGGCTGTCAGCAAGCGCCTCTCCAACCTGGAGGCGATGATGGACGTACTCCTGTTAAATCGGCTTCATCAAGGTGTTTCGCCTACCGCTGCGGGCGAAGCCTTATTGTTCCATGCGCGCTCGGTGTTAAACAATCTAGTGTGTATGAAAAATGATGTGTCCACCTATGCCGAGGATGTGCAAGGACATATCCGCATGTTTGCCAATATTTCTGCCCGAGGATTTGCGCAGTTTCAAATTTCAGAATCCGAAAGTCAAGATAGTGTTGGAAGAACATCTCAGTGTCGATATTCTTCTTCGGACGGTCCGGCGAGTGCGAACAGGCGTTGTTCCCTGATGGCCGCCATCAGCTCTTCGCTTGTGATGCCCAAGCGATCCAACAATTCGGATGAAGTTAGCAAACTTTTGGAAGCGATATTCTATGCGCGCAAGACCTGCTCTTGGCTGCGCTGGTCAGTCATAAATGCGTCGTTTTCCTTCTTCTTCATTTCGAATTTCATTTATTTCCCAGCAATGATATTGGTGCGTTTGCCATCTCGTCGTCCAAATATCGACAGTAAACGCTTTTCTTGCGAAGTTTACAAGCACTTCTTTCCCTCTACCGGCATCGACCAGACTGTTGCTTCATGCGATTACCCTGACGAAGCCAAGGCCGCAATTTCCGATTACATCGAGGTGTATTACAATCGCCTGCAACCACATCAACCATTGAGCTACCGCACCCCTACCGATGTCGAGGCACAGTTCAAAAGTGCTTAATTAACTTGTCCACCAAAACCGGGGCACCTCAGTTTGACCCAATTCAAAATCCAGTGGCCGCCATCGCGCACCGCCGTGGTCCGGATTGCAGATGCATCCAAACCCACATGCGGTTCAGTGAGACAGAAGCAGCCAAGCATTTCTCCCGTTGCCAGCGGCTTCAAATACTTTTTCTTCTGTTCATGCAAACCGAATTTGTCGGGAATGCCGCACGCCAGTGAGTGCTGTACCGAAACAGTGGTTGAAGTGGCGCCGTCGCCGGCGGCAATTTCTTCAAACGCCAGCACCAGCGACAGGTAGTCAAGTCCGGCGCCGCCCAATTCTTCGGCGACCGTCATGCTCATTACGCCCAGTGCACCCAATTCTTTCAATACCTGACGAGGAAAAGTGTGGTGGCGTGCCCACTGCGCTGCGTTTGGCGCGATACGCTCGCCAGTGTATTGGCGTACGGCGTCACGAATCATTTCCTGTTCTTGCGTCAGTATCATTTGTTATCCCAAGATGTCGTAATGCGATGAATTTCAGCCAGCTTATCATGCCGCCTGCAGCACAATTTTCCTGGATGCGGCGGCGAGCAGTTCGGCTCTGCGACGCTCGTAATTCCTGATTGCTTCGGCCTTGACCGGACCGTAGCCCCGAATTTCCTGGGGCAATGCAGCCAGTTCGACCGCGTAGACAATGTTATTTGTGGTGAGCGTAGTGCATAGCCGCTCGATTTGGCCGAAGTAGTCGCCGATGAGACCTCGCTCATGCCGGCGCTCGGCGCTGTAACCGAATACGTCCATCGCTGTACCGCGCAAGCCTCGCAGCCGTGCCAGTACATTGAAAAGCGGCAATATCCAGGGGCCGAATTTTCGCTTCTGCGGCCGCCCCGTCGCCGGGTCAATGCGAGAAATGAGCGGCGGAGACAACCAGAGTGATATTTTCTTTGAGCCGGCGAACTGAGCGGACAGGGACGCCTTGAATTCCGAACTAGCGAAAAGACGCGCCACCTCGTACTCGTCCTTGTAGGCCATTAATCGATAAGCGCTGATGGCAACGGCGCGTGTCAACTCTTCACCAGTCGACACAAGCACGTTCTCAGCGTTACGCACACGGGTTATGAGCGCGCGGTAGCGTTCGGCATATGCGATGTTTTGGTACGCGATCAAGTCTTGGAAGCGGTGCTCAATCAACTCGTCCAGGGTCTCGGATAATGCGGCGGCGGGCCGTGCATTGTCATCAAGTTTTTGCAATGTCTGCGGACTGGCTGCCGCGATCCGCCCCCATGTGAAGGCGCGCTTATTCAGGGCGACGGCAGCCCCGTTGAGCTCAATGGTGCGGTCGATAGCCTCAAACGACAACGGCACCAACCCTTTTTGCCAGGCATAGCCCAACAACAAAGTATGCACAGTGACGGTGTCGCCAAAGACCCGTTGTGCCAGCGTGCCGGCGTTTAGAGAATGGCAATTTTTGTCTACACAACGTTGACTTACCCGGTCAAGCATGAGCTTGGTCGGCAGGGCTGCGTCACGCTGCGCAATGACTTCTGCAGTTGGCGTCTCATCCAGATTTAATATTGCCGCTGAGCGTTTTGAAGAAATTCGAATAAGCGAATCGGTAGCCGACGCCACGACAAGATCAGCGCCCAGCAGCAGGTCGACCGATCCAGGTCCGATGCGCACCGCATAAATATCATCAGGTGCTGATGCAATCCGAATCTGGCTCACAACGGCGCCGTTTTTTTGTGCCAGGCCGGTGAAGTCGAGAACGGTCGAGCCTTTTCCCTCCAAATGCGCGGCCCCGCCTATCAGCGCTCCCATGGTTAGTACGCCTGTTCCGCCAATACCTGTGACGAGGACGTTAAAAGTACCAGCGATTTTTGGTATCGTCGGTACCGGCAGAGTCGCTGCCGCTTCCGTTTCGAGCGTTTTAAGACGTGCATCATTTGGCTTCCTGAGCCAGGCTCCCTCTACCTCTATGAAGCTGGGGCAGAAACCCTTGATGCAAGAGAAATCCTTGTTGCAAGAACTTTGGTTAATTTTGCGTTTACGGCCGAAGGCGGTCTCCAGCGGTTCGATAGCGATGCAGTTCGACTGGACCGAACAATCCCCGCAACCTTCGCAAACGCGGTCGTTGATGAACAGGCGTTTGTCCGGATCCGGAAGCTCTTTACGCTTGCGCTTGCGGCGCTTCTCCGCCGCACACGTTTGCTCATAGACAATCGCAGTGACACCGGACACCTCACGCAACGCGCGTTGCACTTTGTCCAGCTCGTCGCGATGGTGAACGGCAGTCCCTGCTGCAAGTTCTTTATTTCCGCGCCAACGGCCTGGATCCTCCGAGACGAGCGCGATATGAACTACGCCCTCCGCGTGCAGTTGCCGGGTGATGCGGGCTGGATCGATAAGACCTTCCGCTGCCTGGCCCCCAGTCATGGCGACCGCATCGTTATACAGAATTTTATAGGTCACGTTCGTCTTGGCCGCGACCGCGGCGCGAATCGCGAGCAGACCCGAATGCTGATATGTGCCGTCGCCAAGGTTCTGGAAAACATGTTGGACGGCGGAGAACTGCGCAGCACCGATCCATTGCGCGCCTTCGCCACCCATCTGGCTAAATGTTTTGGTTTTCAGTTCCGGCTGGGCCAATGCCATGACATGGCAGCCGATGCCGCCACCGGCAACTGAGCCGTCCGGTGTTTTGGTCGAGGTATTGTGCGGACAGCCCGAACAGAAATAGGGGGTGCGAATCGGAATTAGCGCTGCGCGAACAGGCTTCTGCCGCGCCTCAAGCGCGGCCAGTCTATCGCGCAGCATCGGCAGCGCATCAGCCAACCGTGAAACCAGTTTGCGCGCGACCAGCAGTGGCGTAAATTCGGATACCTCCGGCAACAGCGGCGCGCCCATTGGGTCCGTCTTTCCGCTTACCCGCGGCCGCTGTTCTGCGAAACGATGGTAGAGCGCTTCCTTGATCTGCGTCTCGACCGTTGCGCGCTTCTCTTCGACGACAAAGAGTTCTTCATGACCATCGGCGAATGCGAGCATGCCGCTCGTCTCAAGCGGCCAGCTCATCGCCACTTTATACACTGAGATACCCATGTCCTGCAATGCAACCTTGCTAAGCTCCAGATCGTCGATGGCTTGCATCAAATCCTGGTGCGCCTTGCCGACGGTGACTATTCCCAGCCGGCGACGGGGGGCCGCAACGATGATCCGATCCAGGCTATTGGCACGCGCCCAGGCGCGTGCAGCCGGAATACGTTCATCAATCAGCCGACGCTCCAGTTCTGCTCGCTGACCCGGCCAGGAAATGCCTGGGTCCCAGTTCAGCCCGTGCGCCGGTACCGGAAAATCAGAAGGAATAACGAAGGAAGGTGGCTGGCCTACGTCGAATGAGGCGGCGGTCTCGATCACTTCGGCAATCGTCTTCAGGCCAACCCAGAGCCCGGAATAACGCGACATCGCGAAGCCGGCCAGACCGAGTTGAATGACTTCTTGCACGCTCGCAGGTTGTAGAACCGGGATGGAGGCAGACTGGAAAATGCCGTCCGTCTGGTGCGGATACATTGAAGACTGCGCAGCGTGGTCATCGCCCGACACGGCAAGCACGCCGCCAAGCGGGGAGGTGCCAAGCATATTCGCACTTCGGAATACATCTCCGGTTCGATCGACGCCCGGACCTTTGCCGTACCAGATTCCGAATACACCATCTGCAGTGGTACTGCCATAGGCGCTATGCATCTGCGCCCCCCATAATGCGGTAGCGGCCAGGTCTTCATTCAAGCCGGGCTGAAAAACAATTTCGTGCGCTGCCAGTTCTTTCGATGCTTTCCATAGTTGCTGGTCGTAGGCACCAAGCGGCGAGCCCCGATAGCCCGATACGAGGCCCGCGGTATTAATTCCGCGTGCGCGATCGAGCTGGCGTTGCAGCATCGGCAACAGCACCAGCGCCTGGATTCCCGTGAGGAAAATTCTACCCGCTGCATGGGCATAGATATTCCCGGAACTAAAGGTTTTGTTGATAGTAGGCATACTGCAGCTCCTGGTTCTGATGCTGGAAAAGGTAAGAAATCTTACGCTTCCATCGCTAGCATTTGGAACTGAACTTAGCCATGTATGCCGAACTTTTTAGTACAATCAATCTACATTTTATTTAAATAGTAGGTATATATGACTACAGTTGATGAACTTGACAGAATTGATCTCAAAATTCTGAAAGAACTTGCCCAGGATGGCCGCCTGACTTGGAATAAGCTGGGCGACCGCGTGGGGCTGTCGCTGACGCCGACGCTTCGACGCGTGCGGCGCCTGGAAGAGAGTGGTTTTATCCAGGGCTACGTGGCACGGCTGGACGAAGCGCGCCTGTCTGGGCGTATGACTGTTTTTGTGGCCGTCACGTTAGCCACGCAGTCGGAAGAAACCATTGCCAATTTCGAGAAACAGATTGCGCTGGTGCCTGAAGTAATGAACTGCTTCCTCATGACCGGAGATGCGGACTACAGCCTTCGCGTGGTCGTAAAAGACCTTGATTCCTATAATCAATTTCTTACTCGAACGCTAACGCGCATTCCGGGTGTCGCGCACATCAAATCAAGTTTTGCACTTAAAACGGTCTTTGTTCGTTCTGCTCCTTCGCTGTAGCTTGGTAATGGGTTTTGTCAGGCTTTGCACCAACTCGGCCCAGACTGTGTAAAAACAAAAAACTTCGTCTTGGCGATGATTAACTCGTTCTACCACGTTGATCAAGGCGATGACAGCGATTGTGTTGAACGATAGTCGGGACCAAGTTGGTAAGAGGTTTTTTGAAATGGGATCGCGTAAAGTAAAGGCTGCTATCCGGCCGAAATTGCGCTGATTTGTGCCGAAAAAAAGACCCCTCAAGCTTTCACCACCTGCATCATTAGGCCGATCCCCACTATTTTCATCAAGCGCTTCAAGTTGTACGCCAGTACATGCAGACTCCTCTCGATACTAACCCGATCCAGCGTCTTTGTCAGGACGTGGGGCGCCCCATCCACGCCTAGAGCGTCTCTTACGGATGCTCGACTGTCTGACGGCGAATGCGCATCGCATCAGGGGGTTTATCTAGTCGGCTTTGCATTTAATCGAGGATAGCTTCGTGCTCCCAGCGCGAGACGCGCCGCTGTTTACTTGGTATGCATTGCGCCTTGATGGCGCAACTGTGGCAGTGCGAACTCCAGTAAGGTTGGATGTTCAACCCCTCCTCGGGGCTGGTAAAACGCCAAATCACTCGGTGACCTGCCGAGCAGCGATACTCATCCTTCTCCGGACTGTAAATAAAATCGGCCATGCCGAATCGTCCGTCGGCCGTGGCACCGAAGATCACCGTCTTGGGTACCAACACGTTAATGCCGGCCTCATGGCACGCAAGGATTTCTTCGCTTTTGAAATAGCCTCGGTCTGCAATCAACGTCAATTCCTGAGCAGCCATCGCAGCGCGTTCCTGTTTGGCCATGGAGGACAGCTGGCCACGGTCTACGCCAACATTAGTTACTTCGTGCGCAACAATCATATGGTGCTTGGCATCCACCGCTGTTTAGACGTTGTAGCCGACGATGTCTTTGCGAAATCTGGCGATGGTCTTGAAGTCGGGTATCAAGCGCCCGGTCAGTCACATGAGCTCCACATTCCGTTCCGCCTCTCGTTCCAGATTCCAGCTGGATTGAATACGATTTAGGTATCCGTAAATGTAAATCTTCAGGAGCACTGCGGGGTCATAGGCGGGTCTACCCGTTATCGCAGGATTGACGCCTTCAAATCCCAGCTTGTCGAGATCGAGCTCATCGACGAAGACATCAATCACGCGGATCGGATTGTTCCCTGTTACGTAATAGTCCAGGTGCTCCGGTAGCAATATGCCTTGTGTGCGATCTTCCCCTTGGAAAAACGCTTCATCTCGGAACCTCAACGTTTGATCAGTTCTCCACATAACGTTTCAGAATCAAAGGTCAGCGCTTTAGTCGAAAGTCTAGGCACTGCTTTTGAACGCTCGTTTGTATAACCGCTGCGGCGCGGATTACGTTATCGCACCTTGTGGAGCGTTGGTGCACTTCTCGATTTCGAAGTACACCAACGTCGATTGTTCCGCTCTACAGTTTCAAGGGCAGGCGAAATCGCACGCCCAGAATTTACTGGATACCAGTTAATACGACACAGCCTTGTTGCTTGATAGCTTACATCCATGTGGACCGCTTCGTCTCAGCGATCTTGACGGCTTACCTGCGCAACTTCATTTTGCCGCGACAGCAACGTAATTTGCTCGTCGCTGTAACCAAGCTCGCGCATCACTTCTACCGTATTCTCCCCGATAGAAGGGATCGGCAGTCTTGGTTGAAAGCGCTTACCGTCTATGGAGATCGGCAACAGCGGCATGGCGGTTTGCGAACCATCTTCCAGCGTCAACGTTGCCAATCCGCCACTGGCGAGCAGATGAGGATCTTCAAACAGTTCCTCCGGCCGAGTGATCGGGGCAAATGGAATGGCGTTCTCCTCAAATGCAACAGCAAGCCGTACGCTGTCCAGATTTGCCAGCGTTTCGCGGAGGGTTTGGAGTAACCATGGCCGTACCAGTACGCGTTGATTGTTGGTCTTTAATGCCGGATTGGCCAGCAGGTCATCGCGCTTCAAAATTGTACACAGCGCGCGCCATTGACCGTCACCCGTCGCGGCGATGAACATCTGCTCTTTTCCAGCCAGTTCGAACACATCGTATACAGACCAGGGATTGATCCGCGCCGGCATCGGTGCTGCCGGCACTCTGGTTACTGCGAATTGCTGCATGTGCTGGGCCGAAAGCAAAACGCAGTTTTCAAACAGCGCACTTTGAATCTCGGCGCCCAAATCGGTCGTGCGACGTTGGTACAGAGCAGCTAATACGCCGATGGCACCAAACATACCTCCCATAATGTCGTTCACGGAGCTGCCCGCGCGTAGTGGCGTGCCGACCGGACCGGTCATGTAGGCTAGGCCCGCCATCATCTGCACCACTTCGTCCAGCGCCAGACGATTTTCATAAGGCCCTTTCAAGAAACCCTTGTGCGATACATAAATCAGCTTCGGGTTATGAGCGTGTACCGTTTCGTAATCGAGTCCCAGATCTTTCATGCGGCCGGGCTTAAAATTTTCGATGAACACGTCGGCACTATCCACCAGGCGCCGCAGCGCTTCACGGCCCTCAATACTATTTATGTCGAGCGATACACTTTTTTTGTTTCGATTGAAGGTGCGAAAGAAACCTGCACCTGCCCCCAACAGCCTACGCGTGCCGTCACCATGCGATGGTTCCACCTTGATGACCTCGGCGCCGAGATCGCCCAAAATCATGCCGCAGGTGGGTCCCATCACCATGTGAGATATTTCAACGACACGAATACCCTCCAACGGTAATTCTGTTTTCTTAAGTGCTGACGCGCTCATACTGCCTCTCCAGTGGTCAGATCGACCTTTTTGTTTTCGTAGCCTAATGGCAAACCGGCGCATGCCAATGCGCCGTTCAACGATTCGTTGGGTAGCGCTTCATGCAAGAGGGTACGCGCCACCAACAGCTGACCGACATCGATTCCAGTCTGATAACCCATGCTTTCCAGCATAAAAGCCAGATCTTCGAGCGCGACGTTGCCTGACGCATCGGGCGCATGCGGACATCCGCCAAGTCCGGCCAAAGTTGCATCGAATTCATTGATCCCGTGGCGCAACGCGATCAGGGTATTAGCTAGCGCCATACCACGCGTGTCGTGAAAATGCAAAATAGTCAGCTTTTCCGGTGACAATGGAAGTAAAGCTCCAAGCAATTGATCAACCTGGCCTGGTGTCGCATGACCAGTCGTGTCCGCGAGCGCGATCAGATCACAGTCCGCATCCAGCACACGCAGAATGATTTCGCTAACGTCCTTCAGTGGCACTTTTCCCTGAATCGTGCAGCCGAACACTGTGGATATGCCAGCGATGAGCTTGATTGCACCGCGCTTGCCTGTCGCATCGCGCAATTCGCGAATACGGCGGAATTCGTCGACCATCTGGAAAGGCGTTTTCCGCACATTTGCCAGACTGTGGCGTTCACTTACCGATATCGGCGCGATGATGCGGTGAACACCGGCGATAATCGCCTTCTCTGCGCCTTTCAGATTGGGTACGAGGGCAGTCACGATTAGGTCCGGATAGGTCAGCGCATGTGCGATCACCTGTTCCGCATCGGCCAACTGCGGCAGCAATTTCGCCGGCACGAACGAAGCGACTTCCATATAGCGCACGCCTGCCGCGTAGACAGCGTCAATCCAACGCTTTTTGTCTTCGGTAGACATGATAGAAGATACACTCTGCAAGCCATCGCGCAATCCGACGTCTTGCACTACGACTTTCCTGTTTTTCTTAAGCATGAGGTTGTGTTCATCGTTGAAGTAATTGATCGTAATCCGGCGCCACATTTCAGCACCACCAGAAGGACCAATGATAATGCTTCGTGAATGAAATTAAAGCAGCGTTTGGGAAAGGGTGCCATCGCAAAACAGGATGGCTACATGCACTCGATCAATGTGCGTGGCCGGTCAGACAGCGATCAGCATCCACCCTTGGCGGCAGTGCCACGAGCATGATGCATTTCGCAACTGGCCACACGCTGCGCCAATATACCCGCACGTTATCGGAGCCGGACACGACCAATCGATAGTCCAATTTTCTCGCGTCGAAAGGACGCGAGCGACCACGCGCGACGGAACCGGTATGCGGGACTGCTCAGGACTTGTTCGTCAGGAAATTGACTAATGAAGCCGCAGTGGCGGTCAGTTGTTCTTTCGATTTGTAAATCACCACGACCTGGCGAGTTGCCCAGGGGTCAGTCAAAGGTACGAGATCGATATCAAGGACGTTGAGATACAACTCTGCCACCTGTTGCGGAACGATGGCAACACCTAGTCCAACATGCACCATTCGACACAGCGCATCTAAACCCAAGACACGGATTTTCACTTTCAGCTTGCCATCGAGTTTAGCCGCCTCTCTCGCCAGTAGGGTTGCCAGCGCAGTCTCGTCGCGACACCCTACAAAATCATCCTGCAGTATATCTGCCAAGGAAATCTGGTTCGCACCGGCCAGATGATGACCTTTGGGAACCACCAGAACCAGGTGGTCAGTACGGTATGGCAAGTATTGGAATTCCTCAAAGCCGGGGACTGTATTACAGATACCCAAGTCTGCGGCGCGCTCATCAATTGTGCGCAAAATCTGGATACTATTCTGCTCTTCGAGATCGATATTGACTTCCGGGAAGAGGCGCTGGAAAGCAGCAATGTCTTCCGGTAAGAACTGGACAATTGAAGACTGGCTGACAACTACGCGCACGCTTCCCTTGACTCCGGAAAAATACTGAGAAAGCTCCGCGCTCATTGCTTCGATATTCCCTATAGCCGCCTGCGCATGCCGAAATACCGTTTCGCCGACCGGCGTTACGGCAATGCCGCGCGCCTGCCGCTGGATAACCGGCAGGCCTATCGCGGCTTCGATATCCGCGATACGGCGGCTCACCGCCGATGGCGCAATGAACTCACGTTCTGCAGCGCGTGCAATATTCTTCTCCTGGCAAACGGCGACGAACAATCTCAGTGACGTGAGATCGATTTTTCGAAGCAAATTGTGCATGTTTCTTTGTGTCATCTCGAAATTGGCATCAGCCAGCACAAACTATATAACGATATTCTACTATGCTGGTGCCGTGGTCCTTCGTAATTGCTGCACACGCTTTTAAAACCCTCGCAAATGACCTTCATATCACGGCCCTTCGATGGTTTCTCGCGGTATGTACTATGTGATACGGCCCGCGGGTATGGCATTTTTATCATCCTAAATACCAAACTTCCAACTCGGTACCAATATTGGTTAAGGCTACGTAGATCTTTTGTGCGTAAAGAAACTCTGTCACGGGAAACGCAGAAAAAGTTGCGCATTGACCTTTCTTCCGCAAGCAGGAGGGAGATATCAGCCCCCTCCTGCCGTAGGTGAACCCACAGTAAACCTGGATAAATCGACTTTAGAACTTGTGACGGACGCCAACCGCAAATGCAGTTTGATTGCCTATGGTGCCAGTCGTGTCGCCCAAAATGCCTGGGTTAGTAGTGTTTGTAGCACGCAGTTCAGACACGAATGCATATACATCAGTACGCTTCGACAGGAAGTAATGGGTACCGAGGTTGAACTGGTTCAACGTACCCCTGCTAGCGCCAATGAAATCCAGGCTGGTATGTTGAACGCTAGCCACCAGTTGCAATGGAGCAGTAATGGCGTAATTCACGCCTAATTCGAAAACGTCAGCCTTGTCGTTGCTCAGGCCGCCAATGACGTTGTTAGGTGTAACAGTTGCCAGTGGCTGTCTGGTACGCGACCAGTTACCGTACACGCGTGCTGGACCAATCTGGTAACTACTGCCCAGGCTAAATGTTTTCAGCGCTGTAGCGTCCGGGCTTCCAACAAAAGCAGGTGCGGTATTGATCAACGACGTATCGCTCATCGTGCCGTTTAATGTATGGCCCAATTTCGACTGATAGTAAGCGGCGAACAAGGCGAGCGGCCCATTGACGTACTGGCTACCGAAGCCGAACGATTGCCCCCCGGTAGTTGAACCAGCTGCTTCACCGAAACCATAGATCGCGCTAGCAGTGAAGCCAGCCAAATTTGGCGTATTGTAACGGATCGAGTTATTGGTACGCGTACCTTCCAAGCGATCTAGAACGTGTCCTGGTGCAGCAACAAAAGTGCCGAAATCCAGAACTGAGGTCCATTGGCCGCCGATGTCATCCAGAATGTCAGTTTGACGCCCCAGGAGAACCGTACCCAAGCTACCACCCAAGCCGACTACTGCTTTGCGACGAAATAAATTTGTCGAACCTTTGTCACCTTGCAGTGCGCCAGTGTCGTTGTTGAAGCCGGTTTCCAGCTGGAATAGCGCCTTCAGATCGCCGCCTAGATCTTCAACGCCCTTAAAACCCAGACGCGAGCCTTGGACAATGCCGGAATTGAGACTGACTTTGCTGCCAGTCGCACCGCTTTTGGTGCCGGGGAGAAGAGTTTTGTTTGTATATGCAACGCCGGTATCCACGATACCGTAGATAGTGATAGAGCTTTGCGCTTGAACTGCGCCTGCGACGGTGCCGAGTACGGCCAATGCAATGAGTGTTTTTTTCATGTAATGTCCCCTATTTATTAAATTATCTTTTATTGATCTGTACATATTGCGATAGCAGAAGCCGGTAAGTAATTTTCTTTAGTTGTTTGTCCCCTTCAATGCTGAAAGCTCATATTCATCACAAAAAAAACGACAATAGCCTACCTGCCATAACCTGAAAATTTGCCTGGCGGGAGAGTCCTTTATCAGTGCATGGTCAGAGGCCGGCGCATTGTAGAGTTGCTCTTTTATTTGGTATTCGATGATCTGGCGTTTTTTTCTCAACGACTAATATTTCATCGAGTCCTTCAGATAATGTGCGGATGCAATCCGGCTCTAGCGGCCACGACACACCAATTTTTAGCGGCCGAAGACCCATCGCTTTTGCACCATCTTCATCGATGTTCATCAGTGCCAACGTTTCCCGTACATCAAGGTAACTCTTGCCGGTCGTTACGATACCCAGCTTCGTATGCGGCACGTCCCACAGTTGCCGATTCAATTTATTTAGGCGCACATATTCCAGCAAGCCATATAGCCGCTCTCGCTGTAGCCGATTTTCCTGTTCTAGCGGCGCATCCGGCCAGCGCAGGGAAAAGCCATCCGGCGGAATCGGGTAGGTATCTGGAATACGGATATCGACCGCCGCAGGGTCGATATCGAACGACGAAGACGTCTCAACCGTATCGGTGATCGCCTTGAAGCCCACCCAACAACCCGAATAGCGCGACATTGCCCAGCCGTGCAGACCGAATTCGAGAAATTCGCAGACTCCAGAAGAATTCATCACCGGCATCATCGCCGCGATAAATGCGTGATCGTCACCGGCAATGACAAGGACACCCCCGTGCCGTGAAGTACCGGCGATATTGCCGTGTTTAAATACGTCGCCGCTGCGATCTACCCCGGGCCCTTTGCTGTACCATAAGGCGAACACGCCACCCACCGCGGCATTAAGATCGAGATTGACCATCTGCGAACCCCAGACGGCAGTGGCAGCCAACTCCTCATTGAGGCCCGGCTGAAACTTGATATCGTTTTGATCTAGACATTTTCGCGCTTTCCACAGTTCCTGATCAACGACTCCCAGCAGTGAGCCACGATAACCGGAGACAAAGCCGGCGGTATTCAGCCCGGCAGTCGCATCGCGCTGCTTCTGCGCCATTAGCATACGTACCAACACTTGCGTTCCAGTCATGTATACTCTCCCCTTCGGCGAGTCATATTTATCCGACAAGGTGATGCCCGACAAAGCCGCCGGCAGCGCTAATGAAGAAGCATTTGAAGGCATTGTGAATCCTGTAAAATAGCTACTCAACTGTCCCGAGCGCCTTCACACGACGCCGGAATTAAACAGCCGTTAGTGAGAAATACTTTCGAGCGAGGCACCGCGGGTGCGTGGGCCCATAATGCCGATGGTCACCATCACGATGACCATCGCGCTGGCGATAAAAATGAATACCCCTGATACCCCGAATCGACCAAGAATGTGGGCGATGATAAAAGAACTGAATACGGCTGAAAGACGACTCCACGAATAGACGAATCCAACAGCACGCGCCCTGATGCCAGTCGGATAAAGTTCCTGCTGATAGGTGTGATAAGTAAACGAGATGATATTCCCCGCCAGCGTAAGTGAGATGCCGAGCGCAACGATCGTGGCCGGTGCGCTAACTTGGCTGAAAATCAGGCCACACGCCACATTCACGCCAGCCGCAACGATAATGACATGCTTGCGCTCAAAACGGTCTGCGATCCAATAGCCAATCAACGGCCCGACCGGTGCTGCCAAGCCAATCAGAGTTGTGTAAAGCAAGCTGGAGGTAACGGTAATACCTTGTTTGACCAGCAGTGTCGGTACCCAGTTGGCGAAACCGTAAAATCCTATGGTCTGAAATACATGAAAAATAATCAGCATGATTGAGCGCTTGCGGTAAGGAGGTTTCCACATGTCGCGATAGCGACCGGCCACAGCAACCGGCTCCGATGGCCCTGGTGCCGGCAAAGGTTTTCCATGTTCTATCTGAACCTTGGCTTCCAGCGCACTAAGAATTTCGTCCGCTTCCTTCAAGCGGCCCTTGCTGGCTAGCCAGCGTGGGCTCTCCGGCACATTGCGACGAATCCACCACACCAGAATCGCGCCGAAGCCACCAAACACTACAACCCAGCGCCAGCCAGCCATTCCGAATGGTGCATTTGGCACCAGCAAGTAGGACAGGAAGGCCACCACAGGAACTGCGGCAAAACCGGTTGTCTGGCAGATTGCAAATGCCCTGCCGCGCAAATGTTTCGGCGCCAGTTCGGACAAATAAGTGCCGATTGTAATCAGTTCGACGCCGATCCCGAGACCCGATATGAAGCGCCAGCCGTTCAGACCCAACGCAGTGGTTTGAAACACCATGATGGTGTTTGCCAGCGCGTACCATAGCAATGCGTACGTAAAGATCGCTCTGCGTCCAAAACGGTCTGCCAGAAAGCCGCATGCAATGGTCCCGACAAACAATCCGGAAAATAACGAAGCAATAAAACTTGCTATCCCGGAGGTGCCAAACAAGCCAACCGTCGTCGTCGTGAGCATGCCGCTCTTGACCAGACCCGGTGCAATGTAGCCAGTAAAGAGCAGATCGTAGACTTCAAAAAAGAAGCCCAGACTCAGCAATACGATAAGCTTCCATAGCGTGCGTGATGCTGGCAGTCGATCTAGTCTGGCTGAAATGCTACCGCTGTCGAGCGCTCGCTCCAGTAGTAGCGCATCGGCAGCATTTGCGGGCGCATGCAATGCTGTAGAAAAATTTTGGGTATAGGCCATGTCTTGTCTCCATTTATTTTTTAATTTGATACAGCGTAAATCAACCGTGAAGCAGCTATGAATCAGCTTCTAATTGTTTGGGGGGAGCACGAACCGCTTGCGCGATTGCCTCTCCCATTTCTTGAGTGCCTACTTTATGTGTACCGGCGCGGTACAAATCGGCTGTCCGCAATCCTTGACGCAAAACGGTCTGCACAGCGGCTTCAATCCGTATCGCTAGATCCGGCCGCTGCGCAGAATGACGGAGCATTAACGCCGTGGCACGAATACAGCCGATTGGATTGGCCACATCACGGCCTGCGATATCAAACGCTGTGCCGTGACCAGCTTCATACATGCCGCGCGAACCGACACCCAACAAAGCAGATGCTGGCAGTCCGATCGAACCGGTAATGACGGACGCCGCGTCGCACAAAATGTCACCGAAGAGATTGCCGGAAACGATCACGTCGAACGCTGCGGGACGCGCGATCAATTGCACTACCGCATTATCTGCGTACATGTGTGTCAATTAGATATCTGGATAATCAAGCGCCACATCCTTAAGCACTGTGCGCCAAAGCTGCGAAGTTTCCAGTACGTTCGCCTTGTCGACACTACAGACACGTCTAGAACGTGAACGAGTGGACTGGAATGCGAGATGCGCAATGCGACGTGCTTCACCATCGGTACACCGCATGGTGTCGAATCCCTCCCGCTCACCTTCAAAATCACCATCTGGCGCGTAACGTTGGCCACGCGGCTGTCCGCCACAAACGTCGCCATTCAATTCACGTACAATCAATAGATTAGTGCTTTCGGTGCGTTCAGCGCCTAGCGGCGACAGTTCTGCCAACTCAGGCTCAATCGCAATGCGGTGTATACACGCAAACAACCCCCAGTGTGCATCTCAGACCAAGGATAGCTTGCTCTGGCTGCAATGCACGCTCACGATAGTCAAAACTCGGATCGCCCACGGCACCGAACAAAACCGCATCGGAATCGCGCGCCAACCGTAGCGAGGCTTCAGGCAGCGGATGCCCGCTCAACAGCAATGCGGTTCCTCTGACCGGCGCCTCACTGACGTCAAAGACGAAGTCCGGGGAACGCATAGCATCAAGTACCTTGACTGCCTGAGCAATAACCTCGGAGCCAATGCCATCTCCTGGGAAAAGTGCGATCTTCATAAGGTCAAGCTCCGTGCCGCTGACAAAGCTCTTCGAACGAAACAAGTTCGCCGGCAATAGCACTGGCAACCACGGTAGGAGGGCTAGCCAGCCACACCTGTCCGGGACCGGATCGTCCCGGAAAATTACGATTGATTGCGCTGACAGTAATCTGATCGGACTCAGTTGATGATCCCGGCCCACAATTAGCGCAAGCCCCGCATGACGGCTGCAGAATTTCAGCACCCACCGCTTCGAAGGTAGCCATATAGCCCTGCTCGATACAGTAATCACGTACCGCGATCGTGCCGAACTGGAGGTAAAGTTTGACTCCCTCAGCAACACGTAGATGACGTTCTGCTGCCCACGACGATACCTCATGGTAATGATCGAAGTCCTCTCGTTTGCCAGCGGTGCACGATCCCCCGTAAGCGATGTCGACCTTGACCCGATCTTTCAACTGGCGAAGAGGAATGCTATTACCCGGGTCACCCGGAACCGAGATCATTGGTGAGAGCTCAGCACAATTAACCTCGATCACATGGGCATAACTGGCATCAGGGTCGGTGCACATCCAGGGTTCAATGGTAAATACCACGCCTCGTCGTTCCTGTAGAAAGCGCACCGTTTCTGCATCTGGTGCGACGATTCCTGTGAATCCGCCGAGCTCGGCGGTCATATTGGTGAGGGTTGCTCGTTCGTCCGTGCTCAGATATGTCACTGCCGAGCCGCCAAATTCGAATACCCGACCTGTCCCGGTACCGGCTTTAATATCTTGATGCGCCAGCAAATACAACACAATATCTTTCGCGGTCACCCCAACCGGAACGGGGCCGGTCAATTCAATACGCATGACCTGTGGCACCGTGATACGCACGGCGCCGGTAACAAACGCATTTGCCATATCGGTAGTGCCGACACCAAACGCCACGCAGCCGAGCGACCCGCTGTGTGGGGTATGAGAGTCCGTACCAACCAGTACCTGCCCTGGCAGGGCGTAGCGTTCTGTTATGATCGGATGCGAAATGCCTTCGGAACCGTGCGCCCAATCCTCCTGCAAATGACCATGCGCACGCAGGCCGTACTCCTTCACAAAATCACGGTGGACGATTGAAAGCCCGCGCAAATCCGGCAGCAGGCCATTTTTCTCATGCATCGGACTACGCTCAGCGTAGGACAGATGATCTTCGAAAGTGACAATCGATTCCTGGTGACACAAATTTACCGGCTTGCCAAAGGTCGAGTGCAGCATATGAGCACACATCCCGGTGTAATACTCGACAATAAATCGCCAGTCAGCGCGCACTAAGGCACCGCTGCCGGGCTGGAGCAGTCCATCTACATCATCAGTCTGGATCGCATGGCGCGCCAGGATTTTGTCGAAAAGTGTCTTGGGTTTGTCCCTTATCTCTACCAGTTCAAAAGCCGTAACCGAGCGCATACGTTGTTCCCCATAGCGCAATAACCCTCCACAATGCAAGATCGCCGCCGCCAACGCATCCCGAGAACCGACGATTTCTGCGATATCGATCGATTCGCCGAGTTGGATGCGTTCGATGAGGGAGAAATCGGTCGAAGTGAACAAACCGACGTTGTCGGCGTTCTGGCGATAAATGCGCGCAAAGCTTTCGGCGATGACTAGTTGAATGCCCGCAGCGCGCTCTGCAACCGGGCTATGCTCTCGAGATGATCCCTTGCCATAGTTCTTACCTGCAACGGTGACGCTAAAGCCCGCTGAACGCACCGCGTTGCGCCCTATGGGCAACCGCTCGCCGACTGTTAACCCGACGTACGGATAGGCTGCGAGCTCGTCGTCGTAATGTACCAGCACCGGCATCGGCGTGATTTCATCGGTAGAAATATCGTCGCGTAACTTGCCTGCTTGCGACAATATCAGATCGCGTCCAACGAGTTGCGCCTCAATGACGGTCGGGTCAACGCTCAAAAAAAGAATTCGCCCTGTGAGTGTAAGTTGCGCCATGTCAGTCTCCCAAGACTCAATTTACGGTCTGAGGGGATTTACAAGAAGTGCTCTATCAGCAAGCCGGGCATCGCAAATGACGATGTCTTATCATCTGATCAACCCTGAGCGGTCAGTTCCGCTTGTGCCGCAATGGCGATTTTCTTCCATGCTTTGTTATCTTTGCGCCGCCATCGCTACGTCCCGAATTCGGCCACCAGACGTCACAGCGATGGCCGATTAAATCGACGTATCGCCGAAAATTGCGAGTATTCAATTCGTGCCCTTTACACTGGACGGCTAATGGGTGACACCGGTAGAGTTCCGTCTGCTGCATAGTGCACACGAATAACTATTCTCGCGCAGCCAACTTCTCGATCGTCGCCAAGTATGCCGCGAGTGACTAGCGCGCTCATGCAGGAATGCAGACAACGCGTCCAGGTCACTGCTGACTCCCAGAGTATTGGTGGTGGTTTGCGGATTGAAGAGGCGACCGGTGCGCTGCAGCCAGGGCACTAAATGAATTGGAATACCCCGATCGGCGGTCAAGGCTTGATCTGCTGAGTCCTCCCGACTGGTCAGGTCAACGACACCCACGGGTTTGAAACGTCGTTTGCGACTTTTAAGTAATGCGCCGACGATCATGTCGGCATTGGGGGCCTCAGATTCCGCGACCGCATGAACTCGTCCGCGTTGCCAAAACTCAATGACTGCAGTGTGCTCAATCAGAAGCAGGCATACCTTAGGTTTAGCGCGGCGAGCGTCCGGCAGCGCCGCATAGACTTTAAGTAATTGCTGCCAGGTCCACCGCTCATAGACCGGATGGCCCAGACATTGCGCCAAGTAATACCCAGCGGCTACAGCACCCATTGGGACCAGTTGGTGCGGCTGGACACCATGGTCAATCCATTGAGGGAATATGACGCTCATGTATTCGATGCCAAGCCAGTGCCTCGCGTGGACGGACGTCTTTTACCTCTTGTTAGCGCTTTTGTGGCACTCGCGACGCCGGCCACTTGTGGCTGCGATGCGGACCGCATGAAATCGTCAAGTTGAGAGCGTAAGGTGGTGTTGACGTACCGAAGCGCAGAAATCTCTCCGATCGCTTTGTCGCGCGCGGTCCGAGTCTCTTGCAAATCGGCTTCGAGAAGCTCGATTCGACCAACCAGCGACACTTCTCGTTTTTCGGAAAATTTGAGCTGATTGCTCATGCGACTGACATCTTGTTGCGTAGTCTGGCGTTGCTGAGCCGTTTCGAGCATCAATTGCTTGGACAACCCGTCGTAGCGTTCACGGGCGGCAGCGACAGCCTGAGCATGCGCAGATTTTTGATCGTCCAACTCGGTCGCCAGAAAATTACATTGCGCGGTGGCGGCGGCAAGAGCGGCCTGTAGCTCCTCAACCTGTGTGCCCAAAGACGCATGGCCTGTCCGCAATTGAGCCAACTGCGTATCAACCGTCTCGTTGAGGTGATAACGCTCATCATTTTACGCCGTACGATCGGGCTCCATGCAGGAGGTTCATGCCCTCTGGCGGGACTGGCTCATCCAAGACTGCATCATGCGCTCGTCGCAATGCACGATGCACCAGCCGCAACATGGGACATCAATAAACTGGCCGATGCTGCAGGGATGTCGCGGAGCTACTTTATCGCGCAATTTCGCGCCGTTGTTGGTGAGACGCCCGGCGCATATGTAACCGGCTGGAGATTGGCGCTCGGGCATCGATGGCTCATGAGAGGAGAGTCCGTCAAATTGGTGGCTCGACGCGTCGGCTTTGGCAGTGCGGCGGCATTTTCAAGAGCATTTACCCGACAATTCGGGTGTGCTCCGGTCTCGGTGGCAACAAACCTGATGTAGCGGTAAGAGATGGTGACGCAAGATTCGTCCGGCTCGAATAAAAAATCGTCTTCCTGTAGATTGGCATCCTCCAAGGGTTCACAACAATTTACGCCAATAAGTCATATACCGTTGTCGTCCATCAAGGTAAGCAAGGATATCCTTTGGCTTGAGTGGCGGCTATTACCCGATCAGCTTGCCTGGCTCCTGAATGTGAGTTGATTCCATGTCAGATTTTTTCCTGGTTGGTCGAAGTCTGATTGTGTTGTTATGCGTATGTCAGTCTGCCATCCCGCGCACGATCCCTTGATGGCCGCTTTCTGGATTGATGCCGAATGCGTACAATCGGCCAAATCCTGACGATGGAGCTTTCGCTCCGAAGAAGGCATTCGCACCCACTCAAGTGATACTATCCGTTGCTTAAAGGATATTTTTCACCCTAATTCAAGTGAGCCCTTACAAAATTATGACACCTGAGATAAATGAGCTGTTAAAAAAAATCTCCACAGCTAAGGGGATTGCAATGCCGTGAGAAAGCGCGGATCGTTCACATAGCCCACGTTGTAGCGAGACCACGCGATCGCCTGTTGAGTGTCTAGGTAGAACACTGCACCGGGAGCCAGCGCAATGTTTTTCGTTAGCATTTCCTTCGCCAGTTTCATTGAATCGGGAGCGAAGGGCAGGGCCGCCCAGAGGTAGAGCGTCTGTTGCGGCGCATAAAATATCTCGGCACCAATTTCGGTGAAGAGCTTAACCGCACCATGTGTCGATTTTTCGAGATGCTCCTTCATGCGCGCGATGTGGCGCGAAAATTGGCGGTCACGTAATACGGCATCGAGCGTGCGTTCACAGTATTCCGAACTGGTCACCTGTATTAACATTTTAATGTCCGCCAAAGTATCCGCCAGATCTCGATGGCAGGCAATAAAGCCGACGCGCAGCGCTGCCGCCACTGATTTCGTAAAGCTGCCAATGTAGATGGTGCGGTTCAGTTGGTCGAGCGTCGCAATGCGCGACAGGGTAGAGGGCTTGAGATCGGCGAGCGGGTCGTTCTCAACGATAAGGACATCATATTTTTCGGCTAACTGCAGAATGCGATGGGCCTTTGCCGGTGTGGTGTCGGATCCGGTCGGGTTCTGCCCCACGGACTGGGTAAAGAATATTCTCGATTTGGAGGTCCGCAGCAGAGCTTCCAGTGCCACGACATCCGGTCCGTCGGCCGCGCGTGGCACACCGATCAGAGTCGCGCCATGCAATTGCAGCTTGCCATACAGCGGATAGTAGCCAGGCTCGTCCACTAGCACTGGATCGCCCGGGCGAATCAGGCAGCGGATGATTAGATCCATTGCATGGTTAGCGCCGTTGGTGAGCACGATCTGGCTTGGATGGGCATCAATCCCGATGCTGCCTAGCTTGCGCTCCAGAAGCTGACGCAGAGACTTGTAGCCAAAGCGATCGCCATATTGGAACATCATGCCCAGACCGCCTCTCAATACTTGCTGGTGAAACTTGTCGATTCGGTTTTCCTTCAGCCACTCGCTAGGCGGTATGCCGTGACCGATGGGCAGATGATTAGGGTCGTTGTTGGTCTGCTCGCGCATCAGCCAAACAGTGTCCATGGCTCGCTCCAGCGAGCTCGGTTCAATGTCGCTGGCAGGGCTACGTTTGCTCTCGGTAACGTAGTAGCCGGCACCTCTTCGCGGTTCCGCCTCGCCGGACGCAACCAGTCGTTCGAAGGCATCAACAACTGTGTTCTTGGAATGGCCGTGCGTTCTGACCAGCTCCCGGATTGATGGCAGTTTTTCACCCGGCCGAAAAGCACCATCCGCTATTTGGCGTCGCAACGATTCAGCCATAGTCTCAGCGATTGTTTTTTGTTTCGTAACCAAATGCTCCTCCCGTCTCCCGGCTCTTGATCTGCGTGAACGGAGTATCCGCACTGCGCGCTTAACACTTACTTTATGGACACGATGTCGCTTATTTTTAGGCTGTAATAGGAACAATTCGAACTGTACCTTTTCCATCCTACAACACGGATCCGTTGATGTCCATCAGGCCAGTCTGGCAAGCCGCGCGTGCCGGGTACACTTGTGACGATTTTGCTTTCGCCATCGCTGAAATTCTCTATGAAACAGCGTTGCAATCGACCTTGAAAAACTGTCGTCGGACAGCTGGGTGACTGTCTGGCAAAACTGTGCCTTTTTCTACGGGTGCAGCGGGCTTATATTGGAAGCTCAATAGAACTTTCAGAACGGCATCGCAAAAACGCCGACAGAAAAAAAGGAGACGCAGCATGACAATCGATTCCCGTTTACCCAATTTCCGTTCAATGAGCGTACCTGAGCGGCTGGCGGAGCTGGTTGCTAAGGCGCAACTCACGCAAGCCGAAGCCACCTTATTGTCGGAGGCGGGTGGCCTGCCGTCCGAGACTGCGAACGGCATGATTGAGAACGTGGTCGGCAAGTTCGAACTCCCGTTCGCGCTGGCCGGGTACTTCCAGCTGAATGGCCGGGATGTACTGGTACCGATGGTGGTGGAGGAACCCTCTGTCGTTGCGGCCGCGTCCTATATGGCCAAGCTGGTCCGCGAGTGTGGCGGTTTCCAGACTTCCAGCTCCGGCCCGCTGATGCGGGCGCAAGTGCAGCTGATCGACGTCACAGATCCGCTGGGCGCGCGCCACGCCATCCTGCAGCAACGTCAGCAGATCATCGACATCGCCAACAGCCGTGACAAGGTACTGATCGGGCTGGGCGGTGGCTGCCGCGACATCGAGGTCCACGTATTTCCCGACACCCCACGCGGGCCGATGGTGGTAACCCATCTGATAGTGGACGTGTGCGACGCGATGGGTGCCAACACGGTCAATACCATGGCTGAGGCTGTGGCGGGACACATTGAGCAGGTTACCGGCGGAAAGGTCCGGTTGCGGATTCTGTCTAATCTGGCCGACCTGCGCCTAGCGCGCGCGAGTGTCCGCATTCCGGCTTCGGTCTTAACCACCCGCGACTACGATGGTGCGGATGTGGTCGAGCGCATCATTGATGCGTACACCTTTGCAGCCGTCGATCCTTACCGCGCTGCGACCCATAACAAGGGCATCATGAACGGTGTAGATCCCGTGATTGTCGCCACGGGCAACGATTGGCGAGCAGTCGAAGCGGGTGCGCACGCTTATGCATGCCGCAACGGCCGCTATACCTCGCTCACTTGCTGGGAGAAAGGCAATAACGGCGACCTCGTCGGAACCATCGAGATGCCGATGCCGGTCGGGTTGGTCGGTGGTGCGACCAAGACTCATCCGCTCGCCCGTCTCGCGCTGAAGATACTCAATGTTCAGACTGCCCAGGAACTGGGCGAGGTTGCGGCAGCCGTGGGACTGGCGCAAAACATGGGGGCGTTACGTGCCTTGGCGACCGAGGGCATCCAGCGCGGGCACATGGCCCTGCACGCGCGCAATATCGCGCTGTCAGTCGGCGCTCAAGGCGCGGAAATGGACTGGGTTGTACAGCAGATGGTTTCGGCCAAAGATGTGTGCACCGATTTTGCCGTTCAGCTTTTGGCGCAGCGGCGCGCCGGATAGGGCATTTGCGCCGATTCTAGCCCTCATTACAGGAACATCCCATGTCATTCAAAGAAATACCAGCAGCGGCGGTATCGCTCCCGGCGGGAGCGCTGGCTGGCATCACCGTCCTAGACTTGACGCGTGTCGTGGCCGGCCCGTATTGCTCGATGTTGTTTGCGGACGCTGGCGCCATGGTCATCAAGATCGAGCACCCAAGCGACGCTGACTATGTGCGCAACTTTCCCCCTATACGCGAGATAGACGGCGAACAGCGCAGCGGCTTTTTCGCGCAGTACAACCGCAACAAACTGGGCGTGAGTCTGAATCTCAAAGACTTTGACGGCAAGCAGGCTTTCCTGGACATGGTGTCGAAGGCGGATGTGGTCATCGAAAATTTCCGTCCCGGTACGATGGAAAAACTGGACCTTGGCTTCGCCGTGCTCACCAAACACAATCCGAAGATTGTGTTAACCGCGATCAGCGGCTTCGGCCAGTTCGGCCCGAACTCATCACGGCCGGCCTACGACAATAGCGCGCAGGCCAGCGGTGGCTTGTGGTCGATGAACGGCCCGCCCGATACGCCGACGCGTGTCGGGACCATTATCGGCGACCTGGCCGCGTCCCTATACGCCGCTTTCGGTACGATGGTGGCATTGCGCGCGGCGGCCACTTCCGGCAATGGTCAAGTAGTTGACGTGTCACAGCAGGACTCAGTGCTGTCGCTGACGGAAACTGCAGTGGTGAACTACACGCAGACGGGGGAGATCGCGGTTCCACTGGGTGACGATCATCCGTTTGTGCGGCCTTACGGACGCTATCGTTGCCAGGACGGGTATGTATTCTTTGGCGCCTACACCGACAAGTTCTGGCGCGAAGCCTGTATCGTGTTCGGCGAGCCAGAGCTCGGACAGGATCCGCAGATCGATACCATGGAAAAGCGCTTCCGCGAGGACGTGTACGAAGAGCGTGTGCGTCCGATCGTGGAGCGCTGGTGCGCAGGCCGCACTAAGGCGCAGCTCGAGCAGTTGGCGAGCGACCGTTTCCCGATGTCACCGATCAACAATATCGCCGAGGTCGTCCGTGATCCGCATTTGGCGGCGCGGAAAATGGTCGTTCCGGTCGAGTACGGCGGCGTACAATTCGAGGTGTTCGGTTCACCGGTGAAACTGTCGGCAACACCAGGCGTGACAGGTGGCGTGGTGCCGCTGCTGGGCCAGCACAATGAAGAGATATATCTCGGATGGCTCGGCATGGCCCGCGAGCACTACGAATATCTGCGTGCGAAGGGAGCGATCTGATGAGCAATATAGCCTATGAGGCGAGCGACGGAATCGCCCTGATTCGCTTTGATCGTCCGGAAAAACTGAACGCCCTGACGCTGGCCATGTACGACGACCTGGGCGCTGCGTTCTTGCGTGCCGGCGCCGACGTTGCGGTCCGCGTCATTGTGCTCACCGGCAGGGGTGAGCGTGCCTTTTGCGTGGGGGCCGACCTGAATGAGTCGATTCCTGTCCTGGCCGAAGGCCGTTTCGATATCTCGCACTGGGACGGAGCCCACTTAAAGAACAGTAAGATCTACAAGCCCATCATATGTGCGGTCAACGGCCTGTGCATGGGGGGGGGATTTGAAATCATGCTGGCGAGCGATATTCGCATCGCCGCCGACGACGCCTCATTTGCACTACCCGAGCCGTCGATTGGCGTTGTCCCGGCAGGCGGGACCCTGGTCCGCCTCATCCGGCAGATTCCTTATGCGCATGCGATGGAGCTGTTGCTCACTGGCGACCGCTTCGGCGCCGCGCGGCTTGCCCAAATGGGCGTGATCAACCACGTGGTGCCGCGTGAGCGGCTGATGGCAACGGCGTTCGAGTTCGCCAATCGGATCAAACGACTCAGCCCGACGGCACTGGCAGTGATCAAGGAATCAGTTGCCGCGCTGCCGGATTTGCCGCTGGCACAGGCATTCGCTGCCGAGGCAATCCTAGGCCAGCGTGCGTTTCGCAGCGCTGATGCCAAAAAGGGACTGGCGGCGTTTGCTGCCGGCGGCAAGGCAGTTTTTTAATGGCGCGTAGCCACATCGAGAACAAAATGACTACAAAGCAAAACACAACGCCGCATGGCGGCCAACCCTGGAAATTTCGCCTGCCCGGCAAGGAATTTTTCACGCAGGAGCGCATCGTACTATCGCTTGCGCTCGCACTGTTCGCCACTTTCAGCATCTTTCTGAATGGTTTTGCCACCCATGACAACCTGTTTTCGCTAGTGCGCAGTGTGTCTGTGCTCGGCATCCTCGGGCTCGCCATGGCGCTGGTCGTCATTGGACGCGGGATCGACCTGTCACTCGTGGCGACCATGGCCATCTCGGTAGCCTGGACGCTGGCGCTGATGGCCAGCGGAAAGACGGTGGGGGTCGCCTTGGCGATGGGCCTGGCCTTCGCGCTGGGGGTCGGCATTCTGAACGGTATCCTGATCGCCTACGCGGAGATTCCGGCGCTGTTTTCCACCCTGGCGATGGGCACGCTGATCTACGGATTCGGCCGCCTTAACCTCATTCCTCTCGACGTTGTGTATGTGCCTGACAACGTCGGCTGGTTCACCTTGATTGGGCAAGGCGAAGTGGCTGGGATTCCGATGCCGGTGATTTTGTTTGCCATGCTATCGGCCGGCATGGCCCTGTTCCTGCGCTACACCCGGATCGGCCGCTACGTGTACGCGATTGGCGACAATTACCAGACCGCGCGCATTACCGGCATCGGCACCCGCCCCATGGCGATCTTACAGTACACCCTGGCTTCCTTCATCGGCTTTCTGGCGGGTGTTATCACCGCCGCGTCGGTTGCCAGCATGAATACGCGGATCGTGAACTCCACCTTGATTTACGACGTAATCCTGGTGGTGGTGCTCGGTGGCATAGGTCTGAGCGGAGGCAAGGGCGGGGTGCGCAACGTGATCGTCGGTACCCTGCTGATAGGGATACTACTCAATGGCATGACGATCCTTGACGTCCAATACACCGTGCAAAACGTCATCAAGAGCACCATTCTGTTAATCGCTCTGGTCTTCGACAGCCTGTTGAACCCGCGCGACGAACAGACCGCACAGCAGGGAGATATCTAGTCGCATTCACACAGCCTCAATTGTTGCCAAAAATAATTAACCGCGCCAAAAAGGCGCTCATTCAAGGAGACTTACATGAAACGATTCACCTCTGTAGTGGCCCTTACCGTGGCTGCCACCTGCTGCGCACAGGCGGCTCCGAACACCGATCCCTATAAGGGTAAAACCGTGGCCTTTGTCCCGACGTCGCTCGGATATGATCTCACTGATGGCTGGAATGCGATGATCCGTAAGGAACTCGAGCCGCTAGGTATCAAGTTTATTGTCCGCGATCCGAGCTGGAGTACCGATGCTGGCGCACAGGCGATTACCTCGCTGATATCAGAAAAGCCTGATGTGTTGCTGGTGCAAAATCCTGACATTCAATCCTACGACCGACTGCTCAAACGCGCTGAAGACAGCGGCATTCCGGTGGTGCAAGTTAATATGCGCTCCATCCATTCTACCACCGCCTTTGTCGGTGCTGATTGGATCGGCATTGGTGCGGCGATGGCGAATGCGGTGGTGGCTAAGTGCGGTAAGCCTGCTGGCAAGTCGGGCAAGATTAGCATCGTGCAAGGCGTGCTGACCTCAGCCGCCAGTGCTTTTCAAATGCAAGGCGTCCGAAAAGTTCTGGCTCTGCATCCCGAAATTTCGGTCGTGTCTAACCAGACGGCGGACTGGGATGCATCGAAGGCGCGCGGGATTACCGATACCACGCTCAAGCAGCACCCCGATCTGTGCGGTGTAATCGGTTTCTGGGACGGCCAGGATACCGGGACGGGCGCCGCGATCCGTGAGGCGAAGAAACAGGACCAGGTCTATCTGGTAACTAATGGCGGCGCCGCTAGTACCGGCTGTGCCAATGTGGCCAACGGCACGTTCAGTGCATACATGACCTACAACGTCAAGGAGCAGTCGGAGGAGATCGTCAAGATCGTCAAGGATATCCTGGCCAACGGCAAAAAGTCGGGCGATGGCGATATCTCGAAGGTCACGCCAATTCACGTTCTTACTAAAGCTACCCTGCGCGAAGATTCGTGTTGGGATCTTGCTAATTATAAAAAGAAATGATTCGAGCGCCGAACCGCTGCTGCGATTCGGCGTGCGACAAGGAGACACGTATCATGCTGTTACAAGACACTTTGGCGAAGTGGCGGAACAAGTACATCCCAGATCATATTGCGGGGGAAATTCTGTCGAAAAACTGGGTCGATAACACGGTCCCATTCCTCGCCTTGGTCGCGACGATCTGGATACTTGGGTCGCTCATTCCCAATTTTTTTAGCATCGGGAACATGTCCGATACTACTCGCCAACTCGGCGAATTCATGTTCATCGTTTTCGCGATGATGATTGTGATGTTCGCTGGCGGTATCGACCTAAGCGTAGGTTCAAATTTTGCGCTCGGGAACTTCGTCGCCTTGCTGATGATGAACCTGCTGGGGATGCCGGCCTGGGCCATCATTCCTACTGTGATTGCTGTTTGCGCTCTGGTGGGGCTGGTCAACGGCGTGTTGATTGGCTATCTGCGGCTACGCGCATTCCTGACTACCCTGGTGACACTGATTATCGTGCGCGCCGTGGTCGACATGCTACTGCTGAAGTACGCGGTCGATATTTCGATGGTGACGCCAGATTCACGGATGTGGGATTTCATCGGTTCCGGTTCCGTATTCGGCCTTCCGGTCAGTTTTTTTGTGGCTCTCGTGTTCGCCATCGGCGCCCATCTTTTCCTGAGCCGGACCCGTCCTGGCTGGCACATCATGGCGATCGGCGGCTCGCGCAAGTCGGCCTACAACGTCGGCATTCCGGTGCGGCGCGTCATTTGCCTGACCTACGTTGGTTCAGGAGCATTGTGCGGCGTGGCCGGCGCCATGTACGCAGCGCGCCTGAGCAGTGCCGGTTCCGATGCCGGGTTGGCGCTGGAGGTCATGGCGCTGACGGCAGCCGTAGTCGGTGGTAACAGCTTAGGTGGCGGCCGAGGTTCGATCACTAAGGCGCTGATGGGAGCTATCGTCGTCCTGTGCGTTACCAATGGACTCATCCGGCTTGGCTTCCAGAGTGGCGCTGGTTCGTTTGCATTGGGTGGCATCTTGCTTCTGGCGATCGCCATTGATGTGCGTTGGCTGAAGAATCGCCACAAACTGCTGGCTAAGCTATATGTGTCTCCAGCGTTCCTCGACTTGCCGCCTTGCCCGTCAACCGCGCAGGGTTCGAACTCCCCGTACGCGGTCAACGACAAGCTCAGAGATGTCGAGCTCATCGGCCTAGGGCAGGTGGAGGGGCCGGAAGACGTCATCTTCGACCGGCACGGCAACCTCTACACGGGCACACGCCACGGTGACATCGTGCGTTTCATGGGGCCTGGTCATGAGAAGGCAGAAGTATTCGCTCACGTCGGCGGTCACCCTCTGGGACTGGCGTTCGACCGGCACGACAACTTGATCGTTTGCATCGCCGGCATGGGCCTGTACCAAGTCAGCTCGGAGCGCACGGTCACCAAGCTGACCGACGAGACCAATCGCACGCCGTGGTCGATCATCGACGACTCGCGCCTCAAGCTTGCGGACGATCTCGACATCGCCCCAGATGGCAGAATATTTTTCAGCGAAGCGACGATCCGCTACGAGATGTCGAACTGGGCGTACGATGCACTCGAGAGCCGTGGCAACGGGCGCATCATCTGTTTCGATCCGAACACTGGCAAGACCCGAACGGTGATTCGCAACCTTATTTTTCCGAACGGCATTTGCATGTCGCACGACGGTCAATCGTTCTTCTTCGCCGAAACGTGGGCTTGCCGCATCAGTCGTTACTGGTTCGATGGACCGAAGGCCGGCACTGTCGAGTGCGTGATCGGGGACTTGCCTGGCTATCCCGACAACATTAACCGCGCTTCCGATGGTTCGTATTGGCTTGCCCTGGTTGGCATGCGAACCCCGTCATTGGACTTGTCGCTGAAAATGCCCGGCTTCAGGCGTCGTATGGCACGACGGGTCTCGCCTCAGGAGTTGCTCTTCCCAAATATCAATACCGGCTGCGTGGTCAAGTTCAACGAACAGGGTACTGTACTCGAATCACTCTGGGACTTGGGGGGCGAGAACCACCCGATGATCACCTCGATGCGCGAGCACCATGGCTACCTTTACCTGGGTGGGTTGTTGAACAACCGGATTGGTAAATATCGGGTTGCCGGCGTCGATCCAACTTGGTCCGGACATACAAGTTACTGGGAGGAAAAATAATGGTATCTCTAATACAGAGAGTCGTACACGGAGTCGATTCGATATTGGGACGCGGCGAAGCGGCGGTCACGGTACCTCCAATGGACGGCGCATTGCAACCGAATCAGGAGCTAGAAAGTGCGCGGCAACTGCTCGCGATTAGCGCGCCCGACAACGTTGTGCATGTGGATGCAGGAGTGCTGTTCTCGAGCGGAGCGCAAGTAAGTTTGCTGAATCCGCGCACTGGAGCAGCAACTGAGTTGCGGAGCTTCGATACCCCGGTGAGCGCGTTGGCCGCGCTGCCTGGCGGCGCATGGGCGGCCGGCTTGACAAATGGCGAAATCAGGATCGTTGGCGGAGCCCATGATGGGCGGGTGATTACCCATGCGGCTGAATATCGTTGTCATTGCCCTACCGCGCTGCTGGCCGCACCTGGCGGCACCTTGCTGGTAGCGGAAGGCTCCCAGGTGAACCGGCCTCAGCACTGGAAGCGTGACTTGATGGGCAAGGGGGCGAGCGGCTCGGTCTGGCGATTGGACATGGCCAGCGGAACGGCGACCTGTCTCGGTGCACAGCTGGCGTATCCTAACGGCTTAGCCCATTCCGCCGATGGCGCGGTGGTGGTCAGCGAAAGCTGGCGCCATCGCCTGCTCAAACTGGCACCTGGTGGCGCGCCGGTTGTGGCGCTGGGTGATTTGCCGGGCTATCCGGCTCGACTGGCGGCGGCCGCGGACGGAGGCTACTGGCTTGCCGTGTTCGCCCCACGTAGCCAGCTGATTGAGTTTGTGCTGCGTGAAGATCAGTTCCGCACGCGCATGATGTCTGAAATCGCGGACAAGCACTGGGTCGCGCCGGCACTTTCGAGCGGGGGGGACTTCCGCGAGCCGCTGCAGGGTGGAGCGATCAAGTCGATGGGCATCCTCAAGCCATGGGCACCGGCGCGCTCGTATGGCTTGCTGGTCAAGCTCGATGCAGAATTATTCCCTACCGACAGCTTGCACAGCAGGGCAGACGGTCGTCGCCACGGGATCACGAGCGTGGCCGAGGTCGATGGTCAACTAATTATTTCCAGCAACGGAGGCGATGCGATTCTGCTGGCACCCTCCACCTGGCTGACGAGGCAGGCATGAAAACGCTGATTGAAGTGCGTAATATCACCAAGGAATATCGCGGTATACCTGCAATTAGGAACGTCAATTTCGATATACGCGAAGGAGAAGTTCATGCGCTGCTTGGGGAAAACGGCGCTGGCAAGTCAACCTTGACTAAAATGATCGCGGGCGCGGTTCAGCCGTCGGCGGGTCAGGTACTGTTGGATGGGAAACCTATCGCGTTCGATACCCCGCACGCGGCACTCCACAACGGCATTGCGATGGTGTTCCAGGAAACGAGCCTGGTCCCCACTCTCACGGTCGCGCAAAACCTGTACCTCGGCGACGAGCCGTTTTTCAACCGCTTGCGAGGACTCTACATTTCCGCGCAACAATTCCTGCAACAGCTTAATTTCAACGTCGATCCTACCAAGCTGGTGTCGTCGTTGGGCGCAGCACAGCGCCAGATGGTGGAGATTGCGCGAGCCGTGCAGCACAATGCGCGGGTTATCATTTTTGACGAGCCTACTGCCACCCTTACACCGGAGGAAAAGCACCATTTCTTCGGCTTGGTCGAACGCCTAAAGCTGAGCGGCGTATCGATCGTTTTCATTTCGCACGCTCTGGAAGAAGCGCTAGCGATCTCCGACCGCATTACGGTCTTGCGCGACGGTGAGCATGTCCTGACCGAGAACACTCGCAATATGGATCGAGACAAGATCATCAAGGCGATGGTTGGGCGCGTTCTGTCGGACGAGCTTTACGGCAAGGACAATGCACTTCGTCAGCGCCGGCCGCGAGGACCCAAGCTGCTCAGCGTGCAAAACCTGTCGATGGGCAGCGTCGTCAAGAACAATGCTTTTTCACTCTACGCCGGCCAGATAACCGGTGTCTTCGGCCTCATCGGGTCGGGCCGTACAGAGACCGCGAAAATCATCGCCGGCGTGGTGAAGCGGGATTTTCTGCACGGCGGCGAAATTTTACTCGACGGCAAGTCCGTGCGCTACCGCACGCCGCAGTCGGCAGTGCGCGACGGCATCATGTACGTGACCGAAGATCGCAAGCTTGAAGGTTTTTTTGAAACCATGTCCATCTCTGAAAACATCTTTATGGGGAAGCTCGCGTCCGCCGACTGTAAGAGCTCCTTCGTTAGTTACAACGAGATGGCAGAAATCGCGGCCTCGTGGCAAAAGGCGCTGAACATCCGTACCATCAGCGGCGACGCCCATGTGATCGAGCTATCTGGCGGAAACCAGCAAAAGGTCGTAATCGCCAAATCGCTTGTGCAAAAACCACGGCTCATCATTTTCGATGAACCTACGCGTGGGGTGGACGTTGGCGCCATCGCTGAAATCCATCAGCTGATCCACCAACTGGCGGACGAGGGCCTCGCTGTGATGGTTATTTCCTCCTATCTCCCGGAGATCCTCAGTCTGTCCGACCGTATCCTCGTTACACGCCAAGGGCGTGTCGTCGAAGAGTTCACGCCAGATGAGGCAATGGAGGAAAAGATCATGTACGCGGCCGTCCATTAATTTCTACAACGCTCGGTAACTAGGCGCTTGGCGCCGCGGTGGCAGGGACTGCATCCCTGCCCAGGGGAAACTCGCGCTCTTTTTTTATTTCACAAGAAAGAGATGCCGCTCACGGCAGCGGCGGCATCGTTATCCGCCCATCAGGGAAGTTGCCACAATATTGACAAAAGGAGACATCCATGTTTCAACAAATACACCGTCGCGTTGCAAGCAAAGCAGTGGGAGCATTGCTTGCAACCTGCGCCGTCGTTGGCGCCGCCAGCGTGAAGGCAGAGGACTATTCATCCACGAACGTACAATTGTTCGCTACCAATGGGGCGAAGGCGGATATATTCAACGGGACTGGGACGACCGATGAAAAACTGACCGTCTTTCGCGCAGAGCACTACGGCACGTGGGCGTATGGGGACAATTACATTGCGCTCGACCTGTTCAACGGAAAGAACGTAGGCGGACAGGCCGCAGGATCTTTCGGCACCAACACCAGCAATCAGATGTATTTTGTCTATCAGCCAAGGATAAGCATCTCGAAAACGACGGGCTTGCAACTAAGTAATGGATTCGTAAAGGATGTGTACGCAACATACCGTCGAGAGCAGGCAAGTTACGGTAACTTCAATTCGAATAACTACGGCATCTCCTTTGATCTCGCAGTACCTGGAACTGCTTTTTTTGAACAAGATTTTATGGTGCGCAGTACTAGTGTAGACAAAGGTTCGAAATGGCTCACGCGCACAGTGTGGCTGGCACCGTTCAATGTCGGTAGTGTCAATTTTCACTTCGATGGGCTGCTGCTCATCAAATCGACTACCAATTTCGGGACCAATGTGTTTGCCCAACCTGACTTGCTGGTCGACGTGCTACCGAAAGGACGAGTGCAGGTCGGGCTGAGACTCGAGTATGCGCGCTATAAGAATCTGGGTGGTGGTACGTACAGCCGTACGACACCGTACCTAATGGCTAAGCTCGCCTTCTAGAGTAAGCAGCTGCTGAGCGGATTCCGTTTGGCAGCTGCTCGCACATTTTGGGAGTTGTGTATGCATGCAATAAAGACAGTCAAGGTTGTGGAAGTCGGACCGCGCGATGGTTTGCAAAACGAGAAAAAACACGTTTCAACCGCGGTCAAGGTTGAACTTATCAGTATGTTGGTCGACGCGGGACTGCGGAACATTGAAGCAGCCGCATTCGTGTCTCCGGTCTGGGTGCCACAGATGGCAGATGGGGCAGAGGTGATGCAGGCGGTGCCCCGCATGCCAGGTCTGATCTATAGCGCGCTGACGCCGAACTTGCGCGGGTTCGAGGCAGCCTTGGCAGCGGGTTGCGAAGTTGTGGCCGTATTTGCCTCCGCTTCTGAAACATTCTCACAAAAGAATATCAACTGCAGCATCGCCGATAGCATAGCGCGTTTCAAACCTGTCCTTGAGGCGGCGCGCAGCTCAGGGATTTTGGTGAGGGGTTATGTTTCATGCATGGTTCATTGTCCATTCGAAGGCGCCATCGAACCATCCAATGCCGCTCGCATCGCGGACATGCTGTACCAGTTAGGTTGCTATGAGATATCGCTGGGCGATACCACAGGAGCTGGAACACCGGCGGCCACAAGTGCAGCGGTGGAGGCGTGCGCTCGTCGCGTACCGCTCAGCCAGCTGGCCGGTCACTATCACGACACTTTTGACATGGCGATCGCGAATATCCGTGCCTCACTTGACATTGGAATGAACATCTTCGACAGCTCCGTCGGCGGATTGGGAGGGTGTCCATATTCGCCAGGATCCTCCGGCAATGTTGCCACTGAAAGTCTGATCCATTTGCTCGATAGCTTGGCGATCAAGTCCGGAGTGGACTACGAAAGGGCTGCAGCCGCTGGGCGTTTCATCCGTTCGCAATTGGATGAGGCTCGCACTCCCTAGGATGATCGCCTACCACCGACCTCGCGCACACCATGTGTGGCGCTCTGTGCGATCAAACAAGATTGGCGTGAGAAGGAAAAATGGATGGACAACCAGTTTGATGAAGGCCTCAGGGTACGAAAAGAAGTAATGGGTACGGCATTCGTTGATGCGGCGTTTGCTAAAGCCGACGACTTTACGCTTCCACTGCAGGAATTCATCACGCGGAATGCGTGGGGAACAGTGTGGTGCCGCGATGGGCTGGACCTGAAAATTCGCAGCTTCATCACACTGGGCGTTCTGACCGCCTTGGGCCGCATGCACGAGATAGAGGGACATGTACGTGGCGCTATCAATAATGGCGCAACGGTTATTGAAATACGCGAGGTACTTTTGCACACCAGCGTCTACTGCGGGGTAGCATTTGCGGCAGACGCATTTCGCGCGGCACAACGGGTACTCGATGAGACGTCGCTTGATTGATAACCGCCCACACCTCAGCAAAAAAGGCTTGACCAGGTAATCGTCGGCGCCACTATCAAGGCAAAGCAGGCGATCGCTAAGCGCGTCGCGCGCACTCAGGATAATTACCGGTAAGCTGCTTTTTTCACGGCGTAAGCGTGTCAACACGTTCAGGCCGTCGCCGTCCGGCAAACCGAGATCGAGCGGCACTTGGTCGCAGGTGTCGGATTCTATAGACGTCGTCTTCTGTGAACTTGGATAGCATTGCCAACAGGGCGAATGCATTGTCAACAACACTAAGGCCATTAGCAGATGCGTCTGGTGCCGCCGCCACAAAGGCTCGACGATCGGAGTTACTACGATAGGCGGCGCCAATAATAACGGTAGAGTACAGACACGCTGCACCAACGGCACCGCGATTCGAAATGTGACGGCGGCAACCTGCACCACTGTCAATGGTGTGGATGCTACTGGCTCCGGTCTCTGCGCACAGGCCACCAAGGCCGGTGCAACAGCGATTGGATCGAACGCACAAGCTACTGACACAAGTCGCAACGGATCGCATTTGGTTTGCCTCGCCACTCAATGATCCGATCCAAGCAACGGATGACCCGTTCCGACGGTGGCGAGAAATCGACGTCAATACCAAGTCCTTCACGGTTGTAGTCGTCGATTACGTTGAACAGGCGAATGCTGCGGCCGTCGGCGAGCTGGTCATGTATGAAGTCCATCGGCCAGGTTTCGTTGATCTGCGCGGGAACAGCCAGCGGCAGCGGCTTCTCCCGCACTAGGCGGTGACGCGGTTTTATCCGCAGGTTCAGTTCAAGTGCGCGATATATTCTGTAGACGCGTTTGTGGTTCCATTTGAAACCCTTCACGTTGCGTAAATACCGGAAACACAGGCCGAAGCCCCAATTGCGCTGGTTACTCGTCAACCGCACCAGCCAGTCGGCAACAACGTCGTTTTCCGCATCGAGCTTGGCGCGATAGCGATAGCAGGTTTGGCTGATGCCAAATGCCTGGCACGCCAATTCAATGGTGGCTGAACGCTTGGCTACAGCCCACTGCGCCATCTCTCGCCGTTGAGATGGCGCTACCATTTTTTTGTGAGAGCCTCGGCGACGATCTCGGCCTTGAGCCGTTCTTCGGCATACATCTTCTTCAGGCGCCGGTTTTCGTCTTCCAGTTCTTTCATGCGGGCCATCAGCGACGCATCCATACCACCGAACTTTGAACGCCATTTGTAAAACGTGGCATTGCTGATGCCGTGTTCACGGCACAGCTCCGGGACGGGCGAGCCACCCTCGGCTTGCTTGAGGATGGCGATGATGTGGCTGTCGGTAAAACGGGAAGTCTTCATGCAGAACTTTCAAAAATCTCAAGCCGGACACCGATGTGCTCGGCCGCATAGCGGGCCAAACGCATCGCCGATGTCATCATCTACAACAAATCAAGACTTGGTCGACAACGCTGGGCATCAAAAATCTGTTCAATCGTCGTCTCTATAGCGACTTTGCCACATCTACGGTGAGCATCGAACCAGTTCGTACGCTGCTGCTGACCAACACTTTCGAGTTCTGACCGAGGCAGATATTTTCTATAGATCGGAAAATACCGCCACTGTAATCGCAGCATGAAAAAATAATTTGTAACAGACCGTCACTTTCTTCATCTCGTTGCACATACAGAGCAGATAGGCCCGATAAATTCATTTGACAGCGGAGGTGAACTGGTCAGCGTGCTGAATACGAATGGCCCGCATGAATCGCAAGATTTCGGTTGGCGATTACATTTCTGATTTGCAAGTCAGCGTTGAGATCAAAATATTCAAGAGATCAGCGCTCCTCCAAGGGATCGTTGGATACACCGAAAAAGAATTTCATTGGGAGTTGGATTGACGTTGTTTTGAGTTCGAACAATTCAATAATTCGTGGCATACAACAATATCTTACGAATTAACCTGAGGCAGATTTCTATGAATAAACGCATTTATAAGAAATGTAAGGCAATAGCATTTCTAGCATGTATATCTATTTCATTTGGTTTCATACTTCAAGGGTGCGGCGACGGTCAATCATCTTCAGTTCAGACGCCCCCTTCAAGTCGCGCTAAAACGAGCGCAAGTGTTCGGGTTTCCAAGCCGCAATTAGCACCTATCGCCAATTACTCTGGTTTTTTCCGGTCAAAAGAAGAACTGGATTTTGGTCCGCCAGTGCCGCAAACAGATGAGCTGGGTATTGTTATATTGGGCGCTTACCATCAAGCTGCCAAGAAACCGACTACCACGGTAGCAGAATGGACAAACCATTACTTTACCCAGGATTTTGCTCAAGGAGTGTTTAATCAAATCAGCAGGGGTAGGACGAAAATTAAAATCAAATATGTTGAGGAGTGGCGGCCATACGCCATTCCGGATGGGATTGGCGGCAAGGAAAAAGCCGACGCTCAAAAATGTTTTGGTGCGGCTAGTTTTAACACAGCACCGTTTGATTATCAGCTGAGCAAATCCCTTAAGGATCTCAATTTCAACGCCGTCACCGATAGGATCGTTGTGTTGGTTGATTGTAGTGACGGAACAAATCTAGCGGATCCGCCGGTAGCGTTAACGGCGACCAGCCGGGTGTCCGATGACGCGAAAGTAAAATTTAATGGCGCATATTCGGTGATAACCAACGGCCAAGAGTTTGTGCCGGGCATCATATTTATGGCGGCCTCCGACCCTGTTCCTCCTCAGAATGCCCCTTATGCATTATCAGACGCAATGTATATGAGATATGCCCAGCTGCCTGGCGACCATCCCGCACGCAATATCTGGTATGAGAAGGGATACGATGATTGTAAACAAATGTCCTTACCAGCCATCCATAAAGACTATTTTCAACCAATTTATGTTCAAAATTTCATAGTGAATGGAGTAAGGACCCCACAATATATTACTAAGCAAATTTGCGCTTCCATTATATTCCACGAGCTGGCTCATACCTTTGGGTTTCGAACAACTACAGATCATACTGGCGGAAGTGGATACGTACGGGCATTTGATGTCTCAGGCAATCTACCTGTGTTGACGTATGACATGCCCGACAACACGGGGTTTCAGCGTGGAAATCATCCATTTGATGCCGTCGGTTCTTCTAGTGACGATCGCTATACTTATGGTTGGACGGCCGGCACACGGTTCGGTGCGGGTTTCATTTCTGAAGAACAGGGCGATATTACCCGCCTTAAGGCTCCCGCAGGAAGCAGCCCCAAAAAACAAACGGTCAGGCTGACTTCCAGCTTTGCACCGTCAATCCCCGGCTACCAAGCTGTGGCTATTGAGTTGCCGAATAGTAAAAACAAAATTGAATTATGGATTTCCTATTACAACTCCAAAGATATAGATGGGAAAGACTATGAGATTTTTCGCACGAATTATCCCAAACGGCAAGCATTGGTTTTTGAGTTAATGAAGATGCAGGATGTCAAAGGTCAAGGGGTTATTTTCATTCCGCCGAATCCACCTGATCTGACTAATGCGAGAGATATAGCTTTGAGGAAAACAAAAAATCCTAATTTTGATTTATTGACTAATGAAACCCTGGGCGCTGGTGAGAGCGCTTCATTATTAGGGATAAAAATTAATAATGTTCAGCCAACGGGAGATACCGTCACCTTCGATGTTGAATACCCTTGATGGATGTCTGAGAATGATAAGCTACATCACACCCGGGGCGTTGTCGAGTGGCAGAATCTGACCCCGCACACAGAATTCTTGACAGGTCCAAAACCGAGGGACGCTCAGGAGCGCCGTACACCAGATTGGACTATATCTCTTATGCAAAAACCACAGGTACTGAACTTTAGATTTTTCGCCAGTCTTTTCTTGCTGTGCGCAACACTCCAAGGCTGTGGTGATGGAGGAAGCGTTGACACTACTGACAACACTGTTTCGGTTACCCCGGTTACCCCGGTTACCCCGGTTACCCCGGTTACCCTGGTTACCCTGGTTACCCCTATGCCCGCAGTCAGTGCAATGTTCAATGATGGCGGTGTTGGGATCACCAATCCATCGTTGACGCCATCAATTGTTGCCACAGTAAATTTAGCGAGTGACGTACAACTTGGTTACAGTGTGCGACTCACGTTCCCAAATAGCAGTGCACAACCGATCACCCAACGCCTAAGTCTAGGTGACATTGCATCTAAGCAAATTCTCATCCCCATTCCTCAAACGCAGTTGCCCAGCAACGGAAATTTCCTCATTGTTAATGCCAACATACTGAACTCTAACCAATTACAAAGCACACCGGTGAACGCCTCAACGATGGTGTATGCCGGCGCTTTGTCCAATACAGTTTCAGCTTACGCCACCAACACCAGTGCCACTAGGAAGACCTCCTACAACGGCTTAACAGGTATTGACTACTTAGGGGAATTTCTAGCCAGACCAGACACAGCAAATTTTATAGTGATCGGCGTTTACAATAGCCTAGGCAGCGTGCCAACACCTTCAGTTACAAACTGGGCAAACTACGCTATCAATAGCCCTTTAATGCAGGGATATTTCCAGCAGGTCACCAGAGGTCGTATGAAATACCAGGTGAAATATATAGAGGAATGGAGGGGTTACGCGGTTCCTGCTGGGCCACAAAAGGCAGCCTCAGATCAGCAAAAATGCATAGATCCATTCGACATTAATCTCAATATTTTGTTAAGTAAATCTCTCAGCGATTTAAATTACAATGTTATAAATGACAGAATAATAATTCTGTCACAGCCTTGTGACACAACCGACATTGGCAATCCCGTAAGAATTTATGACCCAGCAAATCCGGACAAATATATGCCAAAAATAAATGGGGTGCCTACTACTGGCACGTTTTTGGGTCAAGCCATGACTGCGGGTGAAATATTCTTCGGTTCTACACTTTCTGCCGTTGACCCCACGATTTTGGCGGCTTACCAATCCCTTCCAACAACACATGTAGCTAGAAACCCATTGTTCGAATCGGGTTACGGATGTCCGGTTAGCTTGCACCTTCCAAAATCTCATGTGAATTATTTCACACCAATTTTCATTCAGAATACGAATGCTTCTGGTACAGATGGAACCACTATGTATCCGGTAGCTGATTATGTACTGAAACCATTATGCTTTGAGGCGCTATTTTTTCATGAATTGACACACACTTATGGCAATAGATTCTCCTATCCTGGACATACGGCAGGGATCAGTTATGACCCGCGGTTAGCAAGCTCAACAGACCCCACTATTTTGCTAAATCTAGCGGATTTAAGTGGCCCCCCTCCAGGTTTCAACTGGGCTCCTAATGGCACGAGAACCTCCAACCCTTTTGATGGCGTCGGCTCTACTGGTTCCACTTTTTATCATCCTGGCTTGGGCATAGGGTCGCGTTTTAGCGCCGGTTTTATTTCCGAAGAATACGGCGACATTCTGCGCGTCAAAGTTCCTGCCCCTGGTTCTACAACGCCGAAGACACAAACCGTGACATTAACTTCGATGTTCACCCCCTTGAAGCCAGGTTATCAAGTAGCCGCATTAGAATTGCCTAATGGGGGCAATAAAGTTGAAATATGGGTTGACTATTACAATTCAAAAGACATAAATGGCGCAGATTATGAAATATTAAGAACTGATTACCCAAAGCGACAATTTCTCACTTTTGAAGCAATAATATTATCGAATCCTGCAAGGATAATGCCGCTTTTTGTGCAGCCATTACCAGACGACACAAATAATGTAAGAGATAACAATCTCAGAAAAATTAACACGGAATCTGATTTATTCTCAAATGACACACTTGGAGCAGGCGAAAGCGCAAATTTCTTCGGCATGAAGATTAGCAACGTCGTTCCCAATGGGGATACCGTCACTTTTACTGTGACTTACCCCTGAGGGAGTAGCGTAGAATGATATGGGGCTCTGTCGCAGTAAGAAATTCCGCCTGGACGAATTTCCGCTTGGGAAATAAATCAGGCGGCCATGGCATAGAATTGTTGGGCAGCGGACGTGGTTGTACCTTGCTGGGAACATTGCCCCTTGGCGATCATATGCATCATTTCGATGCCACCCAAAAGGATAGCCGCACAGCGAAAGTTCTTGAAGCCAAGCATCGGATCGACAATGCGTTTGACGGCTCGGTGGTCTTGTTCAACGATGTTGTTAAGATATTTCTTTTTTCGGATGATAATAGGCGTTTCCCGCTCGGCATTGATATCGTGCAGTGCGGCCAGATTAGAGGCGCTACCGTCGATGGTGACTTTCTCGGGAAGCCCATTTTGATCGATGGCTTTTTCGAAGAAACACCGTGCCGCAGCGGTATCGCGCTGGGCGCGGAGCAGAAAATCGATGGTCTTGCCTTGCTTGTCGATGGTGCGATATAAGTACTTCCATTGGCCGCGAATCTTGATGTAGGTTTCGTCCATACCCAGCTCTTGCCTACTGGGCGCTTGTATCGACGAAAAATCTTTTGCAACGCAGGCAGCAGTTTGACTTCATTCAGGGCAAACTCCCTCCATTGCCTGGCGAACGCTGCCACCCTGTCGTAAGATCCATTGACGTTCGCCGAGCAGTTTTGAAACAGCGCATTTTTGTTTAGACCAAGCTGCGCCGGTGGTAACCGCTCCATTTCTTCCAGATGGCGCGTCCGAGCAGCCGGCTTGTCCGCAGTATCTGGTTCCGCAAATCGGCACCAAGGCGCGTCTCTTTTCACGGTTTGGCATTTTTCCTGGTCGGGATAATGGCCTGCGCATGGCCTCGTGGCAGGCTTTCGCGTCATAGGCACTATCGGTACCGACGCTGGCGATGCTCTTGTTAAACGGCTTCTGTTCAAACAATTCGGGCAGCGTTGGCGCATCGCCGATGCTGTTGTCCGTGACCTCAATGGCTCGTATTTTCAGCGTTGCAGTGTTTAGTCCCAAGTGCACCTTGCGCCACTGGCGCCGGTAGTCAGCACCGTGTTTCTTGGTTTTCCATTCGCCTTCGCCCAACATCTTGATGCCGGTGCTGTCTACCAGCAAGTGCAAGCCGGCCGTACTTGGCCTGGCTTTGATCGTCACACTCAGGCGCTTTTGTCGGCAGCTCACAGTGCTGAAGTCTCGCACCTGCCAGTCCAATCCTGCCAACTTTAGCAGACTTTGCGCCATCCCCATAGCTTACCGCAGCGCCAGATTGAACAGGCATTTGATCATCAGGCAGAACTGAATGGCGGCATCGCTGAACTTCGGCCTGCGGCCCCGCTTGCCATTCGCGCTGTCGTGCCAGTGCATCTCTTTGTCCGGTCAGAGCAGCAACGAGCCACTTGACTCCACCGTGGCGTTGTACTCTTTCCAATTCGTCGTTCGGTATCTCGCGGAAGCAGGTTTGGTCATGCCGCCGGCTTATCTGATGGAGCTTGCGAGCGGTAGGTGGACTGATTTATGCAACAAAACCCCACTGGCAAGTCTTAGGGCAATGGGGCGGAGGGCATCCAGGCGGCCGATACCGGATCAGTCGCAAATTCAGTGGGAACGCTCTTCGCTGATGGCGTCAGGTGACTGATCTATACGGTCTTGCCATTGCATGGTTTGAATCGACGCCAATTCATCCAACATATCCAATCTTACTCCTGAGCCCCGCCTTCATTGCCACCTCGTGTAAATATTGTCTCCACAAGCCAGATAATAGGCCGCGTAAGCCAGTGCCGCGCACGCAGTTGACAGGCATCATAGGGTCGAAAGTGTGATGCAACGATTGCTGTCGTGTTTCAAATTATTTCCCCAGCTGGCTACAAATTTCATTGTTGCTGGATGCCGTTTGCCTGTCTGATGTAAAAATTCCGGAGAGCGTCATGCGCAGTTCCCTCGTTACCTGGTTGATGGCTGCTGCTCTTATATCGACGCATGCGCACGCGGTCGACCTGCTGCAAACTTATCAGCAGGCACTTGGCAACGATCCGGTATATACGAGCGCGCGTTATGCACTCAGCGCCGGCAGCGAAGCCAGTGCCCAGGGGCGCGCAGCCTTGTTGCCCACCGTCGCTCTGGGGGGCACTTATAGCCGTGCCGGGGAGGCCTGGCATACCGTCACCAACAACTACAGCCTGCAGCTTACTTTGCCGCTTTTTCGGCCGGCCTATTGGCAGCAATATCAAGCAAGTAAATTGTCGGTCGCCGCCAGTGAAGTCAAATTTGCCCAGGCTCAGCAGGATTTAATGTTGCGTGTCAGCCAGGCGTATTTCGATATATTGGCGGCCCAAGACGTGTTGGCGTTTTTGCAGGCGCAGAAAAGCGCCATCACCGAGCAACTGGCCTCGGCCAATCGCAATTTTGAAGTCGGCACGTCAACCGTCAC
>NZ_JBWKVC010000013.1:0-203300 GCF_059421505.1 Collimonas sp. GW821-FHT02H07
GGCCGCGCCAGCTTCACATCGCCGACGATGCGCTGCAGGTAGGCATCCTTGATGTCGTGCCGCCGGTAACTGCCGTTGGGCGCAGCCAGGGTGGCCCCGCCGCTGCCATTGACGACGGCTTGATAAAGCTGCTGGATCGTCTCGCCGTAAATCGCCTCCCCTGCCAGCACCATCTTGAAGCCGTTGTAGTCAGGCGGATTATGGCTGCCGGTGACCATGATGCCGGACTGCGCGCCAAGCACATGCGTGGCGAAATACACCATGGGGGTCACCACCACGCCAAGATCGATGACGCCGATGCCTGCATTTTGCAAGCCCGTCGCCAAGGCTGTACTCAGTTCCGGTCCCGACAATCTGCCGTCGCGCCCAATAATGACGACGTTTTCCCCTCTGGCGCGGGCAGCGACGCCGAATGCCCGGCCGATCTGGCGCGCAATCCCTTCGTCGAGCGTGACGCCGACGACGCCGCGGATGTCATAAGCCTTGAAGATGGATTTTGATAGTTGCACCATGTTTTCCTCGAAACGAATGCCAAATGAATGCCTTAACAGCGCTTATAAATGTCTTCGAAGCGGACGATATCGTCCTCGCCCAGGTAACTGCCCGACTGCACCTCAATCAGGTGCAGCGGCAGTTTCCCGGGATTTTCCAGGCGATGCTTGACGCCGATGGGGATATAGGTAGATTCATTCTCGGTAAGGAATTTCTCCTCCTCACCGCAGACGATGCGCGCCGTGCCGCTGACCACCACCCAATGTTCGGCGCGGTGGTGATGCATCTGCAGCGAGAGTTTGCCGCCCGGATTCACCGTAATCCGCTTCACCTGGAAGCGGTCGCCGGCGTCTATGCCTTCATAACAGCCCCACGGCCGGTAGACGCGCATGTGATTCATGTGCTCGGTGCGGCTGTCTTTCCGCAGCGCGTCGACGATTTTCTTGACGCCTTGCACCTGATCCTTGTGCACCACCAGCACCGCGTCCTTGGTTTCCACCACGATGGTGTCTTTTACCCCGATCACCGCCACGAAACGGCTTTCCGCGCGAATCATCGAATCGCGCACGCCGTCGACATACACGTCGCCGCGCAATACATTGCCGTCGTCGTCGCCATCCATGATTTGCCATAACGCGGACCAGGAGCCGATATCGCTCCAGCCTATCGCCGCCGGCACCACCACCGCGTGCCGGGTATGTTCCATGACCGCGTAATCGATGGATTCAGCCGGGCACTTGGCAAAGGCCGCCTCATCCAGCCGGCAAAAATCCAGATCCCGATAGGAGGCATCGAAAGCCAGCTGGCAGCTGTCGGCGATAGCCGGCCGGAATTCGCGCAGTTCAGCCAGGTAGCGCGCCGGCTGGAACAAGAACATGCCGCTGTTCCAGCTATATGCGGCATCGGCGAGAAAAATCTCTGCATTCGCCTTGTCCGGCTTTTCGACGAACTTCTCTACCGCATGACAGCCGTCGATGCCGCTGTAGACGGCTTTGGCGCGGCGAATATAGCCATAGCCTGTTTCTGCCGCGGTCGGCACGATGCCGAAGGTCGCCAGAGCGCCCTTTTCGACTGCCTGCGCCGCACGCCGGACGGCAGCATGGAAGGCTTGCGGATCGCCGATCACATGGTCTGCCGGCAGCACCAGCATGATGGCATCTTTATCGTGCTGCAGCAGGTAGTGCGCCGCCACCGCCACCGTTGGCGCGGTATTTTTGGCTTCCGGCTCAAGCAGGATCGCCAGCGGAGCGATGCTGATCGCGCGCAGCTGCTCCGCCACCATGAAACGATGCTCGTTGCCGCAGGTGAGCAGCGGCGGCATCAATTCCGGCCAGTCTGCCAGCCGCAGCAAGGTTTCCTGCAGCATCGAATATTGCGAGCGCAGCGCCAGCAGCTGCTTGGGTATGGCTTCGCGCGAAAGCGGCCACAAGCGCGTTCCGGAACCTCCGGCAAGGATTACTGGATATATTTTCATGTCAGCTCATTCCAGGGAGGTTACCGGTTCCAGCAGGCGGTCGCGGGCGTCGCCCCAATCCTGTACCCTGGCCTCGGACAAACGGCGCATCTCGCCGGCACGGTTGACGCTGTATTCCTTGAATACGATCACCTCGTCCAGCCGCGCATCGCCCAGGACGCGGGTGTATTCGAACAGCACGCTGCGTTCCACCTGCGCGCCGCTGCAGATATGGCTGCCGTTTCCTATCCAGGTCGGGCCGACGATCTTGCAGCCGGCGTCTATGCGACAGCCTGAGCCGATATACACCGGTCCCTCGATAGTGGTTCCATGCCAGTCTATGCTGGTGTTCAGGCCAGCCCACAAGCCATCGGCGATCTGCTTGCCCGGGATATCCAGCTGCGCCACGTGTCCCTGCAATACGCTTTGCAAGACGCTCCAGAAATCGGTCACGGTGCCGATATCGGTCCAGTTGAAAAAACGCTGCTGTGCATAGAACGGCAGGTTTTTCTTCGCCATCAGCGGAAACAGCTCGGAACCGATATCGAACATTGTGTCGGCGGGAATCAGGTCGATCATCTCCGGCTCAAAGATGTAGATGCCGGTGCTGGCGAAATTGGACAGAGCCTCATGCTGCTCCGGCTTTTCCTGGAACGACTGCACCCTGCCATCCTGGTCCATCACCACCACGCCGTAGTTGTTGACCTTGTCCCAAGGTACTTCCTTGGTGATGACGCTGGCCATGGCGCCCTTGTTCTTGTGCTCGAACAAGGCCGATGCGAGATCCAGGTCGATCAAGGCGTCGCCGCAGATGACGATGGTGGTGTCGTCGAAAAAGTGCCCGAATTGCTGTATCTTCTTCATGCCGCCGGCCGAACCCAGTGGCTCCGCCACCACTTCTCCGCGCTCGTTGGTGTAGCCTTCGAAGGAATAGCCGATCTGCACCCCGTACTGGCTGCCGTCGCCAAAATACTCTTCGATCTTGTGATGCAGGTAGCTCACGTTCACCATGATCTCGCGCACTCCGTAACTGGCCAGATATTCAACCAGGTAAGCCATCACCGGCTTGCCCAGGATCGGTATCATCGGTTTGGGCAGATCGTAGGTCAGCGGACGAACGCGCGTCCCTTTGCCTGCTGCCAGAATCATTGCTTTCATTTTTCACCTCGCATGAATTTGAACAAAATCAGATCGGACGGCCGCCCCGCGGCAACCGTTTCCGGGCGGCTTCTTCAGGTTTTTTGGCTCCCGCCGTCGTGCCTGCGGCACAGCAGCAGGAATTTCAGGATGTCGACGGTATAGCGGCGCAACAGGCGGCGCGGCTCAAGACACAGGCGATACAGCCATTCGAGCCGCATCCTTTGCACCAGCTGCGGCGCCCGCGGCTTGTAACCGCCCCAGAAATCGAACAGGGCGCCGACGCCGATGACCACTTTTGCATCCAGCGCCTGGCGGTTGGCGAGTATCCACTCTTCCTGCAGCGGATTGCCTAGCGCAACCAGTACGATTTCTGCCTGCGCCCGGTTAATCTCATCAACCAGGCCGGCGCGCCGCTGTTGCAAGCCGGCATAGCCGTCGCAACTACCGGCCACAGTCTGTTTCAATTTCCCGCGCACATGCTCCACCGCCTTGGGCAAGATCTCCGGCTTTCCTCCCACCATGAATACACGCTTGGGTCCATCCGCCCCGGACAGCAGTTGCGGTATGAAGTCGGTGCCGTTCAGGTTTTCCTTGAAGGCGTCGCGGCGGAACAGGAAGGCTGCGATATCCATGCCGACGCCGTCGTTGACGATCGTCACTGATTCGCTTTTCATCTTGTCCAGGAGATGGTTGCAGCGAACAATGAAATTCGTGTTGGCGAAAAACAGCGTTATCTTCTTGTTGAGCCACATCGCGTACAGCAGATGCCTGGTCAGCGCAGAGGACGTCGTCGCCACTACCGGAAAACCTGCAATCGGAATTGTCTTCTTTGTGTGCATGAAAAATCTCTCCTAAGCCGCGTCGCTGAAGACGCGGGAATGCCCATGGCTGCACGCTGTGCCGCTGCCTATCGCATACGGCCAAGGCGCATGGCTGAAAGCAGCAAGCCGTGCCAGGAAGCGTTGACCGTCCTGATCTGCCAGCCGGTGACGGCTACCATGAACGGGTACAAAAAACAGGCAATAAGAACACCGCCCGCAACTAGCGTCACGTTGCCAAGGCCTGGTGGAATCAGCGACAAATAAAGCACCAGTCCCGCAACCAAAATAATGCTGCCCACCAGCGGCGGCGCCAGTGCATACCACATCGCCCGTGCGTTCAGGCCAAGCGCACGGTTCAGCAGGATCTGGGATGTGGGGAAAACCAGCAGGTAGGCGCCACAGAACGACAAGCTCATGCCGAGCAAGCCGAAGCGATAAAAATTCACCGCCAGCAGGGTCGCCAGCGTCAATTGCGCGATGCCGAGCAGCACCGGCACACGGTTCCTGCCCAGGGAGAAAAACAGGTAGTCGTTCAGATGGACGATAGACGACAGCAGGTACAGCAAAGCCAGCACGCCGATTATCGGCGCCGCCGGCAGCCATTGAGCGCCGAATACGGCTGCCACCAGAGGTTCCGCCAGCACAGCCTGGAAGCACAGCAAGGGCGCCACGCAAAACAGCGTGATGCCGACAATCTTCAGATAGCCGCGGCTGAGCGCCGACAGGTCGGCGCCCGCATCGGAAAATACCGGCAATGCCACTTTCTGCATGGAGCTGGCGATCACCATGTACACCGACGAGGTCACCCGTTTTGCCAGGTTGTACAGGCCGGTGGCGTACGGTCCCAGGAAAATGCTCACCAGCAGCGAATCGCCATTGGTGTTGGCAAAGCTCAAGACACCGGTCAAGCCAACCTGGCGGATGTCGTTCCAATATTTATCGTTCAACGCCCGGTCAAGCACGATGCGCGGCAGCCAGCGGCTTTGCGCCACAATCAGCGCCAGCGCCAGTCCGGATCCGGTCACCTGCTGCACCACCAGCGACATCGCGCCCCAGCCGCTGGCGGCCAGCGCAATGCCGACTACGCCGCCGGTCAATACCGAGCCGATCGAGCGGATCGCCAGCTGGCGGAACATCATGTTGCGCACCAGCCTGGCTTCGTAGGCGCGCATCAGGCCGAAAAACAGCACCGAAAGGCTCATGCCCTGCAATACCGGCTTCAGTTCCGGCGCCCGGTACATGGAGGAAACCACGCCCGCGGAAAAAAACATCAAGGCGGTCAGCAGCAAGGCCGCCGCCGTGCAACAGGTAAACACCCAGGAATAAAGCCTGTCGTCCGGGACGCCGCCGCGTATCACCGGCATGGCAATCGCATCGAACACCACCAGCCGGGTAAACAGGATGAACAGATGGGCGACTGTCAGCAGGCCGAAGGCATCCGGCGCCAAAAAGCGCGCCAGCACCGCAAAGATCACGAATGAAATGACTTGCTGCGCGAGATTGTCCACGATCGACCAGATCGATCCGGAAGCTAAGCCAATGGTCTTCTGATTCATAACACTCTCATCTTTGTTGCTACGCGCGCCAGCCGCGCATGCGCGCCAGCACGCTCAGGTACTTGAACCTGGCCTTGAGGAAATTGCCGCTCGCCAGCGCCACCAGGACACCGCAGCAAGTCCTGATGCAGGTCACCGGGAAATACCAGAACGGATAGTGGTTGATGCGCATCACGCGCCCTATTCCGGCCTCATATTTCTGCTGCCGGCTGCAAGCGCCGGCGTCGAAATGACTGGTCTTTACCGGATGATGCAAAGTCATGTCGGCCATGAATTTCAGCTTGAACCCATGGCGCAGGCTGCGCAGAAGATAGTCCGTGCCCTCCGCAGCCCCCCAGACCGTACCCGCGCCGACGCCCAGCGTCTGGTCGAACGGCCCTACTGCATCGACCACGCGCCGGCGCAGGAAAATGCTGAATTCAATCGCGCCGCGCCAGACGTTATAGCGGTCCAGCAGCACGCTGCTTGCCAGCCAGCGGCCCTCGGTATTGCCGTCGCCGTCGGTGAAACGGCCGGTAATCCCATCCAGTTCCGGATGGCCGTTCAATACCGTTGCGACCTTTTGCAGCAAGCCCAGCGGGTACCAGCAATCGTCGTCGGGGAAGGCGATCACGTCTCCATCCACCAGTTCCAGCCCGAGATTGCGCGCGCGCGATACGCCGCGCGCCGGCGCCCGCACATGGCGCAGCGAGAATTTCTTGCGGTAGCGCTGCAGCAGCGCCACCAGCCTGTCATCGTCGTTCTGGTCGACCACGATCAATTCAAAGTTGCGGTAGTCTTGCGCGTCCAGCGATTCCAAAAAACGCACAAATTCCTCAAACCGTCCTACCGTAGCTAACACCAGCGAAAATTTCATTTGCATTCCTTTCAGTCTTGCTATCCGGCCGGGCACGGTCTGCCGGGCGCTATTGCTTGTCCTTGGAAGGCATGGCATTTTTCAAGATCGCCATTTGCGGCCGCTCGCCGCCGCCGTCCGGCTGCAGGCTGAACGGATAAGTCCCCAGCCATTGCCCAGCGGCCCAATAGGTCCAGCCGCCCCAGGCGGGGTTGCCTTTCATTGCATCCGCCATTGCCGACAAGGCTGCCAGGCATTGCTGATTTGCCGGCACGCCGAATTCCCCCAGGAACAGGCGGCGCCTGGTCGAGGTGGCCCAGAGGGCGACGTTGGCCATGATTGCGTTCAAGCGGGCCGGCTCCACGCAATCGTTGCCGGTGCCGGAAAAATTCGCGTCCGCGTACTGATGAACTTCGATCATGTAGTTATCGGCGGGATCGTGAAAGAAGCGGAAGGCGTCGGCATTGGAAACCGCGCCGTCTTTTGCATACCAGGAGTGGGCGCCGCTCCAGCCGCCGCCGGGAACCATGATCAGATGCCGCGAACCTTTCCTGCGCAAGGCGCTCAGCGTCTCTTGCGCGGTTGCCGCCCATTCCGCGGTCGGCAGCTTGGCCGGTTCGTTCATCAGGCCGAAAGCGACGTTGGCCGGATCCCTGAAATTGGCCAGCAGGCGCTGCCAGAGGTCGACCAAGGCCGCGCGCGGCACTTGCGGCGAACCGATGGGCTTGCCGCGATATTGACCATAGTTGTGCACGTCAAGGATCAGGCACACGCCGATTGAGCTGGCGGCGGCAACGCTATCCTTGATGCGCTGCAGTTCGGCCGGGTCCAGTTCGCCGAACAGCTGCGGCTGCACCCTCTCCCATAGAAACGGCAGGCGGAAGGCGTTCATGCCCATGGCTTGGAACAGGCGCATTTCGTCCAGGTCCGGATACACGTAATCGGTGAATGCCTTGCCGGGCAATTTCTCGGCAGCGAACTCGGCGCCGCTCAGGTTGACGCCAGCCAGTGGCTTGCCGTCCAGGCAAGCGGCCAGCACCGGCTGGCACATCAAGGCAAAAGCCAGGGCTGCGGCGGAAAACAGGAATTTGATCATCTGATATCACCTCCTAAAGGCATCGCCCGAGGGCTGGCCGCCGTCGGAAACAGGGCAAGGAATTTCCGCTTGAATACGGCGCCGACGGATTTGATCAAACGCGCTCCGGGCTTTTCAAGCAATCGATAGCTGAGCCATGAAAGCAAGAGAACAAGCATCGCCAAGGGAAGCAAAATGAAGAGTTGGAACGGCTCAGGATGGATTTTCCGGAGCAGGTAAATAACCGGCATATGCAGCAGATAAATGGAGAAACTGCATTCGCCGCACAGAAGCATGACCCTGTTTGCGAAAAAGCCATTGCCGACGGCGGAGGGGAAAGAGAGGCTGAATACCAGCAAGGCGCCGAATACGGCGGTCAGGATGCTGTTGTAGAACTCCTCGTTGCCGGAAAACGGAAGAACCAGCCATCCCGCCGCAATCGATATGAGCGCGGCAATCGCCAGCGCATGCAGGACGGCGAACAGTTTGCGGCTCTGGCCGGCGCTCTGGATGTGAGATCGCATCCAGCCGGCAACCACACCGAACAGGAAATAATGCAATTTCGAGCCGACGAAGGTGCCCGGGAAAATATCCCGGTACGACAGCAGAATCACACTGGCTAGAATCAGAAACAACAGGCCGGCGACGTCGGCACGGATCAGGTAACGGCTGCTGGCGGCCCAGGCCAGCACGAACAGGAAGTAGAACTCCACCTCCGGCGTGATGCTCCAGAATACCGACACATTGCCCGAAAAGAAAATATGGCGCAGGATATTCTTGCCCGATATCCCATAGACGAAATTCGGATCGATGTTGACGTAGATGAAAAAGGAAAGCAGCAGGATGACAATATAGGCGGGCGCGATGCGGGAAAAACGGGAAACCGCATAGTCGACCACGTTGAGCGCCGAAAATCTCTTGCCGAGGTAGAGATAGGCCATCAAAAAGCCGCTCAAGGAAAAGAAGATCGTCACGCCGATTTCCCCGGAAAGGTGGTTTTTCCAGGGCAGCGCGAACCAGTCCAGCGCGTGGCCGTACACCACCAGCAGCGCCGCCAGTCCGCGCAATCCCGTGATTGCATCGATTTTTTCTCTATCCATGGATCGCACCGGATGCCGTGGGCTGCCGCCTCAAGGCACCAGCTCCTTGTATATGTCGATATATTTTTCCGCGATGTGCCGCCAGTTGTAGCGTTCCACGAACTGCTGCATCTGGGCTCGCCGCTGCGTGTAATTGCTCTGCATCTCTTCGTGCAGGGCCAGCAACCGGCTTATGTTTTGCTCCGGGTTTTGCGTTGACAGCAACAAGCCCGCTCCGGATTGTTCCAGCAGGTTGCGGAATGGCGGGATATCGCTCAAGACCGGCGTCAAGCCGGCGCTCATCGCCTCGATCGGCGCGATGCCGAAACCTTCATGCCGGGACAGGCAGATGAAATAGCTGGACTGCGCTATCAGCGCCGCCAGTTCATGATCGGACGGGTTGGCAACGATCTGCACCGCGTCCGCCAGCTGCTCCCGCGTTGCCCATGCTTGCAACTCGTCCGCGCTGTGGTCGTATTCGCGGCCGGCGATAATCAGTTTCCAGCCAGGCTGGCGCTGCGCAAGTTGCTGGAACAAGGCCAGCGTTTCGAGCAGGCCTTTGTTGATCGACCAGCGGCCGAAATAGATCAATGTCCGTGTCGGCGCGAGCGCCGACTGGCCGCTGTATTTTTCTACATTGACGCCGTTTTCGATCACGGCCAGCTTGGGCGGCCTGACGATCCCGGCAAACATGTCGCCGTCGTTGTCGCTGGTGGCGATGATCTTGTCATACGCCAGGGATGAAGCGCGCGTGATCGTGTTGAAATACACTTTCTTGAGACGGGATGCGAATTTGGTGTGGAAGAATCCGCCATGGGTCGATGCCACCAGCGGCCGTTTGTGCACGGGGCGGGTCAACGCCAGGTAATCGAAAAAGAAGTCGATGCCGTGCACATGGATCACATCGGCGTCGGCAACATGTTCCAGCACGCTCGGGCACACCGGGTATCTGCTGCTGCCGTGGAACGGCAGGCGCACCACGGCGACACCGTTGACCGTGGCTTCGGCGCTGAGGAATTCGGCTGAATTCCTGAACAAGCGGTTGAGCGTGACCACTTTCGGCAGCTGGCCGTGATGATCGCGCTGCTGCCTGGCGATATTCTGCACCACGTCTTCCATGCCGCCGATGGAGGGAGAATACTGGCGCACGATGTGCACGACTTTAATAGGCATTTTTTTGCTCCTTTGTTTTACCCGCCGGCCGTGCCGCTTGACCTGCCGGGGATGAAGAAGAGGACGGGGAAAAAGCGGCCGCCTTGCCTGCGGTGCAGCCGACCAGGAACCAGAGGATGCCGGCGGTCTTCAGGGCAAACAGCGAAGTGCCGCTGACGCAGAGGATCAGGGAGATGTACAGCGTGATGTAGGTGCGGAAACGGTCCCCCCGCTGATCCTCCATCTTGAGCATCCAGAACGGACACCAAAGCAGGAAACACAGCGGCAAACCCAGCCGCGTCAGCAGCGAGGGATAACCCATGTCGCCGAAATTGGTGTTGTAGCCGTCCAGGCCGAGCAGCATGCCGACATTCAGGTTGAGCAGCGTGCGGCCGCTCACATATAGCCGGCCCAGGAAACTGTCGCTATAACCGCCGTCGAAGAAAGCGCCTATCAGCAGCAGCATCAGCGCGCTCAGCAAGGGCAGCACGATCAGCCAGGTGTTACGGGTCCTGGCCAGGGGCGAACAACGCAGCGCGATCAGCACCGCGACCGTGATCATGCCGTAACGCGAGTCGCTCATGACAATCATGGCAGCGGCGGCCAGCAGGAAGAAAATCGTCTCCTTGATTTCTTCGCGCCGTTTCGCCAAGCCCCAGGCAGCAATGATCACGGCAAAATTCCCCAGCGAAACCGGCTCCAGGAAAATCGAGGATATGCGGTGGCTGCCGAGCAGCGCCGGCAGTATGGTGCGGCCGATTCCCTCCGGCCGTATCCCGTTCAGTCCAAGCACGCTGTCTTTCGCCCAGTTGGAACCGGCGGCCAGGCCGCCCTGGCTGACGTAATAGGAAAAAATATTGAAGATGCGCGAATAAAAATCCAGGAAAAACCATTCAAGGAAGCCGAAAGCCAGCACCAGCAGCACTGCCAGCTTGAGGATACGGTCGGCATACCTGATATCGCCGATCTGCCGCCCGAGACCGTAGAACAGGATGGGAATCATCACATCCCGGAATCCTTTCGGATCGAGCTGGTTGCGCATGATCGCCAGCAGAAACAGATAGGCCGCCGTCAGGGCGGCGATGGCGACCAGTTCCAGCCGGATGTTCTTGCTCAGCACCACCATGCATGACAGGTAGATGACAAATTCCGCAAACACCACGCCGGCGGTGGAAATGGCATGGACGTTGGTATGAATGGCGCACAGCGCCGCCTGGTACAGCAGCGCCGCGATGAGTATCCACCACGTCAGCCGTTCAGCCGGCACCGACAAGCCGGCCGAACGCGGAAAAAAGAAATCCCTGATGTTGGCAAAACCTTGCATACGCTTGATTCCTTTTATCAGAAGCTGACCAGCACCGAACCGACGATTTCCGTGCCGCTGCGGCGCAGCTGGTCGCTGAAAGCGCTGAGATCGGCCGTCCGGGTATGGTCTTTGCGCACCACCAGCAGCACGCCGCCGGCGCGGGCGGCGATGGTCAGCACGTCGGCTGCGCTGGAACAGGCCGGCGTGTCATACAGGATGACGTCGAAACGGCTGCGCAAAGTCTGGTTCAAGGCGTTGAAGCTGGAGCGATTGATCAGTTCCTGAGGATTGGGCACCGACGCTCCGGCCGGCAGCAGCGACAGATCGGCGAACGACTCGGCGACCGCGAGCGGCTCCAGGCCGGAGCGTCCCGCCAGCACGTCGGCCAGCCCATGGCCGGCAGCCAGGTTGAATATCCGGTGCTGGCGCGGCTTGCGCAAATTGGCGTCCACCAGCAGGGTCTGCATGCCCAGCTGCGAAAACACGATGGCCAGGTTGGCCGTCAGCAGGCTGGTGCCGTCGCCGGCATTGACGCTGGCGATAGCCAGTGTCTTGCGCGCCCCGGTAAACCAGCGCAGCATCAACTGGCTGCGCACCGAACGCAGCATTTCGACTTCCGCGCTGAAAGGCTGGTAGGCGGCTACCAGGGCCTCCGGATAGTTTCCGGGGCTTTCCTGATAGGGATAGTCGAACTGGCGCGACAGCACTTGCTGGATATCCAGCTCACTGACCAGGCCCAGCTGTTGCGCCGCTTCGCCGAAACGCAGCCCTTGTTCCTGCTGCACGCGCCTTATGCGTTCGGCCTGCTCCAGCGTGAGTTTCCCTTGCTCCACCAGCATGTGGCCCATATTGCCGTCCTTGCGGGACGCCATTGTGCTGCCGAAGAGTGGACTGACCGGTTTATTCATTTTGATTCACCTTTCCGGTTGGCGCGCGATCATCGCGATAAGAACAGCTGAGGGAATGCGATCCTGCGCGCCGGCTTGCGCCAGACGATGGTGCCCAGCACCGGCGCGTCCAGCACATTGAGCAGGTCGCTGCCGCTCCTGATGCGCCGGTTCGCCATTTCCGCCAGCACCGCCAGGGCCAGTCCAAGCATGCTGCCGAACAGCAGCGACAGCACCATGTTGAGCGGAACATTCGGACTGGCGGGACGGGTCGGCACGGTGGCCGGGCTCAGCACGGAAACATCGGACTGGTTCGACTGCCCTTCCAGTTCAGTCTGGCTCAGGCGCTGGGCGGCGGCGTCGTAAGCGTGCTGCGCACTCTCGACATCCTTGGCCAGCACCGACAATTCATCACGGGCGCGGTTGAGCTGCAGCACCTTGGCGGTTTGTGCCGCCAGCGCGGCCTTGATCTCGCCCTCGCGCTGGCGCTGGATGCGGGCGTTGTTGGCGGCACCGGCATTGGCGGAGCTGATGCTGCTGTTGAGTTCCGAGCGCAACTGGTCGACCTCCGCCTTGGCGGCCTGGTACTGCGGATGGTTGCGGTCCAGGTTCTGCGACAGCAAGGCGAACTTCCCTTCCGCCGTCGCCAGCGAGGCTTTCAGGTTCTGCACCAGCACGTTCGAAATCACGTCCGGCGAGTCGCGGCCGCCGCGGCCCATCGCCTGGCTGCCGCGCGACGAGGCTTCCGCCCCCTGCCCTTGCGCCAGCACCAGCTGGCTAGATAACTCATTCAAACGCGTTGTTTCAACATCCAGATGGCTGTCTGCACTGACCAGCCCATGCTCTTGCTGGTAGCGCGACATCTTGTCCTGGGCTTGTTCCAGTTCGACGCGCAAAGCCTTGGTCTGCTGCGTGAAATATTTCGCAGCCTGCTGCAAAGGCTCGACCTTGATCTGCAGGTTGAGCTGCTGGTAAGCAGCCGCGATGCCGTTCGCCACCTGCGCCGCAAATGCCGGATCGCTGCCCTTGGCGGTGATTTCTATCATGCTGCTCTCGCGCGAAGGCGCTACTTCGATCATCTTCAGCAGAGAATCAGCCAGCCACTCGCGGATCGAGCCCTTGCCGTTGGCCAGCTGCCTGAAGCGTTGCTGGGTGACCGGATTGTCGGCCAGGCCAAGCATGTCGACCGCCTTCAAAGCCACGCCCCTGCTGCCGACGATATCGACCTGGGTGGCAATATAGCCGGACACCAGCTGCGCCGGCAGCACGTGGCCGGATACCGGGTCAGTGCCCTTGTAGTTCAGCAGCAGCGTTGCCGAAGTCCGGTAGATCCTGGGCAAGGCGAAACTGACCGCGGCAGTCGCCGCCACCGCGATCAGCAAGGTCAGCAGGATCACCTGGTAGCGTGCGCGCAGGATGCTTAGAAGCTGGGGGAAAGTCATGAGAGCTCCTCTCTGGCAGCGGCCTGAAAATGACAATAGGCCCATATGCGGATCAAAATATGGATCGGAATAAGCATCAAAACAGGCTCTCTTTCACATACACGACATCGTCCGTCTGCAATATTTCGTCGCGCGTGGCGTCTAACATCAGGACATTGCCCTTGCTGTCGCGCCGCTTGATGCGCACGCCACGCTCGGTGCCGCGCGGCGTCAACCCGCCCCCGACCGACAGGGCCTGGGCGATAGTCATGTTGCGTTCCAGCCGGTAGCCGCCGGGGTGCTGCACTTCGCCGTAGATATAGAATTTAGGCGCGCGGTCGACATAGATCATGTCGCCATTGACCAGGTCCAGGTTCGCTTTCATATCCGCCGCCTGTATCATGTCCTGCAGATTGACCACCTGCTTGCTGGTCTTGCCGTTGCGGGTGCGCACCACCACAGCGGTATCGCCGCCCTCAGGACCCACGCCGCCTGCCATCGCCAGCATGTCGGTCACGCTGCGCTTGCCGGCAATCGCGTAGCGGCCCGGATGCAGCACCTGGCCGAGTATCGACACCTGCTGGCTCTGCAGCTCGGTCACCGTGACATTCACTTCCGCCTTGCGCAGGAAGCCGCCCTCGATCAGCATGCCGGAGATTTTTTTCTCAGCCTCGGCGGCCGACAAGCCGCCGAGGCCAACCGCGCCTATCAGCGGGAACGTGATGTTGCCGGCATCGCTGACCTTGGTTTCCAGGCTCAGGTCGGGATTGCCGAACACCGAAATCTTCAAGCCGTCGCCGGGGCCGATCGGCGTATCCGCCGCGTTGGCGGAATTGATCGAAAGCGCCGTCAGCAGCGCCAGCAGACACAGGTAAATTCGTCTTATCATGATGGCCATCCCATTCATTTATTGTTGATTCCGGCAGGCAGCGTCAGACTGTTCATTTGAGCCCCGCCACGCCGGACACTTCCATGCTCTTGCGCACCTCGGCCTGCTGCTTGCCTGGCGACGTCGCCGCCACCGGCAGGCCGTTGCTATCGATGCTGTTAGCCGGCTTCTCCATGTACTCAAGCTTGGCGGCCGAACGCAAGCGGGTGATTTCCGCCGTGGCAATTTCCTGCATCTTCTTGTTCATCAAGTAACGCTCAATCTGCGGCCGGGCGACGTCCGGCGCAACCGGGCTATCCCGCAGTTCGGTCAGGACGCACAATAAATCGCGTTGCCCGTCCTTCATGACAAACAGGCGGCTCCTGCCTAGCGTCTGCAGCTTGTTGCCTATTTCCGCCGGCAGCTCCGCGCTGCTGTAGGAATATTGTCTTTGCGCATGCGCGATCTTGTTTTGCCGCAGCCATGCAGCCACCTGGCTGAGCGATTTAGACGAATCCATCATGGCTTTCAGCGGCGCGCTGAAGTCGCGGTCGGCGATGATCAGCTGCTCGACCTCAAACATCTTGCGATGGGCAAACATCTCCGGATGCGCCTGAAAATAGCCTTCGACTTCCGCCTTGCCAGGCTGCTCCTGGCCTCCCGCCCTGGATTCGAGATAAGCCTGCACAATGGCCTGGGTCTTGAAACGTTCGATAATCTGCAGCAATGCCGGGTCGCGGTCGATCTTGTTGCGCAAGGCTTCATCCAGCAACAGCTGGCGGTCGATCAAGGCTTCCATGGCTTGTTCGCGCATGGCTTGCCGCGGCGCGGCGCCATCCTCCTGCAGCCTGCTGGCGTAGCGCAGTTCAGCCTCGAGCTGCGGCGCGGTGATCTCTTCGCCGTTGATCCTGGCCACTACCTGGCCGCCTTTCTTTTTCTGATCGCCGCAGCCAGACAAATTTATTGCGGTAAGCAGCATCAGAATGCCTATTCCTTTCACGCCTAGCACCTTATTGACGAGAGACTTACTATTGATACGTTCAGAACACGCCAAGATCCGACTCCTCCGACTCCTGTTAGCAAGACAATTCCCGGCGGCGCGGCTGCGGCCGTTGCGCCGGCGGCGGCTGAGATCAGGCTGCATGTTGCCCGGCCAGCCGTGACGCCGAACCGAAACCGATAGAGGTGCGCATGGGGCGGCGGCGCAACTGGTACAGCAGGAAGCTGAATGCGATTAAAAGCATGGCCCAGCGCGCCGGCTTTTGCGGCGGCTTTGCCCTGAAGTCCTTGAGGAAATAAAACAGCAGGTCGTCCGACGCATTCATGCCGGCCACCGCCTTCCTGGGAGGCTGGACCAGCTTGGGAGTGCTTGAAAAAGCGACGGGAACGATGCCGGCGGCGGACCCGGCGCGGCCGCCTTGCGCAGAAAATGCATCCTCCCGGGCCGCCTCGGCGGGCTCCGACGCCGCCATTTCAGCGATTGCAGTAGCGGAACTGGCGGCCTCGGTTTGCGGCTGGTAGGCATACACTGCCGACGCATTTCCCGCCTCTTGCTGCTGCCCGTTCAACTGGAAAACCGGGGCCGCGGCCATCAGCGGGCCGCAATAGGCAGCCAGCAGGAAGCTCATCGATAGCGCTATTTTCTTCATGATTCTCTCCTGACAAAGTCCATCGTATTTCTTCAATTTCCTGATTCGGAAACACGAAAAAGATTCTCTCCGCGCGGCGCACAGCCTGATACGCCTGGCTAGTAAGCACTGTCCTTCTTCAATACCTCTTTGACCGTGCGCACGATGATCCACAGGTCCAGCGCCAGCGACCAGTTGCGCAGGTATTCCAGGTCGAACTCGATCCGCGAGCGCATTTTGTCCAAGGTGTCGGTTTCGCCGCGGTAGCCGTTCACCTGCGCCCAGCCGGTGATGCCCGGCTTGACCTTGTGCCGCAGCATGTAACCCTTGATCAGCTTGCGATACATTTCGTTGTGGGCGACGGCGTGCGGACGCGGGCCGACGATGCTCATGCGGCCTTGCAGCACATTGAAAAACTGCGGCAATTCATCCAGCGATGTGCGCCGCAGGAAGCCGCCGAAGCGCGTCACGCGGGCATCGTTCTTCTTGGCCTGGTCGACTACCGCGCCGTCTTCGGCAACCGTCATCGAACGAAACTTATAGACGATGATTTCTTCACCGTTCAAGCCGTAGCGGCGTTGCGCAAAAATGATGCGTCCGGGCGAAGAAAGTTTTACCCCGATTGCAATGGCGAGCATGATCGGCAGCAGCATGATCTGGATCAGCAGCGCCAGGACGATGTCGCTGCCGCGCTTCAAGACGCCGCGCAAGCCGATGAAAGGCGTCTCGCAGATACCGATGACCGGAATCCCGGCGATGTGGTCGAGCCGGGCCTGTATCAAGCCGAAGGTATAGATATCGGGCACGAAATAGACCGAGGCCGTGGTGTCGCGCAATTCCTCCATCAGAGCCAGCACCCGTGGCTGCGCCGACATCGGCAGGCAGATGAATATGGTGCGTATCTTGTGGGCGCGCACATACGCGCCGACATCCGCGATGGCGCCGAGATGCGGGCAGCGCATCCCGGACGGGCGGGCGGCCTGGTTGCGATCGTCGAAGAAGCCGCGCATGTCGATGCCGGCATTGCTGCCTGACGCCAGGCACTTGAGCACATCGTCGATCGGATCGTTGGAGCCGACGATGATCGCCGAGCGCAGCTTCAGCTCCTTGCCGAAATGGAAGGCCAGCATATGCGCTGTCAGGCGGCTCAGCAGCAATGCGAACGGCGCCAGCAAAAACCAGGCCAGGATGACACGCTCGGAAAACTCGTAGCGCAGCCCGGTTCCTTGTCCGATCAGGACCAGCACGACGACGGTGGCCGCCCAGCCCATGAAAATATCGCCGGCATACGCTAGCTGCTTGCCGATATGCAGAGTGCGGTAGAGATCGATCTGTTCGTAGACATAGGAAGATATGAAGAAGGCGATGATCATCAGCAGCAGGTAGTCGCCGGTGAATATTTCATTCTGCGTCAGCACGATCAGGTACAGCGAGCCAAGGATGATGGCCGGATCAAGCAGGCGCTTGAAAAACGAAACCAGCGGGATGTCGTTCTCAGTCATTTCCCACCTCTAGAATGCATAGCGCGTATTGAGCATCACGCCGTTGCTGACAAAACCGCCTGGCGCATTTCTCAAGGTCTGCGTGCTGCGGGTGCCGGACAGCTGGACGCGCCAGCGCAGGGTCGGGTTGTAGACCACGCTCAGCGCGGCATCGCGCAGTACATCGTTTTGATTGATGGATCCGAAGGTGCCGGATCCGGAGGAAGGTCCGAAATCTCTTTTTTGATATTTGTACTGCGCCACCAGCTGGATTTTTTCCGAATATTGCCAGGTCGACCCCAGGCTGGCGCCATGGTTCAGCGAATAGACGGTGGAGAGATCGTCCACCGCGCCTATCTCGCGCCAGCCGGCGACCGTGAGCTGAATCTTGCCGGTCGGCGACCAGTCGGCGGAGAGACGCGTGTTGACGCCGCTGAAATTCCTGACTGGAAGCGCATCCTGCTTGCGGCTGACCCAGCCGCCAAGGAAGTGCAACTGCGTCTTGCCGCTCAGCAGCCAGTCTATCTTGGCTTTCACTTCATCCTGGTTATAACCATTGAACACCAGCAAGCCGTTGTCCAGCTCAGGATTGGGGAAATCGGCATGCGTATGGCGCAGCTGGAGGCCGATCGTGCTGCCGCTGGCGGCGAGATAATCCAGGCCCAGCTCGGTCCGGTTCTGGTTGTTGTCGGCAGGCTGCTGCGACGCCAGGTCGTATTTCAATTTGCTGTACTCCAGGCCGCCGCGCACGCGCCAGCTCGGATGGAACAGCCAGGAACCGTCGGCGTAGACTTTTTCCTGCGTACGTATATTTCGCTCCAGCAGATGGAAGTCGATGAACGGCGTCAATCCTTCCGAATAATTGGCGCCGATATTGCCTTCGAAATGATCGCCTGCATGCCAGTTCCAGTTTGCGGCGAGATTCTTGTCGAGGTGATTGAGCTGGTCGAAGTGGTTGTAATCAACTTTGGCAACGTTCAGGTTCGCCGTCAGGTGCTGCCGGCTGAGCGTCTTATCCACAGCCAGCCCGAACAGATAGCGTTGCGTGGTGTCGGACAGATCGCTGCCTATCCCCATCGCCTGCGCCGCCGCCGAATTCTGCAGCCTCAGCAGATTGCTGTCGTAGCCGATGCTGTAGCCGGCATAGGGGGTGACCGCATCCGCCGGCGGCTGGATGATGTCGGCGGGCGGCATGATATCGGTTGGCACCAGGTCGGCGGCGCTGGCCTGGGTTGCGACTGCGGCGCAAGAGCATATCGGTATCAGGAAAACGATCTGCCATGGCATTCGGTAAAACTCGCTACAGGATTTTGAGCGCCTGTTCATTACACACCTCTCTAACGCAGCAGCTGCGTCATAAATGCATCGATCCAGGCTGGCTTGATATTGATATTTTTTACCAGGCAAATGGCGCGGCGAAATTTTCCGCTGATGGATCGATTCGCTGTTTTTGGAAACCCATCAAGCGATCAAAGATTGAGTCTTTCGTAGAAACCGGATCTATCGCCCTGCTTACGGACGGAATTCCGGCCTGGTCATCAGTTACGGAAAGCTGAAACTGTGCGACAGACAACAATGCTGCTTGCCATCAGGCTGCTGACGGCAACTGTGATATGGAATGAAACAAGAGCGGGTGGAAGGAAAAACAGGAAACGCCGTTCAGACGCTTGCGTACGATGTTTGACATGCGGACATCGATTTTCAGGGAGCGCATTACATCTTGCGCATCGGGTGCTGGCAAGCCGGAGCCAGCGGGGTTTTTACAAAAATCTTGAGCGGTTTTTCGCATGATATTCCCCTTAACAAGATACTTATGGAGCCAGCTGCGGCTCATACTGTAATTTGAATAAAGTTGACACCAACGTCAGTTTCTTACGATCTGAGAACGCCAGGTTTCGATCTGCATTTCTGAAATCATCGCGTTGCGAATACATGTTGCAGGACAACATAATGACCCCCGCCTTAGAAACTTAGTTCGTCATTGAAACGATTTGTTACATCTTACTTTTTATCAGTTCTCACGTTGACAACTACTTCGTTGACTGTTTAAAAATATATAAAAACATCAAATTTCCAATCCGACAAATTTTTATTACAATGCCTCAAAACGTATTAAATATAAGCTTCTCAAGCGATTAGCGTATGCCCATAATATGTCGCCCGAGCGTAAATCTCCATGTCATGGAAAAATTATCGCGAGTTATTTTTGACCTTCAAAAAAACTCCGGCGCTGCTAGTCAGGCATTGGTTTTCGCAAGGAAACAATTGATTGTGCGAAGCAGCAAATAAACCTTAAAAAGTACTTTACACAAATCAATGCCGCGGATTAAATCAAGAGAAAGGAATAAATCATATAAATCATATATTCATTAAAATCAGCCACCTTCCAAACATGGAACCGGATAACTAAATTAATTACTCAAAAGAAAGGCAGGAGATGATGTGGCACAATTACGCAGACCTTGCGGTGATGAACTGGATATCTCAGTTCACGGCCGCGTCGGCTCCTTTCAACCAGATCGTTCACTACATTTCAGGCTCCAACCTGTTCAAGGGCTTGCCGATCATGGGCATACTTTGGTACTTCTGGTTCAGGGATACGGATCCGAAATCAGGCAGCAGGCGCATCATCATCGCCACCTTGCTGGGCTGCGTGCTAGCCGTGCTGATCGCCAGGGTCGCGAACAACATCGGCCCTTACCAGCCGCGTCCTTTCGCCAGCATCGCGCTCTCCAATCACCAATACGTCGGCTTACCGTTGCCGGAAAGCCAGGCTTTGTACATATGGAGCTCCTTTCCCAGCGACCACGCCGCCTTGTTCTTCAGCCTGGCTACGGGAATTTTCCTGATCTCAAGAAAGACAGGCCTGCTGGTCTATCTGTATGTCCTGCTCTTTATCGCATTGCCTCGCGTATATCTTGGCTTGCACTACCCTACCGACATCATTGCCGGCGGCATCCTGGGAATAGCCTGCGTAGCGCTATCCAATCGCAGCAGCGTCATCGCGTTATATGACAAGCACAGCACCATGCTGCTGGATAGGTATCCGGCGGCCTTCCAGACCGCCTTGTTCATCATCAGCGTTGAAATAGGCACGCTGTTCGGCGACATCCGTCTTCTTCTCGAGGGCATAGTGAAATACTTTCCAAAATAGGGTTATCCGGCCACCTGATATTCCACTGCACGCATTGGGCGAGCGCAGCGTCAATGATCGTGCGCGAGAAATTTCCTTGGGGGGAATGGCCATGCTATTGCGTATTTCTGCCTCGGTCTGTACGCCAGCTAACAGAGAAGGCAGTGCAAGGACAATGAATCATTTTCTAGATGAAGCAGCTCTGATCCCGGCCAAGGATGGCTTGTTCGACGAGACCGGCAATATCGGCGCGAACAGCAAGAAGTTCCTCCAGCACTGGATGGGCTGCCATCTTGCCTGGGTAAAAACACAAGGCCTGATTGTTTTTTCTTCGCCGCGCGCTCAGGTCACGCGCGGGCACAGCTGCCGATCCTGCGAGCAGGATCGACAAACAAGATTTGTCATGATTCAGGAAAATATCAATCGGAGCGGACGGCCTGCCGGTAGCCTGCTGCCGGATGCCTGCCGGGCAAGGTCGGCTGCCCGGCTTCGAACAATTTCTCGCGCAAAGTCCCCTCTTCGTAATCCAGCTTGTAAGAGCCGCGCGCCTGCAATTCAGGAACCACCAGGTCGACGAAATCCTCGAAGCTTTCCGGCGCCACCGTGCGCGTCAGGTTGAAGCCGTCGATATCGGTATCCCTGATCCAGGCTTCCAGCTGATCCGCCACCTGCTGCGGCGAGCCGACGATGGCGACGTAACGACCGCCCAACGCCAGCTGGTCCAGCAGCTTGCGCACGGTCCAGCCGGCATCCGCGGCTGTCACCGCCTTGGCGGAGGACTGGATGGCGTTGCTGCTGGCCGGCTTGATGGCGTCGTCGATGCCGTACTTGGAAAAATCGAAGCCGGTACCGGCGGCGAAGTGGGCCAGGCCGGCTTCCGGATTGGCGTAACGGCAGTACTCGGCATATTTTTCTTGCGCCTCGGCGGCGGTCGGGGCGACGATGACCGAGATGCCCATGAAGATTTTCAGATCGTTGCGCTGGCGGCCGGCCAGCTGCGCCTGATCGCGCAGGTCGTTCACCAGTTTGCGTGCCGCTTCCGGTTTCTGGCTGGAGATGAATATGCATTCGGCATGCGCCGCAGCGAACTGCTGACCACGATCGGAGGCGCCGGCCTGGTACAGCACCGGGGTGCGTTGCGGCGAAGGTTCGCTGAGGTGATAGCCGTCCACCTGGTAGTGCTCGCCGCGATGGCTGATGCGATGCACCTTGGCCGGATCGGCAAACACCCGCCGCTGGCGGTCGCGCAGCACGGCGCCATCTTCCCAGCTGCCTTCCCACAGCTTGTACAGCACCTGCATGAATTCTTCCGCCCGTTCATAGCGGGCATCGTGTTCCGGCTGTTCGCTCAGGCCCATGGCGCGCGCCGCGCTGTCGAGGTAACCGGTGACGATATTCCAGCCTATCCTGCCGCGGGTCAGATGATCGAGTGTCGACATGCGGCGCGCGAACAGATACGGCGCTTCATAGGTCAGGTTGACGGTGACGCCAAAGCCCAGATGCCTGGTGACGGCAGCCATGGCCGACACCAGCAGCAAAGGATCGTTGACCGGCAGCTGGATGGATTCGCGCACGGTCAGGTCGACCGAGTCCTGGTAGACATCGTAGACGCCGACGATATCGGCCAGGAACAGGCCATCGAACTTGCCGCGCTCCAGCAATTTGGCCTGTTCGGTCCAGTATTCGAGGCTGGTGTATTCGGTGGAACGGTCGCGCGGATGCGTCCACAAACCATGGTTGATATGCCCGACGCAATTCATGTTGAAGGCGTTGAGGCGGATTTGCTTCTTCGGCATAGGCTTGTTCAGATGGCGCCGTGGCGCGGCGGATTCTTTTCGTTGAGATAGTAGTTACCGACCGCGTGATACTTCCAGCGCACCGGATCGTGCAGCGTGTGGGTGCGGGCGTTGCGCCAGTGGCGGTCGAGGTTGTGCTCGGCCAGGGTCGCTTGCGTGCCGGCCAGTTCAAACAGCTTGCTGCCGGCGGCCAGCGATATTTCCGTCGTCAGCACGCGCGCTTCAGCCACTGCTATCGAAGCCGCCGCCACCGAGGCCACGGCCGGATCCCAGGCAGCGGCATCGACCGCCGCGCCGGCCAGCTCCAGCAGCGCTTCGGCGCCAGCCAGCCGCACCGCCAGGTCGCCGAACTCGCGCACCGTCAGCGGGTCGTCGATGGCGCGCTCGACCTTGCTGTCGATCCAGGCGCGCGAACGGGTGCGCACGAATACCGCGGCGTCATGCAAGGCGGCGCGGGCGATGCCGATATCGATCGCCGCATGCAGCAGTTGCGCCACCGGGCCCAGCGAAGTCGGCCGCTCGAAGGCGCTCTGGAACGGCAGCACTTCTTCCGCCGTCACCCGCACATTGTCAAACACGACGGAACCGCTGCCGGTAGTACGCTGGCCGAAACCGGACCAGTCGTCGATCACTTTGACGCCCTCGGTGTCGCGCTTGACGATGGCCAGTTGCTGGACGCCGTCGTCGTCGATCACCGAGACCGGAATCCGGTGCGCATACAGCGCCCCGGTGGCATAGAATTTACGGCCATTGATGCGGAAACCGTCGCCATCCTTACTCAACCGGGTGCGCCGCTCCTGCGAAGTACGCGTGCCAAGTTCCGCCAAGGCGTTGCCGAAGCGTTCGCCGGCCAGGATGCGTTCGAAGTAATAGCGCTTTTGCGCCTCGCTGCCGTTGACCCGCAAGATCTCGACCGCATAGAAATGGTTCTGCGGGATCTGCCCGAGCGAACCATCGGCCGCGGCGATGGTGGCGATCACCTCGGCCAGCGTAACGTGCGAGACGCCGGCGCCGCCATAAGCGCGCGGCACGGAAATCCCCCACAGGCCGGAACGGGAAAACTGCTCCAGCTCGTGCAGCGGCAGCCGCCGCTCGCTGTCGCGCCGGCTGGCTTCGCGCGTGAATGAGACAGCCAGCGCGCGCGCCGCCGCAATGGCCTGGATATCGTCAAGAATGCGCACCACCGGACCGGCGGCGGCGTTGATAGAAGTCGTCATAGCGTCAATTCCAGGAATGCCGTGCGGGCGCGATGCCGTTCAGCAGATAGTTGCCGATGGCGTGCAGCTTCCAGCGCACCGGATCGTGCAAGGTATGGGTGCGGGCGTTGCGCCAGTGGCGGTCCAGGTTGTGTTCCGCCAGGGTCGATGCCGAACCGGCCAGCTCGAACAGCTTTTCGCTGGCGAGCAGCGCTATCTCGGTGGTCAGCACCTTGGCTTTGGCGACAGCAATCGAGGCGCGGGCGGAGGCATCGGCGTCGATCGCTACGGTTGAAATCTGGTCCAGCGCGACAGCGGCCTTGGCCAGCAGTGCATTGGCCGCATGCAGGCGGATCTTGAGGTCGCCGATGTCGCGGATGACATAGGGATCGTCGCTGGCGCGCTCCACCCCGCTGTCGGCCCAGGGCCGCGAGCGGCTGCGAACAAATTGTACGGTGTCTTCGATGGCCGCAGCGGCAATGCCGGCGTCGATCGCGGCCTGGATCAACTGCGAGGCTGGCCCCTGGATGCCGGCCTGCTGTGCCAGTTTCTGCAGCGACAGCACGTTTTCCGCGGCCACCGCCAGGTTTTCCAGCAGCACCGTGCCGCTGGCGGTGGTGCGCTGGCCGAACCCCGACCAGTCGTCGACGATGGTGAGGCCGGGCGTGCCGCGCTTGACGAACACCAGCACCGGCTGGCCCTGGTCGTCCAGCGCCTTGACCGGCACCCAATGCGCGAACAAGGCGCCGGTGGAATAGAATTTCTTGCCGTTGAGGCGATAGCCGTTCGGCGTTTCGCTCAGGCGCGCCTTCATCTCCAGGATGTTCCTGGTGCCGCGCTCCGGTCCGGCATTGCCGATGCGCAGGCCGTTCAGGACGTCGCTGTAGATGCGCGCCTTTTGCGCGGCGTCCGCGCTGTGGGCGACCACGCCGAGGATGCCGAAATGGTTTTGCGGAATCTGTCCCAGCGCCGGATCGGCGGCGCACAGCAGGCGGAATACTTCAGCCAGCGTGCGGTAGGAAACCTGGGCGCCGCCGAACTCGCGCGGCACCGTGATGCCGCCCAGTCCGCTGGCGGAGAATTTTTCGATTTCCGTCCAGGGCAGGCGGCGCTGACGGTCGCGCACGCTGGCCTCGAGGCGGAACTCGGCCGCCAGCTCGCGCGCGATATCGAGCGCTTCCTGGTCGCTGCCGATGCGATGCGCCGGCAAAACCCGGGGTAACAGGTCTGCCTGGCTTGCATCCGTTGCTGTTGTCGCGATAGACGACATGAATCACCTCTCTGGTAGCGCAGTTGACGGCAACTTGTGGTTGCCGCCGGTTGCCAAGAGAAAACGATAGCGCGCAGAGGCGACAGGCGTCCAATAAGAAAAACGCGTGAGAGTATGCGGAAATTGTTTTGCCGGCGTTCAGCGCTTGCAGATTGCATGCAGCACGGTCGCAACGACAGAACTGAAGGACTTGCTCATGGAGGGGAAAGCGTTACTGCGGTGAGCCTGGAGCCGCGGCCAGTCATCCAGTACATCGAACGACCGCGGCCAGATATGAGAACTTAGCAGAACTTGAAGGGAAGGAAGTACGACTTCTCAGGGTGCTGCAGAAACTGCATCAACCTTGCGCATGCAAACTCAAACGGCATCAGGGCCGGTTTCGCCGGTGCGGATGCGGATCACCTGTTCGATATTGCGCACGAAAATCTTGCCGTCGCCGATCTTGCCGGTGCGTGCCGCCTTGATGATGGCATCCACTGCGCGTTCGGTCAGGGCATCGTCGATCACCAGTTCGACTTTCACTTTCGGCAGGAAATCGACCACGTACTCGGCGCCGCGGTACAGTTCGGTATGGCCCTTCTGACGGCCAAAGCCTTTTACTTCGGTCACGGTGAGGCCGGTGACGCCGACTTCGGCGAGGGCTTCACGCACCTCGTCCAGCTTGAAGGGTTTGATAACGGCAGTAATTTGCTTCATGGCAACTCCTTTAGGCATTAAATATAAATCTGTTGCAGCGTGCTTGTCGTCCAGGCGCGATTCCTGCCAGGATCAAGCGCAATCTCGTAGAGTATATGAAAAACTCTATTTGTCTATACGCGGCAATCAATAACTCTGTTTTTAGGAGAGTTATGCAACACGGACTGAACTGTCATGCGCTCAGTCCGGAATCTTCGCCAGATCATCCAGCCATACTGTCGCTTCCGAATCGCTGGGCGCACGCCAGTCGCCGCGCGGCGACAAGGAACCGCCGTTGCCGACCTTGGGCGCGTTCGGCACGCAGGACCGCTTGAACTGGCTGCTGCGGAAAAAGCGGTCGAGGAAAATCCCCAGGTTGCGCTTGATGGCCGCCAGGTCGTACTGGTTCCTGGCGACGGCTTTATCCTCATGCGGCCAGCTGCCCTTGCTCTTGTCGTGCCACGCCGTGTAGGCCAGAAAAGCGACTTTCGAGGGCGCAAAGCCATAGCGCAGTATGTAATACAGATTGAAGTCTTGCAATTCGTAAGGGCCGATGACGTTTTCCGTGATCTGCTCCGGCTTGCCGCTGGCCTTGCCCGGCACCAGTTCCGGGCTGATTTCGGTATTGAGCACATTCAGCAAGACATCGGAACCGAGATAGCCGATGGCGCCGGTGTCGGCCACCCAGCGCACCAGATGGGAAATCAGGGTCTTCGGCACGCTGGCGTTGACGTTGTAATGCGACATGTGATCGCCCACGCCGTAAGTGCACCAGCCCAGCGCCAGCTCGCTCAGGTCGCCGGTGCCGATCACGATGGCGTGATGGAAATTGGCCAGCCGGAACAGGTGGTTGGTGCGCTCCCCCGCCTGGACGTTTTCAAAGGTGATGTCGTACTGCTCCTGGCCGGCGGCATAGGGATGGCCGAGGTCCTTCAGCATTTGCAGGCAGCTCGGGCGGATGTCGATTTCCGCCGCCGTGCTGCCGACCACCTGCATCAGTTGCCGCGCCTGCTGCAAGGTGCGGTCGCTGGTGGCGAAACCGGGCATGGTGTAAGCCAGGATATTGGAACGCGGCAGGTCCAGGCGATCCATGGCCTTGGCGCAGACCAGCAAGGCGTGGGTCGAATCGAGCCCGCCGGAGACGCCGATCACCACCTTGGACAGCTTGCTGGAGGAGAGCCGCTGCACCAGCGCCTGCACCTGGATGTTGTAGACCTCGGTGCAGCGCTCGTCGCGCCGTTTGCTGTCGGCCGGCACATAGGGGAAGCGCTCGACCTTGCGTTCCAGCGGCAAGGCCTGGCTGAGCGGCAGCGCCAGTTCAAAACGCACTACATCGAATTTCGCCACTTCCGCCGCATGGCGCCGCACCGACTGGCCGAAGGTGGTCTGCCGCATGCGTTCGCGCGACAGGCGCTCCAGGTCGATATCGGCAAAAATGAGATGCGAGGCGTCCAGGAAGCGTTCTGATTCCGCCAGCAGTTCGCCGTTTTCATAGATCAGGGCCTGGCCGTCCCAGGCCAGGTCGGTCGACGATTCGCCCTTGCCGGCCGAGGTGAACAAATAGGCCGACACGCAGCGCGCGGATTGCTGGGCAACCAGCTGGTGACGATAAGCGGCTTTCCCCACCAGCGCATTGGATGCGGACAGATTCACCAGCACGCTGGCGCCGGCCAGCGCGGCAAACGACGATGGCGGAATCGGCACCCAGACGTCTTCGCAGATCTCGGCATGGAAGCGCAGCAGCGGCAGGTTGGCGACCTCGAACAGCAAGCCGGCGCCGAAGGGCACCTTGGCCCCCAGCAGCGGGATCTCGCGCACCGCGGTGTTTTCGGCAGGACTGAATTGGCGCAATTCGTAAAACTCGCCGTAGTTGGGCGGATAGCTTTTCGGCACGATGCCCTGGATCCGGCCGCCGGCCACGACAGCCGCGCAATTGAACAACTGATGCTCAACCCGCAAAGGCAGGCCGACGATCATCGCCAGCGACAGTTCGGCCGAAGCCGCCACCACGTCGGCCAGCGCCGCTTCGCAAGCATCCAGCAAGGCGCGCTGGTGAAACAGGTCGTCGCAGGTATAGGCAGACAAACCCAGCTCCGGAAATGCTACCAGCACGGCGCCCTGCTCTTGGGCCCGGCGCGCCAGGCGGATGGTTTCGGCGGCATTGAAAGCCGGATCGGCCACCCGGCAATTGGGCACGGCGACCGCGACGCGCGCGAAATCATGGGAGTAAAGGTTGAGAAATTTATTGGTTGTCATCATTCTTCCTGCGCTCTGCGTGATGCTTTCAATTATCGCATGTAATGCCCTCTGCTCAGGATGGCGCGGCAGAGCGGTGGGGATGCTGCTAAACTTCCCTTTTTCGCCCTCATCCCCATTCACGGCTCGTCCAGTCCTTGACCAATACCACAACAGTACAGAATACCGGCCAGTTCGCCACCCGCATCGTCGCCTCGCTGAGCGAAGTCGGCCAGGCGGCATGGGACGAACTGCTGGGCTTGCAAGCCGACGCCAATCCTTTCCTCTCTTTCGCTTTCCTGCACGCCTTGCACGAAAGCGGCAGCGCTTCGGAAAAATCGGGCTGGCAGCCGCAGTACCTCACCTTGTGGGACCAGGCCGGACAGCTGGCGGCGGCGCTGCCCTTGTACGTCAAATACCATTCCTACGGTGAATACGTGTTCGACTGGGCCTGGGCCGACGCCTACCAGCGCAACGGCCTGGAATACTATCCCAAGCTGCTGTCGGCGATTCCGTTCACGCCGGTGACCGGCGGCCGCCTGCTGGCGCGCGACGCCACCGCGCGGGCGGCGCTGCTCAAGGTGCTGCAGGCACTGCGGCGCGATACCCAGACTTCGTCCACCCACATCCTGTATCCCCCGGCGGAACAGGCCGAAGCCTTGCAGCAGGCCGGCTTCATGCTGCGCAGCGGCGTGCAGTTCCATTGGCTCAATCCCGGCTATCGCGATTTCGATCAGTTCCTCGCGACGCTGGAGCGCAAGAAGCGCAAGAACATCGCGGCCGAGCGGCGCAAGGTGGCCGAGGCCGGCGTGCGCCTGCGCCGGGTGCGCGGCGTCGACGCCACGGAAGCGGACTGGGCGTTTTTCAACCGCTGCTATGCGCGCACCTACGCCGAGCACCGCTCCACGCCCTACCTCAACCTGGATTTCTTCCTGCGCATCGGCGCCAGCATGCCGCACAACATCCTGCTGATCGTGGCCGAGCGCGACGGCCGGCCGATTGCTTCATCGCTGCTGATCCATACCGAACAGACCCTGTACGGCCGCTACTGGGGCGCGCTGGAATTCGTGCCCTGCCTGCATTTTGAAACCGCCTACTACCAGCCGCTGGAATTCTGCATCGAGCAACAGATCGCCTGCTTCGAAGGCGGCGCCCAGGGCGAGCACAAGATGGCGCGCGGCTTCTTGCCGCAGAAAACCTGGTCGGCGCACTGGCTGGCGCATCCGGGTTTTGCCGATGCGGTGGCGAATTTCCTGGAACGGGAATCGGACGGCATCGACAGCTACATGGATGAGCTGAACGACCGCAATCCCTTCCGTTCTGCCCCACCCTGACTCAACAATCCATACCTCTTTACCGGCTCGGCGGACGTCCGTTGCCAGCGCTCAGGCGCCGGCGGTGATGGGGCTCAACCCCTGCTCGACGGCGTCGAGGAACAGCCTGGCCTTGGACGACAGATAACGGTTCGGCAGATAAATCCCGACCAGTTCGGCGGCCGCCTGCGCCCACGCGGAACGTCGATCATTCAAGGAGCGAATCCAGCGTGGGCAGAAAATCTGCCCACCCTACGGAAAACCGCCAGGTCATGAAAAAAGCGCACCGCGGTGCGCTTTTCAACATCAAACAACGCCGGATGGCCGGCGTTGCAGCAAATTACGCCGCGATGGACTTCTTGTAAGCCTCGACGCCCGCCAGGATTTCCTTGCGCGCTTCGTCAGGGCCGAACCAGCCGTCGATCTTGACCCATTTGCCCTTTTCCAGATCCTTGTAGTGCTCGAAGAAATGCTGGATCTGCTTCAGGCGCAGTTCATTCATGTCTTCCGGCTTTTGCCAGTGGGTGTAGATGCTCAGCACCTTGTCGACCGGCACCGCCAGCAGCTTGGCGTCCTGGCCGGCTTCGTCCGACATCTTCAGCACGCCCACCGGACGGCAGCGCACCACCACGCCCGGGAACAGCGGGAACGGCGTGATCACCAGCACGTCGACCGGGTCGCCGTCTTCCGACAAGGTTTGCGGGATATAGCCGTAGTTGCACGGGTAGTGCATCGCAGTGCCCATGAAGCGATCCACGAAAATCGCGCCGGATTCCTTGTCTACTTCGTATTTGATCGGATCGGCATTCATCGGGATTTCGATGATGACGTTGAAATCGTTTGGCAAATCGCGCCCGGCCGATACTTGATTCAGACTCATGGTGTGCTCTCGTCAATAATAAAAAATCAAAAACAATGTGGTGCGTTGGAGTTTGGCGACGCCAGGCATAGGCCCCGGCGTCCGCAATGCACCTTGCTAACCCGAAATTATAACGGCTGATAGCCCTATCGTGCGATGCAACATCGACTTATGTTGCTGCAGGACGATATCTTTTCAACAATTAGGCGGCGCTTCGTTGCAGGCAAAACACTAATCGCAGTAAATGATGCGGTACAACATGCTCCTTGCAAGCATTCCTGTTTTATCTTATATTTCAGTAATTACTGAAAATTCAAAATACCATGCACACCATCCCATCCGGCAACACCCCCACCGCCAACGCTCCGCTCACGCCTTTGACGCCACTCACCCAGCGCTTCATCTCACACTTCGGCGAAATGGGCAGCCGCTGGGGCATCAATCGCACCGTTGGGCAGATTTATGCGTTACTTTATGTCCTGGGGCAACCTTTGAATGCCGACCAGATTGCCGAGTACCTGACGTTTTCCCGCTCCAACGTCAGCATGGGCCTGAAGGAATTGCAGTCGTGGCGCCTGGTCAAGCTGCTGCATCACCCCGGCGATCGCCGCGAGTATTTCGAACCGCCGAAAGATATCTGGGACATTTTCAAGACTTTGCTGGAAGAACGCCGGCGCCGCGAAATCGAGCCGACCTTATCGATGTTGCGCGATGCGCTGCTGGAAACCCCTGCCAACGAGACCGACCAGCAGGCGCAGCAACGGATGCGCGAAATGTACAACCTGATCGAGCTGTCCAGTTCCTGGTTTGACGATGTGCAGCGGCTCTCGCCGGAAACCCTGGCTTCGCTGATGAAGATGGGTTCCAAGGTCAAGAAACTGCTGGATGTACGCGACAAGTTCCGCATGCCTGGCTCGGGCAGCAAGACCAAGAGCAGCAACGATCACCCCGATGTGCACCAGAACGCCAAGCTGAAGGAGTAGACGCCCTATGTCTTTCGCCTTGAACAAACGCCTGACGCGCCTGCCGCTGGCGGTCGAGATCACCCTGATCCTGATCGTCAAGATTGCGCTGCTGACCGTGCTCTGGAAAGCTTTCTTTTCCGAGCCGCAGACCAAGAAAATGCGCATGCCGACCGACCTTGTAGAACAGCACATGCTCAGTCCGCAGCCCGCCGCAATCCCTTCCCATCTCCCCCCTTCTGAGGCCCGCCAATGATTCCTATCGATGAAGTCGTCGCCCTGTCGCGTCTGCAGTTCGCTGCGACTGCGATGTTCCATTTTCTGTTCGTGCCGCTCACCCTCGGGCTGGCGTGGATCCTGGTCATCATGGAATCGGTCTATGTCATGACCGGCAGCCCGATCTACAAGGACATGACACGCTTCTGGGGCAAGCTGTTCGGCATCAACTTCGCCATGGGGATCGCCACCGGCATCACCCTGGAATTCCAGTTCGGCACCAACTGGTCGTATTACTCGCACTATGTCGGCGACATCTTCGGCACGCCGCTGGCGATCGAAGGGATGATGGCCTTCTTCCTCGAATCGACCTTCGTCGGCCTGTTCTTCTTCGGCTGGGACCGCCTGTCGCGGGTTCAGCATCTGCTGATCACCTTCCTGGTGGCGTTCGGCTCCAGCCTGTCGGCTCTGTGGATCCTGATCGCCAACGGCTGGATGAACAATCCGGTCGGCGCCGAGTTCAACTATGAAACCATGCGCATGGAACTGACCAGCATCATCGACGTCATCTTCAATCCGGTGGCGCAGGTGAAGTTCGTGCACACCCTGTCCGCAGGCTATGTCGCCGCTTCGATGTTCGTACTGGGCATCTCCGCTTTTTATCTGCTGCGCGGCCGCGACACCGCCTTCGCCCTGCGCTCGTTTGCGATCGCGGCCGGCTTCGGCCTGGCCTCGGTCCTGTCGGTGATCGTGCTGGGCGACGAATCCGGTTATACCGCGGGCGAAGTGAACAAGGTCAAGATGGCCGCGATGGAAGCCGAATGGCATACCGAGCCGGCGCCGGCCGGCATCACCGTGGTCGGCTGGCCGAACGAGAAAGAACAGCGCACCGACTATGCCGTCAAGATCCCGTATGTGCTGGGCCTGATCGGCACTCGCTCGGCCGACAAGCAGATCACCGGCATCCAGGACTTGAAGAAAGAGCATGAAGTACGCATCCGCAACGGCATGCTGGCCTACGCCGCCCTCACCCGCCTGAAAGGCGGCGACAAGTCGCCCGAGGCGGTGGCAGCCTTCGACAAGCTGAAAGACGATCTCGGCTACGGCTTGCTGCTGAAGAAGTACACGCCGAACGTGATCGACGCCACCCCGGAACAGATCGCCATGGCGGTCAACGACACTTTCCCGAAAATTGCGCCGATGTTCTGGTCGTTCCGGCTGATGGTCGGGCTGGGCATGCTGTTTCTGTTCATCTTCTCCTGCTCGTTCTACTTCCTGATCCGCAAGCAGCTGGCCAAGCAGCGCTGGCTGCTGCGCCTGGCGGTGTACAGCATCCCGCTGCCGTGGGTAGCGATCGAGCTGGGCTGGCTGCTCGCCGAGTACGGCCGCCAGCCGTGGACCATCTCGGGTGTGCTGCCGACCCATCTGTCTGCCTCGACCCTGCAGCCTGGCAGCCTCTACTTCAGCCTGGCCGGCTTCCTCGGTTTCTATGGCTTCCTGTTCATCATTGAAATGATACTGATGGTGAAATACGCCCGCCGCGGCCCGAGCAGCCTGCATACCGGCAAGTACCACTGGGAACGCCTGGAAGCATCAACCACCGGCTCGACCGCCAAGGCATAAGGAGAAACCGCCATGTTTGACTATGAAACCTTGAAAGTAATCTGGTGGGGCTTCGTCGGCGTGCTGCTGATCGGCTTCGCCCTCACTGACGGCTTCGACTTCGGGGTCGGCATGATGCTGCCCTTCATCGGCAAGACCGACGGCGAACGCCGGGTCGTCATCAATTCGATAGGCAGCACCTGGGAAGGCAACCAGACCTGGTTCATCGTCGCCGGCGGCGCCATTTTCGCGGCCTGGCCGCTGGTCTACGGTGCTGCGTTCTCGGGCTTCTATGTCGCCTTGATGCTGCTGCTGTTCTCGCTGTTCTTCCGCCCGGTCGGCTTCGACTACCGCAGCAAGGTGGCCGACACGCGCTGGCGCAATGCCTGGGACTGGGGCCTGTTCGCCGGCGGGTTCGTGCCGCCGCTCATTTTCGGCGTCGCCTTCGGCAACCTGTTCCTCGGCGTGCCTTTCCATTACGACGACACCATGCGGGTCGAATACACCGGCAACTTCTTCCAGCTGCTCAATCCCTTCGGCTTGCTGGCCGGCCTGCTGAGCGTGGCCATGCTGCTGATGCACGGCGCCGCTTACCTGCAGGTCAAGACCGATGCCCTGATCGCCCAGCGGGCGCGCGGCGTCGCCAAGGTTGCCGGACTGGTGACGGTGCTGCTGTTCGTAGCCGGCGGTTTCTGGGTCGCCTTCGGCATCCACGGCTATCGCATCACTGCCATGCCGGACGCCAACAGCGCCTTCATGCCGATCGTCAAGACCGTCGCTACGGCCAACGGCGCCTGGTTCGACAACTACGCGCGCTGGCCTGCGATCTGGGCCCTGCCTGGCATCGCCGTCGCCGGCGCTTTGCTGTGCGTGATGTTCAGCGCCGCCAACAAGGCCATGGCCGCCTTTCTCTCAAGCGGCTTTTGCGTCACCGCCATCATCCTCACCGCCGGCGCCTCGCTGTTCCCGTTCATCATGCCGTCCTCGCTCGACCCCAACAGCAGCCTGACGATCTGGGACGCTGTATCGAGCCACAAGACACTTGGCATCATGTTCTGGGTAGTAGTCGTCATGCTGCCAATCATCATGCTTTATACAAGCTGGGTGTACCGTGTCATGCGCGGCAAGGTCACGCTCAAGCATATCGAAGACAACCAACACACTGCTTACTAAGCGCACAGACAGGAGAAGATTATGTGGTATTTCGCATGGATATTAGGAGTCGGCCTGGCGCTGGCGTTCGGCATCATCAACGTCATGTGGCTGGAAGCCAACTACGCCTTCGGCAGCCGCGACGAAGAAACCACGCGCGAGCGCTTTGAAAGCGCTGCGGCCGAGCATGAACAAGCACGGGCGCGCAAGAAATGAGCGCCGCCTATGCCGTGGCAAACCTGGTTGCACCCAGCGCGGATTGCGAAGCGCTCTTGCCAGGCCATGATTTTGTCGATGCCTACCAGGTGCGGGCCGGCCTGCCAGGACTGAGCGCCAGGCATGCCGCCGACGCCATCATCAAGCATCCGCCGGGCTGGATCAAGCAACTGGTGGCGACCCGCAACCGCGTGGTGCGGCTGTTCCGGCTGCGCACGGTGGATATCGGCGTCGACGATCCGCACGCATCGCAGCAGACGGTTGGCGGCTTTCCGCTGGTGACGCAATCGGAGCGCGAAGTGGTGCTGGGATTTGACGACCGCCATCTGGATTTCCGCATCAGCATCAGGGTCGCGCCGGACGGCCCGGAGGCGACGCAAGTGACGGTCTCGACCATAGTCAAGACCAACAACCCGGCGGGACGCGCCTATCTGGCGACGATCATGCCCTTCCATCGGCTGATCGTGCGCCATCTGCTGGAACATGCACGTTTCCAGCAACATCCTTCCTGAACGCGACCGGCGAACGCTTTCAGCGCAGGTGCAGTTTGCGGTACACCGTATTGCGCGACACACCCAGGGCCTTGGCGGTAGCGGAAACGTTGCCGCCGCTGGCCTCAAACGCCTGCCTTACAGCCGTTTGCGCCAGATCTTCCAGACTGCCGCGACCGGCAGCGTTAAGCGTTGCCGGCGCCAGCGCCTGCATATCTTCCAGGAAATCGTCAGGCAAGTGCTCCAGCCGGATCACGCGGTCGGCGCCGGCCATCACCACCGCAGTCCTGAGCAGGTTGCTCAACTGGCGGAAATTGCCCGGCCAGCCGTGGCGATGGAACAGCGCCATGATCTCTGGCGCAACCGTACAGCAAGGCTCGCCGCCGGGCTCCTCCAGCAGCAGCTTGTTGACGATGGCCTCGAGGTCGGAACGTTCGCGCAAGGGCGGCAGCTTGACCACCAGCCCGTTCAGGCGATAGTACAGGTCCTCGCGGAACAGGCTGGCGGCAATCAGCTCGCGCAGATTGCGGTTGGTGGCGCAGATCAGCGCCAGGTTGACCGGAATCGACTTGGTGCTGCCCAGCGGCGTCACCATCCGTTCCTGCAGCACGCGCAACAGGCGCGCCTGCAGGGCCAGCGGCATGTCGCCGATTTCGTCCAGGAACAAGGTGCCGCCGTTGGCTTGCAGGATCTTGCCCTGGCCGCCTTTTTTCCGGGCGCCGGTAAATGCTCCCTCTTCATAGCCGAACAGCTCGGATTCGATCAGCGTTTCCGGAATCGATGCGCAATTGACCGCGACGAATGCGCCATGCCGGCGCGGCGAATCGTTGTGGATCGCCTGCGCCAGCAATTCCTTGCCGGTGCCGGTTTCACCGGTGATCAGCACCGGAATGTCGCGCCCTCTTACCTTGTCCAGCTTGCCGATCAGCGCCGCCATCTGCGGATCGCCGGTATTCAGGTAACGCAGGCTGGAGAGACGCGGCGGCGATTTCGACAGCGCCGGCGCGGCGGCATCCGCCGCGGGGCGGACTTCGCTGAAATGCTGGAACACGCTGTTCGACAGCCGCAGCTCTGCTTTCGCAGACACTCTGACGCCGCTGTGCAGGCAAAGATCAAGCAAGCCAGGCGCCGCCGTTCGATAATGATCGAACAGGGTCGATACCGGCAAGCCGAACAGCGAGCTGAAGGTATGCGACTGCAATGCCGTCAGCGGCAAGCCGAGCTGGAACAAGGCGCTGCGGTTGGCGGACAGGAAGCGCCCGCCCGGCGTAAAGCAGGCGATGCCCTCCATCAGCGTGCCGACGAATTCGGGCCGGCTGTGGAAATGCAGGGCGACCGCATTTTCAAACGCGGCGGTAAACAGCTGGTTCTCGATCATCTGCGCCGACATCCGCACCAGCGCCATGGTGTGCTTGTGATAGCTGTCGCGGTCGCCGCTGACATCCAGCACGCCGAGGATCTTGCCTTGGTGGTCGAAGATCGGCGCCGCCGAACAAGTCAGGAAATGGTTGGCCTGCAGATAATGAGCGTCGGCATGCACCGTGGTCGGCGCCCGCTCCGCCAGCGCGGTGCCGATGGCGTTGGTGCCCTTGCTTTGTTCGGACCAGGCCACGCCCGGATTCAGCGCCACCCGTTCGGCCTTGACCAGGAAATCGTCGTCGCCCAGCGCATGCACGATGACGCCGCTGGCATCGGTCAGCAGCACCATGTTGTGGGTATTGATGATCTGCTCGTAGAGCGTTTCCATGACCGGCAAGGCATGCGTGTACAGCGCGTGGTTCTGCTCCAGCAGCAAGGACAGGGAAGCCGCCCCGAGCGGCCCGATATCGGGCTTGTCCTGCCGAGCCAGGCCGTACGCGCTGGAACGCTGGTGCGATTTCTCAATCACGCCGGGGTCGCTGGCCGCCAGCGCAAAGCGCTCGGCCGGCCTGTTGCATGACAGCTCACTCATCGGGTCTCCTTCGGCCGGCAATGCCCGCCTTTGCGTCGGGCGCTGACGCGCCTCTAGAGGTAATTAGCCCTTAGTCTACCTTCGAATGGCTATCGATGTGATTAAACTGCGGGCGGCAACGTCAGTTGCCAGACTGGCTACCTAATAGCAAAGGCGTTTCGGCCACCCTGGCATATTCGTCGTCGCTGAACAAGCGCGAGCGGCTCAGAAACCTGAGGCCGCTGCCGTTTTCCAGGGAAAACATGCCGCCGTTGCCCTGCACGACATCGATGATCAGCTGGGTGTGCTTCCAGTATTCAAACTGCTCGGCGCCGATGTAGAACGGCGTGCCGTCCAGGTCGCCCAGGTAGACGTCGGCATCGCCGACCTGGAAATCGCCGAGCGCGTAGCACATGGGCGAGCTGCCGTCGCAGCAGCCGCCCGATTGAAAGAACATCACCGGGCCGTGCTTTTTCCTGAGGCTGCGCAACAGGTCGAGTGCGGCGGCGGTGGCGCTGACGCGGGCGATAATCGAGGGCATGATTGGCCTTGCAGGTAGCACACAATTGATGGCAAAAATGGTCCTGCCTGCCGCTGGGCCGGCAGGACCGCCGCGGCTTTAGAAAAAGCCCAAGGCATCAGGGCTGTAGCTGACCAGCAGGTTCTTGGTCTGCTGGTAGTGATCCAGCATCATCTTGTGGTTTTCGCGGCCGATGCCGGATTGCTTGTAGCCGCCGAACGCCGCATGGGCCGGATACAGGTGATAGCAATTGGTCCAGACGCGGCCGGCCTGGATCGCGCGCCCCATGCGGAAGGCGCGCGAGCCGTCGCGCGTCCACAGGCCGGCGCCGAGGCCGTACAAAGTGTCGTTGGCCAGCGCCAGCGCCTCTTCCTCATCCTTGAAGGTGGTCACCGACAGCACCGGGCCGAAGATTTCTTCCTGGAAGATGCGCATCTTGTTATTGCCTTCGAATACCGTCGGTTCGACGTAGAAGCCGGCTTCGAAATCGCCGCCCAGCTGCTTGCGCGCACCGCCGGTGATCAGCTTGGCGCCCTCCTGCTTGCCGATGTCGATGTAAGACATGATCTTTTCCAGTTGCTCCTGCGACGCCTGGGCGCCGATCATGGTTGCGCTGTCGAGCGGATTGCCCTGCTTGATGGCCTTGACCCGTTTCAACGCGCGCTCCATGAAGCGCTCGTAGATCGACTCCTGGATCAGCGCGCGCGAAGGACAGGTGCAGACCTCGCCCTGGTTCAGCGCAAACATGGCGAAGCCTTCCAGGCATTTGTCGAAGAAAGCATCGTCCTGGTCCATCACATCGGCAAAGAACACGTTCGGCGATTTGCCGCCCAGTTCCAGCGTCACCGGAATGATGTTTTGCGAGGCATATTGCATGATCAGGCGGCCGGTGGTGGTTTCGCCGGTGAATGCGATCTTGGCGATGCGCTTGCTGGAGGCCAGCGGCTTGCCGGCTTCCAGGCCGAAACCGTTGACGATGTTCAGGACGCCGGGCGGCAGCAGGTCTTGCACCAGCTCGATCCAGACCATGATCGAGGCCGGCGTCTGCTCGGCCGGCTTGATCACCACGCAATTGCCGGCCGCCAGCGCCGGCGCCAGCTTCCACACCGCCATCAGGATCGGGAAATTCCAGGGAATGATCTGGCCGACCACGCCCAGCGGTTCATGGAAATGATAGGCATAGGTCTGGTCGTCGATGGTCGCGACCGAACCTTCCTGAGCGCGGATGCAGCCGGCAAAATAGCGGAAATGGTCGATCGCCAGCGGAATGTCGGCGGCGGTGGTTTCGCGGATCGGCTTGCCGTTGTCGATGGTTTCGGCGATCGCCAGCAATTCCAGGTTGGCTTCCATGCGATCGGCGATCTTGTTGAGGATGTTGGCGCGCTCGGCCGGCGAGGTCTTGCCCCAGGCGGCCTTGGCGGCATGGGCGGCGTCCAGCGCCAGTTCGATGTCTTCCGCGCTGGAACGGGCGATTTCGCAGAAGGTCTTACCGATCACCGGACTGACATTCTCGAAATACTCGCCCTTGACCGGCGGCACAAACTTGCCGCCGATGAAATTGTCGTAACGTTGCTTGAATGGATTGCGGGTAGCTAGCTTGCTGATGTCTGCGAGATTCATGTCGTCCTCTGGCCTGGTTGGAGTCATTGTCTAGGATGGATAGTTACAAACTACACCCGACATGGCGCAATGAACGTGCCAGCTGGCGGCGCGCGCCACGCGCCGCCAGACACCAGACAAGAGAGGGGAATATCCGTTTCGGATGGATGCCTGGACGCCAGGAAAATGTTCAGTTATTGAACAGTGGCGCGGCACATCTGCTGCGAAATACAACACCAGGTTAGCAATCCGACAGCTATAAATTTGACAGTAGACAATCCCAAGGCCCCGCTCCACGGTCTCCGATGTTGCACTGCACGCTGCCGCATTCTAGCTCTCTCAACGCAAGCTGACAGGGGCATTCATGGGCTTGCAATTCCAGACACTTGATCTTTTCCTGCGCACACACGCTGTCGAATTTCCTTACAAGGAATTGGCTTGGATGATCCACGCCCGACACAGCATACGATGGGTGGCTTTCCGCTGGTAGTGCAATCGGAGCGTAGGTGGCGCAGGGATTCGACGGCAGTCATTTGGATGTGCACATCAGCGTCAGGGGCGTGCCGGACAGTCCGGCCGCGGCCCAAGTAACGGTCTCCACCTTAGTCAAGTTCAACAAGCTGCCGGGACGTGCCAATCCGGCGGCGGTCATGCCCTTCCGCTGGCTGATCGTGCCCTACCTGCCGGACAATCGTCAGCGAAAAAGTCAAATGCCGGCATGCCAAGACCAACCTTTCTGAATCCATCCGTCAGGACCCATATCATCATATTTATCAGCTACATAAATCCGCCTGATATATTTCATGCTCTTATAGCCTACTTGGGTTTCAACCCTTAACCGTAACGGGGCTCCATGGCCAAGTGGAAGACCGCGACCATTCATGCCGTACGCCAAAATCGTTTGCGGATGCAGAGCGTCAATCATATCGATGCTATCAGCCACTGAGTCAAAAGCGTAAAAATTCACAAACCGAGCATTGGGAAGCATGCCAGCAGCCTCAAGCAGGAGCCGAAGTGGTGTACCAGTCCACTCCGTAATTGCCGACCAACCTTCTTCACAGGTGTGTTTCGTTATCTGTCTGCGGGACGGCAAGCGTTTGAGATCGGCCAAAGAATACATGCCTGGCCGCGCAACACACCCCTCGACAGATAGTTTCCAATTTTCGAAATCTCCGGCTTTCAAACGCTCGTATAGTGGGCCGTATTCTTGGCTATATGACGACTGCGCCGCGTTACCTGGGTCCGTTGTCTCCACTGCTGGCATAGATGTAATATCGCTGCGTTCATATTCACGCACCAGAGATTCCCTAGGCAACAGCAAGCGTTGTGCCCTATAGGTAAAATTATCTCCCATCCTCAAAATATTGCCGTAGGTTGGAATCTCTTCCGACCTTTGTGCCAACATAACGCCGCCAACGGTTGCCAAACCCGCGATAAGTGCTTGTCGTCTTGTGAACAATTTTGGACTGTTCGGTTTAAGAATCTTCATTTCAATTACTCCAGATCATAGCTTTAACCTGACGAACAAATCCCGTGACAATTACCATCACGATATGGATGATGAAAAACAAAAGGAGAAAGCAAAGAACACAAAAATGAATAGTGCGGGCAGACTGTGCTCCGCCAAACATATCAGGGAGAAAATGATACGCAGCGGTCACAGCCGGGGACATCGAGAGACCGGTTAGCACCATTGTGGGCAATGCCAGAAAAATCACAGTCAGATAGGCGCATTTCTGGATAAGGCCATAGGGTTGCACACCTGCCGACGCTGGAACTTTAGTCAGCACATGTGCTTTTAGGTCGGGCCAAATACGGCGCAAATCCAATTCCGAACGTGTGGGAATCAATTTCTTCCATATATGTCCGCTAATAAGGCCGGCTGTCAGATAAACAGAGAATGCCGTTACAAGAAACCAAGCAACCAGAAAATGCAAGCTTCGCGCCCAAGCGTTCTCGTTAAATATCTCAAAGATGCGCGATTGAGTGATCGGCCCTGCGGTGGAGAAAAAATGTGTCGGCAGACTCCAACCGCCATGTTTATAATTTGGGCCCAACGGGAGTTCAATCAGGGCAGCTGTCAAATCGTTACCTACATTACCCCAATAAAGTCGAGGATGTGACATCAAAATAATGACACCCGAGAAGGCGAGTGTCAGGATGCTGATGGCAATGCCCCAGTGGCAGACACGTAGCCATAAAGGACGCCCAGCACCTAGTTCCATTTTGTGGTTGTCACGCATATCCTGCTCCATTTCTCTCTCAGTTTTTCAGCAAAAAAATGTCCCAACACCACCGCGTCAGTCAATCCACCCAAGTTAAAATAATATGGTCGATAGTGTGAGTTTTATTTCACTGTCTGCCATGTCCGCTCTGACCACCTTGCTTCAAGATTTCGCACCTGACTATGCTCTACAGAATTTCTCCACAACGCCCGTCATTCCGACCAGCAATCCGCACAGGCCATAGCCGTGCCAGGCGTGGCCCATGTTGCAAACCGATTGTCTGCTCACGCCAAACGTTGCGGCAATCTCGTTCAGTGTCGTTTTGCGAGCGCGAAGCATCACGTCGACCGCATGGGTACGAATATCACAATGTTTATAGTTGACCGACAGTCGCCGCAAGGTCTTGTCCTCGGTTTCGGTCAGTTCGGTCAGGCACTTGGACTTCTGCGGCACGGTTATTTAACCGAAGGTAGTAAATTTCAAATGCACTTGCCGGCAATGCTTGAATATCGATCTATTCATTTTCAGAGTACCTTTTTGAAAATATCAAAACAACCAGATGAAATAGATTGTGAATATCGAATTTCTTGATACCTTCGACCGCGCTTTGGAAAATTCAGCAATTTTTTTGACGCATGGCCTTGCGCGGTTTTCTTCCAGGTCTTCGCAGCTTTGAGAGATTTTCACGATGTTGATAGGTCTGGTCGGCAATCAAGTCGAGCAGTTGCCGCAGCAGTTTGCCCGCTGCCATATACAGACCTCAATTCTCGGGGGTGTTGGCCAGCCAGGTCAGGCATGATTGCTGCCCAGTCGTCCGTGATCCGGGGGAGGTTGTCGCCAGACCTGGTGGGTGGCTAGTGATCGCTGATAGTGACTTGGTCCGGAGAATACCCGAGGTCCTCCGTAGCATGAATGCCAAGACCTGCTGCCATACGTTGTTGGCCATCAGGCGTTTCTGGCGCCCCTTTTTCAGAAGATCATAAACACCCTCTTAGGGCGCCCTGCCGCCGCGATTTTGCGCTGGCGCTCCGCAAGCTCGAATGGCGGCAAAGCATCACCTTCCGTAGTCCGGACAAGCTGTCGATCATTTTCAGATAGGCACCGCCGCTGTTTCCGGCAACTCCTGTCCGGCTTCAGGCGGAGCCGGACTCTCCGCGTCGGCGTCATCGTCCGCGCTGATGGCTAGCGCCACCTGCTCCAGCTTGGTCACCGCTACGTTCAGCGAGTCGTTGATTTGCGCCTTGCTATGCTCGGGCATGGTTTCCGCTATCTGCGCCACCGCTCCTGCCAGATCGATCAGCGCCAACGTTAAGCTGGCAATCAGGTCGCGCTCATTAATCATCTTTCAAGTCCAGTATCATACGGGGACGGCATTATTACATTACACGGCCGAATGCAAAACCGTCGGCAATAAAAAAACTCATCACGCTGGAATTTGAATCTTGGACCATCAACAGACACAAACATCGCTAGCCCTGTTTTGCAAAGTCGTCGACAACTATGGCGACATCGGCATCTGCTGGCGCCTGGCGCGGCAGCTGGAACAGGAACATGGGATTGCCGTGACCCTGTGGGTCGACGACTTGCCGAGCTTCCGGCGGATTTGCCCGGAAGTCGAGGTCGACCGCGAGCTGCAGCTGATCAGCGGGGTCACGGTACGCCACTGGCGCGATCAGCAAGGCGTATTCAGCGCGCAGGATGTGGCCGATATCGTGATCGAGTTTTTTGCCTGCGACATCCCACCCGGCTATATCAAGGCCATGTCGGAACGCAGTCCGCGTCCGGTGTGGCTGAACCTGGAAGGATTGAGCGCGGAAGCATGGGTGGAAGGCTGCCACGCCTTGCCGTCGACGCAGCCGCGTTCCCTGGTCAAATATTTCTTCTTCCCCGGTTTCACCAGCCGCACCGGCGGCTTGCCGCTGGAATCCGGATTGCTCCGGCAGCGCCAGGCGTTCCAGCAGGATGCAAGGGCGATGAGCGCCTTTCTTGGACAGTTCGGCGTAACCCCGGCCGAGATGACGGCGACCAAGGTTTCCCTGTTCTGCTATCCCCAGGCCCCGGTTGCCGAGCTGTTCGCAACCTGGCAAAACAGCGGCCGGACGATCACCTGCCTGGTGCCGGAAGGCGTGGCTGCCGATGCGGTCCAGGCATTTCTCGGACAAGCCGCGACCGCAGGCGCCAGCGCCACCCGCGGCGCGCTGACCGTGCGCGTGCTGCCCTTCGTGCCGCAGCCCGATTACGACAAGCTGCTATGGGCCTGCGACCTCAATTTCGTCCGCGGCGAGGATTCCTTCGTGCGCGCGCAGTGGGCGGCAAAGCCGTTCATCTGGCATATCTACCCGCAAGACAAGGACTTGCATCACGTCAAGCTGAACGCCTTCCTGCAAGCCACCAGCGCAAAAACCCCCAGCCTGATTGCCTTCGCCCTGGGATGGAACGGCGCCGCCGGCGAAGCCGTCGACTGGAACGTGGCATGGCGCCGGTTTGAGGCTGACCTGCCGGAAATTGCCAGATTATCCACAAATTGGGAGGGCCAATTGCTGGCAAATGGCGATCTGGCCACCAATTTATGCAAGTTCGCCGAAACAGTTAAGTAAGGGGCATGGAAAAATGGGTTAAAATATAGGGCTAATTTTTGACGCATTCTAAAATTCAATCATACGTGGGCTTGCGGTGCTTCCTGCCAGTAGGCTACAGATGATTTTTATGCAACCTACTTTTTACGTATATTCGCTATGAAACCAGCAAAAGAAATTCGTGTCGGCAACATCATCATGGTTGACAGCAAGCCCATGATCGTTCTGCGCTCCGACGTCAACGGTTCGAGCCGCACGGGCTTCACTTACAAGTGGAAACTGAAGAACCTGCTGACCAACGCCCCGATGGAAAACGTTTTCCGCGGCGACGACAAGTTCGACGTGGTCGTGCTCGACAAGAAGCCGGTCACCTATTCGTACTTCGCCGATCCGCTGTTCGTGTTCATGGACGCCGACTACGAACAATACGAAATCGAAGAAGAAAACCTGGGCGACGCCCTGCACTACCTGAAAGACGGCATGGAATGCGAAGCCGTGTTTTACGACGGCAAGGCAATCTCGGTCGAACTGCCGACCACGATCCAGCGCCAGGTGGTCTACTCGGAGCCAGCGGTCAAGGGCAACACTTCGGGCAACGTCCTGAAAGAAGCCAAGATTGAAAACGCCATCGAAGCCAACCAGCACATCGTCATGGTGCCGTTGTTCGTCAGCTCCGACGACATGATCGAAATCGACACACGCACCAACGAGTTCAAGAAGCGCGCTTAATAGCCCCTTCTGCTTGCCAAAACGCTGCCGATCATGCGCAGCGTTTTTTTTCGCCAAAACATTTTATTAAAATGAATATTCAACCCCGCTCTCATTGGCGACAAGGCGACAGACAACGCCTCGCAATCATCAATCCCCTGGATGCGGAAATCAAATCCGGGATTAAAGCAATATTGCTATTTGAATGATCGCTCAATTCAACTCACTTGCCCGCCCAGGCAGACAAGCGCAACTATCGGGATTCAAAGCCGGCCTGCGCTAACCAAGCGAAGCCAGCAAGACGAAGCGGCCTTAACGACTGACCGGCCCGGCTTCTTGCATGGTCTTTTACTTACTGAGTACTTCCGCCAGCTTCTTGTTGCCCATGCCGAAACTGGCAATCACCGCCAGGCTGGTCAGCGCCAGGAACCCGCCCAGCCACAGCGTGGCGGAAATCCCTACCGCATCGACCACCACGCCGCCGGTGAACGAACCGAGCGCAATCGCCACTTGGACGATGCTGACGAACAGCGCCGAACCGGCTTCCGGCAAATCCGGCGAAGAGAGCTGCAGCCAGATGCTGAGGCAGAGCGGAATCGCGCCGAAGGCGACGCCCCAGGCCAGCACCATCACGGCCACCGCGGCCGGCGATGCATGCACCAGCGGCAATGTCGCCAAAGCGACCAGCAGGATCGCCACCATGGCGAACAGCGAAGCCTGCAGATGACGCGTCACGGCCGTCGAGATCGCCAGGTTGGCGATAAAGCCGACAAAACCGAAGCCCAGCAATACCGAGGTAATCGCCGACAGGCTGAAATTGTTTTGCGCCAGGAAAGGCGTGACATAGGTGTAGGACGAGAAATGCGCGCCAAACACCAGCGCCACCATCAGCAAGCTCTTGCGGGCAGTCGCCCGGCTCAGCAAGGCGCGCAGGTCGCCGAAACGGATTGCCGCTTTCGACGGCAAGGCCGGCAATAGCAAAGCCTGCGCCGCCAAGGCCAGCGCCGCCAGCGCGCCGGTGGCGATGAACGATGCGCGCCAGGAATACAGGCCGCTGATGAAGGTGCCGAGCGGCACGCCGATCACGGTAGCGAAGGTAACGCCGCTGAGTATCATCGCCGTCGCCTTGGCCGCGTGCTCTTGCCGCACCAGCCGCCCCGCGGTCGCCAGCGCCAGGGTCCAGAAGCCGCCCAGGGCCGCCCCCAGCAAGGCGCGCCCCAGCAGCATGATGCCGAAACTGGGCGCAAAGGCAGACACCAGGTTCGATGTCAGCAGCAGGATCGACAAGGCCAGCAGGATGAAGCGGCGGTCGATGCGACCCGCTCCCAGCATCAGGCCCGGCGCCGAAATGGCGGCGATGATGCCGGGCGTGGTCACCATCAGGCCCGCGGTGCCCGGCGAGACGCCAAGATCGCTGGCGATCTGCGGCAGCAAACCCACCGGCAGGAATTCCGTCGTCACGAAAGCAAAAGCGCCTATCGCCACCGACACCACCGACAGCCAGGAGCGCAGCGGCGATGCAGCGCTGGCCGCATGAGCCGGCATATCCAGAAGGCTGTCGTTTTGCGCACTGAGCGCCGCCAGATTTTTTTCCATGTAAAACTCCCCTGCGCCTGGTCCAAGACCAGCGCTTAAATAAGCCGAATAAAAAATTGATTCAGACCAGCCGGCCCTGCCCCGCCACCACTACCGCTCGCCGGCTGCACTACGATGGCATCGAAGCAATGCAATGCGATGCGCCCCGATTAAACTGTATTATTTTTAGATACAGTTAAGAATATAAAAATAGGATCGAAATGATCCTTCCTGCCCCCGGCAAAATTAACTGTAATATACCAGAATACAGTTAACCGCAAAAAAACAGCCTATTTCCCAGCCTTGCCGTCAATCTTGTTGACCAGCTCGCATAGCTTTCTTTCCCGCAGAATATCCAGCAAGGCGCTTTCCACTTCCGACACCACCGGGTCCAGCACCATATCCATGCCGCAGCTGACCGGGCAGCACAGGTCTTTCGAGCGCGTATTGTGCTTCAGCACCGGCCCTTCCTCTACCGCCTGGTAAATCTCCGCAAGGTTGATGGCAGATGCCGGCCGCGCCAGCTGCACGCCGCCGCCCTTGCCTTCCTTGGTCACCACCAGCTTGGCCTTGCTCAGCTTGCGCAGCAGCTCGCGCACGAAAACAGGATTAGTATTGACGCTGGCGGCGATCGCCGTGGACGGGAAATACACTTCCCCGCCCCTGGTGGCGTACTCCACGCTGACTAAGATATGCGCCGCGACGGCAAATCGACTGGACTTCATACTGTAATTATATTCCATACAGATAATCGCGCAACGAATATCTTGGTATATGCTTATGAAGCTGCCGGCGCGCGCGGCCGATCACTATCAAAATGACGAGAACAACATGCCCAAGTACCTGGAAAGAGACGCCGTGGTAAAGCTGGAGGATTTGCCGAATATCGGCAAGGCCGGCGCCGCCGACCTGCGCTGCATCGGCATCCTGCAGCCGGCGCAACTGATCGGCAAATCACCGCTGCAGATGTATGAAGCCTTGTGCGTCGCCACCGGCGCCCGCCACGATCCCTGCGTGATCGATGTCTTCATGTCAGTGGTGCGCTATATGGAAGGCGCTGAGCCGCTGCCGTGGTGGTCGTACACGGCAGAGCGCAAGCGCCTGCTCAAGTCCGGATAACGGACCAGACAGCTTGCCGCCGCATGCGGAGACGGCTATTCATATTCCAGTATTACGAGAATAAAAATGCAATTGACCTGGCTTGAAGATTTTGTCGAACTGGCTCGGACACGCAGTTTTTCTCGCGCGGCGGAAAACCGCTTTGTCACGCATCCGGCCTTCGGGCGCCGCATCCACGCACTGGAACAATGGGTGGGCGCTGAATTGGTGGCGCGCACGCAGCCGCTGTCCCTGACCCCGGCTGGCAAGCTGTTTCTCGACGCCGCGACGCATGCGATCGATGTCCTGCATGCGGCCCGGGCGCAATTGCAGGATGGCGCTCAGCCTCCGGAGGAAATCTTGCGGGTCGCCACCGGCCGTACCCTGGCGCGCACTTTTTTCCCGGGCTGGTATGAAACGATCAACCGGCGTTTCGGACCCTTTCCGGTCTCGGTCAGCACCGGCGGCGCGCAAGAGGTCATCCTGCGCTTGGCGAGCGGCGATGTCGACTTGCTGGTCATTTACTCCAGCCCGGCGACGCGCTTGCTGATTGATCCGCAGCGTTACGAATCCGTCACGCTTGCGCGCGAAATGCTGTTGCCGGTCAGCGCCTCGGATGCCAAGGGACAGCCCAAATTCCGCTTGCCGGCCGGCGATGCGGCAACCCCCATTCCCTGGCTGGCCTTTTCGCAGTCGCTGACGCTGCGTGGCGTACTCGCCAGGCATCTGGCCGGCTTGCCGAAAAAACTGTCGCTGCGCATGGTCTACCAGGCCGACTCTTACGAGTCGATCCTGGAAATGGCGAAGCGCGGCGCCGGCCTGGCCTGGCTGCCGCAACGGCTGGTGCAGGACGATTTAAAGCAAGGCAATCTGCTGCTGGTCGGCGATGCCGACATGCGCGTCGGCTTCGATATTTCCCTCTACCGCATGCGGGGCAACGCCAATGCGCTGGTCAAAGCGATCTGGGAAGGCGTTTCTGCAGACGCCGTCGATGAGCTGTGATATCAGACAGTAAAGCGCGATCGCAATAAAAAGCACAAGCCTGTGCCGAAACGGCAATCGGGACTGCCGTACGCTCCCTATACTTCCTCAAATTTTCAAAAATTGCTGACGCGATCCGCCGCAGGACGCTCTGCAGACGCCGCCGGCAGAGCAGCTTCCGGCATGCCGCCAGCCAGTCTTTGAAAATCAAAAATAGCGCGCATCGTGCATTTCCGCACTGGATGAAACGCAAAAAACAACAATTCTGGAGCCATCGCATGTCATCACAGCCACGAACACTGGACCCTCGCAGCTTGCCAATCCGCAAACCTGGCAATCCCTGGAAAGAAATCTGTGCCGCCAGCATCGGCAACGCGCTCGAATTCTATGATTTGCTGATCTACGGCTATTTCGCGATCGTGATCGGCAAGCTGTTCTTTCCGGCGGCGGATGAAACCACGTCCTTGCTGCTCAGCGTCGGCACATTCGGGATTTCCTTCGTCATGCGTCCGCTGGGCGCCATTGTCCTGGGTTCCTATGCAGACCGGGCCGGACGCAAAGCATCGCTGACCGTATCCATCTTTGTCATGATGATTGGCACGGCGATGATTGCTTTTGCTCCGACCTATGCGCAAATTGGCATTGCCTCTCCCCTGATCGTGATCGTGGCCCGCATGCTGCAAGGCTTTTCCACCGGCGGCGAATTCGGCGCGGCAACGGCATTCATGGTCGAGCATGCCGATGCCAAACGGCGTGGCTTCTTCGCCAGCTGGCAATTGTCGACCCAGGGACTGGCGACCGTGCTGGCTGCCGGCGTCAGCGCGCTGCTCAGTTTTACGCTGACAGAGAACCAGCTGGACGACTGGGGCTGGCGGCTGGCGTTTGGCGTCGGTTTATTGATCGGACCGGTAGGCCTGTATATCCGCAGCCAGATCGACGAAACTCCGGAATTCAAGAAAATTGCGGCGGCCAAGCCGGAAAAATCGCCGTTGAAAGTTGTCCTGCTGCGCGACCGCATCAATCTGCTGCTGGGCATAGGAGTGGTTTCCGGCGCTACCGCATTCAACTACGTGCATAAATTGTATATGCCCACCTATGCATTAAAACAATTGCACATTCCTGCCACCTCCTCATTTCTCAGCGCAATGGTAACCGGGCTGGTCTTGATGATCAGCGCGCCGCTGTTTGGGGCACTGTCGGACCGCTACGGCCGCTTCCGCGTCTTGTCGATGGCGATGCTGACGATTGCCTGCACCTCCTATCCCCTGTTCCTCTTATTGACCACCTGGCCGACGGTCGGCACCTTGATGCTGGTCCAGGGCCTGGTCGGCATCTTGATCGCTGCCTGCCTGGGACCGATCCCCGCGATGCTGTCGGACATCTTCCCGACCAGCACCCGCGGCACCGGACTTGCCCTCAGCTATAACTTTTCCGTCACCGTGTTTGGCGGCTTCGCGCCGCTGATCGTCACCTGGATGATTGCCTTCACGCAGAGCAAACTGGCGCCCAGTTTTTATGTGATGGCGACAGCCTTGATCAGCATCGCAGCAGTGCTCGCGCTGGGCCGCCGGATGGCGCGGCGCGGGCCGGCCTGAACCGGCGGCATCCTCATTTTACTCAGCAACTATATTCAGCTTTTTCGAACAGGAGCAACGCTTGATGAAAACCTTGGAACAGATTCGTGCAAACTTGCATGAATACCCGATCGAGGTGGCTTTCCCCGATATCGCCGCATGGAAAACTGGCAATACAGGCGTCGATTACCTGCATACTTTCGACAGCGGCGTGGCCGGTCCGCATGCCATGATCCTGGCGCTCACCCACGGCAATGAAGTCAGCGGCGCAATCACCGTAGACCAGTTGCTGCGATCGGGAGTGCGTCCGGCAAAAGGCCGCCTCACGCTCGGCTTCGGCAACGTCGATGCCTATCACCGTTTCGACAGCGGCAATCCGGATGCGAGCCGCTTCATTGACGAAGACATGAATCGCGTCTGGTCGGCGGCAAGACTTGACAGCGACGATGATTCGCTGGAATTGCGCCGCGCGCGCGCATTGCGGCCCATCGTCGACAGCGTCGATTTCCTGCTCGACCTGCACTCCATGCATGAAGAAGCGCCGCCGCTGATGCTCAGCGGCCCGCTGGCCAAAGGCATCCGCTTTGCCGCCGGCATCGGCGTTCCCGAACACGTGATCGTCGATGCCGGCCATGCCAACGGCAAGCGGCTGCGCGACTATGGCGCTTTCGGCGACCCTGCCAGCCCGAAGAACGCCTTGCTGATCGAAACCGGGCAGCACTTCTCGGTGCGCAGCAAGGACGTTGCGCTGGATGCGGCGTCTCGTTTCCTGAACAAGACTGGCGTGGTCGCTGCGGCGGATCTGAAGGATTTCATGCTGCACGCCGAGCCTGCGCCGCAGCAAGTGCTGGAGGTAACGCAGGCAGTCATCGCCGACACGATGGATTTTGAATTCGCGCAGGATTTTCGCGGCCTGGAAATGATTGAACACGCCGGCACCGTCATCGCGCGTGACGGCGACAAGCACATTGTCACGCCTTATGACAATTGCGTGATCGTCATGCCGTCGCTACGCCATCTCGGTCCGGGCGTCACCGTCATGCGCCTGGCCCGCGCGCTTGAGAACTGGCAGTGAAAAACGCCGCGCCTTGCCGCAGCGCTGGTCCGCGGCAAGGAAGCAAGGCCTTTTCAAACCGGAATTGCTATCGTCCGCAACTCACTCGGCCTTGGCCAGCATGTTGAAAATGCTGGAGAAATCCAGGCCGCCAGCGCCACTCTTGCTGTGGATATCGTACAGGTTGCGCGCCAGCTCGCCCAGCGGCACGCTGCTGCCGGTCGACAGCGAGTTCTCCACCGCCAGCCCCAGGTCCTTCAGCATCAGGTCGACGCCGAAACCGCCGCTGTAGCCCTTGGATGCCGGTGCATTTTCCATGACGCCGGGACAAGGGTTGTACACTTCCAGCGCCCAATTGCGGCCCGAGCTCTTAGCCATGATTTCCGACAGCACCTTGGGATCCATGCCGTTCGCCATGCCCAGCCGGATCGCTTCCGAGGTGCCTATCATCAGGATTCCCAGCAGCATGTTGTTGCACACCTTGACGGTCTGGCCGCTGCCGTTGTCGCCGGCATGGAAGATCGCCTTGCCCATCTTTTCCAGATACGGCTTGGCCGCGGCGAAGCCTTCGGCCGAACCGCCGACCATGAAAGTCAGCGTGCCGGCCAGCGCGCCGCCGGTGCCGCCGGAGACCGGCGCGTCGAGCATGACGAAGCCCTTCTCGCGCGCTGCTGCCGCCACCTGGCGGGCGGCGTCGGGAGCGATGGTGGAACAGTCGATCAGCAAAGTGCCGGGCGCGGCCTGCGCCAGGATGCCGCTGGCGCCGAGATAAGCCCCTTCGACGTGGCGGCTGGCGGGCAGCATGGTGATGACCACCTTGGCGGCGCCGACCGCAGCGGCCAGGTCGTTGCCAGCGCTGCCGCCGCCGGCGGCGAATTTCTCGACGCTGGCGGCGACCAGGTCATGGCCGCTGACCTTGTGGCCGGCCTTGACCAGGTTGAGAGCCATCGGCAAACCCATGTTGCCGAGGCCGATAAAAACGATTTCGTGGTTCATGGTGGGTCTCTTTCTTGCGTGGTCTTGCATCGCCTGCCGCGGTCGTTTTCACTACGGCGGCAGGCAGCCTCATCATTTCATGGAAATGGTGGTGTTGATTTCACCGCCATCCGCATCCGGCGCAAACCAGCGCGCGGTCACGGTCTTGGTCTGGGTCCAGAACTGCACGGCCTGCTTGCCGTTAGGACCGAGGTCGCCCAGCTTCGAAGCGCGCGAACCGGTGAAGCTGAAATACGCCACCGGCACAGGAATCGGCACGTTGATGCCAACCTGGCCGACATCGATCTCGTTCTGGAACTTGCGCGCCGCCCAACCCGAGGAAGTGAAGATCGAGGTGCCGTTGCCGTTCGGATTGGCGTTGATGAAGGCGATCGCCTCGTCCAGCGTCTCCAGCTCGACCACGCACATGGCCGGGCCGAAAATCTCTTGCGTATAGATATCCATTTTCTCGGTCACGCCGGAGAAAATCGTCGGGCCGACGAAATTACCCTCGGGATAGCCTGCCACCTCGCAATTGCGGCCATCCAGCAGCAGCTGCGCGCCCTGCTCCACGCCGGTACCGATCAGGCGCTCAGTGCGCGCCTTGGCGGCTTTCGACACCATCGGCCCCAGGTCCGCCTGGCGGTCGCTGCCCGGGCCGATCTTCAGGCCGCGCGAACGCTCAACGATTTCCGGTAGCCAGGAGCGCGCCTTGCCGACCAGCAGCACCATCGAGTTCGCCATGCAACGCTGGCCGGCCGCGCCGAACGCCGCGCCCAGCAGGTTGTTGATGGCCTGATCCTTGTTGGCGTCCGGCAGCACGATGCAATGGTTCTTCGCGCCCATCATGCACTGCGCGCGCTTGCCGGCTTCGCTGGCGCGGCGATAGATATGGGTGCCGACGCTGGTCGAACCGATGAAGGAAATCGCCTTGATGTCAGGGTGATCGCACAGCATGTTGGCGACGTCCGGGCCGCCATGGACCACGTTCAGTACGCCCGGCGGCAAGCCGGCCTGCTGCGCCAGTTCCACCAGGAACAGCGACGAGGACGGATCCTGCTCGGACGGCTTGAGGATAAAGGTATTGCCGCAGGCGACCGCCACCGGGAACATGAAGCAAGGCAGCATCACCGGGAAGTTGAAAGCAGTGATGCCGGCGCCCACGCCGAGCGGCTGGTTGATGGTGTAGACATCGACGCCGCTGGCCGCGTTTTCCGCCAGCTCGCCCATTTGCAGCGAGGTGATGGAACAGGCGTGCTCGACCACTTCCAGGCCGCGCATGACTTCGCCTTCGGCATCCGGCAGGGTCTTGCCATGTTCGCGGGTGATCAGCTCGGCCAGCGGCGCGATGTTTTCACGCAGCAGCTGCTGGAACTTGAGCATGATGCGCATGCGCTGCGCCAGCGAGGTATTGCGCCAGCTGGCGAAGGCTTGCTTGGCGTTGGCCACGGCGTGGTCGACTTCCGCCTTGGTGGCGAACGGCACCCGCGCCACGATTTCCTGGGTGGCCGGATTGAGGACGTCGCGCCATTCGGTGCTGGTGGACTGTACGGCTTTGCCGCCGATGTAGAGCGGAACGTTTGGGATGGACATGATGACTTCCTTCAAAATGAAAAACAAAACATAGGCGAAAACAGGCGCAATCCGGGCCGCCCCCGGATTGCATTTTTATTTGGTCAGGGAGCAGGAAGCATCCATAGGCTTGAACGCCTGCTGCGCCGGGATCGTCGACAGCAGCTTGAGATAGTCCCAAGGGGCTTTCGACTCGGCCGGGGTCTTGACCTGGTACAGGTACATGTCATGGATCACGCGGCCGTCGGCACGGATGGAAGCGTTGCGCATGACCGCATCGTGGATAGGAATGTCGCGCATCTTCTGGGTCACGACCTTCCAGTCGTGCGACTTGGCGGCAGCCGCGGCCTTCAGGTAGTGATACACGCTGGAGTAGACGCCGGCATGCACCATGGTCGGCTTGCTGCCTTTGTTCAGCGCTTCGAAGCGCTTGGAGAAGGCGCGCGTATCGTTGTCGAAATCCCAGTAGAAACCATCGGTGTAGACCAGGCCCTGGGCATCGTTGAGGCCGAGCGCATGAACATCCGACAGGAACACCAGCAAGGCTGCCAGGCGCTGGTTCTTGCTGCCGACGCCGAACGCGCGCGCCGCCTTGATCGCATTCACCGTGTCCTGGCCGCCATCGGCCAGGCCGATCACCTGCGCTTTCGAACTCTGCGCCTGCAGCAGGAAGGATGAGAAGTCGCTGGCGTTCAAGGGATGGCGCACCGAACCGATCACCGTGCCGCCCAGGCTCTTGACGACATCGCCCGCATCTTTTTCCAGCGATTGGCCGAAGGCGTAGTCGACCGTGACGAAATACCAGGATTTCTGCCCCATCTTGGTCAAGGCTGCAGCGGCGCCGGCCGCCTGCGAATAGGTATCGAACATCCAGTGGAAGCCGTTAGGCGCGCATTCGGCGTTGGTCAGCACGGTGGTGGCCGGGCCGCTGTACATGGCGATGCCGCCCTTGTCGCGGATCAGCTTTTGCACCGCCAGCGCGACCGAGGAATTGGTGAGGTCGGCGATGGCGTCGACTTTGTCGCGGTCTATCCATTCACGCGCCTTGGAAGCGCCGATGTCGGCCTTGTTTTGGTGATCTGCGCTGAGCAGTTCGATCTTCATGCCCTTGCATTCGGCCTTCATGCAATCCTCGATAGCCATCTTGGCCGCAGCCACCGAGCCCGCCCCGCCCATCGCCGCATACGGACCGGACATATCGGTCAGGATGCCGACCTTGTAGACGTCGCCATCCTGGGCTTGCGCCTGGCTGAGCGCCAGCAAACCCGTTAACGAAAAGACCACGGCCGAACCAGCTGCAAGCAGCCTGCGCTTTGTCATCCTTGTCTCCTGTTTGCAGGGCGGCATGCAATGCCCGCTCTGCGTCGTTTTTATAAAATTTTCTGTAGAGACATTCTGCATGTGCATTATTATTGAAACAATAGACAATAATCCACAATAGCTTTGCATTTTTGCAAAGCGAGGAGATGCAGGTGAAACCGACAAACGCCGTGCTGGACTGGGACAACCTGCGGGTGTTCCTGGAACTGACGCGCAGCCAGGGACTGGTGGAGGCCGCCAAGAAGCTGGGCATAGACCACTCGACCGTATCGCGCCGCATGCGCCGCTTTGAAGAACAGATCGGCAGCCAGCTGTTCGAGCGCAACAACCAGGGCTACACGCTGACCGCCGAAGGCCACCGCCTGATCGAATACGCGGAAAAGATGGAAAGCACCATGTACGCCGCCGCCGAGGAACTGAGCGGCCACAACCGCCTACTGTCGGGCCAGGTGCGGCTGGGCGCCACCGAAGGCTTCGGCACCTTCGTGCTGGCGCCGCACCTGGCGCACTTCTGCGCACGCCATCCGCACATCACGGTCGACCTGCTGCCGGTGCCGCGCTTCGTCAACCTGTCCAAGCGCGAAGCCGACATCGGCGTCACCATCGAACGCCCGCAGAGCGGCAACTATGTGGTCACCAAGCTGACTGACTATCTCCTCAAGCTGTACGCCACCCGCTCCTACCTGGACCGCCACGCACCAATCAAGACGCTGCAAGACCTCAACCAGCACGCCTTCATCGGTTATGTCGACGACCTGGTGTTCAGCGAAGAGCTGCGCTACAAGGAAAACGTCGCCCCGGCCGCCTTCCGCGCCTTCCGCAGCACCAGTGTGATCGCCCAGTACACGGCGGCGCGCAGCGGCCAGGGGCTGGCGATCCTGCCCTGCTTCCTGGCCCAGCAAAGCGAGGATCTGGTGCCGGTGCTGGATGGCCAGGTCGATATCCAGCGCGCGTTCTGGCTGGTGGCCGCCACCGAAACTCGCAATGTGGCGCGGGTGGCGGCGCTATGGCGCTATCTGCGCGAGGTCATCGAACCCAATCGCCCCTACCTGATGGGCGAGTCGCGCGAGATGATCTATCAGGCCGACTGATGCGGAAGCGCGGGAAAATGACGACGCTACGAACGCGGCGCCACGCAGTGATTGATGAAGGCGCGTACTTTTTGAGATGCGGCGAGCGGGATATCCACCTTGAAGCCGATGAAAGTGGCGTCGTCGCGCGCAGTCTGCATGGCGTGGCCGACCGAGCGGCTGGCTGCTATGCGGCCGGCCTGCTCCGGCGTCAGCGTGAAGAAGGTTTGCAGCTCGCCCTTGTCAGCCGCCACGCTGTCCGGATCCGGCAAGGCGGCCATGCCGCCGTCGAGCAATAGCGAATGAACCCAGCGGCCGACAGCCATGGCGTCGGCTTTGTCGCCGGCCTGGTAAAAGGTGAACATCTGGATTTTTTGCTGGTCGCACAGGAAGGCGATTTTGCCGCGGCCGTATTCTGTGTCCTGCATGCCGCGCAAGTATTCGCCGCCATCGGTCACTTCCAGCGACCAGTCGGCAGGCTGACGGCCGTTATTGACCACATTCAACGCCTTCAGCTCGGCGTCGCTCAGCAGGTAGATGCCGTGTTCGCCCTGCTGCACCAGCAGATCGAGCAAACCCTGTCCCACACCCATCACCCGGATGTAATGCGCGATGCCGGCCGACACGATCTGCCCGGTATCGAGGTCGCCGGCGGCGGGCCCGGAGCTGCGCGATACGCGATGCACGCCGTATTGCGAACCCTCGCCGACATAGCGGTAGACGCCGCCCAGGAAGGCCAGCGAACAGGCGCTGTAGCAGACGCCCGGCCGCGGCGCGGCCGACGCCAGGCCGGCGCCGCCTTGATTGCCGCGGCCGGCCAAATAGCGTCCGACATGCGTGCTGGCCCGGGCCTGCCGCAGCAACTGGCCGATTTCCATGCCGGCGAACAGATCGCCGCCGGTCGAATCGAGATAGACTTCCACGCCTGCCGATCCGGTCCGCGCCAGCGCTGCCCTTACCCGCGCCGGCGCTGCGGCATCGATTTCGCCATCGAGGCTCATGATCCACGGCGCCACGACGAGGCCGTCCGCCCCGGCGCGGCCCGGCTGATCAAGGTGCACTGACATGACAGCGGCGCCGGCGTTGGCCGCGCAAAAAAATATCGAAACGGCAACAAGACTGCGCAGCATCGACATCATGGGGTCCGTTCTCATTTATTATTCGGGAATATGCGCAGCATCTTTACGCTCTGCATAAAATAATAGAACACAATGACGCCTGCGCCGAAGTAATTTCCCTCATCCCTCTTGCCCCGATCCCGCCATGATCCTGACCGGCCCCGAACTTGCCCAAGCACTTGAATTTGCCGAAGCCAGCCATTTAAGCAGACAGACCGACGCTTACCGTGAATGGAGCGCAGACCTGCGCGCTCAGGCGGTTGCCGTCGCCGGCGGCATCGCGGCGCTGACCGATCCGGTCTTCGGGCGCAAGCTGAACCACGTCACCGGCTGCGGCATGGACGCGCCGCTGAAGGCAACCGAACTGGCCGAACTGGAAAGCATGTATGCCGCGCAAGGGCTGGAGACGCAGATAGACCTTTGTCCGCATGCGCACAGCGGTACGCTGGCGCTTTTGGCAGCACACGGCTATGCGGTCAATGCTTTCAGCAATACTTACGTGCGCAGCCTGGCTGCGGCAGATGTGCGCACCGCCGCTGCTAACGGAATGGAAGTAACCGGCGACCATGCCTGGGTAGGCGCCAGGTTTGCAAGGCACTCGGTCGCGGGATTTTCGGTGCAGGCGGTAAATCGTCCGCCCGTTTTGCTGGAAGCGCTGGCGCAGATCGCGTTGCGACGCAGTGACACGCGGCTGTTTGCCGCGATCGTAGATGGTCAGATCGCCGGCACGGCGGGGATGAGCCTGATCGAGACGCCCGCCGGCTTGCTGGCGCATTTGTACATCGCCAGCACTTTGCCGGCCTATCGCGGACGCGGAGTGCAGCTGGCGCTCTTGCACGCCAGGCTGGATGCCGCACGCGAAGCCGGCTGCAGGCTGGCCAGCGTCACTGCCCGGCCGGCCAACGCCAGCGCCCGCAACACCGAACGCGCCGGCTTCAGCCTGGCTTACACCAAGGCGACTTTCAGCAAGCGCCCGGCCTAGGCTGGAGCCTCGTCAGGTTTCATTGATCTGCACCGCGATGCCGTCTGCCTGTACCGTGATCTCGCCAGGCTCGAAGGTTTTTCCGCTCAGGCGCAGTTCATCGACGGTAAAGGTATAGATCGGGTAATCCTTCAGCACCTGCTCAGCGACCATGGCGCCGATCTGGCTCAACTGCTCCCGGTATTGCTGCGGCACGCTGCTGAAATCGATGGTGTCGACGGAGGGACTGTCAAGACGGATGGCGCGCGTTGCCTTGTCGTACTTCAGGCGGCTGCTCAAGGTGATATTGCCGTTCAGCGGCGTCGCCAGCAGCAAGGGACTGAGCACGCTGACATGCACCAGCGTGACGACCCGGTTCTGCGGCGCATTGAGGCTCAGCTGCGGGCTTTTCAAATCGACGTTGAACACTTCCGCATAGCGCAGCCGCAGCGGAAATTTGCGCTCGATCGCGCTCTGCAGCTGCTGCTGCGTAAACGTGTATTCATTGGACCAGATGTTGTAGCCGGCCCAGGCACCGCCGGCAGCGCCGAACACACCCAGGGCCAGCAGCGATTTGATCAGCGTGCGCCGCTTCATAGTTACTTTCATAGCCATTCTTGTCACTTTCAAACGTCAAATGGCGGATGCCATTTTTCCAGCCAGCCGAACTTCGACCGGCGCGCGCCGGAAAAAATCCCTCAGCCTGCCCAATAACACCGCTTGAAGTCACGCCAGCGCACTTACTCTCCCTTGCGCAATGCACACTTTACCTTGATCATGTAGCCGATAACAGACCCCAGCACGCCCCACGGGTAAAAGACGGTGCCCCCATCCTGGCTCCTCACGAATAATGCGGTGGCTTGCTTCGATCCGGAAAAATTCATTTTCGGACAAACGACCAGAACAGTCCACTAGTCAAGCAGGCAGCAGGATGACGCCGCCGGCGGTCTTGCCGCTTTCCAGCTGACGATGGGCTTCGGCTGCTTCCGCCAAAGACAGCGTGAGCGAGACATCCATGACAAGGCCACGCGCCAGGCGAGCCAGAGTTGCCTCCGCGCCTTCCCGGTAGCGGGACAGGTCCGACATGAAACGGAACACGCTCGGACGCGACAGCGCAATGGAACGATAAGGGCCAAGCTCGCTGAGCGGCAGGACGGCGCTGTCTTCATTGCCGCTGATTGCCGCTTGGCCGACGCTGGCCGCCATGCCGAACGGGCGTACGGTCTGCAGCGTCTTGCTCAAGGTCTCGCCGCCGACGCCATCGACCGCAAAATCGACGCCGCGGCCGTCGGTCAGGCGCATCGCTTCGGTCACGAAATCCGTTTGCCGATAGAGAATCGCCTCCTGATAGCCCTTGCTCCTGGCCACCTCGCCCTTGCCCGCGCTGCCGACAGTGCCGATCATGCGCGCACCCAGCGCCGCGCCCCACTGCCCCAGCACCTGGCCCAGTCCGCCGGCAGCCGCCTGCACCAGGACGGTGTCGCCGGCGCGCACCCTGGCGACATGCTGGAACAGCATCTGGGCAGTGATGCCGCGCAGCAGAGTGCCGGCGGCCTGGATGTCGCTGACGCCTGCCGGAATCTTGATCAAGCGGTTCAGTGCGACATTGCGGGCAGTCGCATAGGCGCCGGCCGGCAATCCGGCGTAGACCACGCGGTCGCCGACCTGCACGTCGCTGCAATCCTGGCCGCCCTGTTCGCCGCCCATGGCTTCTACCACGCCGGCCGCCTCGACGCCGAGCACCGCGGGCAGTTCCGGCAGGCGGTACAGGCCGATGCGGTGATAAATGTCAGCGAAATTAACGCCGATGGCCGTGTGGCGCACACGCACCTCGCCGGCGCCAGGCGGCGGCAAATCGATGCTTGCCGCCTGCAATACGCCGGCATCGCCGGGCTGACTCATTCTGATGACCAGTTCCTTGCTCATGATGTGCTCCAGGTTGAGGGATTGAGAAGCATGGTAATGAAAATATTTATGCACTGAAAGCCGTCAAATATTCGCCTTTCATGTGCATAATTGCACCATGACCAATCTCAACTGGAACGATCTGCGCTACTTCCTGGCGCTGGTGGACAGCGGCAGCCTGACCGCCGGTGCACGCCGGCTGAAGGTGGAACACACCACGGTGGCGCGCCGCATCGAGGCGTTGGAAGAGGCGCTCGGCCTGAGGCTGTTCGAGCGCCTGCAGCGCCAATGGAAGCTGACGCCGGAAGGAGAAAACCTGCTGGCCGGCGCGCGCCGCCTGGAACAGGAAGCGCTGGCGCTGGAGCGGGCGGCGGCCGGGGCCGCGCCGCTGGCAGGCACCGTGCGCATTTCCGCGCCGCCGGTCATCGCCAGCCATCTGCTGGTGCCGCAGCTGGGCTTCCTGCGCCGGCGCCTGCCCGGCATCGCTTTGGAAGTGGTGGGTGAAAGCCGCGAAGTCAACCTGACCCGGCGCGAGGCCGACATCGCCTTGCGCCTGTCGCGGCCGGCCGCGGCAGAGCTGGCGGTGCGGCCCCTGATCGAGATCGGCTATGGCCTTTACGGCGCCAAGGAATATCTCGCCGGCGCCAAAAAGGATGCCTGGGAATTCATCGGCTATGAAGAAAGCCTGCTCGCCACGCCGCAGCAGAAGTGGCTGGAAAAGATCGCTGCCGGCCGCCCTTTCCCGCTACGCTCGAACGACCTGAGCAGCCTGTACCAGGCGGCGCGCGCAGGCTTGGGCGTCAGCGCCCTGCCGCACTTCCTGGGGCGCCACGACCCATTGCTGAAACTGGTAACCGCGCCGGCCTGTCCGGTAGTGCTGACGGTCTGGCTGGTCATGCATCCCGAAGTACGACGCTCGCCGCGCATACGGGCGGCGGCGGACGGGTTGATCGAACTGTTCGGGCAAGCCGGCGTGAAACGGCTGGCCGGGTAGCCTTGCGGCCTGTCTCGCTGCCTTCAGCTGCTGCGAACAGTGGCGCCGCACTACTTGATCGTATCGGCGGCTGCCTTGCACACGGCAGCGTCCTGATCGCCCGTGCCGCCGCTACAGCCGATAGCGCCGACAAGCTTTCCTCCTTCCACCAGCGGAAACCCGCCCGGCGATGCCACCAGTTGCGCATCCAGCGTTTGCACGTATCCATGCCCGGTCTCAAACTGGTTGTAGAAGATTCGGGTTTCGCGGCGGAATCTCGCAGACGTGCGTGCTTTGTTCTGGGATATCGCGATCGATGCGAATTGCGCGCCGTCCATGCGCTCGAACGCGAGGAGTTCGCCGTGCGGGTCGACGACAGCGATGTTCATTTTCCAGTCGTGTTTCCTGGCTTCCGTTTCCGCAATCGCGAGCAGCTTCTTCGCGCTGTCCAGACCAATCGCAGCGCCATACGGAATCTCGAATGGCATCTTGTCGGGCGTCCCGCCCGCCGGGGGTTGTGAGGCCGGGGTTTGCGCCGTCGCGGCGGTTGCCGCGGCCAGGCAGGCTGCGCAGGCGATCTGGATGAGGTTTTGCATCGCATCATCTCCCATGGGTTGGCGGGAGCCGCGTGCTTGAGGCTGTGTCGGAGCGCTAGGCACGCCGGGCTGGTAGTTTCCCACTGTAGCGCCACGCTGGGCGGCACGCAAGGGGCATTTGCTCATCGTGAGCGTAGCGGATTTTCCGCCGCGACAGCCGCGCCATTTCAGTCAATCAGACGCCTCAGGTGTATGCTAATGCCGTAAATCCTGATGTGCAGCTTTTCGCGGAAATTCAGTGCAGTACAAAAATGATATCGAGATCCCGGAAACGCAGGCGGCATGCAGGTCTCAGACCTTGAACCGGGGCGGAGCCATACCGCGGTCGCTAGAACTATCCTGCAATACCGCGACCCATATCGAAGTTCGTCATCACAGCGCAGAGAAAGGCAAAGAAATCATGGCTACGAACACAATCCGGCTTCATCGCGTGCTCCGGGCGCCTCCGGAGAGAATCTACCGGGCGTTTCTTGATGCCGACGCGATGACTAAATGGCTTCCGCCAAATGGTTTCACTGGCAAGGTCCACCATATTGATGCCAAAGTCGGCGGCACTTATAAAATGTCGTTTACGAACTTCGCCACGAAAAATAGTCATTCCTTTGGCGGGGAGTATCTCGAGCTAATACCTAACGAACGAATTCGGCATACGGACAAATTCGACGCCCCTGATTTGCCGGGGGAGATGCAAACGACGATTTCTTTACAAAAGGTCTTCTGCGGCACTGAAGTAAACATTGTGCAAGAAGGCATACCGGAAGCCATTCCGCCTGAGGCTTGCTATCTCGGATGGCAGGAATCGCTCACTCTACTTGCGCAACTGGTTGAGGCTGAGATTTCTGAATAACCGGCAGGCAGGCGCCGCCATGAGCACGATCGCCCCTTCGCTCGTCGCTGCCAGTGCAGCGATCATTCTGCTGCTGGGTCTCCTGCATCTCCTGTACACCTTCTACGGTCCAAAGCTGTTGCCCCGCGATCGTGAACTGCAAACACGCATGCAAGAGGTCTCGCCTGTTATCACGCGCCAAACAACGATGTGGAAGGCCTGGGTCGGCTTCAACGCTAGCCATAGCTACGGCCTCATCCTGTTCGGCGCCGTATATGGTTACCTGGCCCTCGCGCTCATCGTCCGTTGGGCTTAACCTTCTTTTACGCGGACGCGCCAGCAGCGGGCCGCTTCAGAATATTGACATTTTTAACGTCTGAATTAACTCGCTGCCGGCTGACTGCGCTGCTATTGGATTGCGCCACCCTCGGCGATCGGGTTGAATGACTTGTCAGGCCGGCGTGCGAGCGCAGTCTTGCTGGCGGAAATGGCGATGGGAACACCAAACAGCAACATGTGAGACAACAGATCCAAGGTGCTGCCAAGTGGCTTGAAAGTTACCGGGAATGGGAACGCAGAAAGCGGCAGCGCAAGCAGCCGCATGATGAGAAACACCACGACGCCGAACACGATGCCGGATACCAGCGGACGACGCAGCGTCCCTAGCATCTAGCGAATTTTCATTCAGCGATACATCCGCAATCGTTCAAAGCCGCCTATCAAGCTTGTTCATTATTGTGTTCAGCAATATCCATCATGCCATCTATCGCAACTATAGCTTGACTTAAAGCTTACTTTAACTTGTATCCTGGCCCGCAACCCAACTTCGCACATTGCTTGAATCACTAAGTTGGCCTCACGTTACTTATACATCAACACATCAGGCATTCAAGGAACCGATATGGAAGCAAGTTTTTGGCATAAAAAATGGGAACGAGGCGAGATCAATTTTCATGAGAGCGAGGCAAACACGCTGCTGACAGAACATTTTGAAAAATTGAATCCGGCAAATGGCAGTCGCGTATTCCTGCCCTTGTGTGGCAAGACACGCGATATTGCATGGCTGCTTGCCCGCGGCTATCGCGTTGCCGGCGCAGAATTGAGCGGACATGCCATCAGCGAACTGTTTAAAGAACTTGCCTTAGAGCCGAAAATATCCAAAGTCGGGGAGTTGGCACGCTACAGCGCCAAGGATATCGATATATTTGTGGGTGATATTTTTGAGGTGTCTGCCGAATGTCTCGGACCCATAGACGCGATATACGATCGCGCAGCTTTAGTTGCCCTGCCCCTTTCCACACGAGAGAAATATGCGTCGCACCTGATGAAAATAACCGGCGCAGCGCCACAGTTGCTGATCACTTATGAATACGAGCAAGCGCTGATGGACGGCCCACCGTTTTCAGTTAACGGGGACGAAGTAAAACAGCACTATGGCGCGGCTTACCAATTGACGCCTGTTGAAAACAAGGATGTCGCGGGCGGATTGAAGGGAAAAGTTGCGTCAACGGAGACCGTCTGGCTGCTCCGGAAAGCCCATAAATAATGCACTGAGGCGCAGCCGAGCGCGTCGACTCCTCTCCTTTTTTCAGCGCAACCACGCCGCGCAGCCTGGCGCTGCTGCCGGTAGCTGACGACATCCTGGCCGCAGGCGCTTAAGCAGGCACTGCAGCCAGCGGGGTTTTCCGCGATACTGCCGGTAAGCACGGCTACAGACCCAAAAGCCGGCAAGCGGCGCGGCAGGTTGTATACTGTCGGCTTTTTACGGCGCCAGCCTTACTCCGAAAGACAAGATCATGAGCACTCTGCCAGCCTGCCCCAAATGCAGCTCCGAATTCACCTATGAGGACGGCGGCCTCTATATCTGCCCGGAGTGCGCCCATGAGTGGCCGCAGCAGGCGGCGGCCGATGCCGCCGGCGACGGCGCCAAGGTTTACCGCGACGCTGTCGGCAATATCCTGCAGGACGGCGATACCGTCACCGTCATCAAGGACTTGAAACTGAAGGGCTCCGGCGGCGTGGTCAAGGTCGGCACCAAGGTAAAGAACATCCGCCTGGTCGACAGCGATCACGACATCGACTGCAAGATCGACGGCTTCGGCGCCATGAGCCTGAAATCGGAGTTTGTAAAAAAGGTGTAATCATGCGGGAGTCTTGACCGGCTCCCAAGTTGCAGTCTGGTTTCCGAGTTGCCCAACCGAGCGCTTTCCATAGCCCATGCCGAGACACAATCCAGCGCTGCACCGCATCCACAAACCGCCCATGACAGCGCGCCGGCTGCGTTTTCTGATCGTCGGCGCGATTATCTTGCTGGCCTCGCTGGGCTGGGGCCTGGCGGTCGTCCTCAAGCCGGCGATCCAGCGCACCATCGTGATCACCACCGGCGCCGACAAAGGCATCTACGCCGGCTTCGCAGAACGCTACGCGCCGCTGCTGAAGCGCGAGGGCATCACCCTGGATATCCGCAGCTCTTCCGGTTCGGTGGAAAACTATCAGCGGCTGAAGGATCCCGACAGCGAATACGAAGTCGGCTTCATCCAGTCCGGCACCACCACGCCCTCGCCCGAAGACCAGCTGCAAACCATCGCCGCCGTGTCGTACGAGCCGATCTGGGTCTTCTATCGCGGCGACGTCGTCGTCAACCGGCTGGCGCAGCTGCGCGGCAAGCGGATTTCGATCGGCGTTCCCGGCAGCGGCCTGCTGACGGTTTCGCGGGTGCTGCTTGGTCACAGCGGCATCAGCGCCGACAACACCAGCCTGCAGGAAATGGATGCCTACAAGGCTTATCAAAGCCTGGAAAGCGGCCAGCTGGACGCTGCCTTCTTCATCGGCCGGCCGGATGCGCCTATGCAGCAGATGCTGCTCAACAGCGACCTCAAGCTGATGAGCTTTGCCCAGGCCGATGCGCTGGTGCTGAAATTTCCTTCGCTTTCCAAGATCATCTTCCCGCGCGCCTCGACCAGCGTCGTCAACGACCTGCCGCAAGCCGATGTCACCCTGCTGGCAGCGACCGCGCTGCTGGTTTCCAAGGACACGCTGCATCCGGCGCTGGCTTACCTGCTGCTGGAAGCGGCCAATGCCGCGCATGCGCGCGAAGACTATTTCACGCCGCGCGGCGTGTTCCCCAACCTCAACACCGATGATTTCCCCATCTCGGATGAGAGCACGCGCTACTTCAAATCCGGCCGCCCTTTCCTGCAGCGCTACCTGCCGTTCTGGCTGGCCAGTTTCATCGAGCGGCGTTTGCTGATCCTGCTGCCTTTCATGGCCTTGCTGTTCGGCCTGCTGCAGGCCTTGCCGCGCATGGTGGAAGCGCGCATGAAAAACCGGCTGGTGGTGTGGTATCGGGAGATCAAGTCGCTGGAAGATGAGATATGGCAGAACAGGCAGCCAAGTCCGGAACAGATTGCGCAGTGGCGCGAGGATATCGAAAACATCGATGCCAACGCCAGCCAGATCCGGATCCCGCAGCGTTATTTCCAGGATGTGTACACGCTCAAGCAGGCGATCCGCGTAGTGCGCGACAGGATTTCCCAGGCTGCCGGCAGTGCCCGCTTTTAGTTCCAGGTCTCATACGAACATTGAATTACATTTAATATTGCAACTGTGTTATCGGCGAAAACGCCCAAAAATACCGGGAATTGAAAGACCGGGATAAACCGTGTGCAAATGGCGATTCAGTCGCAGCGATATCGCGTCAGGACGATGTCAAAAAGATAATTTCCCGTATCGCAGCAGCAGCAGCAGCAGCAACAGCAGCCGCAAGCTTTCCGTCCTTTCCTGCCGGCTCATTCCATTTTCCAGACATACTGCATGCGGGTAGTCGACTGCACCGGCTGGCCATCCGCCATGGCAGGCGTGAAATGGCAAAGGCTCCAGGCTTTCAAGGTGGCGCGGTCCAGCTCTTTGAAGCCGCTGCTTTTTTCAATCGAAGCGTCGACCACGTTGCCGTCGGCGCCGATGATCAGCTTCACGTTCACCGTCCCCGTTTCTTCATTGCGCAGCGAAGTCCTGGGATATTCCGGCTTTTCACAATTGCCGGTCACGCGCGCGCTGGTATGCGCCGGTCCGGCGGGCGCGGCGGTTGCCGCCGCGGGAGACGGCTGGGCGACAGAAGTCGGCAGCTCGTTGGTCGGCGGCTTGACGCTGGTGACCGCGGCAATCACGTTTTCCTGAGGCTGCTGCGCCACCTTGACTTCAGGCGGCGGCACATACGGTGGCGGCGGTGCGGTGGATTTCGGCGGCGGCGGAGTCGGTTTGTCAGGCAGCGGCGGTGGCGGCGGAGGTTTGATTTCAGCGATGATCTTGGTGATCACCGGTTCCTGGATCACCTCCACCACTTTGCGGGCCAGACCTGTCACCAGTGCATATACGATCGCGATATGCATCAAGACCACGATGCTGAAACCGACCAGTTTCCTGGTCGGCCGCTTCTGCTCCAGCATGAAATCCATTGCCGGACTCCTGTCTGCTCGCCTGGCTTTTTGACGATTCCGGCACCGGCGGCAAGCCAGCCACCGATGTCCTGATTTGTTGCGGATCGTCTAATTTCATACTAGCAGCTTAGGCGCCACAGTAAAGGGTGCACTGCAATATCCGGGGCTTAATCGACCACAAACAGCTTGGCGCCGACCGCGGTAAACGACCTGTGCGGCTCGGCGCCATCCGCCACCTGGTAGCTCATTCCCGGCTTCAGCAGGAACTTGCGGCCGTCTTCCAGCTCCGTCTCCAGTTCTCCTTCCAGGCAGAACAGCACATGCCCCTTGCTGCACCAGTGGTCGGCCAGGTAGCCCGCCGTATATTCAACCATGCGCACCCGGATTTCGCCGAAATGGCGGGTGCGCCAGTAGGCGATCCCGCTTTCGCCCTTGTGTTCGGTCCGTTCAACGCTTGCCCAGTCGGTGGTTCCGAAAGGGATATCAGTCATCTTCATGGTTTTCCTGTTTTTTTGCACATATCGATGCAGCCGGAAGCAGGCAAACCCTGGCGTTCAGGGCCGCTCCACCATCCGCACGTCATTGGCGCCGACAGCGCAGCTGGAGGGCGATGCCGCCACGCTGCCGCGGTTACGCAAAAGCACCAGCTCGGCCAGCACCGACACCGCGATTTCCGCCGGCGAGCGGCTCCATATCTGCATGCCGATCGGCGCATGCAGCCGTGCTATCTGCTCGCTGCTCAGGTCCAGCGTCAGCAATCTTTCCTTGCGCGCTTCGGTGCTCGCCATCGAGCCGATCGCGCCGACGTAGAACGCATCCGTCTTCAATGCTTCCATCAGCGCCATGTCGTCGACTTTCGGATCATGGCTGAGGGTGACGATGACGGTGCGGCGGTCGGGCTTGAACGCCAGCACGACATCGTCCGGCATGCCTTCCAGCCAGGTGACGTCGTCGGCCTGCCAGTTGCGGCGCTGTTCTTCGCGCGGATCGTTCAGGTAGACCGAAAAATCCAGCGCCGGCGCCATTTGCGCCAGGTATTCCGAGACCTGGCCGGCGCCGATGATCAGCAGGCGCCAGCGCGGCCCGAAGACCTGCAGCAATTCTTCTTCATCGAAACGCAGCGCGAAATCGGCAGCGGTGGCTTCGACCGTGGCCACGCCGCTGCGCATGTCGAGGCGGCGCTGCACCAGCCGGCGGCCGCTGACGGCCTCCAGCAAAGGCGTCAGCGCGGCGGCCGAGCTGAGCGGTTCGATCACCAGCTCCAGCGTACCGCCGCAAGGCAAGCCGAAACGGCGCATCTGCTCGGCACTGATGCCATAGCGGACCAGTTCGATTTTTTCCGGGAAAGCCGCGGCGAAGCGCTGCATCAGGTCGTCTTCGATGCAGCCGCCGGAAACCGAGCCGGTAAAATCGCCGGCATCGGTAATCGCGAACAGCGAACCGAGCGGCCGCGGCGCCGAGCCCCAGTTGCGCACCACCGTCACCATGGCGACCCGCTTGCCCTGCTGCAGCCAGGCGGCGGCGCTCTTCAATACTTGATAGTCGACTGCATTCATGCTCGCTTGATTCCTCTTTCAATTCTCACCAGTGTAATGAAAAACAGGATCGACCGCTTGCACGGTGGATCCTGTCAGACTGCTGGCTGCAATGGCCGTAGGGTGGGCAGATTTTCTGCCCACGCTGGAACGGTGCTCTATTATTTGCCGCGCCATTCCGCGTGGGCACGGGTGCCCACCCTACCCGGTTAATGTGCAGCAGTGCTCAGCCTTAACGCCTTGATCTGATCTGCTGTGATGCTGGCCGGCTGGCCACCCCAGGTCGCGCGCAGGAAATTGGACAGCTGCGCCAGTTCCTTGTCGTTCAGCTGGCCGGCAAAACCCTGCATGTCCTGCAGGCTCTCGGTGCCAGGGAATTTCTGCGCTTCGATGCCGTCCAGCATGGCGACGATCAGGTTATGCGGATCGGCGTTGCGCACCGTCGAATTGCCTTTCATCGCCACCGCCACGTGCGGCTTGCCGTCGCCCTGGAAACCATGGCAGCCGGCGCACACCGCGGTGTACAGGCGCTTGCCGGCATCCAGTTCCATGGCGTCCGCGCTGATCGTCTTGAGCGGCGCCGCCGGCAATGGCTGGTCGCCCATCAGATAAGTCGTCACCGCGATGAGATCATCCTTGCTCAGGTATTGCGTGCTCAGATGCACCACCGGGAACATCTCGCCGTAAGCTGAACCCTGGGGCGCGATGCCGGTAGCGAAAAAGGTCTGCAAGTCCGCCGCGGTCCAGCCCACCGCCGCCAGGCCGGCCGGCGTGATGTTCGGCGCGGCGACACGGCCAAGCGCCGAACCGGCCAGCGATTTCGACAGATCCAGCTGGCCGAAGGCGCCGCGCGGCGTGTGGCACTCTGCGCAGTGTCCCAGGGCATTGCTCAGGTACTGGCCGCGCAGCCACATGGCCGACTTGCCGGCAGATGCATCGGCCAGCTGATCCTTGAGGAAAGGCACGTTCCAGAACATCATGCCGAAGCGCATGTTGTAGGGGAAACTGAGGTCCGGAGCGCGGGTTGGCACGGCCGCCGGCTTTTGCTGCATCAGGTAGGCATAGATCGCATCGCTGTCGGATCGCGTCAGCGAGCGGTAGGAGGTATAAGGCATGGCCGGATACAAGTGCTTGTCCGGCGTGACGCCATCGTGCAGCGCCTTGTAGAACTGGCCGGCGCTCCATTTGCCGATGCCGTGCTCCTTGTCGGGCGTGATGTTGGAACCGTAGAACTTGCCGAAAGGCGAAGCCAGCTCGACGCCGCCGGCGAACGGCGCGCCGGTGGCTGTGGTGTGGCAGGCGGCGCAATCGGCGGCCTTGGTCAGGTAGCGGCCAAGGGCGACCTGGTCGGCGCTGCCGGGTTTCAGCGCGTTCTGATCCGCAGCCTGGACGGAGGCCGCAGCCGAGCTGCCGCCGTCGCAGGCGGACAACAGGGTTGCCGCCAGCAGCGCCAGGCCGGCCAGGGCGATGCGAAGATATCGAGGCTTGGTCATCACTTGGCATCCTTCACCAGTCCCGGCGTGCCCAGCACCACTTCCTTGACCGCCTCGAAGTAGCGGACATAGCCGGTACAGCGGCAGATGTGGTCGTTCAAGCCTTCGGTGATGGTGTCATCCAGCTGGGCTTTCGTCACAGGCTGGCGCTTGAGCTTTTCCACCAGCACGGTGGCGGCATTGACGAAACCAGGGGTGCAATAGCCGCACTGGAAGCTGTAGTGTTCCAGGAATTTCTGCTGGATCGGCGACAGCGCCACCACTTCGCCCTGCTCGTTGCGCTGGGCGTGACCTTCCACGGTGCGCACTTTCTTGCCTTCGAAAAAATGGGCGCCGGTGATGCAGGAACGCACTTCTTCGCTAGTGCCGTCCGGCTTGTCGAGGATCACCACGCAAGCGCGGCACAGACCTTGGCCGCAGCCCAGGCGCGAGCCGGTCAGGTCCAGGTATTCATGCAGAAAATCGATCATCATGATGCCTTCCGGCACCGGCACCGGGCCGACCGGCTTGCCGTTGATATGCATGGTGATGGGGTGTATGGTCATGCTCATGCCAGAGCCTCCTGAATATTTTGTTGGGTTACCGGCAGATCGGTGAAACGGTGGCCGATGGCGTGGGCGATGCCGTTGACGATGGCGCCGACCACCGGGATCATCACCACTTCGGCGATGCCTTTAGGTGGATCGGTTTCGGTCAGCGGCGGCAGCACTTCGCTGGTCTGGCTCCACACCGCGACATCCTTGGCGCGCGGCAGCTGGTAGCGGTTGAAATTCCAGCTGCCGTTGCCGGGGCCGTCTTCGTACAGCGGCAGGTATTCATGCAAGGCATGGCCGATGCCCATCGCCAGGCCGCCCTGCAGCTGGCCGGAGACCAGCTGCGGCGAGATCTGGTTGCCGCATTCCATGATCGAATGATGGGTCAGCAGCTCGACCTTGCCGCTGGCTTCATGCACCGCCAGCTCGACCAGGGTGCCGACCGCGCTGTAGTAGGTCACGGCTGCGTTGTTGCGCTGGGTTGGCGGGATCAGGACCTTCTTGCGGTTCAGCACCTCGTAGCCGCCGTCGGTAGTCTGCTTGGCTTGCAGGGCCTTGCTGGCGCCTTCGCCGTAGCGTACCGAGAGGCCGTCCAGCGGCACCCGCACCAGATTGCCGAGAATGTCGAAATCGGCTTCGGTCCATTGCCAGCGATTGAAGACGTGCACCGTGGCGCCGGTCACCAGCCCCAGCTCATGGGCTTTCTTGACCAGCTGTTCGTAGGGCAGCGCCTGCAGGCCGGCGGCCGACAGCTTGCCGTCGACCCAGCGCGCATCTTCCACCCGCACCACCAGCGGCGCCGCCTGGCCGCCGCCTATGCCCTGGCTCCAGATCGCCATCGCCGCCGGCCACAGGCCGTGCATGAAGATGACGCGCGCCGCTTCGCGCGTGCTGTGGGTGAAATAGAAAGCCGAATTGGTGGCGCTGGCCGGCGAGGAATAACCCGGCGACCAGCGCGGATTGGCCGCCAGCTTGTCTTGCTCGGCCTGGCTCATGATATAAGGATCGCCGCTGGTGACCACCGGCAAGTCGCTCCAGTCGGTGATCGAGGTGCGCACTTCATGGGCCGGCTTGCCCAGCCATTTGGCGCAGGCGATCGCCTGCGAGGTCGACATGCCGGTGCCGATTTCAGCCGCGCTGTGCGACAGGTGGATCTGGCCGTCGGCGCTGATCTCGACCTTGGCGAAGGACGCCTCGGCGCCGGTGCCGAAATCCTTCTGCACGCAGGCGAAGCCGACGCCGTAGCGATAGCCCGGATGGCTGATTTCGTACTCCGCTTTCCTCTTGGCGCGGTTGACCCAGAGCGGATGCAGCTTGGCTTTTTGCAGCACTTCGTCGACCCGGATGGCGCCCGCCGGAATCGCACCCTGGGTGTTCTTCATGCCGGAACGCAGCGCATTCTTGAGGCGGAAATCGATGGCGTCGAGACCCAGCTTTTCCGCCATCTCGTCGATCATCATTTCAGTCGCCGCCATGCTTTGCAAGGTGCCGTAGCCGCGCGCCGAACCGGCGTCGATTGCACGGGTAGCAATCGCGACCGCCGCCAGGTCGTTTTTCGGGAAGTAGTAGATCGACTGCGCTGCCGTAGCGCCCACCATCGCCACCGATGGCGAGAAATTGGCGCGGCCGCCACCGTTGGCTTCGAATTCGCCCTTGAACGATTGCAGCAAGCCGCTCTTGCGATCGACCGCGATGCGGTAGTGCATCTTGAAGGCGTGGCGCTTGATCGAAGTCTGGAACTGCTCGTAGCGGTCGTTGGCCAGGCGCACCGGCTTGCCGTCCGCATACAGCGAAGTCACCAGGCCGTAGAACGGAAAATTGTAGTGATCCTTGGAGCCGTAGCCGACCGTATAGCAAGGATGCAGGAACAGCTTCTTCAAAGGGAATTTTCCCTTCTTCATCATCTCGATGGCGCTGTCGACCACTTCCGCCGGCGATTGCGTCGGCACTACCATGTGCAGGGCCTGGTTGGCAGCGTCGTACCAGCAGTTGGCGTTGTCCGGCTCCAGCGCCGCGGTATCCACCGACTGCGTGTTGTAGTTGCGTTCCATGACCAGCCAGTCGGCCGGCGGGTGGTCCAGCTGTTCCTGGATCTGGGCGGCGTAGAACATGCCCTGCTCGCCCAGCTTGCCGTGCTCCTGGCCGTCCGGCCAGACCGGCTGGTGCTTGCGCATCATGCTCGGGAATACCGGCGCATTCTTCAGGCTGGAGAAGACATCGTCGTCGAACGAGGTCGCGCCGCCCACCCGCACGAAGCGGAAACTGCCCCAGGGATCGCGCTCCAGCGGGCCGGTCGCCGGACCGTACTGGATGACTTCATCCTTGAATTGCAGCTTGTCTTTGGCGAAACGGAAACGGGCGAAATCGTTATAGATCAGGATCGCCACGGCGTGTCCCAGATAGGCCGGTGTCTTGCCGGCCGGCAGCAGCATGTCTTCGCCGTAAAACGCCGGGAAGGCCACGCCGTCGCGCGCCAGGTCGGCGGCGGTGACCACGCGGTCCGGCTTCAATTCTTCGCCGAGCATGCTCAGGTCGAAGCCCAGGAAGCTGCGGTCGGCCTTGGTGGCGCGCAGGATGAAGGCATGGGCTTGCTGGTTCGGCCAGTGCGGCATGTCGCGCGCGCGCACATCGCGGGCAAACACTTTGGCGCCGGTGACCTTGGCAATGCCATCGATACGGAACTTGACTTGACCGTTGCCGCTGTCCCACTGGATGGGCGTCAGGATTTTTTCTTCAAACAGGGCGGCGAATGCCTTGCCGCCCATGGGCGCTACGTAAACCGAGACTCCGGCGATGACGCTGGCCTTCAAAAAACTGCGACGCGAAAGGTCGAGTTTTGTCATGTATTTCTCCTCAAAAACCAGGGAACAGCCTCAGCGCCGCAGCCGTTTCAGCTGCCGGCGATGGTTGCGCATGTTCGTAAGATCCAGCGAAAGCCCCTGCCGGGCATTCATCTGGGGGTCGGCATTTTATTACATTGGAGAATGGACAACATCATCACTATGACATGATGAGAATAGGTGATTTGAAGGCAATCGCAACCGCTTTTGTATTGAATTGATTTGAAGCATACTCTTGACGGGCGAGATTGCCGGAACTGGAAAAACCGCAGCGGCGCCAATTAACAAGAAGTCAACAAGGCAAATTGCCAAATGGCGAGAAGCTCAGCGAGCACCAGGAATTTCACCGGCTAAAATCACAGGCGCTCGGTCTCGCCGCTCTTGGGCTGCCACTTCATCAAGCGCTTTTCGATCATCCCCACCACCGTATCGAGCACCAGCGCAAAAGCTGTCAGCACCAGGATGCCGGCAAACACCGTGTTGATGTCGAACGCCCCCTCCGCCTGCAGGATCAGGTAGCCGACCCCGCGCGCCGAGCCCAGGTATTCGCCGACGATGACGCCGACAAACGCCAGCCCGACCGAGGTATGCAGGCTGGAAAACACCCATGACGTGGCCGACGGCAGGTAGACCGTGCGCAGCAGCTGGCGCTGGCTGGCGCCCAGCATGCGGGCGTTGGCCAGCACGACCGGGCTGACTTCGCGCACGCCCTGGTAGACGTTGAAGAACACGATGAAAAACACCAAGGTCACCGCCAGCGCTACCTTGGACCAGATGCCGAGGCCGAACCACATGGCGAAGATGGGCGCCAGGATCACGCGCGGCATGGCGTTGGAGGCCTTGATGTAGGGATCGAGGATGGCCGACGTCAGCGGCGACAAGGCCAGCCACAAACCGACGCCGAGGCCGAACACCGTGCCGATGCCGAACGCCAGCATGGTCTCGGTCAGGGTCACCAGCAGGTGCGAATAGATTTCCGCCGGAAAACTCAGGGTGAACCAGGTATGGTCGCCGAAGCCGACTTCCAGGCTGCCGCTGCCGACCGTGAACCATTGCCAGACCCGCTGCAGCACCTTGAGCGGCTCGCCAAAGAAAAACGCGGTCTGCGGATTGCGCGTCGCCAGGTGCCAGACGCCGAAGAACAGCAGCAGCACCAGCGCTTGATATACCCGCAGGTTTTTGTAATTCGGCTTGATGGCTTTCCACATGATCCTGTTTTCCTTATTGGCAGCAGCTTAAAATCGCAAGCACCTTCATTCCAGGCGGCCGCAAGCTCAGCTGATTTTCTTTTGCTGCTGGTAACCCTTCAGCACCTCGTCGCGCAGCACGCTCCAGATTTGCTGATGCAGTTCGACGAAGCGCGGTTCGCTGCGGATTTCAGCGACGTCGCGCGGGCGCGGCAGGTCGATCACGAATTCGCCGATCGGATGGGTGGCCGGCCCGGCCGACAGCACCACCACCCGGTCCGACATGGCGATCGCTTCGTCCAGGTCGTGGGTGATGAACAGCACCGCCTTGCGCTTGGCGCTCCACAGCTCCAGCACTTCGTTTTCCATCAGTTGCCGGGTCTGGATATCGAGCGCCGAAAACGGCTCGTCCATCAGGATGATGTCGGGATCCAGGATCAAGGTCTGCGCCAGCGCCACCCGCTTGCGCATGCCGCCCGACAGCTGATGCGGGTAGCGGTCGCCGAAGCCTTGCAGGCCGACCCGCGCCAGCCATTCCTCGCCCAGCTGGCGGGCCCTGGCTTCATCGGTCGCGCGGTATTGCAGGCCGGCGATGACGTTTTGCAGCGCGCTGCGCCAGGGCATCAGCGCTTCCGCCTGGAACATATAGCCGGCGCGGCGGTTGATGCCGGCCAGCGGCTCGCCGAACACCTTGACGCTGCCGGTGGAAGGCTGCAGCAAGCCGGCGCCGACATTCAGCAAGGTCGACTTGCCGCAGCCGGTCGGTCCCACCACGGAAACGAATTCCCCCGGCGCAATCGACAGGCTGGTGTCGGCCACCGCGGTATAGCGCTGCGAACGATCGTCCTTGGAGACGAAAGTGCAGCTGATGTTGTCCAGGAAAAGAGCGGGAGTTGAAGCGGAAGTCATAGGCAATACGGCCGGGGCCGAAGCAGATTTCAACGGAAGCCGTCCACAACCAGCCGCCGCGCCGCCAGCAGGCGGGCGGCGCATTGACGATTACTTGTACTTGGCGTCGGCCTTCTTGACAAACTCATTGGTGTAAGTCTGCGACAGGTCGATATTCTTGCCGGCCAGTTCAGGATCGAAGGCTTCCAGCGTATGCAAGGCTACCTTCGGCCCTTCTTCCGGGATCATGCCGTCCGGCGACAGCGCTTCGCGCATCTTGTTGAAGGCGTCGAGATACAAGTCGCGATCGCCCAGCTGGTAACTTTCCGGCACGACCTTGGCGACATCTTCCGGCGTGGCCTTCTGCAGCCACTTGAGCGCGCGCACCATGGCGTTGGTCAGTGCTTGCGTGGTGTTGGGATATTTCTTGATGAAATCGGCGGAAGCATACAGGGTGGCTGCCGGCATCGGGCCGCCGAACACCGCATTGGTGTCTTTCAGGGTGCGGGTGTCGGAGATGATCCTGATCTCGTTATTTTTCTGCATCATGGTGATCAGTGGATCGAGATTGACGATCACGTCGATGGAGCCGGAACGCAGCGCCGACAAGGCGCCGGCCGAAGCGCCGACGCCGATGTAGGAAACGTCAGTCGGCTTGAGCCCGCCCTTGGCCAGCACGAAATTGGACATCATGCTGGTCGAGGAGCCCGGCGCCGTGACGCCTATCTTCTTGCCCTTGAGGTCGGCGATGGTCTTGTAGTTGGGCATGGTCTTGTTGGACACGCCCATGACGATCTGCGGCGCCCGGCCCTGCAGCACGAAGGCGGTGATGCGCTGGTTCTTGGCTTGCATGCTGATGGTGTGCTCGAATGCGCCGGAAACCACGTCGGCGCTGCCGCCGATCAGCGCCTGCAAGGCCTTGGCGCCGCCGGCGAAATCGGAAATCTGCACATCCAGGCCTTCATCCTTGAAATAGCCGAGCTGCTCGGCGATCGTCAAAGGCAGATAATAGAACAGGTTCTTGCCGCCGACCGCGATCGATACCTTGGTCTTCTCCGGCGTCTGCGCAAACAGATTGCTGTTGAATGTCAGATAACCGGCCAGGAACAAACAAAGAGCAATTGCGAACTGCTTCCAGCTTAATTTCATGTTGTCTCCTCATGATTCTTTTTGGGATTTTGAAGATTTTGAAGTTACATGCTTGGCGATATCTTTCGCTCTACTGATGCAAAACACTTATGCAAAATAACAGAATTCTCGCGGGCCGGCACGATCTGTCTATCCATCTCTGGAAAAAATTTTCCGAAAAACGAAAAACCCACGAAAAAAACAGAAATCGATATGAGCTGATTTGCGCTTCTTTCATGGGTTTCGTGTTCTTCACGGACCGGATGGCTAAGTCGCTCGCCGGTCCAGCATGGCGCGAGCGATGGTGCCGGCATCCACATATTCCAGCTCGCCGCCAACCGGCACGCCGCGCGCCAGGCGGCTCACCTGCAAGCCGCGCGCTTTCATGGTTTCGCTGATGTAGTGGGCGGTGGCTTCGCCTTCGTTGGTGAAATTGGTCGCCAGAACGACTTCCTTCACAACGCCGTCGGTAGCGCGGCCCACCAGTTTTTCCAGCTGGATATCCTTGGGACCGATGCCGTCCAGCGGCGACAGCCGTCCCATCAGGACGAAATACAGACCCTTGAAAGTCAGGGTCTGTTCGATCATCAGCTGGTCGGTCGGCGTTTCGACCACGCACAGCAAGGTCGGGTCGCGCTCGGGATCGAGGCAGGTTTCGCAAACCTCGTTCTCGGTAAAGGTATTGCAGAGCGCGCAATGGCGGATCTGGTCGACCGCCTGGGTCAGCGCCCGCCCCAGCAGGGCGGCGCCGTCGCGGTCATGCTGCAGCAAGTGATACGCCATGCGCTGCGCCGATTTCGGACCGACGCCGGGCAGATGGCGCAAGGCTTCGGTGAGCAAGGTAAGACTGGAAGGTACTTTCACGCAGCGCTCAATGACGGGATGATCAGAATGGCAGCTTGAAACCGGCTGGCATGCCGGCGGTCAGGCCCGACATTTTTTCGGCCGACAGCGCTTCTGCCTTGCGTACTGCGTCGTTGAACGCGGCAGCCACCAGGTCTTCCAGCATGTCCTTGTCGTCCGCCAGCAGCGAAGCGTCGATCGCCACGCGCTTGACCGCGTTCTTGCAAGTCATCACGACTTTCACCAGGCCTGCGCCCGACTCGCCTTCGACTTCGATCAAGGCCAGTTGGTCTTGCATCTTTTTCATGTTGTCCTGCATTGCCTGGGCTTGTTTCATCAGCCCTGCCAGTTGGCCCTTCATCATGATACTTCTCCTGTTAAAAAATTAAATTCGCAAAACAAGGAGCGGACACTATGCCCGCCTACTTCGCTTCGCCTATCGGCTTGATTGATCCTGGTACGATCGATGCGCCGAATTCACGCATCATGCTCTGGATGAAAGGATCGTTCTGTGCGGTCTGTTCCGCCAGCCGCTGCCGTTCCGCCTGCGCCGCCATCGCCTGCGCATTGGCGGTATGGCGTACATTGCCAAGTTCGGTTTCCACTTTCACCGTGCGGCCGAAGTGTTCACTGAGCGCGGCCGCCAATTTATCAACGCTGCCGGCGGAACGCAAGGTGTCGAGCGGGATCCGCAAATGGATCAGCGCCGCGGGGCCGCTGCTGTCGCACTTGATCAGCTCGCTCTGCTGCGCCAGCTGGTGCGCTACGCCGCGCACCGCCAGGCCGGCGGCCAGCACCGGCCAGTTGCCATCCCAGTTGAGGTTGGCGTCGGGCTGCAGCACCAGCGGCGGCAAAGGCTCGGCCGGAATCTGAGGCTGCGGCGCCACGGCTTCGGGACGCGGCGCTTGGCGCGCATTGCCCGCGCCATTGGCAGTCGGGCGCGGTGGCGCTAGCGAATACGATTCAGTTTTTTTTTCAGCCGCCGAGCTGGAAAACTCGGTATCCGGCAAATCCATAGGCAGCGGGATCTCTTCTTCCCACGGCGGCACCGACGAATTTTGCGGTTCGTAGACTGGCGCCGCAGGCCGCGGCTTGACTGCCGCCGGCGGAGCAGCCGCGGCCGGCATGGGCTCAGCAGCAGCAACCGGCTGGGCCGGCGCCGGGCGCGCAGCACTACCGCCCTTGCGCGAAGAAGCAGCGGCGCGGGCCGCCTCCAGTGCGGCTCTGGCCGGACTCATGCCGCTGGTGTCGGGGCGGGTCACGGGCGCGCTGGTGCTGAGCGTTTGCGGCGCGCTGCTCAAGCGTGCCGCGGCGGGAGCGGCTGCCTGGGCAGCCGGCGCCGGCCGCGCAACAGCCGCCGCTGGCGCTGCCGGAGCGACATTAGCCTGCGGCCGCGGACGGCTGCTAGCCGGCGGCGTCACCGTGCTGCCGTCGGCTAGCGGACGGAAGGCCAGCATGCGCAGCAAGGTCATCGAAAAGCCGGCGTATTCATCCGGCGCCAGGCCCAGTTCATTGCGGCCGTGGACGGCGATCTGGTAAAACAGCTGTACTTCTTCGGCATCGAACAAGCCGGCCAGGCGGATGATTTCTTCCCGTTCCGGCAAATCGTCGGCTAGCGCGGCCGGCACGCTTTGCGCCAGCGCGATACGATGCAGCAAGGTGCCCAGATCCTGCAGCGCGGCACTGTAGGACAGGCTGCGGCTGGCCATGTCGTCGGCCACCGCCAGCAGGCCGGGGCCGTCCTTTTGCGCCAGCGCATCCAGCACGCGGATCAGGTAAGACTGGTCCAGTGCGCCGAGCATGCCCTGCACCGCTTCCAGCGTCACCTTGCCGGCGGCATAGGCGATCGCCTGGTCGGTCAGCGACAGCGCATCGCGCATCGAACCGTGCGCGCCCTGCGCCAGCAAGCGCAAGGCCGGGGTTTCGAATTCGATCTTTTCCTGGCCGAGGATATTGTCCAGGTGGCTGATGATATGGCCGGGCGGCATCTGCTTCAGGTTGAACTGCAGGCAGCGCGACAGCACCGTCACCGGGATCTTCTGCGGATCGGTAGTGGCCAGGATGAACTTGACATGTTCCGGCGGCTCTTCCAGCGTCTTCAGCATCGAGTTGAAGGCGTGGTTGGTCAGCATGTGCACTTCGTCGATCATGTAGACCTTGAAGCGGGCATTGGACGGCGCGTACACAGCCTGTTCCAGCAATTGCGCCATCTCATCGACGCCGCGGTTGGAGGCGGCGTCCATCTCGATATAATCGACGAAACGGCCGGCATCGATCGCCACGCAGGCGTCGCACACGCCGCAAGGTTCCGCGGTAATGCCGCCGTTGCCGTCGGCGCCGATGCAATTGAGCGATTTCGCCAGGATGCGCGACAGGGTCGTCTTGCCGACGCCGCGCGTGCCGGTGAACAGATAGGCATGGTGCAGACGCTGTTGCTCCAAGGCGTGCGTCAAGGCCCTAACGACGTGTTCCTGGCCGACCAGCGTATCGAAGCTTCTGGGGCGATATTTACGGGCGAGGACTTGATAGGACATAGAGGCGAATAGGGTCTGCATGTTGTGAAATACAACCGACATTTTACCTGACAGACGAAGCGAGCACGCTTTTTAAACTCGGCGGCTTGCCGGTAGCGGCCGGCAGCCTCGAATCCGGTCGGCCAGGGAATGGCCGCGGGACTGAAAGCGGGCTCTAAATAATTGCAATAAAGCAGCTACCCGAAGGCTGCCGCAAGGGGTAAAGTCAGGAGATCCACTCTAATACTGAAGCATATCAGGAGACCAGGCATGCAAGGACAGACCCACGAAGTGACGAACCAGGTTGCTGAGCTGTATGGCAATAATCTCTACCTCGACGACACCATCCTGCAAAGCGGCGTCCAGCGCCTGCATGGGCAATGGCATGCCGATGCGCTGGCGCGCTACGGCGCCGAGCTCGGCAGCAAGGAAAGCTGGCAGCTGGCCGAACTGGCCAACCGCCACCAGCCTGAACTGAATACCTTCGACCGCACCGGCAACCGCATCGATTCCGTCGAATTCCATCCGGCCTGGCATGCCTTGCTGGGCATGCTGCGGCGCGAGGGGTTGCACGCGCTGCCCTGGATCAAGCCGCAAAGCGGCAGCCGCGTGGCGCGCGCGGCCGGCTATTTCCTCCATGCCCAGCTTGAAGCCGGCTCGCTCTGCCCCACCACCATGACCTTCGCTTCGATCCCGGTGCTGCAGCAGGAGCCGGCGCTGTATGCCGCCCTGCAGGCAAAATTATTGTCATGTGAGCATGACAGCCGCGATCTCGCCCTGGAGCACAAGCACTCGATCCTGATCGGCATGGGCATGACGGAAAAGCAAGGCGGCTCCGATGTGCGCAGCAACACCACCGCGGCGCTGCCGCTGGAAGGCGGCTCCGGACGCGGCGCCGGCTACCTGCTGACCGGCCATAAATGGTTTTTCTCGGCGCCGATGTGCGATGCCCACATGGTGCTGGCGCGCACCGAGATGGGCCTGAGCTGCTTTTTCGTGCCGCGCTGGCGGCCTGACGGCAGCAAGAATCCGGTGCAGATCCAGCGCCTGAAAGACAAGCTCGGCAACCGCTCCAACTCCAGCAGCGAAGTCGAGTTCAGGGAAGCGTTCGGCATCATGGTCGGCGACGAAGGGCGCGGCATCCCGACCATCATCGAAATGGCCAACCACACCCGGCTCGATTGCGTCATCGGCTCGGCCGGCCTGATGCGCCAGGCGCTGGTGCAGGCGTTGCACCACGCGCGCAACAGGAGCGCGTTCGGCCGCGAACTGGCGGAGCAGCCGCTGATGCAGAACGTCTTGTCCGACCTGGCCCTGGAAAGCGAAGCGGCGACCTTGCTGATGCTGCAGCTGGCCAGCGCCTTCGAGCATCCCGACGATCCCCTGCAGCGGGCCTGGCGCCGCATCGTCACGCCCGCCGCCAAATTCTGGATCTGCAAGCGCGCGCTGGAATTCACCGGCGAATGCATGGAAATCTGGGGCGGCAACGGCTATGTCGAGACCGGACCGATGGCGCGCTTCTACCGCGAAGCGCCGGTCAACTCGATCTGGGAAGGGTCCGGCAATGTGATGTGCCTGGACGTATTGCGCGCCATCGAACGCGAGCCGGCCGGCTTCGGCCTGCTGCTGGCGCAACTGGGCGAAAGCGCCAGTCAGCATCCGGGCCTGCGCAGCATGCTGGACGACCTGACGAAGGACCTGGCGACGCCGCCGGATCAACGCGAAATGCTGGGACGGCGCTTCGTCCAGCGGCTGGTGCTGACGGTACAAGGCGCATTGATGCTGCAGCACGCGCCGGCCGTGATCGCCGAAGCCTTCATCGCCAGCCGCAGCGAAGCCATGGGCGGCCGCGTCTACGGCACCCTGGCGGCGCCGCATCTGCAGAAAACAATCTTGCAGCGAACCTGGGCCAGCTAGTCGGCGAATCAACAGGTAGGATGGGCGGGCTTTTTTGCCCGCGCGGATGCGCGGTGGTCACGCGTGGGCAAAAAAACCTGCCCACCCTACCGAAAACAATGCGCTTGCCGCGCTGAATCTAAAAAAAACCGGCGATACCCCTTATGGATATCGCCGGCTTGTGTGCAGCCCGTCGGCAGGCAGCGTCAGTGGCCGCTGAACAGCTTCAGGATATTCTGCTTCTCTTCCTCTTGCGGCGTCGCCGGCGGCGCGCCGGGCGCTGGCGGCGCGGTCGGCGGCAGGGGCACGCCATCCGGGCCGATTTCAAGCGGCGCCGCTCCGGCGCCTAATCCAAGCGAGGCGATAAAGCCGTTGCCCGGCGTGAAATTATCGAAGTAGAACTCGTTGTTGATGGTGGTGATCCCGGCCGGCATGGGCATCTGGGTTTGCGGCACGCCGCGCAGCGCGCGGCCCATGTACTCGGTCCAGATCGGCAAGGCCAGCTGGGCGCCGAACTCGCGGCTGCCCAGGCTCTTCGGCTGGTCGTAGCCCATCCACGCCACCGCCACCAGGGTGTTCTGGTAGCCGGCGAACCAGCCGTCGAAAGCATCGTTGGTGGTGCCGGTCTTGCCGGCCAGGTCGGTACGGTGCAGCACATTGGTGCCGGCGCCGGTGCCGCGCTGCGCCACCGATTGCAGCAGGCTGGTCATGATGTAGCTGTTGCGCGCATCCAGCACCCGCGTCGCGTTCTCGCCGGCGACCTGCGGCTCGACCTTGGACAGCACGTTGCCGCGCGAGTCGGTCACTTGCGCGATCAGATAGGGATTGACGCGATAGCCGCCATTGGCCAGCACCGCATAGGCGCCCACCAGCTGCAGCGGCGTGACCTGGCCGGCGCCCAACGCCAGCGGCAGGTAGGGCGGCGTCTTGTCGACATCGAAACCGAAATGGCTGGTGACGAAATCCTGCGCATACTTGACGCCGATCGCATCCAGCAGGCGGATCGATATCAGGTTCTTCGAGCGCTGCAGGCCGGTGCGCAGCGGCATCGGGCCGTCAGGCTGGTCGTCGTCCTTCGGTTCCCAGGCATCCTGGCCGGGACCGCCCGGAAAAGACACAGGCGCATCGTTGATGATGGATGCCGGGCCGAAACCCTTTTCCAGCGCCGCCGAATAGATGAACGGCTTGAAGGTCGAGCCCGGCTGGCGCCAGGCTTGCGTCACGTGGTTGAACTTGTTCTGGTTGAAGTCGAAGCCGCCCACCAGCGAACGGATCGCGCCGTTCTGCGGCGTCAGCGACACCATGGTCGCCTCCACCTGCGGCAGCTGGGTGATCTGCCAGCCCTTGGCGGTATTGATGACGCGGATCACCGAACCCTTCTGGATCTTCAGGTTCTTGCCGGCCTTGGCGCTCAAGGCGGAAGCGGCAAGCCGCAAGCCTTCGCCGCTGATGGTGACGGTGCTGTCGTTGCGCAGCATGACCTGCACCTGCTTGGGATCGGCGCTCAGCACCACGGCCGGCAGGATATCGTCATTGTCGGGCTTGTCCTGCAAGGCGTCTTCGATCGCCTGGTCGCGCTCGTCGCCGGCCGCCGGCAGTTCGATGGTCGCTTCCGGACCGCGGTAGCCATGGCGGCGGTCGTAGTCCATCACGCCCTTGCGCACCGCATCGTAGGCCGCGGCCTGGTCCGCCGAATTGAGCGTGGTGATCACCGTCAGGCCGCGCGTATACGTCTCTTCCTTGTATTGCGCGAACAGCATCTGGCGCACCATTTCAATCGCGTACTCGGCGTGCACGTTGTAGTTGTTGCCCTTGGTCTTGACCTGGATGTCTTCCGCCGCCGCCTGGTCGAACTGTTCCTGGGTGATGAACTTGAGATCCAGCATGCGCTTGAGGATGTATTGCTGGCGCACATGCGCGCGCTTCGGATTGACCACCGGATTGTAGGCCGACGGCGCTTTCGGCAAGCCGGCCAGCATCGCTGCCTGCGCCAGGGTGATGTCCTTCAGGTCCTTGCCGAAATAGGTGCGCGCAGCCGCGGCGAAACCGAAGGAACGCTGGCCCAGGTAGATCTGGTTCATGTAGACCTCCAGGATCTGGTCCTTGCTCAGCGCCGACTCAATCTTGTAGGCCAGCAGGATTTCATAGATCTTGCGCGAATAGGTTTTTTCGCTGGACAGGAAGACGTTGCGCGCGACCTGCATGGTGATGGTGCTGGCGCCCTGCGAGGCGCCGCCATGCATGATGTCGGTCAGGCCGGCGCGCAGGATGCCGATGACGTCGATGCCGCCATGCTGGTAGAAACGCGCATCTTCAATCGCCAGCACGGCATTCTTCATGTCGGCCGGAATATCGTCCAGCTTGACCAGGCTGCGCCGTTCTTCGCCGAATTCGCCGATCAGGACATGGTCGGCGGTGTAGATGCGCAGCGGTACTTTAGGCTGGTAGTCGGTGATGGCGCCCAGGTCCGGCAGCTGCGGCGTCATGACCACCAGCGCATACGTCAGCAACAGCCCGACGATGACAGCGCCCGCCAGGAACAGGCCGCCCACCGTCAGCAGCAATGCGTGGGCTACGCTGCCCTTGCCGTTTTTCCTGGCGTTGCCGGAGCGTGAGTTGTTTGTATCTTGCTTGGTTCTGTTTGTTGATGACATAGCAATATTCGATGGAAATAGCCCTGTATCCTACAACATGCCGGGCCAGAAACCGTGAAACGGCCATCAATTATGCGTTCGCTGTCATGGACTGTTACAGTCCACTAGTTGCGCGGGCGCCGGATTCGTGCTTCGCCGGCATTCAACAGGGACTCGATCATCTGACGCGTGGTAACGGCGGCAAGTTCCGGCGACTCCATCGGAAACAGGTGGCCGCCTGGGATCTGCTTGAAATATTTGCCGACCAGGCGCTTGGTCGCATCCAGCCCGGCCTGGCGGCACTCGACCGAATCGACGCCGCCGACGAAACCGATCGGCACCGGAAAACCGCGCTTCAGGACGCTGCTCATATTATGCGGCAAGGTGCGGTAGACCGCGGTTTCGATATCGCGCCGGAAACGCAGCACCATATTGCCCTGCTCTTCTTCCAGCCCGTAGGTAATGTAGTCGCGCAAGACTTCCGGCGCCCAGTTGGCAAACACCTGCTTGCCGGCGAAATGCTGGTAAGCCGCCTCGGCGCTCGGCCACAGGTTGCGCCGCTTGGCGGAAAATCTGGCGGGCGGCACATGGTTGTCCAGGCCCAGCGCCTTGGCGCCGCGCAGCAAGGTGGCGCGCCAGCCCGCCACTACCGGCGTGTCCAGCATCACCACGCAGCTGACCAGGTCCGGGCGCCGCTGCGCCGCCAGCAGGGCCAGTCCGCCGCCCATCGAATGGCCGACCAGGATCACCGGCCGGCTGTAGCGCGCCGCCAGCTCGTCGATCAGTTCCTGCACCAGCGCCGGCCAGCCGTCGGTGACCGGGTACTTCGGATTATGGGCATGGATATCGAGCGAGCGGACGTCATAGTCGCGCCGCAGAAAATCCAGGAACTGGCGATATGTGCCTGCGGGGAAACTGTTGCCGTGAACAAAATGCAAAATCGGGTGAATCGGATCGGTCATAGATAAGACAAGAAACCTGTTTTGATGGGGTCTTATTTAAAACCGAAAGTTGCGATGCGACAAAGGGAATATTAGAGCCGCTGCTCAGGAGGAGCCCAAAAAAAAACATCCCCCATGTCGTCCTGACCGCGGGGATGTGCATGCGGATCAAGGACAAGCGGAAGCTAAAGCCGCCGCAATCCCTGGCCGGCAATCATCAGAAATGCGCGTTCATGCCCAGCCACAGGCGCCGGCCTTCATCCACCAGCCAGTTGCCGTTGATGGTGGCGCGCGGGCGGCGGTCGACGTCGACCACCTTGTCGGCGACGTTCAACAGCGAGGCGTTCAGCGTCAGCATCTTGTTGACGATGTAGGATGCGCCGAGGTCGAAGGTGGTGGTGGCCGGACGCGTGCGCACGCCGGCGCCGCCATTGCGGTAGGCCGCCCAGAACTGCTCGCTGACGTAATTGACGCGTGCAAAGCTGGATACTGCGTCGCTCGGCTGCCAGTCGAGCTTGAGGTTGGCGGCATGTTTCGGTGTCTTGTCCAGCGGCTGGCCTTTCAGGGAACTGCCGTTGAACGCCGTTTCGCCCTCGCTTTCACGCTTGGAATCGGTATAGGTATAGTTGCCCGACAGCTTCCATGCATGCGACAAAGGCACCGTCGCACCGAACTCGACGCCGCGGATATTCACCTTGGCGATATTGTTGTAGGTGTACAAAGGCAGCCCGGTCAGCGGATCGTTGCGGCCGGCATAGTCGCTCACGATCTTGTCCTTGAAGTCGTTGTTGAACACCGTCACGCTGCCTGTCAGCCCATCCGGACCGTCGTAGCGCAAGCCGATTTCCTGGTTGACGCTGGTTTCGGCCTTCAGGTCCGGATTGCCGTACAGGACGCCCGGCATCGACGTCGGGCCGCCGCTGGACATCACATAGCCGGCCGAACTCTGGCGCAGGTTGGGCGCGCGGAAGGCCTTGGCGACGCCGCCGCGCAAGGTCAGCGTCGGCGACAGCTGGTACACCGCATAGGCGCGCGGATTGAAGTGCTGGCCATACTTGTCGTCATGATCGAGGCGCAGGCCGCCGGTCAGCGACAGCTTGCTGGTGACAAAATATTCATCCTCGGCGAACAGCGCCCACGACTTGCGCGTGATCGAACCCGGATTGACATAGTTCAGCACGGTCTTGCCGATCCGGCTCGGGCTTTCCGCCGCCGTGCCGTCCAGCTGGTTGTGGGTGTACTGGCCGCCCACTTTCAAGATATTGGTGGTGAAAGGCAGCGTGGCCTGAGCGTCGAAGATGGTGTTGGTGATCTTCGGGCTGGCCAGCGCAGCTTCAGGGCCGGCAGGGCCCTCGGTCTTGCCGCTGAACTTGCCGATTTCCTGGCACAGGCTGACGTCGGTATTGCCGAAAGCCCAGCGGCCGTTGTGGCTGGCCGCCCAGTGGCTGCGGGTATCCTCCGAAATGGTCTGGCTGTCGTCCGCGGCCAGCGATTTGCCGGGCGTATAAGTGCGCTTCAGTTCTTCATGGCCGGCTTCCAGCGTGATGTCCTGGTTGCTGGCCGGCTTGATGCCCAGTTTGGCGGTGAGCGCGCGGGTATCGGTATGGGCGGTGCCGTCCACCACCCTGTCTTCCTCGCGGGTATTCAGGTTGCCGTACAGTTGCAGGCCGACCACGTCGTCCTTGACCGGTCCCGCCAGATAAAAGTCGCCCTGGTATTCATTGCCCAGGTTGGAACGTCCTTGCAGGATGGTGCTGGCGTTGAGCGCCCCGCCCCAGGCCTTCGGCACTTTGCGCGTGATGATATTGATGACGCCGCCGATCGCATCCGAACCGTACAGCGACGACATCGGGCCGCGCACGACTTCGATGCGTTCGATCGCCGCCAGCGGCGGAATCAGGCTGGACTGGATGCCGCCGGTACCGCGCGAGCTGGTTTCGCGCGTACCCTGGCGCTTGCCGTCGACCAGGATCAGGGTGTATTCGCCGGGCATGCCGCGTATCGAAATATCCTTGGAATTATTGTCGCCGCCGACGATGCTGACTCCTTCCAGGTGGCTGACCGCGTCCTGCAGGTTGGCGAAGGGCTGCTTTTCCAGCTGCTCGCGAGTGATCACGCTGATCGATGCCGGCGCCTCCTTGATCTGCTGCTCGTAGCCGCTGGCGGTCACCACCACCTCTTTCAAGGTGGTCTCGGCAAAAGCCGGGCCGGCGCTCAGCAACACGCCGCCGCACAAGGCCGGCACCGCCAGTGCGCATTGCATGGTGCTTTTTTTCAATTTCAAATTCATTTCTACAGCTCCCTCGTGGTGTTAATTGACGATTTTTATTGGTAATGATTTTGGTGAGTAACTGGACTGCTCCCGCTTGTCCTGAGTCTTCTGTCAGGCGCCGAGGGTGGCGCCGCCGTCCACGCACAGTTCATGCATGGTGATATGGCGGGCGCGCTCCGAGGCCAGGAAGATCACGGCATCGGCGATGTCGGCGGCGTCGGCGATGCGGCTCAGCGGAATCCCCAGCCGGAACTGTTCCAGCGAACCGTTGATGACCGCCCGCTTGTGCTCCTCGCTGGTCCAGAGCTGGCGCTGCATGGCGGTATCGGTCGAGCCTGGCGAGACCACATTGCAGCGGATGCCGTGCACCGCCAGCTCCAGCCCGAGGCAACGGGTGAAGTGCGCCGAGGCAGCCTTGGATGCGGCATAGGCCGCCATCTGCTGGCGCGGCACCGCCGACGCATTCGACGCCACCGTCACGATCGCGCCGCGCCGGCGCGGCGCCATGCGGCCGGCGACCGCGCGGCACAGGCGGAATACGCCGCCGACGTTGACGCTGAAGGTTTTGTCCCAGTCGGCATCGCTGCAATCGAGCGCGGAGCCGAGGCGCAAGATGCCGGCGGCGTTGACCAGGATGTCTATCGGCCCCAGTTCGCGCTCGATGCGCTCTACCGCTGCATTCACCGCCGCGCTGTCGGAGACGTCGACAGCGATGTCCAGCACTTGCGTGCCGCTGCCGGCGAGCGCATCGGCCTGCTGCGCCAGCGTTTGCGGCTGCACATCGAACAGCGCCAGCCTGGCGCCCTGCCGCGCCATGGCCTGCGCGACGGCCGCGCCTATGCCTTGCGCCGCGCCGGTGACCAGCACTACCTTGTCTTGAAATTCCATATTGTCTTTCCTTGGGTTGTTAATCAAAGTTGCGCAACCAGCGCACTATCCGCATCTGCATGCGCTGCAATGGCGGCGCCATGAGCCGCCACCGGCACCACTACCGGCGCGCCGTCGCCCGGCGCCGCCAGCACGTCCGCCTCGACTTCATACAGCTGCCGCACTAACTCCGGCGTGACGATGTCGCGCGCCGCGCCGCTGGCCAGGATGCGGCCGTTGCGCATCGCCACCAGAGTGTCGGCGTAGCGCGCCGCCGCCATCAGGTCGTGCAGCACCATCACCACGCCGCGCCCGGCGGCAGCCAGCAAGCGGATGCGGTTGAGGACGTCGACCTGGTGCCCCAGGTCCAGCATGCTGGTGGGTTCATCCAGCAACAGCAGCGGCGTCTCCTGCGCCAGCACCATCGCCAGCCAGCAGCGCTGGCGCTGGCCGCCGGACAACTGCTCCAGCGGCCGTTGCGCCAGCGCCATCACATCAGTCGCCTGCAATGCCTGCCGCACCGCCCGCTCGTCTGCGGCCGACCATTGCTGCAGCAAGCCCTGGTGCGGATGTCGGCCGTAGCGCACCAGGCCGCTGACGCTGATGCCTTCCGGCGCTTGCGGCGCCTGCGGCAGCAAGGCCAGGCGGCGCGCAGCCTGCTGCGGACGCAGCTGCCACAGATCGTCGCCGCCGAGCCGGATGGCGCCCTGGCTCGGCTTGTGCAGGCGCGCCATGCAGCGCAACAGGGTCGACTTGCCGCAGCCGTTGGGGCCGACGATCACCGTCACTTTTCCGGGGACGATGCGCAGGTTGATGCCGTGCAGGACCGGCGTTTTTTGATGGCTGGCGTGCAGGTCTTGCACCACCAGCGTCTGATCGTTGCTCATTACATTTCCTTCTTACGTTCACTCAGCAACAGCCACAGCAGGAAAGGCCCGCCCAGCAGATTGCAAATCACGCCCACCGGCAATTCAGCCGCGGCCAGCAGCACCCGCCCCAGCGTATCGGCGCCAACCACCAGCAACGCGCCCGTCAGCGCCGCGCTGAACAAGGCGATGCGGCCGCCGCCGACCAGCCGTTCGGCGATGAACGGCGCCGCCAGCGCGACAAAGGCAATCGGTCCGCAGACGCCGACCGCCAGCCCAGCCAGCAGCACCGCGCTGAGCAGCGCCTGCCACTGCGTCGCCCGCACCGGCAAGCCAAGGCCGCTGGCGATCTCCAGGTCGAAACGCAGCAGCGCCAGCCGTCGCGTGCTTAACAGAGTCAGCGGCAAGAGAATGAGCAGGCCCACAGCCAGCGGCGCTACGGCAGCGTATGAGCGGCCGTTGAGGCTGCCGATGCTCCAGGCGTACAGCGAACTGGCATGCATCAGTTCCTGGCGCGACAAGGCCAGTTCGGTCACCGCGCGCAACAGGCTGGACAAGGCCAGGCCGACGATCAGCAGGCGCTGTCCGCGCCGTCCCAGGTTGCCGGACGCGATCAGCAGCAGGACTACCGCGCCCAGAGCGCCCAGCGGCCCCACCCACCACGGGCCGAACATGCCGGCCGCGCTGCTGATCAGCGCCACGAACACGCCCAGCGTGGCGCCATCGGCCACGCCCAGCAGATCGGGCGTGGCCAGGCGGTTGCGGGTCAGGGCCTGGATCAGGCAGCCGGCCAGTCCCAGCGCGATCCCGGCCAGCAAGCCGACCAGGATCCGCGGCAAGCGGAATTCCAGCACCAGCAGTTGCAGGCCCGGCGCGCCGTGTCCGCGCAGCGCCGCCAGCAACTGTTGCGGCGACAGCCAGGTCGACCCGGCCATCAGCGCCACGCCGACAGCTGCCGCCAGCAATGCGCACAAGCCGAGGCCGGCCCACAAAGAGCGGCGCGCAAACAGCAGGGAAAAGCGGCCGCAGCGCAGCAAATGCACACCGCTTTCCAGCTGTGCAGGCGACGCCTTCGGCGGCAGATTTTCTGCGACGGGAAAGGCAGCGTTCATAGGGCCGCTCCGTTCTGCCACGCCTTCGAGCGCGCCAGCCAGATCAGCAGCGGCGCGCCGGCCAGCGCGGTCATCACGCTGATCGGCGTTTCAAACGGCTGCACCGCCAGCCGCGCCGCCAGATCCGCCGCCAGCAGCAGGCCGGCGCCCAGCCAGGCTGCGATCAGCATCTGCGTTGCCAATCCGGCATGGCGTGAAGACGGCATCAGAGCCCGCGCCAGGAAGCGCGACAGATAAGGCGCGAGCAGTCCCAGGAAACCGATCGGACCAGCCAGCGCCACCGCGCTGCCGGTCAGCAAAGTGACGCTCAAGGCCACGCCCAGCCGCAAGGGCAAGGGCCGGTGCCCCAGCGAACGGGCGATGTCGTCGCCCAGCAGCAGCGCCGACAAGGGCCGCGCCAGCAGCAGCGCAGAACACAAGCCCGCCAGCACCACCGGCGCTGTCCACAGCGTCATGCCCGGCGTGATGCCGGCCAGCGAACCCAGCACCCAGAAGCGATATTGGTCGTAGCCGGCAGGCTGCGACAGCAGGATGGCCGAGCTGATGCCGATGAAGGTAGCGCTCAGCGCGACCCCGGCCAGCACCAGCCGCAACGGCGCTGCCGCGTGATGGCCTACCTGCGCCACCGCCAGCACGCAGGCGTTGCCGAGCAAGGCGCCGAGCCCCGCCCACAGCAGATAGCCGGGACCGTTCTCGACGCCGGCCCAGGCGATGCCGACCACCACGCCCAGCGCGGCGCCGGCATTCACGCCCAGCAAACCGGGCTCTGCCAGCGGATTGCGGGTCACGGTCTGCATCAGCATGCCGGCCACGCCAAGCGCGCTGCCGACCAGCAAGGCCGCCGCCATGCGCGGCAAGCGCAGGCTCAGCAGCACCGTCTGCAACTGCGCATCGCTGCGCGCAGCGGCATCGCCCAGCAGGAAGGCCAGGGCCTGGCCCGGACGGATCTCGCCGGCGCCGATCAGCAAGGACGCCAGCGCCAGCACAGGCACCGACAACAGCAACAACAGCAGCAAGGCCCGGCGCAACGCCGGGCGTTCAACATGTTCAAGCACAAGGACTCCGGGAAGCTGCTTCAAGAAGGGTTTTTAGGTTCAGCCCGGCCGCCCAGCATGACTTTTTCGATGTCGTTCAGGATCGCCTGCGCCGCCAGCGGGCCGCCAGGGCTGGTCCACAACGAGCCGTCGACCGCCACCATATGCCCCTTCTGCACCGCACCCAGCTGGCGGAAAGCCGGACTCTGCCGCGCCGCCGCCAAGGCATCGTTGGCCTGGCTGCTGTTGAGCGTACCGACGAACAGCCAGTCGGCGTCGATGCGCGACAAGGCTTCCAGGCTCAAGGGCGGCGAATGGGCGACGCCGGCCTGCATCTGTGCCGCCGGCCGGCGCAACTTGACGTCTGCCAGCACCAGGCTGGCGAAGGCGTCTTTCAGCATATAGGCCGGCCCCTGCGGATTCCAGCGCACCACGCTGACGGTAGCGTCAGCCTGGGCGCCGAGCTTGGCGCGCACGCTGTCGGCGCGGCGCTGGTAGGCGCTCAGCAAGGCTTCCGCCTCGGCATTGCGTCCCACCACGGCAGCGATGCGGCGCAAGGCCAGCTGCCAGTTCTCGCCCTGCTTGTAGCTGACCACGGTCGGCGCAATCTTGCTCAGCTGCGCCAGCAGTTCCGGATCCGGCAAGCTGCCGACCAGGATCAGGTCCGGCTGCGCGCCTATCACCAGGTCGAGCACCGGGCTGCCGAAATTGCCGACGCTGGCGATGCCGCTGACAGCGCTGCCAAGGTAATGCGGCATGGCGCTCTGGCCGCGGCCGTTGGTGGCGCCGACCGGTTTGAGCTTGAGCGCCAGCAGCGAATCGAGGTCGATTTCGGAGAGCGCCAGCACGCGCTGCGGCTGTGCCGGCAGCACCACGGTGCGGCCGGCGGCGTCGACCAGGCTGCGTTCGGCGCCGGCAGCGGCAGCCGACAGGAAGGCCAGCGCCAGCATTGCGCTGCGGAGTGTGCGGAGAATCATGATGCGGTTTCCTTGGTGTGGGTGGCGGCGTTCTCTTCGGCCAGTTCGAAGGCGTCCATGATGCGGTGCCGTTCGGCGTGATAAGCCTCTTCGGTGTGTTCGTCTTTCCAGTAAGGGACCGCGTACATGGCGCGGCGCGGCACCGCGCGTTCCTTCAGCAGGTATTCGCGCAGCGCCACCACTTGCGTGCTTTCGCCGGCCAGCGTCACCGACACGGCTGCGGCCGGCCAGCGCAGTTCACGCACATGATCGAGCAACAGCGTGCTGCTGCCGGCCGGCGCGCCTTCGCGCGACAGCCAGCGCACGGCGATGCCGGGAGGATGGCGCAGGTGCTGGATCTCGCTGCGGTCCGGCACTTCGATCAGCGCCTCTCCGCGGGCATGCTCAGGCAAGGCGGACAACACTGCGGCGAGGGCGGCAAACGCGCTCGGATCGCCCAGCAGCAAGTAGTACTCGGCGCCCGGCACAAAGCGCGGCGGTCCGCCCGGCCCGGCCACGCCGACCGCCGTGCCGGCGACCGCGTGCAAGGCCCAACTGGAAGCCGGGCCATCATCGCCATGCAGGACGAAATCGACATCCAGTTCGCCCGCCTCGGCGTCGTAGCGGCCGACCGTGTAAGTGCGGGCAATCGGCCGGATGTCGTCCGGCGGCCAGACCGGGCCGTCCGGCCCGAGCGTCGGCAAGACCGGCTCGACCTGGCCGGGACGCGGCAGCAGCAGCTTGATGTGGGCGCCGTTGCTGTCGGGCGGAAAACCGGCCAGCGCCGGACCGGCCAGCGTGATGCGGCGCATGTGCGGCGTCAGTTGCAGGGTGCGGCGCACACGCAGCATGCGCGGCGGCGTGCGCGGCGTGGCCGCAGGGGCAAGTGCAGGCGTAGGTGTTTTACTCATGATGATTTTTCAGGATGGATTGAAGGCTCAGGCGCCTGGCGAGCTCGCGGCCGATATGCGCCAGCGGCGCCGGCTTGCTCATGCCGATATGGGTGCTGTCGATCTCGACCCGCTCCATGCGTCCCTGCACATAAGGTTGCCAGCCGAGCCAGTCCGGCGCTTCCGGCGTACGGCGCGCGGCATGGAAAAAAAGCAGGTCGCCGCGGTAAGGCTGATGCCGCAGGTCACGGTATTGCAACATGCCATGCAAGGCGCTCTGCAGCAGACGCGCCATGCGCGCCTCGTCTGCCGTCGCCAGGGTGCTGTCCGGTTGGCGGAAGCGCGCCAGCATGGCTTCTTCCGACAAGGGCCGGCCGTCGGCGTCCAGCGGCGAAGCGCCGATCACGTCCAGCAAGGTCAGCAGGGCGTCGCGCTCCTGCGGCGGCGGCTTGCCTTGCCAGATATCGCTGGGATAGGCATCCATCATGGCCAGCATGGATACCTCTTCGCCGGCGGCCTGCAGCTTGACCGCCATGGCATGGGCGATGCCGCCGCCTGAGGACCAGCCCAGCAGGCGATAAGGTCCGTGCGGCTGGGTATTGCGCAGCAGCGCCAGGTAGCCGTCCACCTGCTCGTCCACCGAAGCCGGCAAGGCGCCGCTGATGCCGTGCGCCTGCAAGCCGTAGATCGGCATATCCGGCAGCTGCATGGTGAGGCCCAGGTAGCACCACGACAAGCCTTCCGCTGGGTGCACGCAGAACAGGGCCGGCTCGCCTTGCTCCGTGCCGCGCTGGATCACCAGCAGAGGCGCGAATTCAGAACCCGCGGCGGCAGGCGGCGGCGGATGGCCGGCCAGGGTGCTGAGCGAGTGCGCCAGCGCCGCCACCGTGCGATGCCGGAACAGCGCCGATACCGCGATCTCGCGCTGCAGGGCGATGCCGAGGCGGTTAGCTACCTGTATCACCTGCAGGGACTTGCCGCCGAGCGCGAAGAAGTCGTCCGTCAGCCTTACCGTGCTCACGCCCAGCACCTCGCGCCAGACTGCCATCACGGTTTGCTCCAGCTTGCTGGCGGCGGCATCGGGCTGCGCTTCCTCGGCTTCAAGCGGCAAGACAGACAGCGCCTTGCGGTCGATCTTGCCGTTGGCATTGCGCGGCAGCTGCGGCAAGACCAGGTAGCTGCCCGGCACCGCCACCGCCGCCAGGCGCTCCGCCAGGAAGGCGCGCAGCACGGCCGGCGCCGGCAAGACTTGGTCTGCCACCAGGCAAGCCACCAGGCGCTTGCCGCCGTTCGCCAGCGTCTGCGCCACCACCGCGGCTTCGCGCATGCCAGGGTATTGCAGCAAGGCGGCTTCGATTTCCAGCGGATCGATGCGATGGCCGCTCAGCTTGAATTCATCGTCCAGCCGGCCCAGGTAACGCAGCTGGCCGTCGCTGCCTAGCAGCACACGGTCGCCGGTGCGGTAAGCCCGGCGGCTGCCGCCCTGCCCGTCAAGATTTTCCAGTTGCACGAAACGCTGCGCGGTCAACGGTTCGCGGCCAAGATAGCCACGCGCCAGGCCGCCGCCCAGCAGGCACAGCTCGCCTTCCTCGCCGTGCGCAACCGCGCGCAAGGCTGCATCGACCACCGCAATCGCAACGCCCGGCAATGGCCGGCCGATAGGCACCATATCGCCCTCGAAACCGATCGCTTCAGGGCCGGCCAGCTGCGCCGTGGTGCAGATCACGGTGGCTTCGGTCGGGCCGTAGGTATTGAGCAGCGCCACATGCGACGGTACCGAGCTGCGCCAGCGCGCCACCCGCTCCGCCAGCGCCGCCTCGCCGCCGATGATCAGCAGCCGCACGCTGTCCGGCAATGCGGCTTCATGCTGGCTGATGCAAAAGCTGAGCTCGTGCCAGAACGCCGTCGGCAAGTCGAGCACGCTGACCTGCAGCCGGGCGCAAGCCTGCAAAAAGCGCGGCAGCGATTCCAGCATCTCGTCGTTGCGCAGGATCAGGCTGGCGCCGTTGCACAGGCTGAGGAAAATTTCTTCGACGCTGGCATCGAAATGCAGCGGTGAAAACTGCAGCACCCTGTCGTCCGCGGACAACCGGTAGCGCGCCGTGGCGCCGGCGACAAAATGCGCCAGGGCGTCGCGCCCGACCATGACGCCGTTCGGCCGGCCGGTGGAGCCGGAGGTATAGATCACATACGCCAGCGCATCCGCCGCGACGATGACCGGCGCGTCCAATGGCGCAGCATCCGATGCGTCGGCATCGTCCAGGCACAGCAACGGCAAACCGGCGCCGACCTTGTCGACATGCTGGCGCAAGGTCAGCACCAGCAACGGCTGCGCATCCTCCAGCACGGCGGCGATGCGCAGCGGCGGACCGTCGGGATCGAGCGGCACGTAGCCGGCGCCGGCCCACAGGATCGCCAGCAAGGCCACCACGGTATCCGGCGCGCGCGGCAACAGCAGCACCACGCGGCTGTCCGGCTGCACACCCTGTTCGAGCAAGCGCGCGGCCAGCTTCTGCACGCGCGCCAGCAGCTGGGCATAAGTCAGCGCCACGCCATCCTGCGCCAGCGCGAGCTGTCCTGGGGTATTGGCAGCGTGCCGGCGCAAGGCGTCCAGCACCGCTTCAGGCGGCTGCCCCAGGTCGCCGCCGGACAGTAGCGCCGGCTCGCCGGCATCGGCGCCCAGCGCGGCCGCCAGCGACAGTTCCGCGCCATGCGCCGGATCGGCCAGAAGATCCAGCGCCGCCAGCAGGCTGGCATGCAGCTCGGCCAGCGCGGCGCTGTCGTAGGCATCGGGATTGGCTTCAAAATCCAGGCGGACGCCATGGGCGCCGGGAGCAACCACGATAGAAAGATCTTCCACCGGACCGGCCGAGATCGGATGAGATGTCGCCGTCAAGCCGCCGAATTCCAGCGGCCGGTCGAACGGCATCAGGTTGATCACCGCGCCGAACAGGCGGCGACCGTCGCTCAGGCCAAGGTCGTGTTTCAGGTGTTCATAGCGATAGCGCTGATGCGGCCGCAGTGCGCGCATTTCAGCGGCGACCTGCTGCGCCAGCTGGCCGATTCCGGCGTTGCGGTCGAGCCGCAAATGCAGGGGCACGATATTCATGACCATGCAGGGCACGCTCAGCGACACCGAACCGAGCCGCCCCATGACCGGCAGGCCCAGCGTGATTTCGCTGGCGGCGGTTTTCTGCTGCAGCCATGCCGCGATGGCAGCTATCAGCCATGCGCTCCAGTCGACCCCGGCGGCGCTGGCGGCGGCCTGCCATGCGCTCAGGCTGGCGGCCGGCAAAGCGCCGCGCAGACGGCGTACGCCATGCGCCACCGGCTTGGCTGGCGCCAGCAGCAGCGGCGCCGGCGCATCCTTGAGGCGGGCGCACCAGAATTCGCGATCGCGCGCACTGGCGGAGGAAGACTGGTAAGCCAGGTCTTCCGCAACCACCGGTTGCAGCGCGCTGGAGCGCACCGGCGGCAGCGCCTTGCCTGCGGTATCGGCCGAATACAGGTCGGCCACGCGCTGCGCCAGCAAGGCATAGCCGAAACCATCCAGCGCCACGTGATGGACGCGCAGATACCACAGCGTGCGCGCGCCGCCGAGCCGCAGCAGCGCGCTGGCAAACAGCGGGCCGGACGCCAGATCGGCGATCTGCAGCAGGTCGGCCTGCATCCAGCGCTGCGCCGCTTCGAACGGTGCGGCGGCGGCGCTGAAATCCAGCTGCTCCAGCGGCCAGTCCCGCCCGGCAGCCGGCATCTGCCAGACTTCCGTGCCGTCGCTGGCGTAGCGCTGATGCAGGGCGTCGCACTCGGCCACCGCCTGCCGCACTGCCGCGATAAAGGCCGCCTGGTCCAGCGCGCCATGCAGTTCGACCGCCTCGGCGGTCCAGTAGGCGGGACTGGCGGGGTCCAGCTGCTGGCCCAGCCAGATGCCGTATTGCGCCGCCGACAGCGGCAGCGGCGCCGGTTCAGCCAGCTGCTCCTTGCGGGCGATATCCATCCTAGTTGCTCCGCGCCAGCGCCAGCAGGCTCCACCAGCCGGCCAGCGTCGGCTTCTCCGCCAGATCGACGAAAGTCAGGCTGGAGCCGCCGCGGCGCCAGCGCTCGACAAGGCTCATCAGGCGGATCGAATCAAGGCCGGCGTGCAGTAGATGATCGTCGCTGCGCAGATCGGATGCCGGCATCTGCAGCAACTGCGCGACCTCCGCCTGCAGCGCCGCCAGGCTGGCCGGCAGCACGCTGGCAGCGGCCGGCCGCAAAGCCGCGGCGACGTCCTGGGTGCTGCTGACCACGCCGCAGCGTTGCGAAACGTAATCCAGCGCCATGGCGTGCTGTTCGGCGGAGAAATCGGCCAGCGCATCGCCCACCAGGAACGGCTGTATGTCGTTCATGAAGGCGTCGGCGCTGGTCATCAGGCAGCCGATATGGGCGTACACGCCGCATACGATCAGCTGATCGCGCCCCTGCGCCTGCATGCGCTGCAGCAGGTCGCTGCGCACGAAGGCGCTGTAGCGCCACTTGGTCAGCACGATATCCTGCGCGCGCGGCGCCAGCTGCGCCACCACCGGCGCCCGCTGCGGCTGCGCCGTCAGGCCGGGCCCCCACCAGTCTTGCAGCAGGCCGCGCTGCTCCGGCGCCTGCTGCGCCGGCTGCGCGGTGTACACCACCGGCACGCCGGCAGCGTCGCAGGCGTCGCGCAAGCGGCCGATATGTTCCAGCAAGGCGGGGATCGGCGCTGCCTTGCTATCGTAGAAATCGAGGAAATATTCTTGCATGTCATGGATCAGCAGCACCGCGCGCGCCGGATCCGGCCTCCAGTCGACGCGGTTGGTGGGCATGGCGGCTGGCATGGGATAGGAAGCGATTCTTGGAATAGTCATGGTGATGTCTTGAACTGGTGATTGGTTAAGGATGGACACCGGCCTTGGCCAGCTGTTCTGCGATGCGTTCGCGCAGGACGCGCTTGTTGACCTTGCCGACGCCGGTCTTGGGGAAGCGGTCGACGAATTCGATGCGGTCCGGGATCTTGTAGTGGGCGATGCCGCGCTCGCGCAGGAAGCCGGTCAGGTCCATGGCCCGCGGCACCGGGCCGCGCGGAATCACGAAGGCGCAGCTGCGCTCGCCCAGGTAGGCGTCCGGCATCGCCACCAGGGCGACGTCGTACACGTTCGGGTGCGCCAGCAAATGGTTTTCGACTTCATCGGCGGCCACCTTGTCGCCGCCGCGGTTGATCTGGTCCTTGGCGCGGCCCTCGACCACCAGATGGCCTGACGGCAGGCGCGACACCAGGTCGCCGGTGCGGTAGAAGCCATCGGCGGTAAATGCGCGGGCATTGTGCTCTTCCGCCTTGTAGTAGCCGCGTATGGTGTACGGACCGCGGGTCAGCAGGTGGCCGACTTCTCCCGGCATCACATCGCGGTCTTCGTCATCCACCACGCGTACTTCATCGGCGGCGGAAATCGGCCGCCCCTGGGTCGAGGTGACCAGCTGCTCGATATCTTCGTAACGGGTGTAGTTGACCAGTCCTTCGGCCATGCCGAACACTTGCTGCAAGGTGCAGCCGAGCACCGGCCGCACGCGCTGCGCGACTTCGGCGGTGAATTTGGCGCCGCCTACCTGCAGCAGCTCCAGGCTGCTCAAATCATGGCGCCGGCCGCTGTTGCTGTTGCTGTTGGCGGCCGCATCCAGCCACACCATCGCCAGCGGCGGCACCAGCGAGGTGATGGTGACCCGTTCCGCTTCGATCAGCGGAAACGCATCGTCCGGACTGGCGCGCCGCGTCATGACCACGCAGCCGCCGGCGTACAGGACGCCGAGCGTGCCCGGCGAACTGAGCGTGAAGTTGTGCGCCACCGGCAACGCGCACAGATAGATGCTGTCCGGCGTCAAGGCGCAGATTTCGGCGCTGGCGCGGATGCTGTAGAGATAATCGTCGGGCGTGCGCGGAATCAGCTTGGGCAAGCCGGTGCTGCCGCCGGACAGCTGCAGGAAAGCGACGTCGTCCGCGCGCGGCTCGGGGAACCTGCGCGCCTCGTCATACAGGCTGTCAAGCGCGCAAAACTCCTCCGCCTCTCCCACTACGACGACATGCCGCAGGCCAGCCTGCTCGGCCCGGACCTGGCGCGCCAGCTGGCGGTAATCGAAGCCGCCCTCGACATCGGCGATGATGTAGGCCGCGGCTTCGCTGTGGGCGCAGAAATAGCCGATCTCGGTGCGGCGATGCGCCGGCAAGGCAAACACCGGCACCGCGCCCAGGCGGAACAGGGCAAAGCATACGGCGAAGAATTCGGCGATATTCGGCAGCTGCACCACCACCCGCTCGCGCGGGCGGATGCCGAGCCGGTCGAAACCGGCCGCCAGCCGGTCGCTGCGGCGGTCCAGCTCGGCATAGGTCCAGCGCCGCGCGCCGCACACCAGCGCCAGGCGCGACGGATATTGCTGCGCGCGCCGGCGCAGCATGGCGCCGAAGGTTTCACCGGTCCAGTAGCCGGCGGCGCGGTAAGCCGCCGCGGCCTCCGGTGGCCAGGGCGTGAATCCCGGCAAATAATCAAACTGATCGGCGCTGCTCATGACGCCGCCTTCGCCTGCTCGTCTTCCAGCATCAGCTCCAGGCTCATCGCCGCCAGCATGGTGCGCAGCTTGGCAGAGGTCTCCAGCAGTTCCAGCTGCGGCTCGGAGCCGGCGACGATGCCGGCGCCGGCATATAGCGTCGCGCTATCGGCGCCAACTTCGGCGCAGCGCAGCGTCACCGCCCATTCGCCGTCGCCATGGCTGTCGCACCAGCCCACCAGGCCGGCGAAATAGCGGCGGTCGAAACCTTCGGCGTCAGCGATGAATTTGGCCGCCGGCGCCGCCGGATGGCCGCATACGGCTGGCGTAGGATGCAGCGCCAGCGCTACTTCCAGCGAGGTGGTGGCGGGATCGGCCAGTTCGCCGCGCAGCTCTGTGCCCAGATGCCACATGGTCGGCGTCGCCAGCAGGCTCGGCGCCGCCGGCACTTTCAGGTTCTTGCAATACGGCCGCATGGCGGCGGCCACCGCATCGACCACCAGCGCATGTTCATGCAGATCCTTGGCCGACTGCAGCAAGCCGTCGGCGCGGCGGCGGTCTTCGGCCGCATCGGCGCTGCGCGGGATCGAACCGGCCAGCGGATGCGACACCAACTCGCGGCCGTAGCGCGCCAGCAGCAATTCCGGGCTGGCGCCGATCAGCGTGCGATGCGCCGCAGCCGCGTCGGCCAGGTCGATGGCAAAGGTGTAGCCGCGCAGATTGCGCGCCGCCAGCCGCTGCAGCAGGGCCGGGACTGCGATCTGGGCGTCGAGCGTCAGCGAGCGCGACAGCACGGTTTTTTCAAAGCGGGAATCGCGGATGGCCGCCAGCGCGCTGCGCACATTGCTGCGGTAGGCTTCGGGCGTCGGCTGCATCAAAGGCGTCATCGACAGCTGGGCGCCGCAGGATTTTTCCGCCGGACTCAAGGCGGCAACCGCGCTGTCGACACCGGCGCCGCTGGCCAATTGCTGCGGCATGTATAGATAGGGCGAAGCCGAACTGCCGTCCAGGCGGAACGGCAGCGCGCCCATCAGCACGGCGGGCGGGCGGCCTTCCTGCCTGGCTTCCTGCAGCCAGGCTGCCGCCTTGGCGGCAAGCTGGCTGGCCTCGCATGGCGGCAATACCGCCTTGACGCCGTGCGCCAGCAACGAGCGCCGCGGCGACGCAAAGAAGGTCGCGCCGGTCTGGTAGTGCTGGAGCAGATCCGCGGCGCTGGCTTGTTTTAAAAATGCATGATGAAGTCTGTCGTTCATGAAGACGGTCCTCGCAAGAAATGAGTGGTGGCGTGGCATGCGGCTAGCCGGATGAATGGTTGCCCTGCCCGCCAGCGAACGCGTCGCCCGCATCGGAACGATTGCATTGCCTTCGGCGCGATCAGTTGCGCGCTTTATTTCCGCTGCCGTTCATGCTTCTTGAGCAGAGCGGGAGACCGGCAAGAGCGTGCTCGACGTAACCAATTGTAAATGAGATTGTAAATGCAAATGAGAATGATTAGCAATTGATTTATTAACCGAATGGAATTAATATGCATGGCAGACAGATATTCCTCCTCGCATCCAGCCCCGCAATTCGCGCAGCCAAGGCAGCCACCACCTACCGAGCACCCTCATGAAAAGAGACCAACTTGTCGTCGATGAAGAAAGCTTCCTCAACCTGGCCGGCATCGATCCCATGCCCTCGCCCGCCGAACTGCGCAGCCTGCTGCCGCTCGACGCGCTGGCGGCGCAGACGGTCGCCACGGGCCGCCGCACCGTGCGCAACATCCTGGAGCGGCGCGATCCGCGCCTGCTGGTAGTGGTGGGCCCCTGTTCCATCCACGACCCGGATGCCGGGCTGGAATATGCGCGCAGGCTGCAGCAGCTGGCGGCCGAACTGGCCGACACGCTATACATCGTGATGCGGGTGTATTTCGAAAAGCCGCGCACCAGCATCGGCTGGAAGGGCCTGATCAACGATCCCGGCATGGACAATACTTTCCGCATCGCCGACGGCATGCTGCAGGCCCGCAGCTTCCTGCTGGAGGTCAACCGGCTCGGCTTGCCGGCCGCCGCCGAAGCGCTCGATCCGGTCTCGCCGCATTACCTGGGCGAGCTGATCAGCTGGGTGGCGATCGGCGCCCGCACCACCGAATCGCAAACCCATCGCGAGATGTCGTCCGGCCTGCCGATGCCGGTCGGCTTCAAGAACGGCACCGACGGCGGCGTCGAGACCGCGGTCAACGCCATCCTGTCGACCTCGCGCCCGCACGCCTTCCTCGGCATCGACAGCGACGGCCGCGCCGCCGTCATCCGCACCCGCGGCAACGCCCATAGCCACCTGGTGCTGCGCGGCGGCAGCAGCCGTCCCAACTACGACAGCGTCAGCGTCGCCCTGGCCGAACGCGCGCTGGCCAAGGCCAAGCTCGCGCCCAACATCGTCATCGACTGCGCCCACGGCAACTCTTACAAGGACCACCGGCTGCAAGCGACCGTGATGACCGACCTGGCGCAGCAGATCCGCCATGGCAACCGCAGCATCCTCGGCAGCATGATCGAAAGCTTCCTGGAAGCAGGCAACCAGCCTATTCCGTCCGACCTGGCGCAGCTGCGCTACGGCTGCTCGGTGACTGACGCCTGCGTCGACTGGGACGGCACCGCCGCCATGCTGCGCGACGCCGCCGCGCAACTGCGCGATGCGCTGCCGGCGCGCATCGATACCGATACCGATACCGATACAAATACCGATACCAGCACTACAGGAATGCAATGAAACAGCTGTCGCCCACCCAAGCCATCGTCATCGTCGCCGCCATCCAGTTCGTCTACATCCTCGATTTCATCATGCTGCTGCCGCTCGGCCCCGACCTGGCGCGGGCGCTGGCCTTCCCCAGCGACAAGCTGGGCTGGCTGTCGGCCGCCTACACCTCGGCCGCAGTAGTCTCCGGCCTGCTGTCGGTGCGCCTGCTCGACCGCTTCGACCGCCGCTCGGTGCTGCTGCTGGCCTTCGGCGCCGTCGGTCTGTGCACGCTGGCGGCCACCTTCGCCAGCAGCCTGTGGACGCTGATGCTGGCGCGCGGCCTGACCGGCCTGTGCGGCGGCCCCGCGATCGCGCTCGGCATGGCGATCATCATCGACAGCACGCCACCGGAACGGCGCGGCCGCGCCATCGGCAAGGTCATGCTGGGATTCTCGACGGCGGTCATCGTCGGCGTCCCGCTGGCGCTGGAACTGGCGCGCTGGGGCGGCTGGCGCCTGCCGTTCTATGCCGTGGCGGCGCTGGCGGCGCTGGTCTGGCTGCTGGCGGCATGGCGCCTGCCCAGCCTGCGCGCCCACCTGGAGCAGCCGCGCAAGCAGGCGGTGTCGGCACGCAGCCTGCTGGCCCAGCCGGCGGTGCGCGCAGCCTGCCTGGTGCAAGCGCTCAGCCAATTCTCCGCCTTCCTGGTGATCCCGCAATTCTCCGCCTATCTGCTGCTGAATCTCGGCTTTCCGCGCGAACGCCTGGGCATGCTGTACTTCGCCGGCGGCATTACCGCGATGGTCACAGTGCAGCTGCTAGGCCGCCTGGCCGACCGCGCCGGCCCGCTGCCGGCCGCAGCCATCGCCTCGCTAGCGTTCTGCGCCGGCCTCGCGCCATTTTTCGACCTCGGCGCGATGCCGCTGGTGCTGCCCTTCATCCTGTTCATGGCCGGCAACGCCGGCCGCAACGTCACCCTGGCCGCCCTCACCAGCCGGGTGCCGGCGCCGCATGAACGAGCCGGCTTCATGTCCTTGCAGAATATCGTGCAGGACCTGGCGATCACTGCGGCTGCGGTAGCGTCCAGTCTGATACTGGGAGAGACGGTGGATGGCCGGCTGACCGGGATGAGCGTGATAGCGTTGCTGTCAGCGGTGATGGCGGTTGCGGTGCTGTGTGCCTTGCCGCGCTTGCATCGGCCGTTGGTGGCGGTGGCGTCGAAGTAGCTGAAGAAAATGACTGCGTTATCGATCTCGAATCAATGGCAGGTTTGCGACACGTGGCAAGTATTCAACTCGCAAAAAGGCAATCAGATCAACGCCCATGCCAATACCGGCGACGCTGGTTCCTGTAGGTATCCGCCGCCACGCTATCGCCAAACTTCAACAAGATCGCCCCTCCCTCGTCGTTTCTAAAACTCTCTACCCCGCGTTCCTGATAGCGCGCCACCACTTGCTGTTTGGGATGATGAAACCGATTGCGATAGCCGACCTGGAACAACACAATCTGAGGATCAACCTGGGCCAGAAACGCCGCCGTGGATGAAGTCCCGCTGCCATGATGCGGCGCCAGCAGCACAGTGGATTTCAAATCCTCGCCATAGCGGGCGACCAGTTGCTGTTCCTGCGCGGCTTCGATATCTCCGGGCAGCAAAATGGCATGCGGGCCATGGCTGACCTTGAGCGTGCAACTGACCATGTGCGGCTTGCTTTTTTGCTGGGCGGCCGAAGCCTGATATTGCTCAATATCCGGATACAGCATGTCGAACTTCATCTCTCCCCATTGCCATGCCTGCCCTGCATGACAGTTTTGGTGATCGGCCGCTGCCTGGACGATCGGATGCTGCGGCGGTAGCGATGAATACACGGTGCCGACCTTGACGGCATCCATGACCGACAGGGCGCCGCCGGCATGGTCGTTGTGGACATGCGATATCACCAGCGCGTCCAGCGCAGTAATGCCGCGCGCTTTCAGGTAGGGCACGATGACGCGGCTGCCGGCGTCGGATTCCGGCGAGTGGTAAGGGCCGCTGTCGTACAGCAGGCGCCGGTCGGCCGTTTCCACCAGCACCGCCATGCCCTGGCCGACGTCGAGGGCGGTCACCCACATTTCTCCTGCAGGCGGACGACTGCCGTTATCCAGCAGCAGGGGCAGCCAGCCGGCCAGCGCCAGCCAGCGCAAGGGCCAGCCGCGCGGCGCCAGCAGCCACACGGTGGACAGCAAGGCCAGCGCGGAGGCCCAGGCCGGCGGCGCCGGCGTCTGCCATACCGCAAACGGCAAGGCGCTGAGCCAGCCCAACAGCAGCGCCAATTGTTCCAGCAGCAGATGCGCGGCGCGCCACAGCCAGGTCGACAGCGGCGCCGGCAGCGCACTGGCGATCAGCGTCAACGGCGTCACCACCAGGCCGACCAATGGAATCGCCACGGCATTGGCCAGCGGCGCAATCAGCGAAACGCGTCCGAACAACAGAGCCGTCAGCGGCAGCAGGCCGATGGTGACCGCATATTGCGTGGCGCCGGCGGCCCGCAAGCGTTGCCACCATGTTGACACGCGCGCATTGCCATCATCGCGCGCGGCCGGCCGGCGGCCGACGCTGGTGTACAGGATCACGCCGACGGCGCAGAACGATAGCCAGAAGCCGGGCCACAGCACCGCCCAGGGATCGGCCAGCAATACCACGAGGAGCGCGATGCACAGCACGTGCGAAACGCTGGCGATGCGGCCGCTCCACAAGGCCAGCGCCACTACCAGCAGCATGTAGAGAGTGCGTTGCGCCGGTATGCCGAAACCGGCCAGCAGCACGTAGACCAGCGCGGCCAGGGCGCCGCTCAGGGCGGCGGCTTTTTGCACCGGCAGCAGCAAGGGCAAGGCAGCGTTCGTGAAAAAAGAACGGCGCCATAACGCGGCCATGGCGGCGGCGAACATGCCGGCAATCATGGTGATGTGCAAGCCTGAGATGGCGACCAGATGACTGATGCCGGTGCGGTTGAAGATTTCCCAGTCGGACTGGTCGATAGCGCGCTGGTCGCCTATCGCCAGCGCCACCAGCACGCCGGCGTAGCGATGCTCGGGCAAGGCATCCAGGATGCGTTCGCGCAAACGGCCGCGCAACAGCGCCACCAGATTGCCGGGGCTGAATACAAACGGCTGCAATTGCCGGTTCCCTGAACTCGCTCCCTGGTCGCCGCGGACATAGCCGGTAGCGCGCAGATTGCGCTCCAGCAGCCAGGCTTCATAGTCGAACGCATGCGGATTGGCGCTGCCATGGGGCCGCTTCAAACGCACCGTCAATTGCCAGCGCGCCCCGGCCGTCAGCTGCGACTGCGGCGCTTGCTCCTGATCGCCATTGCGGTACCAGGCCAGCGCCAGGCGCTTCGGAATGACCGGCGATTCACCGTCCTGCTGCACGGCCTTTTCGACGGCAAAATCGAAACGCGCGCCTGTTTCAAAATACGACGGCAGGCTGGCTATCGTGCCAATCACCGTGACATCGCGCCCTTCCCACTCTGGCGCCAGCTCTTGCTGCAAGTAGCAATGCGCGAACAAGGCCGCCCAGACAAAGCCGCAGGCAAGGCCTGCCAGCAGGCGGGCGGCAAACCTGAGCTGCCAATGGGGGATTTTATAAGCTGCGCAAACCAGCGATATCGCCGCCAGCGCCAGGCAAGCCAGCAGCCAGACTGGCGGCAAAACCGCCTGGATTTGCAAAAAGATAACGCCAAGCAGGAATCCGATGATCGCGCTACGCATCCGGAGCGCGCCCGTACCTGGTTCAGGCTAAGGCCGCCAGGCGCGGCAATGCAGCGCGGGCGTTGGCGGCGGTGGCTTGCGCCAGCTCGGCCAGCGGCATGCCGCGCAACTCGGCCAGCACGGCGCCGATGCGGGGGATTTGCTGGGGCTGGTTGGTGGCGGGATGCAGCCATGCCGGGGACATGTCGGGCGCATCGGTTTCCAGCACCAAAGCATCCAGCGGCAGCTCCACCGCCAGGCGGCGGATCTGCAGCGCGCGGGTAAACGTCATGGCACCGCCGAAGCCGAGCCGGAAACCCAGGCCGATGAAGGCCTGCGCTTGCTGGAAGCTGCCGTTGAAGGCGTGCGCGATGCCGCCGCTCACCTTGATCCGGCGCAGATGCTTGAGCAGGATGTCTTGCGAGCGCCGTACGTGCAGCAGCACCGGCAGGCCGAACTCGCGCGCCAGCTTTAACTGTTCAACATAGAAGTATTCCTGCTTGTCGCGCAAAGGGCCGCGGTCCATGCCGGGCACGAAGAAATCCAGGCCGATTTCGCCGATGGCGACAAAGCGCGGATCGGCCATGGCGGCGCCGATGGCCGCGCGCAGGGCCAGCAGATCGCTGTCGTCGGCGTGTTCTACATAGAGTGGATGAATGCCGAGCGCATAGCTGCAGTTAGGCAGTTGCGCGGCCAGCGCCGCCACTGACGCGAAATTGGCGCGCTCCACGGCAGGGATCACGATCCACCTGACCTGCTGCTCGGCGGCAGCCGCGGCGACCTGCGCCTGTTCGCCGCCGAATTCAGCGGCATCCAGATGGCAGTGCGTATCTATCCACATCGGGTGATCCTTGGAAAATTATCAGGCCATATCAAACATATATCAGATACATCAACGCCTGGCGGATTAATAGATTGATATCGTAGCATGGGCAAACCTGGCCCCACGTAAGCGCAAACATAAACATTTCTCGCTCCGCCCGTTTGCCTGATAACATGATGCAAAAAAGTATTTGTTAGAAAGCAATCTAGATGTCCATCGCAAACCAGCCGTCAACTCCGTTCGACCAGCGCGAATTCCGCAACGCCCTGGGAACCTTCACCACCGGCGTCACCATCATTACTGCCTGCCAGGCCGACGGCAAGCTGGTTGGCGTCACCGCCAACAGTTTCAACTCGGTCTCGCTGGATCCGCCGCTGGTGCTGTGGAGCCTGGCCAAGTCGTCCAACAGCCTGGCGGCGTTTGAAGCTGCCGAACACTGGGCGGTGCATATCCTGTCGCACGACCAGGACCAGCTGGCCACCCATTTCAGCAAGCGCGCGCACGACAAGTTCGCCGGCCTGGAGGTCGAATCCGGCATGGGCGGCGCGCCCTTGCTGGCCGGCTGCACCACCCGCATGCAATGCAAGACCGCCTACCGCTATGACGGCGGCGACCATATCATCATGGTCGGCGAGGTGATGCATTTCGAGCATTCCGATATCGCCCCGCTGGTGTACCAGCGCGGCAATTACGCCATCGCCACCCGCAAGGAACTGGCCGACGAAGCGGAAGCCCTGATCAAGGCCACCGCAGCCTCCAGCAGCTTCGATGAAAGTTCGATGAGCTACCTGCTCGGCAGCGCGTATTTCCATCTGTACGGCAAGCTGCGCGAATTCGGCGCCGCCAAGGGCTTGAACGATGCCGAGTTTTTCGTGCTGAATACGCTGGCGGCGGGCGACGGCCGCAGCCTGGCGGAACTGAACCGGCTGTTCGTGTATGCCGGCCATACGCCGCTGATCAATGTGCTGGACGACATGACCGCGCGCGGCCTGCTGCAAATCGTGGTGGATAAAGGCGAACGCAACGACCGCGGCCTGTTCTACCTGACCGCCATCGGCCGCGCCCTGGCGCAGGAGATCGGCGACAGCGGCAAGCAGACCGAACTGGCGCTGCTGAACAGCCTGGGCGCGGTCGACACCATCGCCCTGCGCACCCTGCTGCGGCGCTTTATCAGCCTGACCGACGATGGCAAGCTGCCGCTGGATGAGGAATAAGCCCGTCTTTCTGCCACGGCCCGCAATGCGCTACACTTCAGTACAACCCATCATAGATTCCGGACAGCGCCGATGAACATCCGCTTCCTCGAAACCTTCGTCTGGCTGGCCAAGCTCAAGAATTTCCGGCTGACGGCGGAAAAGCTGCACACCACGCAGGCCGCGGTATCGAGCCGCATTGCCACGCTGGAGCAGGATTTCGGCGTGCGCCTGTTCGACCGCGGCGCCCGCGAAGTGGCCCTGACTACCGATGGCGGCAAGGCGCTGGTGTACGCCGAGCGCATCGTCAAGCTGATGCGCGAGATGAAAGACGAGATGTCGGCCAAGGATCATTATTCCGGCGTGCTGCGCATCGGCGTGATCGAATCGATCGTGCACAGCTGGTTCCCGGACCTGATCGGCCGCATCCACAAGCTGTTTCCGCAGCTGGAGATCGAAATCGCCAGCGACACCACCATCCACCTGCGCGAACAGTTCAGCAAGGGCGACCTCGACCTGGTGCTGCAGGCGGAGGCCGTAATCGCACCGCATATCCGCAATCTCAAGCTGTGCGAATTCCCGATGCGCTGGGTCGGCAGCGCCAAGCTCGACATCGGCAATGAAACCCTGAGCCTGTCCGACCTGGCGGCCTTCCCGCTGGTCAGCTTCGCCCGCAATTCCGGGCCGCATACCGTGCTGGAACAACTGTTTTCCGACAGCGAGCGCGGTTCCCTGCATATCAATTGCATCACTTCTGTCGCCACCATGATCCGGCTGGTCAGCGACGGCTTCGGCGTGGCAGTGGTGCCGCCGGCCATCATCCAGCGCGAGCTGAACGACGGTAGCCTGCAGCAGCTGCGGGTCGACGCCGATTTCCCGGCGCTGCAGCTGATGGCCTCGTTCCGCAACGATCCGGAAAATGCCTTGACCGAAACCATCGCCAGCATCGCCCAGGAAACCGCCTCCGAATTCGCACTGAATTGGGGACCGGAAATCGCCAGGCTACCGTCGGAACCGCTGGAACTGCCGTTTCCCGCTATATAAGATTGCCAGGCCTGCACCGGCGCTATTGGTGCGCACCCGCCCCAACTTTGCTCATAAGATTTTCCAATCAATCGCGCTGACAATTTCTTGTTGGACAGCCGCCAGCCCCTTACGCATACTCGATTCATCCGGCAGCACTCGCAGCCGCCGGTGACGGCCGTCACAGAAACGCCGCTTCATCCTGCGCCGCCCGCGGCGCAGCAGAATCCTCTATCGGGTGACATCACATGAGCAACAACATCAACGCAGCGCCAGATTTGCTGGAAAGCACTTACCGGAAAATCGCCTGGCGCCTGATTCCTTTCCTGGTTTTCCTGTTCGTGCTGGCCTGGATAGACCGCGTCAACGTCGGTTTCGCGAAGCTGCAGATGCTGCAGGACCTGCAGTTCAGCGAGGCGATCTATGGGCTGGGCGCAGGCATCTTCTTCGTCGGCTATTTCCTGTTCGAGGTGCCGAGCAACCTGCTGCTGGAAAAAATCGGCGCCCGCAAGACCCTGGCGCGCATCACCATCCTGTGGGGGCTGACCTCGATGGCGATGGTGTATGTGAAAACGCCCGCCATGTTTTATATCATCCGCTTTTTCCTGGGCGTGTTCGAAGCCGGCTTCTTCCCCGGCGTGGTGCTGTACCTGACCTACTGGTTCCCGGCCGAGCGGCGCGCTCGCGTCAACGGCTTGTTCATGACCTCGTTCGCGATCGCCGGCGTGGTCGGCGGACCGATTGCCGGCTTCATCATGAGCGCCATGGACGGCGTCGGCCATTTCGCCAACTGGCAATGGCTGTTCCTGCTGGAAGGGATTCCTTCGGTGCTGGCCGGCATCCTGGTGCTGATCTACCTGCCGGAAAGACCGCTCAACGCCAAGTGGCTGCTGGCTGCCGAACAGCAGGCGGTGACCAGGGCGCTGGCGGCGGAGAACCATGGCAACAAACATGCTTCGCTGCGCGATGCCTGCCGCAATTCGCGGGTCTGGATCTGCGCCGCCGTGTATTTTTGCGTAGTCAGCGGCAATGCCACGATTGCTTTCTGGTCGCCGTCCATCATCAAGGAAATCGGCGTGGCCGGCAACCTGCAGATCGGCCTGATCTCGGCCATTCCTTTCCTGGCCGGCACCATCGCCATGGTATGGAACGGCATCCATTCCGACAAGAGCGGCGAGCGGCGCCTGCATTGCGCCATCGCCACGCTGGTGGCCAGCATCGGTCTGATATTGACCGGCTTCTTCCTCGGCAATGCGGTGCTGGCGCTGTGCGCCTTGACGCTGGCGGCGATCGGCATTCTGGCGGCGTTCCCGGTGTTCTGGTCGATCCCGGCGGCGTTCCTGACCGGCACCGCGGCTGCCGGCGGCATCGCGCTGATCAACTCGATCGGCAACCTGGCCGGCTTCGCCGCGCCCTACATGATCGGCTCGCTCAAGACCAGCACCGGCAGCTTGTCGGCCGGCCTGTACTTTGTCGCCGGGCTGGAATTTACGGCGACGGTGCTGGTCTTGCTGTTCATTAAAAAAGTCCGCTAATTCTGCTGTCCTGTTTTACTGGGCGGTTTGCCGGCCGGATCCGTCACGTCCCATTTCTTTAACGCTGGAATCATCATGCATATTTCTTTTCAGGTAGACACCGAACAAGGCCCGCGCCAACTCGACACCGCCATCCACACCCTGATCGTCGCCGGCTGGGCCGGGCGCGATCACGCCGCCATCGAACACCATATCGAAGAACTGGCCGCGCTCGGCATCTCGCGCCCGAGCGCGGTGCCGCTGTATTACCGCATCGCCAGCAACCAGCTGACGCAGGCGTCGCAGGTGCAGGTGGTCGGACCGGATTCTTCCGGCGAGGTGGAAACCTTTGTCTTCGCCGCCGGCGGCGAGCTGTATGTCAGCATCGCCTCCGACCATACCGACCGCAAGCTGGAAGCGCATAGCGTGGCGCTGTCGAAACAGGCGTGCGTCAAGCCGGTGGCAAGCCGCGCCTGGCGCCTGGCCGAGGTGGCCGACTACTGGGATGAGCTGGTGATCCGTTCCTATATCGAGGAAAACGGCGCCCGGCTGCTGTACCAGGAAGGCGCGCTGGCTTCGCTACGCACGCCGCAAGACCTGATCGCCGGCTATACCAACGGCGCAACCATCCTGCCGGAAGGCAGCGGCATGACTTGCGGCACCGTGGCGGCAATCGGCGGCATCCGGCCGGCGCATTCATTTACAATGGAATTGTTCGATCCGCGCCGGCAACGCACGCTGCGCCATCACTACACGGTGGAAGTGCTGCCTGAAGTCGCCTGAATCCAGCACTGCCTTTACTTCATTTGCGAGAATGTATGACTGACACCCTCCCTACCCTGCACAGCTTATCCGAGGCCCTGCGCCAGCACCGCACCAGCTCGGCCGCGCTCATCGAAGCAGCGCTGACGCGCGCGCTGGATCCGGCCGGCGAAGGCCGCCGTGTTTTCACCGAATTGTATGCCGCGCCCGCAAGGGCAGCGGCGCAAGCCTCCGACCTGTTGCGCGCCAGCGGCCAGCCGCGTTCGCCGATAGAGGGCTTACCGATTTCGGTCAAGGATTTGTTCGATGTCGCCGGCAGCGTGACCCGCGCCGCCTCGGTAGTGTTGGACGATGCGGCACCGGCCAGCGTCAACGCCGTGGCGGTGCAGCGCCTGCTGGCGGCGGGCGCGGTGATCGTCGGCCGCACCAACATGACGGAATTCGCCTACTCCGGCCTCGGCATCAATCCGCATTACGGCACCCCGCGCAATCCCTGGGACCGCGCCAATGCGAGGATTCCCGGCGGTTCCTCCTCCGGCGCCGCGGTTTCGGTGAGCGACGGCATGGCGGTGGCCGCCATCGGTTCCGATACCGGTGGCTCGGTGCGCATCCCGGCGGCGCTGTGCGGTCTGACCGGCTTCAAGCCGACCGCGCGCCGCGTCCCGCTGGAAGGTACGCTGCCGCTGTCGGTGCAACTCGATTCTCTTGGTCCGATCGCCGCCAGCGTCAGCTGCTGCGTGGTGCTCGATGCCATCCTGGCCGGCGAGCCAGTGCCGAGCTTGACGCCCTTCCCGCTGCGCGGCCTGCGCCTGGCGCTGCCGACCACGCTGGTGCTGGACGGGGTCGATCAGCAGGTAGCCGCGGCGTTCGCCCGCGCCCGCGCCCAGCTGCAAGCGGCCGGCGCCCTGGTCGACGAAGTTGAGATTCCGGAATTTTCGACCGCCGCAACGATCAATGCCAAAGGCGGCTTCACTGCTGCCGAAGCCTATGCCTGGCACCGCAAGCTGATCGCCGAGCGTGGCGCCAGCTACGACCCGCGCGTGATTTCGCGCATCCGGCGCGGCCAGGAAATCAGCGCAGCAGATCTGCTCGACCTGTTCGCGGCGCGCAAGCAATGGATCGCTGCGGTTGAACAACGCATCGCCGGCTACGACGCCATGCTGATGCCGACCGTGCCTATCGTCGCGCCTCCGATTGCGGCGCTGGAATCCAGCGATGAAGCCTATTTCGCCGCCAACGGCATGATCCTGCGCAATCCGGCGCTGATCAATTTCCTGGACGGCTGCGCCTTGTCGCTGCCTTGCCATGCGGCCGGTGAAGCGCCGGTCGGGCTGATGCTGGCCGGTGCTGGCGGCCAGGACAGGAAGATTCTGGAGATCGGCTTGGCGGTGGAAGCTCTGTTGCGCAATCATTAAATGAAGAGAGTCATGCGGGGTCAGAGTTTTTTTACGACGGCTGTATCGTCGTAAATTACTCTGACCCCACATGACGGATTCGGAGAAAGATTCGGCGCACTACATGGTTTTGTTTTATCTAACGACGAGGCATGCATTCCGTAGTGCCGCTAAGTGGGGTCAGAGTGAAGTTTCTGCAAAAAACGCAGAAAATTCACTCTGACCCCAGTTAGCTGCGTACGTTAAGCGCGACAAAAACCAGGTTGCGATTCTGCCGCTCTTTATGAAATTCTCAGTGATCAACCGCCAGCCTGGCCGCCTGCAGCACTTCGCCGCTGTTCGTATTCTGGACGAAGGCGACAACGCCGAAGTGGTCGGCGCGCAGGTCGGGGGCGATGCTGTCGAGCGCGATCTTTTCATGGATCTGCACCATGCCGTTCTTCAGCGCGAACGGGCCCAGCCAGCGCCGCACTACATAGTCGTGATGCAGGGTGACGCCGCCGTTCTCGCCGGCCGCCACATTCGAGACCAGCTTGTTTTCATAGACGGCGATATAGGCGTCGTGGGCGTCCTTGGATTCCTGGCGCAGCTTGACGCTGGTCGCCAGCTCGAAGCTGCGCGGCGCGGTGCCGGACAGCTTGATCGCAATATCCGCCGGCGATGGCTGTGCCGTGATCTTGGCGATGGCGGCGTCAAACGCGCTGCCGGAGCTCCAGCGCCGCAGTTCGCGGCCGCCGGCAAAGACTTCCGGGGTATACACCAGGGTGGTGTTGGCGTAACCGGCCAGTTGCTGCTGGCGGGCGGTGAAACGATGATCGCCGAAGCGGTCCTTCCAGCCGAGCTGGTCCCAGTAGTCGACGTGCAAGGCCAGCGGCACCACGCGCTCCGCCGTGACTTGCGCACCCAGCCAGGACAGCCACTTATCGGCCGGCGGGCAGCTGCTGCAGCCTTCGCTGGAATACAGCTCGACCAGCGCCACCCGGTTGGCCGGGCTCTGCGTCATATAGTCGGCGGCGTGAACGCTCGCGGACAGTCCGAACGCAAGCGCGCCCAGAGCAAAAGTTTTAGTAAGGTTGATAATAATAGGCACCTGAGTCTCCTGGCTGGTCATGTGAAGCTTGGTCGTAGCACGCGTCACTTCCTTACAAATCCGCCCGGCCTCAGGTCCATCCCTATGGCGCCCGATACAGGTTGATCACGTCCCGCTCCACCCGCACCAGGTTCTGCCCGGCATCGACGACGAATTCCGCGCCGTTGAAAGATTGCCTCGTCAACAACAAGATGGCGTCGGCGATTTCCGTGGTCGGCGCGATATAGCCTAGCGGCGTCGAGCGGGCCGAGGAATACTCGAAATCGGCCTGGGTCTGGTCGCCGCTGGGCGTCATCAGGCCAGGATACAGCGCATTCACGCGCAGCACCGGCGCCGCCGACATGGCCAGCATCGCAGTCAGGTTGCCGAGCGCCGCCTTGGCCACCGTGTAGCTGAAATCCTCCGGATGAAAATTCGCCTTCACCTTCTGGTCCACCACATTGATCACCACGCCCTGCTGGCCGCGCTGCGCCGCTTGCCGATGAAAAGCCTGGGTCAGCAGCAGCGGCGCGCGGCAGTTGACTTGCCAGGAGCGCTCCAGGTCATCCAGCGCAAAATCCGCCAGCGTGTCGGGGAAAAAAATCGCCGCGCAGTTGACCAGCACGTCGAGCCGGCCGAAGCGGGCGTAGGCGGCGTCGATCATCGCCGTCAATTGCTGCGGCGACTGCAGGTCGGCCTGGTGGGCGACGGCAACCCCGCCTCCGGCTTCAATTTCCTGCACGGTTTGCAGCGCATCCTGCTGCGAGCCGCCGTAGTGCACCACCACGGCATAGCCGGCGGCGGCGAAGCGCTCGGCGACGGCCCGCCCGACCCGCTTGGCGGCGCCGGTGATCAGCGCCACCGGCTGCTGCGTAGCCGGCGTGCTCAATGCTTGGCGGCAGCGCCGGCGCTGCTATCCATGAATTGCGCCAGGCGCAGGTCGAGATCGGTGACGCCGTTGGCGTCGTGCGTGGTCAGCAGCACCTCGACGCGGTTATATACGTTGGACCACTCTGGATGATGATCCATTTTCTCGGCCAGCAAGGCGACCCGGGTCATGAACCCGAAGGCAGCGTTGAAATCGGCAAACTTGAAAGTCTTGTGAATCGCGTCGCGGCCTTCGACTGCAGTCCACGTGGTCAGGGTCTGCAGGGCGGCGGCGGCGCCGATGTGGTTGGAATGAGGCATGGGAGTATCCGTTCGTGAAAACTCCAATTCTATAACCGGAAGCGCCCAGCTGCGCGTTTTTGCACGGCCGGAAGCCTCATGCTTGCCGATTCATTGCCGCGCAGCTAGCGTGCGGTCGAAAAAATCGACGATTTCGGCGTTCAGCTTGGCGTGCAGGGCCACTCTGTCTATGGCGGCTCCGTCCGCCCCGGGCACATCGATGCAAATCGCCGGAACGGCTGCTTTCAAGGCATCGCTGCAAGGCCCGAGAAACACATAGTGGCCGCCCGGTACTTCGCCATGCTCGACGCTGGCCGGCAGCAGGCTCAGCAGATGATCGGTATTCCAGCGATTGCGCAGGACCTGGTCGTTGCTGGCCTTGTAGATGCGCAGCGGAATCGTGACGCCGGCCACGCCCTTGGCGTCGAACATGACGCTGAACGGCGCCATGGCGACCGCCGCACGGACTCTTTTATCCACCGGCAAGGCCCAGCCCGGCCGCGTCGCCACGGTCTTTTGCTGCGCGCTGGCGTCGCATAACTCGTGGTCGTCCGCGTGCGCCAGGCAATACGCCGTAATCAAGGACAAATCGGGCTTGGCGCCGGCCATGACCAGGGTGGTGTAGCCGCCGGCGGAAAAGCCCGCCATGCCGATGCGGCCGGCGTCAATCGCCGCGGCCAGGCGCGGGTCCGCCAGCACGGCATCGAGCGTGGCCACGGCTTGCCACGGACGGCCTATCATCTGCAGGTCGGTGCCGCGTCCTTGCGGCTGGTCATGACTGTCGCCTAGATGGCGCGGCGCCGCCACGATATAGCCATGCCGGGCCAGGGTTTCGGCCAGGTCGGCATGGCCGAATTCGCCGCCGCCGCTGCCGTGCGAGATGATCACCAAGGGATGCAAACCAGGGGTCGGCGGCGCACCGCGGGTGGCATGGATCAGATAGGGACCGGCATACCACTCGGTCTGCGCCGCGCTGGTGGGATACCAGACTGCGACGGGCACCACATATTCGCCGCCGGTGCTGAGGCTGAGCATGCCGACATTGCTTGTTCCATCAGCGGCCAGCGCCTGTTGCGCCAAGGCGCTGCACAGCGCCATCCAGATCCACATCGCTGCACGTATAAAGGGCATGACATCTCTCCTAAAGGTGAAAACGGCTGCTCACAGCCGGGAATGAAGGCGATTGTAGGCGGCGGCCGCTGTTCGCACCTGACTGGGATTGCTTATTTGCATTAAAAATACGCTGCCCAGCCACTTGATCTGTGGCGCCGGAAGATCAACAATTGTGTCTGCCGTCATTTTTTTGCCGGCTTGTCAACCGCGCGCCCGGCGCCTGACGTTAATGAACTCAGAATCAAGCTGAAACGGCGTAATCGCTGCCATCCACCACGAATAGGGGAACACCATGAAAACGAAAAGCATTGCTGTCATGTTATGCGCGCTTGCACTGGCAGGCACCACCGGCGCCGCCAGCGCCAAAGGCTGCCTGAAAGGCGCTGCGGTAGGCGGCGTGGCGGGCCACTATGCCGGCCATCATGCTGTGGTCGGCGCCATCGGCGGCTGCGTGGTCGGACGTCACCTGGCGAATAAAAAGGCGGCCGACCAGGCTGCGGCGGCACATGCGGCAGCCCCTGCTGCGCAGCCGGCCCCAGCCAAGTAAGCAACCGTCTGGCAGCAAGCCCGCGCCGAACTTGTTTCGCGCGGGCTTGTTTTTTTAGCGCCTGCAGTAAAGCGAGCTTGTCGGCATAATGATCGTCCCTGCACCTACTTCGGGCCACATGAAATTCCTCGCCATCTGCGGCAGCCTGCGCGCTGCCTCGCATAACTCCGCACTGCTGCGCGCCATGGCCCGCCTGGCGCCGGCCGCAACCAGCATTGAGCTGTACCCCGGCCTGGGCGATCTGCCGCTGTTCAATCCAGACATCGAAGCCAGCGATCCGGCGCCGGTGGCCGAGCTGCGCGCCCGCATCATCGCCGCCGACGCCCTGCTGATCGCCAGCCCTGAATATGCGCACGGTATCACCGGCGCGATGAAAAATGCGCTGGACTGGATGGTCGGTTGCGAAGCTTTCGTGCACAAGCCGGTGGCGTTGCTCAACGCTTCGCCGCGGGCAACGCATGCACAGGCATCGCTCAGAGAAATAGTGACGATGATGTCGGCGCAGATCGTCGAAGAGGCCTCGATCGCCGTGCCGGTCCTGGGCTCAGGACTGAGCGAAGAACAGATTGCCGCCCATCCGGAAATTTCCGCAGCGCTGTGTGCCGCGTTGGAGGCGTTGCGTGCCAGTGTGACCGCCAGCGGCGCAAAACGCCCGTAGTTTTTACCTTGCATGATTCACCATCGCCGATGCCTGGCGCCATCGCTTCATAAGGAAACCAAGCTATGCCATATGTAAATATTCAAATCACCAAGGGCGCCAGCCGCCAGCAGAAGGAAGAACTGGTCAAGGACGTCACCGCTTCGCTGGTGCGCGTGCTGGGTAAAAAGCCCGAGCAGACCCATATCGTGATCCAGGAAATCAACGAGGACAACTGGGGCTTCGGCGGCATGCTGTCCGACGACTACAAGAAACTGCACGGCTGACGCTGCAGCGGCATCCCGGGCCGCCGGGACAGCGCCCTGCCGGTCTAGCGGAACGCCAGCAGCAAGGCCAGCGCAAGCGCGGCCGGCAATGCTTGAATGAACAGGATCTTGCGGCCCACCGTGATGGCGCCGAAGATGCCGGCGACGATCACGCAGGCGAGGAAAAAAATCTTGATCGACAAGCCAGCTTCGCCCAGGCAGATGCCCCACGCCAGGCCCGCGGCCAGGAAGCCGTTGTACAGGCCCTGGTTGGCGGCCAGCGCCTTGGACGCGGAAGCGAACTCTGGCGTCAACTTGAAAGTCTTGCGGCCGAACGGCTTATCCCACAAGAACATTTCGAGCACCAGGAAATACACGTGCAGTAAAGCGACCAAGGCGATCAGCAGGTTGGCGACAGTATTCAAGACAAGCTCCCTATTATTGATATTTAATATTTAATATTTAATATTTAATATTTGATATTTGATTTATTGATGGCGCGCAGCCGCAGGCCGGCGGACCGGCAAGCTGCGGCTGCCGGATTTCCCCTGCGCTCATCCACTCAGGATTTCGCTGCCGCCTGGCTGGCGAGCTGCGCCGACAGCTCGGCATCCAGGGCCGTCACCCGCTGCACCGCCGGGCGGGCATTGATCCGGTCGATATAGGCCTGGATCACCGGCGACATCGGCACTATCTGGAAACCGGTGGTCCAGGTCAGCGCCGTGCCCCACAGGACATCGGCGGCGCTGAACTTCTCGCCCAGCATGTACGGCCCCTTCTGCAGCTGGTCGGTGAGCGTCTTCAGCATGGTGTCGAAATCGCCGTAGGGGCAGGTCGACGGCGATGCCGGCGGATTCTTCTGCGCGCGGTCGACCACCGCCGGCTCGAAACAGGAACCGTAGTAGACCATCCAGCGCAGGTAAGGGCCGCGCAGGGGATCGTCGAGCGCCGGCGCCAAGCCCTTGTCCATGTAGAGATCCGCCAGGTACAGGAAGACCGCGCCTTGTTCCGTGATGAGGGCGTCGCCATGCTTGATCGCCGGCACCTTCCCCATCGGATTGATCGCCAGGTAGGCGGCGCTGCGCTGCTCGCCGGCCTTCATGTTGAGGGCATGCAGCTCATAGTCTGCGCCCAGCTCTTCCAGCAGGATACGGGTGCCCTTGGAGCGGGTGTTCGGGCAATGAAAAAACGTGATGCGGCGAGTCTCTGTCATGGCGCTTTCCTTTTGATTTTAAGCAGCGTTTGGAACGCTCAATATATATCAAGGAACAGTGACACATTAAGAAACAAATCCTTCTTATTTTCCCGCGGCGGTAGTCGAAATCCTCTATTTGCATGCAGGAAAAGCCATTCGGTTAGCTTAATGGCAAGTTGCTCGCAGTGGTTTCCGGCGCTTTCAGCCGCTTCGTAAATTCCCATTTCTCATAGGTAAATCACATCACAGCCGGCGCCGATAGTATGCCTTCCTGCTCGCCTGCTCCCCTGTAAATGAGCGGTGAAAAGTGTAAGTAAATGCACAGGACACATTTTTCCGAACCTGGCTTCGTACAATCGTTGGCACTGAACTCATTCAGGAGCGCATATGAAACAGCAACTCAGCATCGCAGCGATCATCGCCGGACGTTTTTCGTCTTTCGTGAACCCGCTGCAAAAAAGCCAGGGCGGGCCTACCCCGGCCGGTCCCAACGTCATTCTCAAGAATCCGCCGCCGCCAGCCAAGCAGGAAGCCGAGCCGCACGCGCGCGCCGGACTGGTATGGAGCCCTGGTTTCTGGGATTACGTCGATGGCTGGTATGTATGGGAAGCCGGCCACTGGGAACTGGCGCGCACCGACCAGCATTACCTGAAGCCGGGCTGGCACAAAGTCATCCATGGCTGGAAGCTGCAACGCGGCGAATGGCGCGCGATAACGGCGAGCTTTATCCGCAACGGCGCGAAGACCAAGGAACAGGAAGACAAGCCGGACCAGCAGTACGATCCACTGGCAGCATTCCGCTAGAACGAGGCAACCCCGCAGCACGGTCCGTCTTTACAAAAATCGCCACGCCACGCTGTGGCGATTTTTTTTTGCTTGAAAAATATCCTACCCCGCCCGTTTCAGCAGCCCATGCGAGCGGCTGCGTTCCTGGCAGCGGAAGCAGATCCAGCGCCGGGATTTGTTGCGCATCACGAAATCGCCCTCGGCTACCGCCACTTCGCCCTGATGGTGCGAACAATAGCGTTTGCCGGTCACGTTTGCGGTGGCCTGGGTAACCAGCGCCAGCCGGTCTTGTCGCTGCAGATATGCGGTCATTGCTGATTCTTCCTTCTACAAATGCGCGCCTGCTTCAGACCTTCCGAATGCAAGCCTGGTATGGCTATTTTCCAAACGGATTGATATTGACGGCATCTTTCGGCTGCACCGCTGCCGCGCCCGGAGCGCTGACCTTGTCCTGGGCCGCGACGACGCTATGCTTTGCCGCGCTCGGATCGTCAGCTGCCAACACGGCATAGATGCTGCCCAGACCCAATGCAAGCGCCGCGGCAAGCCAGGCCAGATTCGATTTATTCATCTCGCTTCTCCGTACGCCATCGCAATTCTGTCAAACCGCCTTTTTCCGATCCATCTATCGCTGCTGCGTCGCCGCTGCGGACCGGGATGGCCGCAGCGGCGATGTCCTGCTCAACTTCTATAAAAAAGCCGGATAAGCGCTTTGCCGATCAACGCGCAAAATCCGCAGTCTTCTTGACGAAGGCATTCAGGTTGGCGATGTTCAAGCTGCCGAAACCTGTGGTTGCATCCCAGCCCTTGGCGGCTTTGTAGCCGTAGGAGCTGCTGGCGCCGTTGGTGCCCGAAATGACGTCGTGCAGCAGCGCAGCATTGGCAGCCAGTGGGAAATACTTGTAGAAGCTGGCTGCCGGGAAGCCCAGGCCGTTGGCGTTAGCCGATTGCAAGCGCGCCCAGACACCGGTGAAGATCGGCGCCGCCAGGCTGGTGCCGCCTACCGTGCCGGTCTGGCCGTTGTAGTAGATGGTGGCGCCGCTGGCGCTGGCGGCATCAAAGGCGATGTCGGGCAAGCCGCGGGTCGTCTTGCCGGCGGTGACCACGCCCTTCTGGTAGCTAGGTATCGCTTCGTACTTGCTGAAGCCGCCGCCGGTTGCCCACAGACGCTTGGTGGGATCGGAATCGCCCTGGGCATCATAGACGCCGATGGCGCTCAGGCCTTCGTTCCACACGGTTTCGCTGCTGTAGGCGCCGGCATTGGTGTACAAGGTGGTGCCGCCGACGGCGATCACGTAGGGCGAGCTGGCCGGTTCGCTGACGTCATAAGTCGACTTGTTTGTCGGTACGCCAGGCGCACCGGAAATCGAACTGGTCTGGCAGTTGTAGGTGCCGGCGTCGCCTGTCGAAATCGAGAAGGTCTGGCCTTGCGCTACCGCCTGCTTGAAGACATTGTCGTCGGCTGCCTGGGTGCCGGTGCTGTGCGTATCCGCTTCGCAGCCGCCGAGCGAGACGTTGATGACTTTCGCCAGGTTGTCAGTCACTGCCTTGTTATAGGAAGTGGTGATGCTGCTGAACTGCATGTCTGGCGACGCGTAGAAAATCAGTTTCTTGACGCCGCCGGAAGTGCCGGTGATGGTCTGGCTGTCCAGGTTCCATTCAACCTGGCCGGAAGTATCGCTGTAGTCGCTGCCGGCAGGACCGGTCTGCACCACCGCTGTGTTGACGGTTGCCAGGCCCTTGGCGGTAGTGAACGCCTTCAGGTCGGCAATGGTCGGTGAGATATCCCCTTCGGAGATGATGCCGACGGTGGTGTTGGAAGCAGTAGGCGTGCTGCCGGCGTTGTAGATCGCAGGGAATTGCGCAGGGCTGTGCGGTGTCGCCACCGGCGTTGCCGCTGGCGTGACCTTCGCTTGCAGCGCGCTGCCTGGCGCGGCATCCAGCACGAAGCGGTGATGGGTCTGCGCCAGCGCGACGTTTTGCAAGCCCAGCACCGAACCGACGATGTTGCTCAGGGCGGCAGGCACTTGTGCAGCGTCGGTATTGGCGAAGACATTGCGGCCGTCTTGCTGGAAGCGTTTCAGCGAGGTGCGGAAACCGGTTTGCACAGTCGCCGCCGTGCCGTCGGCCGACACCAGCTGGCGGTTAGGCGAGACGGTGATGTTGATGAAACCCGATTTGCTCAGATGCGCCACTACCGCAGCCACATCTTTTTCGGTCGGCGCAAACTTTTCAGCGAATTGCGCAGGCGTCAGGAACTTGCCGTAGGAAGCGCTGCCTGGGGTATGCAGGTCTTCCAGGAACTGGTCCAGCTTGGCTTCGTTGCGCAGGTTCAGGCTCAACGTCACATGCACCGGTTCGCCTTGCGCCAGCTGCACGGCCGATTCCGCCGGCGTCGCGACGCTGGCGTCAACCGCCACGCTCTTTTGATTGGCCTGGACCTGAGGCAGGAAAGCCTGGGTCTTGGTGGCTACCCAAGTGCTGTTGTCAGCGACGGCAGCATGAACGGACAAAGATGCAAACACCAGCGACAGCGCTAATGACAATGCCGAAGCCTGGGGAATCTTGAAATTTCCTGCTGGTATTTTCGCTGCTGTGATTCTCGATTTCATACGCTTATTCCTCTTGAATGGAACAAATGAAGGACGCCGCGGCCTTGCAGGGCGATCTGCAATGCGAAGGGTGTTGGCGCTGGAGTCTGCAACGCGGGTAGCGATGCAGCGGATAACGGTACTAGTCCGTTAAGGGGTTGGCGACGGCGTTAACACTGCCTGTGCCGGAAGACGGAGGAAGCTGCGGCGCAAGGAACATGCGACGCGTGTAAAAGCAGGAATTTCAAATTGAGTCTGGCGCAAATCATGGGACTTCCCTCTTGAGGATTAACAGCAGCACCGATTACTCTTTTGGAGCGAGTGCCGTGTAAAAAATCAACGCTATGCATCCTGTTCCAACAACTTCAATATGCTTTTTCGATGAATCAGAATAAATCATTTATTTCTAGGTGGCAATACAGAATAAACTGATATTTTCTTCTATCGAATCGCGTATTTCGTTTGCGTTTTCCGACAGATAAAAATTTTATTCATCGACTGTTTTACATATGTTTAGAACAAGCGGGCGCCGGCAGCGCCAACAGCTGGAAAAAAAACGTTCCGCCCGCGGGGAGCAGGCGGAACAAACGGCGGGAGCACCGAGGATATTGGGCCAAACGCATATCTCGACAAAGACATGCTTGCTGTATTCGTCTCCGTAAAGATCGGCAGGGTTCTTCTCGCACAAGCAGATACCGAGCCAATGATTTACTAATTAATTTTTATCGTTTTTATAAGCGCCGCAGAAACATCAATTGGATATAAAACATCAAATTTCTGCTTCTTGACTATCTTCGGCACTATGAAAAATTGCTTATATACATACAGGTCTGTATAGTTGATGGGACTAATAATATGACAGCCGCAGGCACATGTAAACAGAATTTATTAGAGCCTTTTGTCTGCCTTGGGTCATTTAGTTGGCATCTGATAAAGCGCGAATGTGCACATCGAAATTCAAATGTCAAACGATGCGCCGCATGATTGATGCAGCCGGAATCCGGCTGCAGGATGGGAGATTGCGATGTTATCGCTAACGACAAGCATATTTTCATCCTCCGGAAAACGCCGGCGTCCATTGCGGAAAAGACGAAATTATTCAGTTAAATGCGGCGCGATATCCCGCTCCAGATGTTACATGGCGACGTGCATTTATTTTGCCAGCCGCGCGACAAATATCGAACGCGGCAAGCTCGCCCATAGTGTGGCGGCGACGATCAGCGCGCCGCCGATCCAGGACAAGAGGCTGAGCTGCTCGCCCAGCCAGAAGGCGGCGAACAGCGCGCCGAACACCGGCTCGCTTCCCATCAGCAGAGAAACCCGGGTGGGATCGCTCTGGCGGACGGCGTAGTTTTGCGCAAAGAAGGCAAAGATGGTGCAAAACAAAACCAGGTACAGCGTCGCTATCCAGAAACCGGCAGCACTCGGCAAGGACGGCAGCCCGCCTTGCAGGAACAAGGCGGCAAGCAGCAGGCAGCCAAGCCCGACCACGCCGGATTGCACAGCCGTCAGCGCCAGCGTCGACATGTTCCGGTTTTGCGTCAGGCGCTTGGTCATGCACACCATGAAAGCGCGCAGCACGGCGGCGACCAGCATCAGGCCGTCGCCCAGATTGAATGTCAAACTGCTGCCGTAAGTCAGCAGCCAGGTGCCGAAAAGCGAGACAAACGCCATCAGGAAAGCGCTGCCGCTTGGGCGCCGCGCCATCACCAGCCATTCGACAAGTGGCGTAAATACGACACACAGGCTGATCAGGAAAGCTGCATTGGACGCCTTGGTCAGCGCTACGCCAAAGGTTTCGCATGTCAATATCGCAAGCAAGATCGCCCCTAACGGCAATCCCGCGCGCAAGGCCGCCCTGCCATGCGGCTGCATCAGCTGACGCAGGCTGGGCAGCAATAGCAGAAACGTCATGCCGAAACGCAGCGCCAGCAGGCCCAGCACCGGATAAAAAGCCAGGGCCTGTTTGGCAACACCGTAGCTGCTGCCCCAGACCACTGCGACCAGCAACAGCAGCAAGTCGGCGATCCAGATTTTCTTTGTCGGCGAGGCGGGAGAGGATGACGGCAATGGCATTTACTCTGGCTGGGGCCGGCGGCGGCGGCCGGTGGGACCGGTGGAAAAAAAAGTTCCGTCCGGCGTGGGGGCCGGACGAAACCAAAAGGCAAATCGCCTAGGATAAAACGGCAAGTCAGGAGAATAATCAGCGTACTCTGCGCTAGCGCCTATTATGTTTTACTTGGGCAAATACGATAATCTATCGGCTCGGAACAACACTTGTACCCAACGGGAATAAATGAGCAATCATCGATACATCAAGCTGATGCCGGATATGGCGGTGTTCGTGCGCGTGGTGGAAACCGGCAGTTTCTCCGCCGCGGCGTCGGAGCTGGGCATGACGCCCTCGGCTGTCAGCCGCCAGGTGTCGCGGCTGGAACAGGCCCTGGCGGTCAGGCTGCTGGAGCGCACCACCCGCAAGCTGCGCCTGAGCGAATCCGGCAACGAAGCTTTCCAGCGCTGTCAGGAAATGGTCAACGCCGCCAAGGCGGCGATGGAGGTTGCCGATAAATTCGTCGCGGCGCCGCGCGGCCTGCTGCGGGTCGGCATGCCGAAGGCCTTCGGCAAGGCGGTGGTGGCGCCTCTGGTGCCGGGGTTCCTGGAAAAATATCCGCAAGTCGACATGCAATTGATCCTCAACGATCGCCAGCTGAACCTGCTCGACGACGATGCCGACCTGTTGATCCAGATCACCCGCAATCCGGTTGAAGGACTGGCGGCACGGCCGCTGATGTCGGTGGCGCAGGTGCTGTGCGCGACCCCCGAATACCTGGCGCGGCATGGCACGCCGCGCCAGCCGCAAGACTTGTGCGGCCACAGCTGCCTGTCGCTGGGAGAAAACCCGGGCGACGCCGACTGGCGCTTCCTGCGCAAGGGCGAAGCCACCATCGTCAGGATCAGCGGCCGCTACGTCGTCAACCACAGCGAAGCGCGGCTGCAAGGCGTGCTGCAACACCTGGGGATCGCCTGCCTGCCCTACTTCACGGCGCGCGGCGCGATCGAACAAGGCCTGGTGAAAGTGCTGCTGAGCGAGTGGGAATTCGTCTCCGCCTACCAGGGCACGGCCTACATACAATATCTGCCGACGCGCTATCTGGCCCCCAAGATGCGGGTGTTCATCGATTATCTTGTGCAGCATCTGGCAGCAGACCTGAAGCCGGCGGAACGGCCGCGGCTGGCGGTCAGCACATGACGCTTGCCCATGTGCGCCAGCGGCTGCTGTTGCCGGCCTGCCTGTACGTGCTGAGCGCCACCTGCAGCGCGCAACAGGTCATCGTCGACACCGGCCACACCGCTGAAAGACCCGGCGCCATCGGTCCCGCCGGCAAGCGTGAATTCGATCTCAACCGGCAACTGGCCATCGCCCTGGTCATGGCCTTGCGCACCAAGGGCGTAAGCGCCATCGATGTCGCCGCGGCCGGCGCGCCGGCTTCCCTGCAAGCGCGCACCAAAGACAGCAGCGGCGCCGCGCTGTTCATCTCCATCCACCATGACTCGATGCAGCAAGCCTGGCTCGACGCCGGCAGGAGCCGTGAATTTTCCGGCTATGCGCTGTTCGTTTCCGCCAGCAAGCCGTACTATGGGCGCAGCCTGGATTGCGCCAAAGACATCAGCCGCAATATGCTGGCCATCGGCGAACATCCCTCGCTGTACCACGCCACCCCGATTCGCGGTGAAAACCGGCCCTTGATCGACCGCACCCTGGGGATACACCGCTTTGACGATCTGGTGGTGCTGAAAACCGCGGAATCGCCGGCGCTGCTGATGGAGGCCGGCGTGCTGGCCAATCCCGACGAAGAACCGCGCCTGGCGACCCGGCGGTTTGCCGAGCGCGCCGCCGACGCTATCGCCAGCGGCATCCGCCAGTGCTTGCCGGCGCCGCATTGAGCGGCTGTGCATCAGGCGGCCTCGGCTTCGTCCGCATGGAGCGCATTGAGCGCATCGATCCGGCCAGCCGCCGGCATGTGCGGCTGGCTGAGAAAGCCGAACACCATCGCCGCCGACAGCAGCGTGATCCCGGCCAGGATGTACAGCAGGACATGGAAGGCATCGCCATAGCCCTGAACCAATACCGCCTGGCTGGCTTGCGGCAGCAATTGCAAAGCCTGCGGCATATCGCCCATGGCCAGCCGTTGCGCCGCTTCCGCCATCCGCGGCGGCGCCGAGGGCAGCAAGCCGTGCAGGCGCGCTTGCACCAGCGCGGCAAGGATGGCCGCGACGATGGCCAGCGCTACGCCCTCGCCCGCTACCCGTGTGGTGCTGAAGATGCCGGTAGCCATGCCGGCCCGCTCCTTCGGCACGACGCTGACCGCCAGGCCATCCATCAAACCCCATGGCAGGCTGATGCCGAGCCCTATGGTCAGCATCGGCAGCAACAGTGAAGCCGGCGCCTGTCCTGGACCGATCTGCGCCAGCCACAGCAGGCCGGCGGCGCAGATCAGCAAACCGGCGCCGCAGATCACGCCGGCGGAAATCCAGCGCGCCAGCATGCCGGCGATAAACGGCAGCACCAGCATCGGCGCCGACAGCGCCATCATCATCTGCCCCGCCTGCATCGCGCTGTAGCCTTCGATGCCGATGAAACGCATCGGCAGCAATACCAGCAGCACCACATAGGAATAGGCAGGAGCGGCCGCCAGGAACTGGACGCCGACGAAGCGCGGATAGCGCAACAGCGACAGATCCAGCATCGGCCGCCGCACCCGCTGTTCGATCACGGCAAAGGCGGCCAGCAACAACAGCGAGCCGCCCAGCAGCAGCAAGGTCGGCCGGCTGTTCCAGCCGCCTTCCGGAATACGCAGCACGCCGTAGGTAAACAAGCTCAGGGCGGCGGTAAAGCTGATGGCGCCCGGCCAGTCCAGTCCGCTGGCGCCGGGATCGCGCGACTCCCTGATGCAGCGCAGGCCCGCCGCCAGCGCCAGCGCGGCAAGCGCGGCCACGCCGAGGAAGACGGAACGCCAGCCGAAGCGTTCAACCAGGACGCCGGCCAGCACCGGCCCGAACGCCAGGCCGACGCCGAAAGTGGTGCCGAGCAAGCTGAAGGCGCGGGTGCGGGCATGGCCGTCGAACTCTTGCGCCAGGGTCGCCACGCCGCCCGAAAAAGCGGCAGCGCCGGCCACGCCCTGCAGCGCCCGCAACAGATCCAGCCAGAGGATGTCCGGGGCCCATGCCAGCGCCAGCGAACTCAAGGCAAACGCAGCGACGCCGACGACGAACAAACGCTTGCGGCCGTAACTGTCGGCCAGCGCGCCGGCCGCCATCAGACAGCTGCCGAACGCCAGCATGAAGGCATTGGTGATCCAGTTGAGGGCGATCGGACTGCCGCCCAGCGCCTTGGCGATCGCCGGCATCGCTACCGCAGGACCGGTAAAACTGAGCGGCATCGTCAGTGCCGCCAGGCAGACTGCGCCCAGCGCCAGCAATCGCTGTAGCGGGTGTCGCATGTCGTTGTCGTTCCGGGTATTGCGCATGACGGCTTCCTTTTCCGAGTGAGTGTTTTGAATGATATAGTGGCTTTAATCATGTTTAAATCACTCAAATGTCCGCTATATGCGGACAAAATATCCTCAATGGAGAGCCCACATGGATAGCCTGAGCGGCCTGGCCGCCTTCGTGCAAGCCGCCGAAACCAGCAGCTTCGTGGCGGCCGGCCGCCAGCTCGGCGTATCGGCTTCGGCAATCGGCAAAAGCATTGCGCGGCTGGAGGCGAAACTGGGCGTGCGCCTGTTTCACCGCAGCACACGGCAAATCCGGCTGACCGATGAAGGCGCACTGTTTTTCGAGCGCTGCCGCGGCATCCTGGACGATATCGAAGACGCGCAAAACGAGTTGCTGAAGTCCACCGAAACGCCGCGCGGACGCCTCAAGGTCAGCTTGCCTGCGATCGGCTACCGGCTGCTCAGCAAGCAGCTGTCGGCCTTCATGCAAGCCTATCCGGCAGTCGAACTCGACCTCGACTTCAGCGACCGCATGGTGGATGTCATCGAAGAAGGCTTCGATGCCGTGATCCGCAGCGGCAGCCTGGCCGACTCGCGCCTGATGGCGCGCACCTTGTGGCCGTACAGCTTCATGATCTGCGCCGCGCCCGGCTATCTGCACCGCCGGGGCCAGCCGCAACGGCCGCAAGACCTGCTGCGGCACGCCTGCCTGCGTTATAAATTCCTCTCCAGCAGCAAGCTGCAGGACTGGGCCCTGCGCAGTGAACACGACGCGCCCGAGCTAAGGCTGCCGGCAACCCTGACCTGCAACAACATCGAAGCCCTGCTGGCGGCCACCATCAATGGCCTCGGCCTGGCTTACCTGCCCTCGTTCGTGGTGCAGGAAGCGCTGGCCGACGGCCGCCTGCGCACGGTGCTGGACGACTACGCGATCAGCCATGGCAGCTTCTCGGTGCTATGGCCATCCAGCCGCCACATGCTGCCGCGCTTGCGCGTGTTTGTCGATTTCCTGCATGCCAGCGTGCCAGCCGCTAGCGCTGCCGCGCCACGAAAGCGCGCAAGGCCGGATCGCGGATCTCGAACAGAGTGAAGACGCCAAGCGCATCGAGTGCGGCTATCGCTTCGGTCATATGGACTTCGGCTTCCTGCCGGTCCGCGGCCGAAGCAGCCGGATCGAGAAAAACCCTGGCGTTGGCCAGGAAGGCCCCGACCGTGCCTTTGCGCACGACGGCGCCATTGAATTCACGGCTGTCGAGCTGATCGGGGAGTAGGTCTTGTGCGCGCATGATGTGCTTTCCATTAAGAGAGAGAGCCGTCAGTATGCGAGCCCCTTCCTGGCGCGGCTTGCGAGGTTAAGCCATAATATGTCGCATGCAAGCCAATCCACAGCCCTTGTTGGACGCCGCCCGCAGCAACGCGCAGGACGGGCCTGGCGTCATTGCGGTGACCTGCCGCAGCGATGACTTCCGCACTACGCCGCGCCACAGCCACGCGCGCGGCCAGCTGATCGCCGCCAACAGCGGCCTGCTCACCATAGACACCGACCAGGAACGGCTGGTGGTGCCGCCCAGCCATGCGATCTGGGTACCGCCCGGTCATCCGCACAGCCTGCGCTCGCATGGCCCCTTCGACGGCTGGAGCGTGTATGTAGCTGCCGCGCAGGTTCAGCTGCCGGCGCGCGCCCTGGTGATCCGGGTTTCCGCCCTGTTGCGCGCCGCCGTGCTGCGCGCGGCCGGCTGGTCCGCGGCGCTCCAGCTTGAAGCCGCGCAAGCGCGCGTGCTGGCGGTGATCCTCGATGAGATCGTCGCCCTGCCCGGCGAGAAACTGGCGCTGCCGCTGCCGGCGGAACGCCGCCTGAAAAAAATCGCCCAGGCCATCGCCGACGATCCCGCCGACAACCGCACCCTGCTGCAATGGGCGCAATGGGCAGCCATCGCGCCGCGCACGCTGACGCGCCGCTTCACCGCCGAAACCGGCATGCCCTTGTCCGAGTGGCGCCAGCGCGCCAGGCTGCTGCGCGCGCTGGAACTGCTGGCCGCCGGGAAGCCGGTGACCTGCATCGCGCTTGAGCTGGGCTATGACAGCCTGAGCGCGTTCATCGCCATGTTCCGCCGCGCACTGGGTGTCTCGCCGAGCAGATATCTCTCTGAAAAAGCAGGTTGATTTCCTTTTGCCGAAATCAACAGATGCTTTCCATTTTTACGCCGCGTTTACAGCGGCGGCATCCCTTTTTAGAGAATCTTTACGTCGACGCTGCTAATCTGTAACTACCAAAACGACCAGTAGAATCCTTCTATGAATCAGGTAATTTCAGCAGCATCGACATGGCATTTCTCATTGCTTCCGGATGCAGTATCAAAAAAAATGCAAGCCGCCGTCTTGCCTTTCCCGCTCCGCCGTCGCCAACATCTCCCTACGCAAAAAGATTTCATGATGCTCATCACGGTCGATGCGGCATCGGTATCTGAATTGCGCCGCGTGATCGTCAGCACCTGCGGCGACCTCATGGTCTACATGCGCGTCAAACCGGTGGACCACGCCAGCAAGATGAAATTCTGGCTGTGCCTGAACAAAAAATCGATAGACTCCGTCATCGGCAACATCATGCGCGCCCTGCCGCAGGCCGAGTTCGGCCGCATCACTCCCATGCTGCCTGCATAAGCGCAATGCGTGCTTTCATTGCAACAGAAATCTGCGGCAAACATTCTCAACTCTTACTGAAATCAGAACATCATGACCACCTTTGAAGGTATCTGGGTTCCTCTTGTCACGCCTTTCCGCCAGGGCAAGCTGGATCTGCACGGCGCTCAGCAACTGGCATTGAGCCTGTCCGGCGCCGGCATACACGGGCTGGTAGTGTGCGGCACCACCGGCGAAGCGGCCACCCTGAATGAGCATGAACAAGACAAGCTGCTGTGCGGCGTCATGGAAGCAGTGCAAGAGCGCTGCCCGGTGCTGATGGGCATCGGCGGCAGCGACACCCGCGCCGTCGCTGAAAAAATCAGCCATCTGAACACCCTGCAGCCGGCCGGCTTCCTGGTCTCGGCGCCGTCGTACGTCAGGCCGTCGCAGGAAGGCATACAGCTGCACTTTGAAGCCGTCGCCGCCGCCGCGCACAGCCCGGTCGTGCTGTACAACATCCCCGCACGCGCCGGCGTCAATATCGAGCCGGCCACGGTGATCGCGCTGGAACGCCACGCGAACATCGTCGCCATCAAGGAATGCGGCGGCAGCCTGACGCAGACCATGGAGCTGGTCCACCGCAGCAATCTGAAAATCCTGTGCGGCGACGACGCCATGCTGTTCAACACCCTCTGCCTGGGCGCGCATGGCGCGATTTCCGCTGCCGCGCATATCCGGCCGGATCTGTTCGTGCGCCTGTTCGAGCTGGTGCGGGCCGGTCGGATCGAGCGTGCGCGCGCACTGTTCAAGCAGCTGCTGCCGGTGATCCAGCTGCTGTTTTCCGAACCCAACCCGGCGCCGGTGAAAGCCGCGCTGGCGCTGCAGGGCCACATCCAGGATGAGCTGCGCTTGCCGATGACGCCGATGTCGGCGGTCGGCCGGGTCAAGCTGGCGCGCGCGCTGGACGATCTGTTGGCGCTGCCGTTTGCGATGAAAATCGAGAAGCCGGAATTTTCCATCAGCGGCAGATCCCGGCAGCTAGGACTGGTGAGATGAGCCATTCATGATCCTGACCATCGCTTCTGAACATGTGCCCAGCGCCTCAACCGATATAGCAACTTCGCTGGCCGCCGCGATAGCACGGCGGCGTGCACGCGCCGGCCGCAATGTGTTGCTGGTTTATCAAAATCCGAAAATGCCGCAGGCCGGCTGGCTGGCGACGGCGATCAAGACTGGCGCGGAAATCCGCAGCATCGCCGCCAAGGATATCGGCGCCGAACTGGCCGCCGCCAAAAGCAGCTATCACGACATCCTGGTCCACCTGCCGAAATACGATGACGCCGGCTCGCGCGGCGCCCTGGCCAACGCCGACCTGGCCCTGTTTGCCGTGACCGCCGAGGATAGTCAAGCGGACGGGCTGCTGGCCGCCAGCATGCAGGCTGCCAGCACGCTCAGGCCGGGCTTGCCGCTCGTCGCGCTGATCGACGACAGCCCGGCCGGCCAGCAAGTCATGTCAGCCCTCTCGGCCAGCATCGCCAGCTTGCGTTTTCTTCATCTGTCGGCGACAAAAAGGGACGACGCCTCGCTCGGCGCCTTGTACCAGGCGCTCTACGGCCACTGCTGCAGCGCCTGCGCCTGACGGCCGGCGGCTGTATTCAGGCAGTATTCCAAGCGGATAGCAGCGGCGGCATCAAAACCGCCTGGCGCCGGCATACGCAGGCGATGCACACAATGCTTGCAAAAAAAGCTTGATACGTGTTCAATCGCCTTATGAAAATTTCCTCGACACTCCCTATATGGTCCATCGCGGCCCCGATCGCCGGCTGGCTTTTGCTGGGCGGCGCCAGCTTCAGCCTGGGCGGCTTCTATACACTGCTGCTGGTAGCCGGCCTGCTCGGCAGCGTGCTGGCGGCGGTCTACCACGCTGAAGTGGTGGCGCACCGGGTCGGCGAACCCTACGGCACGCTGGTGCTGGCGCTGGCGGTGACCCTGATCGAGGTGGCGCTGATCGTTTCGCTGATGCTGGCCGGCGGCGAAGAAACCACCGGGCTGGCGCGCGACACCGTGTTTGCCGCCATCATGATCATCCTCAACGGCATCGTCGGCATCTGCCTGCTGGTGGGCGCCAGCCGCCACCGGGAACAAAGTTTCGGCCTGCTGGGCGTCAGCGCCTCGCTGGCGACGCTGGCGGCAATTGCGGTGCTGACGCTGGTGCTGCCGAATTACACCTCGACCGCCGCCGGACCGTTCTACAGCCCCAGCCAGCTGGCGTTCATCGCCGTCATCTCGCTGATACTGTACGGCACCTTCGTGCTGGTGCAGACCGTGCGCCACCGCGACTATTTTTTGCCGGAAGAAGCAGTCAACGACGAAGACGTCCACGCGGCGCCGCCGTCAGCCAAGGTAGCGACCGCTGCCGGCGCGCTGCTGCTGGTCTGCCTGGGCGCAGTAGTGCTGTTGGCGAAATCGCTGGCGCCAGCCCTGGAGACAGCGGTGGCAAGCGTCGGCGCGCCCAAGACCCTGGTCGGCATCATCATTGCCGCGGTGGTGCTGCTGCCGGAAGGACTGGCTGCGGTGCGGGCTGCGCGCGCCAATCGCCTGCAGACCAGCCTCAACCTGGCGCTGGGTTCGGCGCTGGCCAGCATCGGCCTGACCATTCCGGCGGTGGCGATCGTTTCGCTGGCCACCGGCTGGACATTGACGCTTGGCCTGGATATCAAGTCCACCGTGCTGTTGCTGCTGTCGCTGATCGTCGCCACCCTGTCGCTCGGCACCGGCCGCACCACGGTGATGCAGGGCACGGTGCACCTGGTGATATTCGCGGTCTACCTGTTCACCACGATTGTGCCTTGATCGCCTCAAAATCCCCCGCACTTCCATCGCGGGGTTGGCGCGAGCCAACTCCGCCAGCATGATTTCCGAAATCTCCTGACGGCGCGCCTCTCCCCGCCTGTCAAATCTCCTGACTTCTGTACGTATTTGCAGCCACCGCCGCCAGCCGGGCGCCTGTTTCTTTGTTGGCACCATGCTGGTGCGCCTGTTCCGCAGCAAAAACCGTTTTCACCAAATCCGGGCGCAAAGCCTTTCCCTGCGGCCCCGCCGGCCCGCTCAAATTTAAGCCTGGGTATAAAAATCCCCGCTACCTGCCTTGCCAGGCCATTGGCATGCATTCTGCTATAGGCATGTGGTAGTCCCCGCATTCCGGCTCCATGCCTGCTGCCATAGGGCTCGCTGCTTTCTTGTTCGATTTTGTTCCGGGTTCATGCTTATTCGTCGTTCACTACAGGGAGAGAAAAATCATGTCACGTCGCACCCTTCTGAAAGCCACCGCACTCGGCGCTTTCGCCCTTGCCGCCAGTTCCTGGCTACCGTCCGCCTTTGCCGCGGATACGATCAAGGTAGGCGTCCTGCATTCCTTGTCCGGCACCATGGCGATTTCCGAGACCTCGTTGAAAGACGTGGCCTTGATGGCCATCGACGAGATCAATGCCAATGGCGGCGTGCTGGGCAAGAAACTGGAACCGGTAGTGGTCGACCCGGCTTCCAACTGGCCGCTGTTCGCCGAGAAGGCGCGGCAGCTGATTTCGCAGGACAAGGTTTCAGTGGTGTTCGGCTGCTGGACCTCGGTATCGCGCAAATCGGTGCTGCCGGTGTTCAAGGAACTCAACAGCCTGCTGTTCTATCCGGTGCAATATGAAGGTGAAGAGCTGGAGAAAAACGTGTTCTACACCGGCGCCGCGCCTAACCAGCAAGCGATCCCTGCCACCGAATACCTGATGTCGAAAGAAGGCGGGGCTGCCCGACGCTTCGTGCTGCTGGGCACCGACTACGTCTATCCGCGCACCACCAACAAGATCCTGCGCGCCTTCCTGCACAGCAAGGGCGTCAAGGATAGCGACATCGACGAGGTGTACACCCCGTTCGGCCATTCCGATTACCAGACCATCGTCGCCAACATCAAGAAATTCTCCGCCGGCGGCAAGACCGCGGTGATCTCCACCATCAACGGCGACTCCAACGTGCCGTTCTACAAAGAACTGGGCAACGCCGGCCTGAAAGCCACCGACGTGCCGGTAGTGGCGTTCTCGGTGGGTGAGGAAGAATTGCGCGGCGTCGACGCCAAGCCGCTGGTCGGCCACCTGGCGGCCTGGAACTATTTTGAATCGGTCAAGAATCCGGTGAATACGGCCTTCATCAAGAAATGGAAAGCCTACGCATTAGCCAAGAACCTGCCGAACGCCGCCACCGTCGTCACCAACGACCCGATGGAAGCGACCTATGTCGGCATCTACATGTGGAAACAAGCCGTAGAAAAAGCCAAATCCACCGACACCGACAAAGTCATCGCCGCCATGTCCGGCCAGAAATTCAAAGCCCCGTCCGGCTATGAACTGGAAATGGACGCCACCAACCATCACCTGCACAAACCGGTGATGATCGGCGAGATCAAGGCAGACGGACAGTTCAACGTAGTCAACAAAACCAAAACCACGATCCGCGCGCAGCCTTGGAGTCCTTATATTCCGGGGAATGAGGGGAAGCAGAAGCTCTGATGGTTGGCAAGGTTGGGATTTTGAAGGCGAGGCGACTGTATGTACTCTGTGGTCCGTGTGTGGGGTCAGAGTAATTTACGGCGATAAGGCTGCCGTAAAAAAACTCCGACCCCATTTAACTCCGTGGGGTTGCTTTTGACGTTGGGGTTGCCGTTGCTGTTGCTTTTGAAGTACCCCGCATGCTGACGTTGCCAAATCCGGCGCGTGTCAGCCGGGAATTGTGGGGGACATGTTTGAGCCGAAGGCGAGTTTGTCCCCCACCCGGCCGACACGCGCCGGATTTGGGGACCCGCCGAAGGCGGGCAACGGCTGTGCGGTCGCCTTTTCTTTGCTTACTTTCTTTTGGCGAAGCAAAAGAAAGTAAGTAGCTGCCGGGCTACCCCCGGCTAGCTTCCACGGAGTAGTAACCGTTTTAGCACCCACTGACCGTTCTTCGCATGTTGCCGAATGTACTCCGTAGCCCGTTAAATGGGGTCAGAGTAATTTTCGCAAAAGCCGCGAAAAAAAACTCTGACCCCATTTAACTGCTTTGGAGGTGGTTTTAAAACTACTTTCGAGGTGGCGCTAATACTGTTTTTCAGGTGGCGATAAAAAAGACTGATGAAAATTTCAAAGAGAATCCTTATTGCCAGTGCGCTCTGCCTGCATGCTTTGCTGGCGCAGGCTGCGATCGACCCCGCGCTGCTCAAGCCGCTGGCTGGCGACGACCCCGACGCCCGCATCGCCGCCGTCAACCAGATCGCCGCACTGGCCAATGACGACGCCCTCAGGATCCTCAATGCCCTCAACACCGACGCCCTCTACGTCCGGCCCGACGGCACCGTCCTCATCGTCGACGATACCAAGGCATTCAACCCCGCCACCGGCCAGACCCTGCCCACCCCGGACGACGCCGACGGCATCAGCGTCAACAACCGCCTGCGCGGCGTGGTCGAAGGCGCCCTCTCGGGGCTGAAGCTGTTCTCGCCCAACCGCAAGCTGCGCATCGCCGCCGCCACCGACCTCATGAAAACCGCCGATCCAGCCCAGATCCCGCTGATCAGCACAGCACTCCATAAAGAGAGCGACCCCGAGATCCAGGACATCCTGCAACAGGTCATCGCCACCGCCAACCTCCACTCGCCCGACGCCGCCACCCGCAAAGCCGCAGTGCAGACGCTGGCTGGCAGCACCAACGCCAACATCCGCCCGGCCCTGCAAAACCTGCTCAACAAGAATCCCGACGGCAGCTACATCGAAGCCGATCCCGCCGTCCGCATCGAAGCCGTGCGCACCCTCGGCGTGCTGGACCGCCACCTGGCCACGGTCGATTTCATCGGCAAGGTGTTCTACGGCATCTCGCTCGGCAGCGTGCTGCTGCTGGCCGCGCTGGGGCTGGCGATCACCTTCGGCCTGATGGGCATCATCAACATGGCGCACGGCGAGCTGCTGATGATAGGCGCCTACACCACCTACATGTGCCAGCTGCTCTTTCGCCAATACTTTCCGGCGGCGCTGGACGGCTACCTGCTGGCCGCCCTGCCGGCCGCCTTCATCGTCACCGCCGCCGTCGGCATCGTGCTGGAACGGCTGGTGCTGCGCTGGCTCTACGGCCGGCCGCTGGAAACCCTGCTCTGCACCTGGGGCATCAGCCTGATCCTGATGCAAACCGTGCGCTCGATCTTCGGCGCCCAGAACGTCGAAGTCGCCAACCCCGGCTGGATGTCGGGCGGCGTCACGGTGCTCGGCTCGCTGGTGCTGTCGTATAACCGCATCGTGATCATCTTCTTTGCGCTGTTCGTGGTGCTGGCGGTGTGGCTAATCCTGAACAAGACCCGGCTCGGCCTGTTCGTCCGTGCGGTCATGCAGAACCGCCGCATGGCTGCCTGCGTCGGCGTCTCCACCGGCAAGATCGACATGATGACCTTCGGCCTCGGCTGCGGCATCGCCGGCCTCGGCGGCGTCGCCCTGTCGCAGCTGGGCAATGTCGGCCCCGACCTCGGACAAGGCTATATCGTCGATTCCTTCATGGTGGTGGTGCTGGGCGGCGTCGGCCAGCTGGCCGGCACCGTCATCGCCGCCTTCGGTCTGGGCGAAGTCAACAAATTCCTGGAGCCGATGGCGGGCGCGGTGCTGGCCAAGATCGCGATCCTGGTGTTCATCATCGTCTTCATCCAGAAACGCCCGCAAGGCCTGTTTGCGCTGAAAGGCAGGAGCGTCGAATGAAATCCGCATCCATGCAAATCTCCATGGCGAAGACGCCGCTGCGCACGCCATTGTTCTCGCGTCCAGCCTGGACCGGCATCGTGGTCTGCTGCGTAATCCTGGCGCTGCTGCCGATTCTCAATCTGGCGTTCCCGGCCGGTCATGCGCTGCACATCTCCAGCTACACGGTGGCGCTGGTCGGCAAGTTCATGTGCTACGCGATGGCGGCGCTGGCGCTGGACCTGGTGTGGGGCTATACCGGCATCCTCTCGCTCGGCCACGGTGTGTTCTTTGCGCTGGGCGGCTATGCCCACGGCATGTACCTGATGCGGGCCATCGGCCGCGATGGCGTCTATCAAAGCAACCTGCCGGACTTCATGGTGTTCCTCGACTGGAAGACCTACCCCTGGTTCTGGTCGCTGACCGACAACTTCTGGTATTGCATGGCGCTGGTGGTGCTGGTGCCGGGCCTGCTGGCCTTCGTGTTCGGCTATTTCGCCTTCCGCTCGCGCATCAAGGGCGTCTACTTTTCAATTATTACCCAGGCGATGACCTTCGCTTTCATGCTGCTGTTCTTCCGCAACAATACCGGCTTCGGCGGCAACAACGGCTTTACCGATTTCAAGCGCATCCTTGGCTACTCGATTACGGCGCCGTCGACCAAGGCGGTGCTGTACCTGATCACGCTGGCCTTCCTGCTCGGCGCGCTGGTATTGTGCCGCTGGATCGTGACCTCGAAACTGGGACGGGTGCTGCAAGCAGTGCGCGATTCCGAATCGCGCCTGATGTTCATCGGCTACAACCCGCTCTGGTTCAAACTGTTTGTCTGGACCTTGTCGGCGGTACTGTGCGGCATCGCCGGCGCCTTGTATGTGCCGCAGGTGGGCATCATCAATCCTTCCGAGATGTCGCCGGCGAATTCGATCGAGATGGTGATCTGGGCCGCAGTCGGCGGCCGCGGCTCGCTGGTGGGTCCGATCATCGGCGCCTTCTCGGTGAACGGCCTGAAGAGCTGGTTCACCGGCGCCTTTCCTGACCTGTGGCTGTATGCGCTGGGCCTGATCTTCATCCTGGTGACGCTGTTCATGCCGCAAGGGATCCTGGGACTGGCGGCGAATCTGAAAAGCAAACTGAAAAGCAAACCCGCAAGTCAGCCTGAGGCTGAAACCAGCGGCAGCAAGGAGGCGGCATGAATCAAGGTATCAACCCGCGCATCAGCCCGCGCATTAGCCCTATTTATGACCCGGCGCAGCCATCGGACAAGGTCGACAACGCGCTCCACGCCGACTACGGCACCTCGTATGCGCGGATCAAGCCGGAAGGCGTCGACACCACCCACGGCGCCATCCTCTACCTGGAAAACATCACGGTGTCCTTCGACGGCTTCAAGGCCCTGAACAACCTCAACCTGGATATCTCGGTCGGCGAACTGCGCTGCATCATCGGTCCCAACGGCGCCGGCAAGACCACCATGATGGATGTCATCACCGGCAAGACCCGCCCCAGCGCTGGCACTGCTTTCTTCGGCCAGAGCATCGACCTGACCAAGCTGACCGAGTACGACATCGCCCACGCCGGCATCGGCCGCAAATTCCAGCGGCCGACGGTGTTCGAACAGCACACCGTGTTCGAGAACCTGGAGCTGGCGATGAAGATGGATAAGCGCGTCAAGACCACTTTGTTTTCGCGCCTGAGTTCGGAACAGGTCGACAAGATCGACGCCTGCCTGCGCCTGATCCGCCTCAACGGCAACGAACGGCGGCTGGCCGGCCTGCTCTCGCACGGGCAGAAGCAATGGCTGGAAATCGGCATGCTGCTGATGCAGGAGCCGCAGCTGTTGCTGCTGGACGAACCGGTGGCAGGCATGTCGGATGCGGAAACGGCGCGCACGGCGGAACTGCTCAACGAATTGCGCGGCAAGCATTCGATCATGGTGGTCGAGCACGACATGGGCTTTGTCGCCGAGATCGCGCAAGAGGGCAAGGTCACGGTGCTGCATGAAGGCTCGGTGCTGGCGGCAGGCAAGATGTCGGAAGTCCAGGCCGACGAGCGGGTAATCGAAGTCTATCTTGGACGCTAGGTAAAAATGTTAAACGTTGACCAATTGAATCAGTACTACGGCTCCTCGCACACCTTGCGCGGCATCTCGCTGTCGCTGGAAAAAGGCAAGTGCCTGGCCCTGCTCGGCCGCAACGGCGTCGGCAAGACCACCCTGCTGAAATGCCTGATGGGCGTGCTGCCCAGCGCCAGCGGCAAGGTCATGCTGGAAGGGCGCGACATCACCAGCCTGAAGCCGCACCAGCGCGCCGCGCTGGGGATTGCCTACGTGCCGCAGGGGCGCGAAATATTCGCCCGCCTGTCGGTGGAAGAAAACCTGCTGATGGGCATGGCCACCAAATCCGGCAAGCAGGCCTTGCTGATCAAGGAAGAAGTGTATGAGCTGTTCCCAGTACTGAAGGAAATGCTGCAGCGGCGCGGCGGCGACCTCTCCGGCGGCCAGCAGCAACAGCTGGCGATTGCCCGCGCCCTGCTGGCGGAACCCAAGCTGATCATCCTGGACGAACCGACCGAAGGCATCCAGCCCTCCATCATCAAGGACATCGGACGCGTGATCCGCCTGCTGCGCGAACGCGGCAACATCGGCATCCTGCTGTGCGAGCAGTACTTCGATTTCGCGCGCGACCTGGCAGACAATTTCGTGGTGCTGTCGCGCGGCGAGGTGGTGGCTGCCGGCAGCCAGGCAGCCATGGATGACGACAGCGTGAAACGACACTTGGCGGTATAGTTCCGCATGGATAATTTGACTGTTTCAACGCTGCCGGATGCGCTGCCGGCTGAACATTTTCACAACAAGGCCAGCCAGGCCTGGCTGTCGCTGGGCTTTGGCGATGACCACGGCACCACGCGCCTGCTGGAGCGCGCCCATTACGGTCCCTTGCGCGTGCAAAAAGCGCTGTATCCCGAACATCCTTCGATCTGCCACGCCATCATCGTCCATCCGCCCGGCGGCGTGGTCGGCGGCGACGAGCTGACGATCAAGGCCAGCGTCGGCGAACGCGCCCATGCTTTCCTGACAACGCCCGGCGCCGCCAAGTGGTACCAGGCCAACGGCAAGCTCTCGCAGCAGCAGGTGCGGTTGCAGGTTGCCGACGGCGCAGCATTGGAGTGGCTGCCGCAGGAAACCATTTTTTTCGACCGCGCCGAAGTCGCGCTGGAACATCAGGTCGAGCTGCAGGGCGACGCCCGCTATATCGGCGGCGAGATCCTGTGTTTCGGCCGCACCGCCTCGGGCGAGTCGTTCAACAGCGGCCGCATCTCGCAGCAGACCGGCATCCGCCGCGACGGCAAATTATTGTGGTTTGAGCAAGGCGCGCTAAGCGGCGGCAGCACTGCCATGCAGAGCCGGCTGGGATTGGCGGATTGCACCGTGTGCGCCACTCTGATAGTGGCCGGCAAGGTATTCCCGGCCAGCTTTGTGCAGCAGCTGCGCGATTGCGCCAGCGAGTTGTCGGACGGCCGCGCCAGCGTCGGCGCCAGCCAGATGAAATCGGTATTGGCATTACGCCATCTCGGGCATTCCAGCGAACTGGCAAGGCAATGGATGATGCAGGCCTGGCAAATGCTGCGTCCTGAATTACTGGGGCATGCGGCGCATATACCGCGTATCTGGAACACCTGATATGACGGCGCCGCGGGCCGTGATACAACGCAACACCACCCTGTCCACCAGCAATCAAAGTCATCGTAAAGAAAGAACGACATGGATCTGACGCCACGAGAAAAGGACAAGCTGCTGATTTTCACCGCCGCCCTGCTGGCCGAGCGGCGCCTGGCGCGCGGTCTCAAGCTGAATTATCCGGAAGCGGTCGCCATGATCAGCGCCGCCATCATGGAAGGCGCGCGCGACGGCAGGAGCGTGGCCGAGCTGATGTCCTATGGCAGCAAGATACTGACCCGGGCCGACGTCATGGACGGCATCGCCGAAATGATTCCCGACATCCAGGTCGAAGCCACCTTCCCGGACGGCAGCAAGCTGGTCACCGTGCATCACCCGATTCCATAGTTTGGAGCACTCCCATGATCCCAGGAGAAATGCAGATCCAGTCCGGCGACATCGAACTTAACGTCGGCCGCCGCGTTCACGCTGTCACAGTAGCCAACAGCGGCGACCGGCCGATCCAGATCGGCTCGCACTTTCATTTTTACGAAGTCAACCCGGCCTTGCTGTTCGAGCGCGAGGATGCCTACGGCATGCGGCTCAACATCGCCGCCGGCACCGCGGTACGCTTCGAGCCGGGCCAGAAGCGCACGGTGGAACTGGTGGAACTGGCGGGCGGCCGCATCGTCTTCGGATTCAACGGCAAGGTCATGGGGACACTAAAAAAATGAGCAAGATATCAAGGCACGCTTATGCGGAAATGTACGGCCCGACCACCGGCGACCGCATCCGCCTGGCCGACACAGAACTGTTCATCGAGATAGAACAGGACTACGCCACCTACGGCGAAGAAGTCAAGTTCGGCGGCGGCAAGGTGATCCGCGACGGCATGGGCCAGTCGCAGCGCATGCACCGCGACGTCATGGACACGGTGATCACCAACGCTGTCATCGTCGACCACTGGGGCATCGTCAAGGCCGACATCGGCATCAAGGGCGGCAAGATCGCCGCCATCGGCAAGGCCGGCAATCCCGACATCCAGCCGGATGTGACCATGGTGATCGGCGGCGCCACCGAGATCATTGCCGGCGAAGGCAAGATCGTCACCGCCGGCGGCATCGACACCCACATCCATTTCATCTGCCCGCAGCAGATGGAAGAAGCCCTGATGAGCGGCGTCACCACCATGCTGGGCGGCGGCACCGGCCCGGCCGCGGGCTCCTTCGCCACTACCTGCACGCCCGGCCCCTGGCACCTGCATGCGATGCTGTCGGCCGCCGATGCCTTCCCGATGAACCTGGGTTTCCTCGGCAAGGGCAACATCAGCCTGCCCGGCCCGCTGGAAGAACAGGTGCGCGCCGGCGCCATCGGCCTCAAGCTGCATGAAGACTGGGGCTCGACCCCGGCTGCCATCGACAACTGCCTGAGCGTGGCCGACCGCATGGATGTGCAGGTAGCCATCCATAGCGACACCCTGAACGAAGGCGGTTTCCTGGAGCATACGCTGGCGGCGTTCCAGGACCGCACCATCCACACCTTCCATACCGAAGGCGCCGGCGGCGGCCACGCGCCGGACATCATCGCCGCGGTCGGCAACAGCAATGTGCTGCCTTCCTCCACCAACCCGACCCGGCCGTTTACCGTCAACACCCTGGACGAACATCTCGACATGCTGATGGTCTGCCATCACCTGGATGCGGCGATTGCGGAAGACGTGGCCTTCGCCGAATCGCGCATCCGGCGCGAGACCATCGCCGCCGAAGACATCCTGCACGACATCGGCGCCATCAGCATGATGTCTTCCGATTCGCAAGCCATGGGCCGGGTCGGCGAAGTCATCATGCGCACCTGGCAGACCGCGCACAAGATGAAAGTCCAGCGCGGCGCGCTGCCGGAAGATAGCGGTAGGGCAGACAATTTCCGGGTCAAGCGCTACATTGCCAAATACACCATCAATCCAGCCATCACGCACGGCATCTCGCACGTGGTGGGATCGATCGAAGTCGGCAAGATCGCCGACCTGGTGCTGTGGAAGCCGGCCTTCTTCGGCGTCAAGCCATCCACCATCCTGAAGAGCGGCATGATCGCGGCGGCGCAGATGGGCGACCCGAATGCGTCCATTCCGACGCCGCAGCCGGTGCACTACCGCATGATGTTCGGCGCCTACGGCGGCGGCCTCAAGACTTCGCTGACCTTTGTTTCGCAAGCAGCCTACGACGACGGCATCGGCGAACGCCTGAAGCTGAACAAGCCGGTGCTGCCGATCAAGGACGTGCGCCACCTGCGCAAGCATCACATGATCCACAACAGCGCCACGCCGCACATGGAAGTCAATCCGGAGACCTATGAAGTGCGGGCCGACGGCGAGCTGCTGGTGTGCGAGCCGGCCAGCGTGCTGCCGATGGCGCAGCGTTATTTCCTGTTCTGATTCCGATTTTTATTCCCACATTGACGGCACAAGATGCTCATCCTCAACACCAAAGTAGAACACGCCGACCTGATCGAAGGCGAGCTGATCCTGCCCTACGACCTGCGTGAAAAGAGCCGCCTGCGCGCGACACTCAGCAACGGCGAGGAAGTCGGCGTGTTCACCGTGCGCGGCACGGTGCTGCGCCATGGCGACCTGATCAAGGGCGCGGACGACAGCGGCAGGCAGCGCGTGGTCAAGGTGCTGGCGGCTGCCGAAGCCACCTACCGCATCGAATGCCAGAATCCGCACGATCTGCTGCGCTGCGCTTTCCACCTCGGCAACCGCCATACGCAGGCACATGTCGGCGACGGCTTCCTGCGCATACGCAAGGACCCGGTGCTGAGGGAAATGCTGGAAGGCTTGCAGGCCAAGGTGATAGAAGAACTGGCGGCCTTCGAGCCGGAGTCTGGCGCATATGGACACGGCGGCGGCCATCACCACCATCACGACAACCTGCTGGCGCCGGTGCCGCTGCGCCAGAAAATCCATCGCCCTGGCGATGACGCCGGCAACTGAACGTTCACCCAAGCGAATGCACGATATGCAGGCGACCGCACTGCTCCACCTGCTGCAACTGGCCAGCCCGTCGCTGCCGATAGGCGCGTACAGCTATTCGCAAGGGCTGGAGAGCGCCATCGACAAAGGCTGGGTCAAGGATGCGGCATCGGCGCATGGCTGGATCTGCGAGCATTTGCAGCAAGTGGTTGCGCTGTTTGAAGCACCCGTGACATGGCGTCTGCTGCAGGCCTTCGAGCAGCGCGACGGCGCCGCCGTACAGCTTTGGACCGAACGCTTCATCGCCGCCCGCGACAGCGCCGAGTTCCGCGCCGAAACCATACAGATGGGCTATTCGCTGGGCAAGCTGGCGATCGAATTACAGATCGGCGACGTTGCCCTGCTGGCCATCTTGCAGGCGCAGCCGGAACTGCCGCTGCCGACCGCCTACGCCTATGCGGCGGTGGCCTTGCAAGTGCCGCACGAGGCCGCCTTGCTGGGCATGCTGTTTTCCTGGGCCGAAAACCAGGTGCTGGTGTGCGTCAAGACCATTCCGCTTGGGCAGGTCGCCGGCCAGCGCCTGCTGCTTTCCTTGCAGGCGGAACTGCAGGCGGCCGCCGAGCGCGCGCAGCGGCTGGCCGATCACGAATTATGCAACTGGGCGCCCGGCCTGTCGCTGCTATCGATGCAGCATGAAGAACAGTATAGCCGCCTGTTTCGTTCCTGAATTGTTCCTGAATTGCTCCTGAAACCAAACACCCACTATTCTTTAAGCGAATCTGAAAATGAGCACTTCCTCCACTTCCAATCCCCTGCGCGTCGGCATCGGCGGCCCGGTCGGTTCCGGCAAGACCGCGCTGTGCGAAATGCTGTGCAAGGGCATGCGCGACCACTACGACATGGCCGTCATCACCAACGACATCTACACCAAGGAAGACATGGAGATCCTGCTGCGCGCCGATGCGCTGCCGGCGGAACGCCTGATGGGCGTGGAGACCGGCGGCTGCCCGCACACCGCCATCCGCGAAGACGCCTCGATCAACCTGGAAGCGATCGCGCGCATGAGCGCGGATTTCCCCAACCTGGACCTGATCCTGCTGGAATCCGGCGGCGACAACCTGGCCGCCACCTTCAGCCCCGAACTGTCGGACCTGACCATCTACGTGATCGACGTCGCCGGCGGCGAAAAAATCCCGCGCAAGGGCGGCCCCGGCATTACCCGCTCCGATCTGCTGATCATCAACAAGACCGACCTCGCGCCCTATGTGGGCGCCAATCTGGACGTGATGGCGCACGACGCCAAAAAAATGCGCGGCGAGCGGCCCTTCATTTTCACCAACCTGCGCAGCGGCGACGGCGTCGAGCAAGTGATCGCTTTTATCCGCAGGCAAGGGCTGCTTGATCAACCAAAATAAGCAACCAAAATAAGCAACCCAAACAAGCGTTCGTACAGATTCATTTTCTTACCTTCTCACAGGAGCTCGCCATGCCCCATTTATCCGCAAAAACCAGCGGCCGCATCAGTGCCTTGGCCGTTGCCGTACTTGGCGTCGGCTCTGCCCTGGCCCATCCCGGCCATCCCGACGCCTTCGGCTTCAACGATGGCTTCGCGCATCCGTTCAGCGGCCTCGACCATTTGCTGGCAATGCTGGCGGTCGGCCTGTGGGCGGCGCAAAACAAGCGCTCCGCGCTGTGGGTATTGCCGCTGGCGTTTCCCCTGATGATGATGGCAGGTGCCTTGCTGGCGTTGGCCGGCGTCGTGCTGCCGGGCGTCGAAACCGGCATCGCTGCTTCGGTCGCCGTGCTCGGCCTGCTGATCGCCTTCGCCATCCGCATGCCGCTGTGGGCCGGCGCCGCCGTGGTGTCGGTATTTGCCTTGTTCCATGGCTATGCCCACGGCAGCGAATTGCCGCATGGCGCATCTGCACTCTGGTATGGCGCCGGCTTTGTCGCCGCCACCGCCCTGCTGCATCTGTCGGGCCTGGCGCTCGGACTGGTCGCCAGCCGCAAGATGGCGGCGCAGGCAGTGCGCGTAGGCGGCATCGCAATTGCAGCGGTCGGCGGCTGCCTGCTGAGCGGGGCGCTCTAAAAATCCAGATCGTATGACGCCGGCAGCATGCGGCGATCACCAAGATTAGAATAAGGGTCAGCTTGTTCCGCAATGGATTGCGAGACAAGCTGGCCTTTTTTGTCCGCCGCCAGGCGCATGCAAATATGCTAAGGTCTCATCTGCCGATTTTGCCTATTCAGACTGGATACATCATGACTTCATCGATTGCCTACCGCATTCCGGGACGCGCCCGCGATCTGGGCGAACTGGTCGTGCGCCGCGTACTGCCCGCCGGCCACCACCAGAGCGTCGGCCCGTTCCTGTTTTTCGACCACATGGGGCCGGTCGCATTCGCCAGCGGCCAGGGCATAGACGTGCGGCCGCATCCGCATATCGGCCTGGCCACCGTCACCTATCTGTTCGAGGGCGCAATCCGCCATCGCGACAGCCTCGGCAACGACCAGGAAATCATCCCCGGCGACGTCAACTGGATGACCGCCGGCCGCGGCATCGTCCATACCGAACGCACGCCCGACGCGCAACGCGCTGACGGCTGGCGCCTGCACGGCATCCAGACCTGGGTGGCGCTGCCGCTGGCCGATGAAGAATGCGCGCCGGCCTTTGCCCATCACCCGGCCGCCAGCCTGCCCTTGATCCAGGGCGAGGGCTACCGGTTGCGCGTGATCGCCGGCCGCGCCTTCGGCCAGGAAGCGCCGGTCAAGATCAGTTCGCCGACCTTGTACGTGGCCGCTGAAATGAACGCCGGCGCGCAATTCACGCTGGCGCCGGAATATCCGCAGCAAGCCGTGTACGTCGCCAGCGGCAGCGTCACCGTCGATGGCGAAGCGCTGGAACTGGGCGTGCTGGCGGTATTGCAGCCGGACGTAGCGGTAAGCATCGTTGCCAGCGAGGCGTCCCAGGTCATGCTGCTGGGCGGCGAGCCTGTCGACGGCCCGCGCTTGATCTGGTGGAACTTCGTCGCCAGCAAGTCTGAGCTGATCGAGACCGCCAAGCAGAACTGGCGCGAGCAGCGTTTCGACCCGGTGCCGGGCGACCCTGAATGGATTCCACTGCCGACAGCCTGAGAGCAGGCATGCCAGTAGTCATTTGCTATTGATATTTTAACTAGAATCAGATGGCATTCATCGCCAGATTCACCTGGCCCTTGTTGCGGACGCTGCGACCCAAACTCCGAACCGGCCGATAATGTGAGACGATTCAGCTCCTGTTGCAGCAGCAACGCGATACCAACCTGGAAAGCCAATATGACCCGCAACGTCCTTGATGAAGCCCAGATCCATCCCGCCATCCGCCAGACCATCGCCGACAAGCATGCCGACATCGTCCGCGAAGTGCAGGAAGCAATTGCCGGCAACAAGGTGGTCGTGGTCGGCATGACGCAAAACCCTTTTCCGCGCAAGGCGCGCAAGACGCTGGATGCGATTTCCGTTCCCTATAAATATCTTGAATACGGCAGCTACCTGGGTCAGTGGAAGCGCCGCAACGCCCTCAAGATGTGGACCGGCTGGCCGACTTTCCCGATGATATTCGTGAAGGGTGTGCTGGTAGGCGGCGCAACCGACTTGCAGCGCCTGATCGATAGCGGCGAGTTTGCGCGGATGATTGCCGACTGAGCTTAGGGCCTGTGCGTTAAGGCGGCTACCAGATATAAGGCAGCAGACGATAGCGGACTTCCTGGCAATAGTCCGCATATCCCGCCAGGTTCTTCCGCAAGAATTTTTCCTCGTCCAGCAGCCGCCAGATAAGCGCAGGCATGAACAGCAGCAGCACGATCAATCCCAGCCACGAGCCCAGCGCCAGCGGCATGCCGATCAGCAGCGGCAGCGAGCCGGCATACATCGGATGCCGCACCAGCGCGTACGGCCCGTTCGAAATGACCTGCTGCCCTTGGGCGACCTGGATCGTCGATGCGGCGTAGGTATTGGCCTTGAACACCATGAACACCAGCAGGAAACTGAATCCGACCAGCGCGTCTCCTGCCAGCGACACATAGGGCGGCGCCGGCGACCAGCCGAAACGATGGTCGAGGGCGGGAACAACAATCAAGGCAATGAATCCCGCCATCGCAATGAGCATCACGACTTTTTGCGTACGCTCCTTCTCGGCCGTCGGCCCCGCGCTCATGCGCCGTTCAAGGAGTTCAGGATCCTTGATTGCGAGATATACCGTGACGGCGGAGGATGCGCCCACGAAGACCGCCATGAACAGCCATCCCTGCCAATAATCCAGGGTCCCCGCCGGGATGAAAAGCAGGGCCGCCAGGGCGATGGCGCCAAGCACGCTGGCTCGCAGTGCGCGGATATTGAGCTGATTCATTGCGCAATGATAGTCCTATCCGCCCGGTAAATCCTGGCGTCGATGCGTAGGCTAAATTGAGGTGAATTCGACAGAGCTGTTTTCCCTGAATTCAATGCCGCCGCGCAGTTTGTCTCAGCGTTGGATTGCAACCGGACAAGCTTGCTGGCAAAGAAGATAAATCAGTAAAAATGGCACCGCCTGCAGGATTTCAATCAAAGAAAAAAGCAGCCTCGCACGGCGGTTTTCCTGGCCGTCATCGGGCTTGAATTGCCCCGCCACGCAACCTAGAATGATTTATTCCTTGCCGCTGTGAGCTGCGGCGACAAGCCCGTGTTCGTGCAGCTGCTGCGGAGGTTGGTATGAGCTATCACCTGGAAGGTCGTCTGCTTGAGGTTTGCAATTGCAATGTCTTGTGTCCCTGCTGGATCGGTGAGGATCCCGACAACGGCACCTGCGACACTATCGTCGCCTGGCGCATAGACAAGGGAATGGTCGACGGCGTCGATGTGGGCGGCAACACCATCGCGGCCGTGGCGCATGTGCCCGGCAATATTCTGCTAGGCAACTGGACTGCCGCCATCTACGTCGACGACCAGGCCTCCAAAGCGCAGGAAGAGGCGCTGCTGAAGGTCTACACAGGCCAAGCCGGCGGACCGGTCGCCGAGCTCGCCGCATTGATCGGCGAGGTGGTGTCGGTAGAGCGGGCGCCGATACGCTTCAACGTGAATGCCGGCAAGGGTGAACTCACAATCGGCAACAACTACTACGCCGAACTCGAGCCCTATCTCGGTGCGACCGGCGGCCAGACTACCCTTTCCGACACTGTGTTCTCGACGGTGCCGGGAGCGCCGGTGTTTGTCGGCAAGGCGCCGGTCTATCGCTCCAAGAACGCGGCCCTCGGCATCGATCTCAACATCAAGAACCACAACGCCTTGCAGAGCATCTTCGTCTTCGACGCATGAACGCTTCGGCAGGCCCGCTGCCGCCTGGCAACGCCCGTCGCCAGCGAGTGTTCCTGCCGGTCCTGGCGGCGTTGATCGGGTTGGCGTGGCTGACGCTATGGGCATGGGCGCGCAGTCCGTACGGACGTTATCTTGAGCACGGCGACTGGACCGCTTCGGGACCGGCGGCGTTTCTATGCCGCGTCGTTCCCGCCGGCGCCGTGGTCGTGCCGATGGCGCTCTACGCCGCTGCCTGGATACTCATGACGGCAGCCATGATGCTGCCAACCACCTTGCCCTTGTTTAACACCTTCGACCGGCTGACGGTACGGCGTCCGGACCATGGGCGGCTGCTGATGCTGCTCGGGCTGGGCTACATGACGGTGTGGGGCGCATTCGGGCTGCTGGCGCACGCGCTGCATAGCGCACTGCTGTTCGCGCTCGCCAGCATACCCGCATTGGCTTGGCATGGCTGGCTGATCGGCGCAGCCACCATTGCGCTGGCCGGCGCCTTTCAGTTCAGTTCGCTCAAATACCGCTGCCTGGAAAAGTGCCGTACGCCCTTGAGTTTCGTGATCGAACGCTGGCGCGGGCAGGCGCAAGCGCGGCACGCGTTTATGCTTGGCCTGCAGCACGGCCTGTTCTGCGTCGGCTGCTGCTGGGCGCTGATGCTGTTGATGTTCGCGCTCGGCGCCGGCAGCCTCGGCTGGATGCTCCTGCTGGCGGCCGCGATGGCGATCGAAAAGAATGTGCGCTGGGGCCGGCGTCTCAGCGCGCCGCTCGGTGTCGCGCTGCTGTCCTGGGCTGTGGTCCTGGTGGCTATCCATGCCTAAAGAACGCGACAGCCTGTCCGCCTTGCAGACGATCATCCTCACTGCGGCGGCGATGCTCGCCTTCGCGGCCAATTCCCTGCTGTGCCGGCTGGCGCTGCAGCAAGGAGGCATCGATCCGGCCAGCTTTGCCAGCATCAGGCTGGTTTCCGGAGCGATCACGCTGGCCGCGATCGTGCGCTTCAGGGCCGCTCGCTCCTTGCCCCGCCATGCCGACTGGCTCGCCGCCGCCATGCTGTTTGCCTATGTCGCATTGTTTTCCTTCGCGTATCTCAGCTTGCCCGCAGGTACCGGCGCCTTGATTCTGTTCGGCGCGGTGCAATTGACGATGTTCATCGTCGGCTTGCGCTCGGGTGAAATGTTCGGCGCCATCGCATGGCTGGGCCTGGCGCTGGCTGTCGCGGGTCTGGTCTATCTGGTGTCGCCGGGCGTCGCTGCGCCGCCGCTCCTTGGCGCTGCGCTGATGGCGGTTGCCGGCGTGGCCTGGGGCGTGTACTCGCTGCGCGGCCGCGGCGTGCCCGATCCGCTGGCCGCCACCGCGGGCAACTTCGCGCGGGCGGCGCCGCTGGCCCTGGTGCTGAGCTTGCTCTCCGTCGCCAATGCTTACGCGAATGCGGCCGGAGTGGTCCTGGCGATTGCCTCCGGCGCGCTCACCTCCGGTCTCGGGTATGTCATCTGGTATGCCGCGCTGAGCAAGCTTTCCGCCATGCGCGCGGCCACGGTGCAGCTGTCGGTGCCGCTCATCGCCGCATTCGGCGGCGTGGCCTTCCTGTCGGAAGCAATCACGCCGCGCCTGGCGGCTGCCTCCGTGGCAATCCTTGGCGGCATTGCGCTGGTGCTGGCCAGCAGGCAGAAGAAGCCGCGCCGGTAACGGTCATCGAAAAGATGGCGCCGCTCATCTTGCACTACCGCGCAAGATCAGAACTCAATCACGGCTTTGCCCCGGCCTTGGCCGGCATGGCCGTAGTCAATCGCTTCGCGCACGCTATCGAGTTGGAACAGGCCCGCCACCTCGGCCCCGACTTCCCCGCGCAGCAGCAGCGCGGTAATTTCCGCCAGCCGTTGCGGATCAGGCCGCAAGAAGACGCGGACTATATCGGTCGCTGCTTTCTGCGCGAACGTCAGATGCTGGTGGTCGGCAGCGCCGCCAGCCAGTTGGACAGCGCCCGGCCGCTGCCGCTGGTCTGCCTGCCGCAGCGCGCAGACAAGACGCAGCTGGCCATTCTGCAGGATGGCCGAAAAGTGAAGCTGCAGACGGCAACGGTGCTGGCGCTGTCGTCGCCGCTCATGATCCGCGACGCCGTGCTGGCCGGCGCCGGCGCGGGCATCTTGCCGCCCTCATTGATACGGCAGGAATTGCAGGATGGACGGTTGCGCGAGATCGGTTCGCTGGCCGATACCGAAGTGGCGATCTGGCTGCTGTACCCGTCGCGGCGGCATGTCAGCAGCCGGTTGCGGGCCTTCTCCGACCTGCTGCTGGAACGCTTTCCCGATGCGCGCATGAGTTGACGGCACGCTGCGCTGGGCCTCAGCGCAGCGTGCGGGAATCCTCGACCTGCAGCTTCGGTTTCCACAAGGACCAGCCGAGATTCATGCCCGCAGCGGCGACCAGGATGGCGGCGGCGCCCAGCAACTGGCTCAGTTGCAGCCGGTGGCCGAAAGCCAGGTAGTCGACCAGGATGGCGACGATAGGATAGATGAAGGACAGCGAACCGGTCAGATGGGTCGGCAATTTCTGGATCGCGCCGTACAGCAGGATATACATCAGCCCGGTATGCACCACCCCCACCGTCAGCAGTATGCTCCAGGCGTGGACGCCGGCCGGCAGCGTCGACAAATGCGCGAACGGCGCCAGCATCAGGATGCCGACGCAGACCTGGACCAGGGCGATCAGGTGCGGCGGCGTGCCGGCCAGTTTCTTGGTGATGATGGCGGCGACGGCATAGCAGAACGCCGCGCCCAGCGCCATCACGATGCCGGCAAAATAATTGCTGCCGCCGCCGGCAGCTTCCGGCTTGGCTTGTACGATCAGCAGCATGCCGATAAAGGCCAGCGCCAGCCAGGTCAGCTTGGCGACGGTCAGGCGTTCCGAGAAAAACACGGCGCCGAGCGCCACCAGCATGAAAGGCTGGGTGTTATACACCGCGGTGGAAATCGCAATCGATGCGCGCGAATAGGAGCCGAACAGCAGCAGCCAGTTGAGCACGATCGCCACGCCGCCGAGCGCGGCAAGGGCCAGCAGGCGCCAGTTGAAGGCGCCGCGCAGCAGCCCCAGCGCCGCGCACACCGCCAGCAGCGTCGCCGCGCCGAACACGCAGCGCCAGAACACCACGTCCAGCACCGGCTGGCCGGAGACTACGACAAACCAGCCTATGGTCCCTGAAATCACCATGGCCGCCGTCATCTCGATAGTGCCGCTCACCTTCTTGTCCATGCCTCGCCCCGAAAATCGTCAGGCCTTGATAATCGCATTTAAGCAACGGGTTTTCCATGCCAAGCGAAAGGATTTTTGTATGATATGCCTTACTATATAAGGCGACATCGATGATTTTCTGAGGAATCGAAAATGCTGAACAATATAGACCGGCGCATCCTGGAAATACTGCAGGGCGATGCGCGCATTTCGCTGAAAGACCTGGCCGCGCAAGTCGGCCTGTCCTCTCCCAGCGTCTCGGAGCGCTTGCAGCGCCTGGAAGAGCGCGGCGTCATCCGCGCCTTCACCATCGATATCGATCCGCAGGCGCTGGGCTACCAGCTGCAAGCCATCGTCCGCATCCGCCCCTTGCCCGGCAAGCTGCTGATGGTGCAGAAGCTGATCGAGCAGACGCCCGAGTTCTGCGAGTGCGACAAGGTGACCGGCGAGGATTGCTTCATCGCCCGCCTGTTCGTCCGTTCGATAGCCCAGCTCGACCAGATCATCGACCGCATCGCCGACAAGGCCGAGACCAATACCGCCATCGTCAAGGCGCAGCCGATCAAGCGCCGGCCGCCGCCGTTCGGGCTGGCCTGAGCGCCCTGTTTTTTACTCGTCGCTGAGCGCCTCGAAGCGCTGCGCCAGATAATCCACCAGGCTGCGCACCGACGGCAGCAAGCCGCGGCGCGACGGAAACACCACGTGGATGATGTCCTTGCGCGGCGCCCAGGCGGGCAACAGGCGCAGCAGACTGCCATCCGCCAGCTGTTCGCGCACCATCATGCTCGGCAGCTGCACGATGCCGACCCCGGCCCGCGCCGCATCGCGCAGGGCGATCATGTCGCCGCTGAGGAAGCGCGGCGTGTGATGCACGCTGGCTTGCGCGCCGTCCGGGCCGAGCAGGTTCCAGACATGGACCTGCTGCGGCGCGCCCAGCGCCAGGCTCGGCCAGTCGTTCAGGTCGGCCGGCGCACGCGGCAATGCGCGCCCAGCGCACAGCAGGCGGCTGGCGACCAGGCACTGGCCGCGTTCGGCCAGCACCCGCAGCACCAGGTCGCTGTCGGCCAGCGGCGGCGGCCGCACACGGATCGCGATATCGATCGCTTCCGCCACCAGGTCGACGCGGCGATTGGTGGCTTCCAGATGTAGCGTGACGCGCGGATGGCTGACCATGAAATCAGCCAGCATGACGCTGACATTCGCCTGCAGCAAAGTGACCGGGCAACTGATGCGGACGATGCCGCGCGGCTCGGCGCGGGTAACGTCGATCGCATCCTGGGCGCACTCGGCTTCCACCAGCATCGCCTTGCAATGCTCGTAGTAAGTCTGGCCGACTTCCGTCACTGAAAAGTGACGCGTGGTACGTTGCAGCAGCCGCACGCCGAGCCGTTCTTCCAGCAACGCGACGCGGCGGCTGAGCTTGGACTTGGGCATGCCGAGCGCCCGCCCGGCCGGGGCGAAGCCGCCATGTTCGACTACCTGGGCATAGTAGTAGAGGTCGTTCAGATCCTGCATCCGACTCCTTCATTGTTCACAATATGGAACACTGAAGATGAATTTTACACTCTACCGCCACCATCGTTCCTGTCCTATCATTCCTGCATCAACAATTTTTGCAACCTTTGCAAGGAGATGGAAATGAAAAAAGTCCTCGGCGTCTATAGCGCACCTCGTCCACACTGGGTTGGCGACGGTTTTCCGGTGCGTTCGATGTTTTCCTATGACAGCCACGGCAAGCAGTTGAGCCCGTTCCTGCTGCTGGATCACGCCGGACCTATCGATTTCAATCCGGCCAAGAAACCGCGCGGCGTCGGCCAGCATCCGCATCGCGGCTTTGAAACCGTGACCATCGTCTACAAGGGCGAAGTGGCGCATCGCGATTCAACCGGCCAGGGCGGCCTGATCGGTCCCGGCGATGTGCAGTGGATGACCGCCGGCGCGGGCATCCTGCACGAAGAGTTTCACTCGGAAGCGTTCACCCGCAGCGGCGGCGCCATGGAAATGGTGCAGCTGTGGGTCAACCTGCCGGCCAAGCACAAGATGACGGCGCCTGGCTACCAAGCCATCCGCAACGCCGACATCCCGGTAGTGGCTTTGCCGGACCAGGCCGGCACAGTGCGCGTGATCGCCGGCAGTTTCGACGGCCATGCCGGGCCTGCGCATACCTTCAGCCCGATGAACGTGTGGGATCTGCGGCTGGCGCAGAACGGCGTGACGGAACTGACGCTGCCGGACGGCTGGAACTCGGCGCTGATCGTGCTGCGCGGCACGGTGCTGGTGAACGGCGAAACCGTCAGCCGCGAATCGCAGATGGTCCTGCTGGACGCCAGCGGCAGCAAGGTCGCGCTGGAGGCCAACAACGACGCTGTGGTGCTGCTGCTGAGCGGCGAGCCTATCGATGAGCCTATCGTCGGCCATGGTCCGTTCGTGATGAACAGCGAGGAAGAAATCGTCCAGGCCTTTACGGACTTCAAGAATGGGCGGTTTGTGCCGGCGCCGCAATAATCAGCTGGCTCGCATGTTGTAAGCAATATCCTGTCGGCCTTTCTGGCCGCCAGGATTTTTTTTAATCCCGCCTGACCCGCGAAAACCATTGCCACAATGGCACTTCCCGGCAAGCGCAAGACGCCTCCATGCCCCACTCCGGTGCAACATGCATTGCCAACCCGCCAATGCATGGCTATCGCTAACATTTTGTTGGTGCTAAAACCCAACTGCGAATAAACTTCATCCTTTGAGATGAAATTTCATCCCTTGGGATGGAAGCAACCGTCATCCAGGCAAGCATTGCCCATCAAAATTAGCAATCTGAAAACTAATTCAGCGCGCCCTTAAGCTTGGTGAAAGCAAACACCAATATCATGTGGCGGCACCGACCAACGCATCAACCGCTAGGAGAGTTACAGTGACTGCAAGTAAATCGACCATCATCTACACCCTGACCGACGAGGCGCCGCTGCTGGCGACCGCTTCCTTCCTGCCTATCATCAAGACTTTCGCTGCACCGGCAGGTATCGATGTCGTCAAGAGTGATATTTCGGTGGCAGCGCGGATTCTTGCCGAATTCTCCGACAACCTCAAGCCTGAGCAGAAAGTGCCGGACAACCTGGCTGAACTGGGCCGCCTGACCCAGCTCCCGGAAACCAACATCATCAAGCTGCCTAACATCAGCGCCTCGGTGCCGCAACTGATCGCGGCGATCCGCGAACTGCAGGCCGGCGGCTACAACATCCCTGATTTCCCGGAAGATCCGAAGTCGGATGAAGACAAGGCGATCCAGAAGCGCTATTCGAAGATCATCGGCAGCGCCGTCAACCCGGTCCTGCGCGAAGGCAATTCCGACCGCCGCGCACCGGCCGCCGTCAAGCGCTACGCCCGCAAGCACCCGCACTCGATGTCCAAGTGGAGCCCGGCTTCGCGCACCCACGTCTCGCACATGCACGGCGGCGATTTCTACGCCAGCGAAAAATGCATGACGCTGGCCGAAGCCTGCGACGTCCGCATGGAACTGGTGACCAAGGCCGGCGAAACCGTCGTCCTGAAGAACAAGGTATCGCTGCTGGCCGGCGAAATCATCGACAGCATGTTCATGAGCAAGAAGGCCCTGTGCGCCTTCTACGAAGAACAGATGGAAGATGCGCGCGAAACCGGCGTCATGCTGTCGCTGCACGTCAAGGCGACCATGATGAAGGTGTCGCACCCTATCGTGTTCGGCCACGCCGTGAAGATCTTCTACAAGGAAGCCTTCGCCAAGCACGGCAAGCTGTTCGAAGAACTCGGCGTGAACGCCAACAACGGCCTCTCCAGCGTCTACGAAAAGATCGCCACCCTGCCGGAATCCAAGCGCGATGAAGTGATCAAGGATCTGCACGCCTGCCACGAACACCGTCCGGAACTGGCGATGGTCGATTCGGCCAAGGGCATCTCCAACCTGCACGCGCCGAACGACGTCATCGTCGACGCTTCGATGCCTGCGATGATCCGCCTCGGCGGCAAGATGTGGGGCGCCGACGGCCGTCCGAAGGACACCAAGGCGGTGATCCCGGAAAGCACTTTCGCCCGCATCTATCAAGAGATGATCAACTTCTGCAAGACCAACGGCGCTTTCGATCCGACCACCATGGGCACCGTGCCGAACGTCGGCCTGATGGCGCAGAAGGCGGAAGAATACGGTTCGCACGACAAGACTTTTGAAGTGCCGGCCGACGGCGTGGCGCGCATCGTCAAGCTCGACGGCAGCGTACTGCTGGAACAGAACGTTGAAGAAGGCGACATCTGGCGCATGTGCCAGGTCAAGGACGAGCCGATCCGCGACTGGGTCAAGCTGGCGGTGAACCGCGCGCGCCTGTCGGGCATGCCTGCGATTTTCTGGCTGGACGAGTACCGTCCGCACGAAGCCGAGCTGATCAAGAAAGTCCGGGCCTACCTGAAGGAATACGACCTGACGGGCCTCGACATCCAGATCATGTCGCAAGTGCGCGCCATGCGCTACACGCTGGAACGCGTGATCCGCGGCAAGGACACCATCTCGGTCACCGGCAACATCCTGCGCGACTACCTGACCGACCTGTTCCCGATCATGGAACTGGGCACCAGCGCCAAGATGCTGTCGATCGTCCCGCTGATGGCCGGCGGCGGCATGTTTGAAACCGGCGCCGGCGGCTCCGCGCCTAAGCACGTCAAGCAGCTGGTGGAAGAAAACCACTTGCGCTGGGATTCCCTGGGCGAGTTCCTGGCGCTGGCGGTATCGCTGGAAGACATGGGCATCAAGACTGGCAACAACAAGGCCAAGATCCTGGCGAAAACCCTGGACGACGCCACCGGCAAACTGCTCGACAACAACCAGTCGCCATCGCCGCGCACCGGCGAGCTGGACAACCGCGGCAGCCAGTTCTACCTGGCCCTGTACTGGGCGCAGGCGCTGGCGGCACAGACCGAAGACAAGGAACTGCAGGCGCATTTCGCCGTCCTGGCCAAGACCCTGACCGAGAACGAGCAAAAGATCGCCGCCGAACTCAAGGATGTGCAAGGCCATGCAGTGGATATCGGCGGTTATTTCCTGCCCGACCCGAAGAAGATGGAAGCCATCATGTGCCCAAGCGCGACCTTCAATGCTGCGCTGAGCGCTGCGCGCGTCTGAAGGTAAAGCCGGCAGACGGATCTGCGCAGTGCGGCGGATCCATGCCGGCAAGCCGCGGTCGCCGGATGCAAATCCGGCACGTATGAAAAACGCCCCGTTCGCGTGAGCAAACGGGGCGTTTTTTTGTATCCGGCTAATGAGTGATGTGCTGCCTTTAACGATGTGCCGCCAATGACGGCATCTTTACCGATAAAGGAGATGACTCCCGGAACCCAGTCCTATCTGGAAAGTGGCCCCGGCGAAAGGTGAATCAACTCGTTTATCGGCTCCTGCAAGGAAAGCAGCGACGCTCAAACAATGCTGCCGACGGCAGCATCCATACCGATAAAGGAGAAGACTCCCGAAACCCAGTCCTATCTGGAAAGTGGCTCCGGCGAAAGGTGAATCAACTCTTGTATCGGTTCCTGCGAGGAGAACGACAAGGCCGCGATAGCGGCAACTCCATGGAAATCATGCAGACGTGAAAACACCACGTTGCACATCAGGAGAAAAATCAAGGTGGGATTTTCTTACTGAACCGACCAGGAAGGTAAGAACCTTCCTGGCCTGGCATTTGGAGCGGGAGAAGAGGCTCGAACTCTCGACCTCAACCTTGGCAAGGTTGCGCTCTACCAACTGAGCTACTCCCGCGTAAGGAGTTTTTGGAGGCGGGGGTCGGGATCGAACCGGCGTAAACGGCTTTGCAGGCCGCTGCATAACCACTTTGCTACCCCGCCAGGGGTGTTGCGCCAAAATACTAAATCAATATCGGTGTATCACCTTCTACAACCAATATCTCGTTCAAGCTTAATAAAAAAAGGAAGCTTTACCAGCTTCCTTTTTTTGAATCTGGAGCGGGAGAAGAGGCTCGAACTCTCGACCTCAACCTTGGCAAGGTTGCGCTCTACCAACTGAGCTACTCCCGCATTTTGTTTCTTTTTACTACGCCATTTCCGCATCAACTACAGAGACGACATTATAGTTGATCTACAGAGTTTGTCAATGAAATTTGAATTTTTTCACCAACTTTTTTCAAATCACCGACTTTTACTTCACTGCTTGTTGTTTTCGCTGCTTACTGCTGTGCTTTCTTTAATCAGCGGCCAAGCTTTACGCAAATAGTAAAACATCGACCAAACCGTGAGCACCGCCGCAATCAGCAAAAGCACCTGTCCCCAGAAACGAGTGTTGATGCCAAACAGATCGCCATAATACAACAACATTGGGATTGCTACCATCTGTGCGGTGGTTTTAATTTTACCGATGGAGCTGACCGCCACCGATTTCGAGGCGCCGATCTGCGCCATCCATTCACGCAAGGCGCTGATCGCAATCTCGCGGCCGATGATGACGAAAGCGATGATCGGATCGACCCGCCCCAGATGCACCAGCACCAGCAAGGCGCCGGCCACCATCAGCTTGTCCGCGACCGGATCGAGGAAGGCGCCGAAGGCCGAGGTCTGGTTCCAGCGGCGCGCCAGGAAACCGTCGAACCAGTCGGTGACAGCGGCGACGATAAAGATGATGGTCGAAGCAAGGCCTAGCTGCAATGTCGTAAAACCGAGATCAGGAAGATAGAAAACGCCGACCACCAGCGGGATCAGTGCAACCCGCAGCCAGGTCAGTAAAATCGGAATATTGAATGGCATAAATAAGGCATAAATAGTTTTATTGGTAAGGAAGCCGCTGCGCTAATTATCTAGGAGTATGGAGCTGTTGGGAAATAAATCCTGCAAAAGCAACAAGTAGCGCTTCAATTGCAACACATGGCCGATTAAAACTTGATTTGCACGATGCCTCCAAGGTAAATATCCGGCGCCAGCGTCAATGCAGCTGGCGGTAGATTTCCTCCGCCAGCTGGCGCGAAATGCCGTCCACCGAGGCGATATCCTCGATGCTGGCGTCGGCCACGCCGCGCAGGCCGCCAAAGCGCGCCAGCAGTTTCTGGCGGCGTTTGGCGCCGATGCCTTCAATCTCTTCCAGCCGCGAGCTCTGGCGCGCCTTGGCGCGCTTGGCGCGCATGCCGGTGATGGCGAAGCGGTGCGCCTCGTCGCGGATCTGCGCGATCAGCATCAGGGCTGCAGACTCCTTGCCCAGCTCGCGCGCCGCGCGGCCGTCGGCAAAGATCAGGGTTTCCAGGCCGACCTTGCGCCCCTCACCTTTGGCCACGCCGACGATCAGGCTGATGTCCAGGCCCAGTTCGGCCAGCACCTGGCGCGCCATTTCCACCTGGCCCTTGCCGCCATCGATCAGCACGATATCCGGCATGACGCCGTCACCGTTCGCCACTTTTTCGTAGCGGCGCATCAGCACCTGGCGCATCGCCGCGTAATCGTCGCCGGGCGTGATGTCCTTGATGTTGTAACGGCGGTATTCGCCATTCTGCATCGCATGGTGATGGAACACCACGCAAGAGGCCTGGGTCGCTTCGCCCGAGGTGTGGCTGATGTCGAAACACTCCGCGCGCAAGCCGTCGATATCTTCCACTTCAAGCCCGAGCACTTCGACCAGAGCGCGCGTCCTGGCTTGCTGCGAGCCCTGCTCCGACAATAGCCGCGCAAGCGAAATCTCGGCGCCCTTGTGCGCCATTTCCAGCCACTGGCGGCGCTGGCCCTGCGGCTGAAACAGCAGGTTGATGCGGTGGCCGCATTGCTCCATCAACGCCACCATCAGCGCCGGTTCATCGAACTCGGTGTTGAGGATCAGGATGCCGGGAATGAACATGTCGATATAGTGCTGCGCCAGGAAAGCCTTCAGCACCGCCGCCTCGATAGACTCGCTGGCAAGCTCTTCCGGATTGGACAAGGCGCCGTCGACATGGCTGGGGAAATACGCGCGGTCGCCCAGGTGGCGGCCGCCGCGCACCATCGCCAGGTTGACGCAGGCGCGCCCGCCCTGGACGATGACGGCGATGATGTCGATATCGCTGTCGCCCACGGTTTCCATGCTTTGCTGGTGCAGCACGCGCGACAGCGAAGTGATCTGGTTGCGCACGCCGGCCGCCTGCTCGAATTTGAGTTCGGCGGCATAGGCATGCATCTTTTGCTCAAGCGCGGACAGCACTTCAGTCTGGCGGCCGCGCAGGAACTTGGCGGCATTGTCGACATCGGTCTGGTAGTCTTCATGGCTGACCAGCTTGACGCAGGGCGCGCTGCAGCGCTGGATCTGATGCAGCAGGCAGGGCCGCGTACGGTTGGCGAACACGCTGTCTTCGCAGGTGCGCAGCAGGAATACCTTCTGCAGGATCTGCATCGATTCCTTGACCGCCCAGGCATTCGGAAACGGACCGAAGTACTGGTTCTTCTTGTCGACCGCGCCGCGGTAGTAGGCCATGCGCGGATATTCCTGGTTGCTGATCTTCAGGTAGGGATAGGACTTATCGTCGCGGAACAGGATGTTGTAGCGCGGCTGCAGCGACTTGATCAGATTGCTTTCCAGGATCAGCGCCTCGGCTTCGCTGCGCGTCACCGTGGTCTCCAGCCGCGCGATGCGTTCCACCATCATGGCGGTGCGCGGACTGGCCAGGTTCTTCTGGAAATAGCTCGAGACGCGCTTCTTCAGGTCGCGCGCCTTGCCGACATACAGGATATTGTCGGCGGCGTCGAAATAGCGGTAGACGCCGGGCAGGTTCGGCAGCTTGGCGACGGTTTCCAGCACCAGCGCGCGCGGATCGGGTGTTTCAGTTTCGCTCATGGCTGCGTGTTCATTCAGGCCAGCAAGGAGTGCGCGAGCGACCTGGCGCTCTGGTAGCGGCTATCCGCTTGCAACGCTTCCCAGTCCAGCGCGGCGCTTTGCGGCAGCAGTGTCGCGAGGCGCGCGCTCGACGCAACGGCATGGGCGTCGACGGCGATCTCTAGTCCGCTCAGTAGCTGGTCCGCCTTGTCCGGCGAATTGCAGATCAGGACCACATCGCAGCCGGCTGCCAATGCCGCCTTGGCGCCGTCCAGCACGCCGCCGGCGGAACTGGCTGCCTGCATGCTGAGGTCGTCGCTGAAAATCACGCCGCCGAAACCGACATCCTGGCGCAGGATGTTCAGCCATTTTTTTGAAAACCCGGCCGAGTGCTGGTCCACCTTGGAATAGATCACGTGCGCCGGCATCACCGCCGCCAGGCTCATGCCGAGCCAGTCGTAGGGCTTGACGTCCTCTTCCATGATCTGCGCCAGGCTGCGTTCGTCGATCGGCAGCGACAGATGCGAATCGCCTTCGACAAAACCATGGCCGGGGAAATGCTTGCCGCAGTTCGCCATGCCGGCCAGCGCCAGGCCGTGGTTCAGGCTTTTCGCCAGCAGCGTCACCACGCGCGCATCGCGGTGGAAAGCGCGTTCGCCGATGACGGTGGAATCGCCGTAATCGAGATCCAGCACCGGCGTAAACGACAGGTCGACGCCGCATGCGCGCAGCTCGCTGGCCAGCACGAAGCCGACCGCGGTGGCGGCCTTGGTCGCCGCCAGCACATCTTTATCCCACAACTGCCCGAGCAGGCGCATCGCCGGCAGGCGGGTGAAACCGTCAGTGCGGAAACGCTGGACGCGGCCGCCTTCATGGTCGACCGCAATCAGGATGCCGGGACGCGCCGCATGGATCGCCGCAGTCAGCGCGCACAGCTGGGCGCGGTCCTGGTAATTGCGGGTAAACAGGATCACGCCGCCGGTGAGCGGGTGCTGGATGCGGCGGATATCGTCCGCGCTCAGGCGGGTGCCAACGACGTCCAGCATGACCGGACCCAGCGCCGTTTTTGCTACAGGATTGCCACTACTCATTTCTGCTCCACGCGATTTTGTTCCACAATGACAAAGGCGACCGCGTATTCGACCTCATCGGTGATCGACACCTGCGCAGTCAAGCCCTTCTGTTGCATGTATTCTTCCAGCGCCGGATTGACCACCACGATCGGCTTGCCGCTGGGGGCATTCAAGGTTTGCATGGCGCGCCAGGTCATCGGCATCTTCATGCCCAGCCCGAGCGCCTTGGAAAACGCTTCCTTGGCGGCGAAGCGGGTGGCCAGGAAACGAATCCCGCGCGCTTCCACCTTGGCTTTGCGCTGCAGGTATTTTTCCATTTCCTGCGGTCCCAGGATCTTTTGCGCGAAGCGGTCGCCGTTACGCTGCAACGCCGCCGCGATGCGTGGGATCTGGATGATGTCGGTGCCGATGCCGTAGATCATGATGAATTTTTTTCTATTGAAATTTCATAAAACACGACAAAACTACAATCCGGTTTTTCGTCGCGCTTAACAACAAATGCAGCTAACTGGGGTCAGAGTAATTTACGACAATAAAGCCGTCGTAAAAAAACTCTGACCCCAGATGACTCTGTCAGCTTAGCACCATGTTTAATCCGGTTTTGCCAAATTCGCTAGTCGCGCTTTCACCATCAACGCCTTCATTTCACTGACCGCTGCCTGCCAGCCGACGAACACCGCATGCGCCACGATGGCATGGCCGATGTTCAGTTCGGCGATATCCGGAATCGCCGCGATCGCCTGGGCGTTGGTGTAATGCAGGCCGTGGCCGGCATTGACCTTGAGGCCGCGCCGCACGCCCTCTTGCACTGCGCGCTGCACCCGCTCCAGCTCGGCGCGCTGTTCCGCTTCATCATGCGCTTCGGCATAGCGGCCGGTGTGCAATTCGATCACCGGCGCGCCGACTTCGGCGGCGGCCTGGATCTGATCTGCCTCCGGATCGATGAACAGGCTGACACGTATGCCCTCGCCTTGCAGCTGGCGCACCGCGGCCTGCACCTGGGTGAAATATTTCACCACGTCGAGGCCGCCTTCGGTAGTCAGCTCATGACGGCGTTCCGGCACCAGGCAGGAATCCTGCGGCTTGATCTTGCAGGAGAAATCGATCATTTCCTGGGTCACCGCCGCTTCCAGGTTCATGCGCGTGCGCAGTTGCGGACGAATCGCTTCGACGTCGGCGTCGCGGATATGGCGGCGGTCTTCGCGCAGATGCAGGGTGATGGCGTCGGCGCCGGCTTCTTCCGCCAGCAGCGCCGCCCGCAAAGGATCTGGATAAGTAGTGCCGCGCGCATTGCGCAGCGTCGCCACGTGATCGATATTGATGCCAAGGTCGATGATCGACGATGTTGGATTGAGATAGCTCATCGGTTGCTCAGTGTATGGATGGAGTTTATCGAGTATCAAGACTGCATTAATTCTGGCGTGCTGGCAATGCCGGCGCCTCCGGCGATGCCGCCGCATGCCGTTTCCAGTTCAGCACAAAGAATGCCACGGCGCCGGCCACCAGTCCCCAGAATGCTGCGCCGACGCCGAACAGGGTAACACCCGAGGCGGTCACCAGAAAGGTGATCAGCGCGGCTTCGCGCTGGGCGTCGTCAGCCATCGCCATGGTCAGGCTGTTGGCGATGGTGCCGAACAGCGCCAGGCCGGCGATCGCCAGCACCAGTTCCTGCGGGAAAGCGGCGAACAAGGCGCCGACGGTGGCGCCGAACACGCCCACCAGCAGATAGAAGCCGCCGGCCACCACTGCCGCCCAGTAGCGCTTGGCCGGATCTTCATGGGCTTCCTTGCCCATGCAGATGGCGGCGGTGATGGCGGCCAAGTTGAGCGAGAAGCAGCCGAACGGCGCCAGCACCAGCGTGGTCAACCCGGTCCAGGTCATCAGCGGGGAAATCGGCGTGCGGTAGCCGGAAGCGCGGATCACGGCGACGCCGGGCGCATTTTGCGAAGCCATGGTGACCACGAACAAGGGAATGCCGACGCCGATGATGGTCGACCAGGAAAAGCTTGGCATGGTGAATACCGGCGAGGCCCAGGCGAAATGGAAGTGCTCGAAATGCAGCAGGCCGCGGCTGGCCGCCAGCGCGACTCCAATCAGCAGCACGACGATGATGGCGTAGCGCGGCAGCCAGCGCTTGCACAGCAGGTAGACCATGAACATCGCAAACACCATGACGAATTGCGGCTTCATGGCGACGAATACGTTCATGCCGAAATGGGCCAGGATGCCCGCCAGCATAGCGGCCGCGATCGACAGCGGGATCTTGCCCATGGCGCGCTCGAACCAGCCGGTGACGCCGCACAAGGTGACCAGGGCGGCGGCGAACATGAAGGCGCCGATCGCTTCCGCCATCGGAATCCCAGACAGGCTGGTGACCAGCAAGGCGGCGCCTGGCGTCGACCATGCGGTGACTACCGGGGCCTTGTAGCGCAGCGACAAGCCGATGCAGGTCAGCCCCATGCCGAGGCCCAGCGCCAGCATCCATGAACTGATCTGCTGTGGCGTGGCGCCGGCAGCGGCGGCGGCCTGCAAGACGATGACCGCGGAACTCGTGAAACCTACCAGCACCGTGACAAAACCGGCAGCGACGCTAGACCAGGGGAAATTTTTCATCGGCAATCAACTATATATCGGCTACTTGGCTACTTGTTTTCCACTCAATGGCGCGCTCAGCGGCGCTGAGCGGCTGCCCTACAACTGCATCAGGTCTATCAGTATCTGGCGTGTGTTCAATGGCGCCCCTCCGAGATGATGCGCCAGCAGGAAACGCATCAGCACCTTGCTTTGCGCCTGGGTGGCGGGATCGCTGTAGTCTTCGCGCTCCATGTCGAGCAGGGTCTTGCCGCTGACCCGCGGCCAGGCATCGGCCGCACCCGCCAGCCGCGGGCCGCGCTCAGGATCGACCACGTAGCTTTCGGCCGGATCGACCGGCTGGCGGCTGCTGGTGCAACGGGTGAAATCGCCGGCCACGCCAGTCTGCTTGAGCAGCGCTCTTTCGAACTGGCGCAGGACGATGGGGGCCGGCTCCAGATGCGCCAGCTGATTCAGCGTGGTGACGTAATGATTGAACAAGACAGCATGCGGATCGTCGCGCGCCACCAGCTTGACCAGCAATTCATTGAGATAGAAACCGCACAGCAGCGCCGACTTTTCCAGCGGCAGCAAGCCGCCTACCCACTCGGCGGCGATCAAGGTGCGGATTTCGGATTTGCCGCTCCAGCTCAGCGATAGCGGCTGAAAGGTTTGCAGGACGCCGCGCAATTTGGAGAGCGGCCGCTTGGCGCCTTTGGCTACCAAGGCGATGCGGCCATAGTCGCGCGTAAAGACATCGATGATCAGGCTGGTTTCGCGGTGTGGATAGCTGTGCAGGACAAAGCCTGGCTGACCGGTGACGCGGGTATCTCGTTCCGGAATCCGGGCGCGCCGCTTGGGTGCGGCAGCGGCTGCCGTGGCGGCCGGACCGGGGGCGATGCTGATCAACACGGCGGCATCTTCCGGCAGCGCCTGCTCGGCGTCGGCATCAGCGATGATCGCGTTCATGTCTGGCGGTTAGACGTGTGGTGAGCGGGTGGCTTATTCGTAGCCGTAGGCGCGCAATCCGGCTTCGTTGTCGGCCCAGCCGGATTTGACCTTGACCCAGATTTCCAGATAGACCGGACCGCCGAACAGGCGTTCCATGTCGAGCCGCGCCTGGGTGGAAATATCCTTGAGGCGCGCGCCCTTCTGGCCGATCACCATGGACTTGTGGGTATCGCGCTCCACCAGGATCGCCGCAAACACGCGGCGCAGATTGCCTTCCAGTTCGAATTTTTCGATCAGGACGGTGCTGGTGTACGGCAGTTCATCGCCGACGAAACGGAATACTTTTTCACGGACGATTTCGGCGGCAAGGAATTTCTCGCTGCGGTCGGTAATATCATCCTCGCCGAACATCGGCGGATTGGCCGGCAGGTGCTTGCGGATTTCGCCTTGCAGGTTGTCCAGCTGGAAGCGCAGCTTGGCCGATACCGGCACCACCGCGGCGAAATCGCGCATGGCGGCGATCTTCTGCGCGAACGGCAGCAGCACGGCCTTGTCCTTGACGCGGTCCGACTTGTTGATGACCAGGATGCATGGCACATTGGCCGGCAACAGCGCCATCACTTGCTGGTCGGCCGGACCGAAAGTGCCGGCTTCGATGATGTACAGGATGACGTCGGCCGCTGTCAGCGTGGTGGTCACGGTGCGGTTCAGCGTCTTGTTCAGCGCATTCGAGTGACGGGTCTGGAAACCGGGTGTATCGACGTAGACGAACTGGGTATCGGCGACGGTCTGGATGCCGGTAATCCGGTGCCGCGTGGTTTGCGCCTTGCGCGAGGTAATGCTGACCTTGGCCCCGATCAGTTCATTCATCAGGGTCGACTTGCCTACGTTGGGGCGACCGACAATCGCGATATAGCCGCAACGAAAATCAGCTGCCGGCGTTACTGTGGTCGGGGCCTTGGGTGTAGAGTCTGTCATGCGGTTTTCGATTTACTCGTAGTATGGGGTGCTGCATTAGGGGTGGATACAGTCGCGCCGGCAGGATTGCCCGCTGCTGCTGCGACGGCGGTTTCGGTGACGGCATGGGCCGTCGTGCCTGCCTTGGCCGCGGCACTTGGCGCAACGTTTTCGACGCTGCCGTTGGCAGCCTTGACCGTCACCTTCGCAGGCGTTTCGGCCACGGCTTTTTCCTTGGCCGCGGCGCCAGTCTTGGCGTTGGCAACGTCTGCCGGCGCTGCCGCTACCGTTGCGGCAGGCGCATCCGGAGCGTCCGGCTGGATCGTGGCGATGCCGCTCAGTTTCAGCTGCGCAGTACGCGGCTTGGTTTTTTTTGCGGCCGAGGGGGCTTTGACAAAGGCTTTTTGCACCGCTTCCAGGGCTAGCTTGGCTGCCGCCTGCTCGCCGGCGCGGCGGCTGCCGCCGCTGCCGAACACCTGGATATCCAGTTTGGGCACCAGGCATTCGATTTCAAATTCCTGATTGTGCGCGGCGCCATGCGTGGCGACCACATTGTATTGCGGCAAAGCGATCTTTTTCCCTTGCAGGTATTCCTGCAGCAGGGTCTTGGCATCCTTGCCCAGGGTCTTGGGATCGACGGTGTCCAGGATCGGGATATACAGGGCGCGGATCACATCCCGCGCGGCGTCGAAGCCGGCGTCCAGGAAGATCGCGCCAAACAAGGCTTCCAGCGTATCGGCCAGGATCGAAGGACGGCGGAAGCCGCCCGATTTCAGCTCGCCTTCGCCCAGCCGCAGGAATTGCGACAATTCCAGCCTTTGCGCGATTTCGTAAAGCGACTGCTGCTTGACCAGGTTGGCCCGCACCCGCGACAGATCGCCTTCGTCTATCTTGGTGTAGCGGTCAAACAGCAGGGACGCGACCACGCAGTTCAGGATCGAATCGCCGAGGAACTCCAAGCGCTCGTTATGCAAGGTGCTATGGCTGCGATGCGTCAAGGCCTGCTGCAATAAAGTAGCATCCTTAAAAGTGTGGCCTAGCCGATTTTGCAATAACATGAGATCCATTTTTTCGTCGACACCGATAGTCGCCGTCTGCTGCTGTTGTTGTTTGATTATTTTACTGTTTTACTACTTGGCAGTGCTGCCGGCATAGTCGATCAACAGGCTGACCGGTCCGACCAGCGGAATCTTTTTCTGGTACGCAAAGCTGATCTGGATATCGTCGCCGTTCTTGCTGATGTCCAGGTCTTTCCCTGCAATCGCATCGATATAGCCCACTTCAGCCTGCTTGTTAAATGCGTTCTGGATTTCCTGCACCGTAGTGCCGCCCGTCTTGGCGCTGACAATCGCCTTCTTGATAGAAAAATATTCGATCGTGGTCGGCGTCACCTTGGCCACCAGCACGCCGATGCAACCGAGTACCGCCAGAACAACGATCAAGCCAAACAATGTGATGCCTTGCTGCTTGCGTGGTGCTACAGACATTCTTGTCATCCCTGACTCCGCTTTCAATTATTTGATTTATTTAAAGAAAGTACCAATACGCTTGAAATTACCCAGGTTCATCCAGACCAGGAATGCCTTTCCGACAATATTTTCATCCGGCACGAATCCCCAGTAACGACTGTCTTCACTGTTATCCCGATTATCCCCCATCATGAAATAATTTCCAGCAGGAACCGTACAGGTGAAACCTTCCGGGTTGTAGCTACAGGCATCCTTGTTAGGAAAATCCATCACGCCTTCCAGCGAAATCGGCGGCCGGTTGCTGCGCACCGCGATCGTATGTTGTACGTTTGACAAATTCTCTGTGTACTGCTGGGAGTAATCCAGCGTATCTTCATTCAGGTAATCCGGCAACGGCGCATAAGAAAGAGCTTGACCATTAATTGTTAAGCGCTTGTTTTGGTAAGTTATTTTATCACCGGGCACCCCAACCACGCGTTTGATGTAGTCGAGCGACATATCCTTCGGATATTTGAACACCATCACATCGCCACGCTGCGGATGATTCATCTCGATCACTTTTTTATTGATGATCGGCAGACGGATACCGTAAGTGAATTTGTTCACCAGGATCAGGTCGCCCACCAGCAGGGTCGGCACCATCGAGCTGGATGGAATCTTGAACGGCTCGTACAGGAACGAGCGCAGGAAAAACACCATGGCGATCACCGGGAAGAAGCTGCCCGAGTACTCGACCCAGGTCGGCTGCCGCAGCAGGTCTGCTTCCAGCGCGCCGCGGCCGCTGCTTTCCAGCTTGATGCCGTCGGCGCTCAGCTTGGCGTTGCGCGCATCGAATTCAGCCAGCGCGGCGTCAGCTTTGGCGCGGCGCTGCTTGCTCAGGGAGAAGCGGTCATAAAACCAGATGACGCCGGTGACAATGGTAAGGACAAACAGGATTAATGCGAAATTTCCTAAGATCGATTGCAATGTCATTTTTCATCCACTTGTAAGATTGCCAGGAATGCTTCTTGCGGGATCTCGACGGAGCCCACCTGCTTCATGCGTTTTTTACCGGCCTTCTGCTTTTCCAGCAATTTGCGCTTGCGGCTGATGTCGCCGCCGTAGCACTTGGCCAGCACGTTCTTGCGCAGCGCCTTGACGTTTTCGCGCGAAATGATGTTGGCGCCGATGGCCGCCTGGATCGCCACGTCGAACATCTGGCGCGGAATCAATTCGCGCATCTTGGCGGCGACGGCGCGGCCGCGGTACTGGCTGTTGGCGCGGTGGACGATGATCGCCAAGGCGTCGACTTTTTCGCTGTTGATCAGCATGTCGACCTTGACCACGTCGGCCGAGCGGTATTCCTTGAACTCGTAGTCCATCGAGGCATAGCCGCGCGAGGTCGATTTCAGGCGGTCGAAGAAATCCAGCACCACTTCGGCCATCGGAATTTCATAGGTCAGCTTGACCTGCTTGCCGTGATAGCTCATGTCGATCTGCTGCCCGCGTTTCTGGGTGCACAGCGTGATGACCGAGCCCACATATTCTTGCGGCATGTACAGGTTGACCGTGACGATAGGCTCGCGCACTTCTTCGATATTGGACGGATCGGGCATCTTCGATGGGTTGTCCACCAGCATGATGCTGCCATCGCGCTTGACGACTTCGTAGATGACGGTAGGCGCGGTGGTGATCAGGTCCATGTCGAACTCGCGCTCGAGACGTTCCTGGACGATTTCCATGTGCAGCAAACCGAGGAAGCCGCAGCGGAAGCCGAAGCCCAGCGCCTGCGATACTTCCGGTTCGTATTGCAGGGCGGCGTCATTCAGCTTGAGTTTTTCCAGCGAGTCGCGCAGCGCGTCGTACTGATTGGCTTCGACCGGGAACAGGCCGGCAAACACCTGCGGCTGCACTTCCTTGAAGCCGGGCAAGGCTTCGGCCGCGGGCTTGGACGCCAGCGTGACCGTGTCGCCCACCTTGGCTGCCTTCAATTCCTTGATGCCGGCGATGATGAAGCCCACCTGGCCGGCCGACAGCGATTCGCGCGACTGCGATTTCGGCGTGAACACGCCGACGCTTTCGGTCAGATGCTGGGAGCCGGTAGCCATCAGCAGGATCTTGTCCTTCGGGCGCAAGGTGCCGTTCTTGATACGCACCAGCATCACGACGCCGACGTAGTTGTCAAACCAGGAATCGACGATCAGGGCCTGCAAAGGCGCATCCGGATCGCCCTTCGGCGGCGGCACCTTGACGATCAGCGATTCCAGCACTTCGCGCACGCCGAGGCCGGTCTTGGCCGAACAATGCACGGCGTCGTGGGCATCGATCCCGATCACGTCTTCGATTTCGGCAATCGCGTTGTCCGGATCGGCCGAAGGCAGGTCGATCTTGTTCAGCACCGGCACCACTTCCACGCCGAGATCGAGCGCGGTATAGCAGTTGGCCACGGTCTGGGCTTCTACCCCTTGCGAGGCATCGACCACCAGCAGCGCGCCTTCGCAGGCCGACAGCGAACGGCTGACTTCATAGCTGAAATCGACGTGGCCGGGAGTATCGATCAGGTTCAGATTGTAGATCTGGCCATCCATCGCCTTGTACGTCAACGCCGCGGTCTGGGCCTTGATGGTGATGCCGCGCTCGCGCTCGATATCCATGGAGTCGAGTACCTGCGCCTCCATCTCGCGGTCGGACAAGCCGCCGCAAGACTGGATGATACGGTCCGCCAGGGTAGATTTACCGTGGTCGATATGGGCGATGATGGAGAAATTACGGATGTTGTTCATTGACAGACGCGATTACAAAAAAAGCGCTCTGAGCCGGGCTCAGTCCAGTGTCTTGTGTTTGGCGGCACAAAGGAATTTTTGTCCCGGACGCGGCGCGCAGCGAAGCGATAGCGAACTATCGCGGGCATGCGCAACAACGTATGGGGCAAAAAGACGAGCTGTGCCGGCAAGTACGAAACACTGCACTTGTGTCCCAGGCGAGCGCCTTTTATGACAGGTTATTCAGTGCCGCCATTTTACCGGATTTCAGAGGGGAAAACCGACAAATCAAAGGCCTGAGAGTATTGCCTTCCAGTATAACAAGGAAAGCAGATTATCAATATACTCCTACAAGTATCTTAAAAGCACCTTAAAAACAGCGCGGTCCCACGCTATTTTTGAGCATCAGCGCCGGAGTATCGATACACAAGCCGCTTAATGCAAATTAAGCAAGCAATGCCGAGGGACGTCCGTTTATTGCAAATAAATTATGAAATTTTGAGCCGCAAACCACCTGCTTATTCGCTCAAAAATCGCTTTACCGACTCAGCATCAAGGAAATAGTGGCAGAGCTGCGTCGCTGCCTCTCCGTTATTTCTGCCCGTCAGAACCGGCACCAGCTCATCGTATTTCGCCACCAGCGCGGGATCCGCATCGACATCGACCACGTCGACGGTGAACCAGCCCGCATCGTTCCCATCCACGGGCCGCAAGGCCAGCAGAGCCTGCAACATGTCTTCGCAAAGATGGCAGTAAGACCGGCTATACAAGATGAAATGTTTTTTTGGCATGCATTCACGCTTTTAGAACAAAAACCAGGCCGGAAAGCAAAAAGCTGCAGACCATATAGATCTGCAGCCCCAGACAAGAATTACCGGTTAAATCAATTATTTGGACGCAAGGGCACGAATTGCGATGACTCACCGCGTCGCACCAGCAGCACCGCCATTTTCTTCGGCTCCAGCTTGGCCACCAGGACGTTGAACTGCTTGGCGTCCTTGATATCGGTATTGTTCAGGCGCTGCACCACGTCGCCGGCACGCAAGCCGACCTTGGCCGCACTGCCTTCAGCCGATTCGACCTGCACGCCGCCGTCGATGCCCAGCTCTTTCTTCTTGGCGTCGCTCAAATCACTGACGATCAGGCCGAGCGCATTGGCGACCTGCTGCTCCTTCTTTTGCTTGGCATCGTCGTCGCTGGCGACCTTGTCGGCGGCCAGCTCAGTGATGACGATTGGGAAATCGCGGCTGCTGCCCTTGCGCCAGACGCTGATGGTGCCGCGCGCGCCCGGCTTGGCATTGCCGACCAGGCGCGGCAGATCATTGGCCTTTTCGATCGCCGTGCCGTTGAATTTCAAGATGATGTCGCCCGCCTGCAAGCCAGCCTTGGCCGCCGGACCATCCGCCTCAACCCGCGCTACCAGAGCGCCTTCAGCCTTCGGCAGGCCCAGCGACTCCGCCACATCCTTGGTGACTTCGCCGATCTGCACGCCGATGCGGCCGCGCGTCACCTTGCCCGAGGATTTCAGCTGATCGGAGACGCGCATCGCTTCGTCGATAGGCACGGCAAACGAAATCCCCATGAAGCCGCCGGAGCGGCTGTAGATCTGCGAATTGATACCGACCACTTCGCCGCGCATATTGATCAGCGGGCCGCCGGAATTGCCGGGATTGACGGCAACGTCAGTCTGAATCAGCGGCAGGTAGTCGCCGGTGTCGCGCGCCTTGGCTGAAATGATGCCGGCGGTCACGGTGTTTTCCAGGCCGAACGGCGAGCCGATCGCCAGCACCCATTCGCCGGCCTTGATCTTGTCGGAATCGCCCATGGTCAGGCGCGGCAGGTTGGCGCCGTCGATTTTCAGCAAAGCGACGTCGCTGCGGGTATCCGCACCTATCACCTTGGCCTTGAATTCACGTTTGTCGGTCAGCGTGACATAGACTTCGCTGGCGCCGTCGATTACGTGGGCATTGGTCATCACATAGCCGTCCGCGGAAATCACGAAACCGGAACCGACGCCGCGCGGCACTTCTTCCTGCGCCTTCGGATCAACCTTGCGGCCACGCTGGCCGGGGGCCTGCGGGCGCGGCGTATTAGGGATTGGAACGCCAAAAAAACGCCGGAAAAATTCCTGCATCTCGTCGTCGCTCGGGTCGCCTGAATCGCCCTGGCCGGACCTGATCTTTTCGGTGGTGCGGATATTGACTACTGCCGGCCCGGTCTTCTCAACGATATCGGTAAAGTCCGGCAGGCCGGAGACCGGTGCAGCGATTGCCTGGGGGCTGGCGCCGACCATGGCTGGAACAAAAAAAGCGGCAGTCGCGCTGACTGCCATTGCAGATAAAACACCACGAACCGGCCCAAGCATTTTCATAGTCATAAAGTTTTATTTGTTTTTGAGTTCAATCGAATTCGCCACCTGCCTCATCGCTGCTGGCGGCACGTCACCAACAATCGTCAACCAATAATCCCCTTGCCGTTTGCCGACAATATTCAAAGCGCCCTGCTGCAGGGAGCCTTCGGTACGGCTTTGACTGCCCGGCTCGATGAATATCGAAATCGCCACCAGTCCGTCCGAAAAAATCAATTGCGATACTTCACGGCGCGCCGCAGTTGCAGGCACGCTGGCGCTGCTCTTGGCTAGCGGACCGTCAGTCACCAGACGCTTGAGCTCGCGCACCTTCTTGAAACCGGCAGGCATGCCGGTGACGCTCCATTCGTTCAGATTGGCCGGATTGATGACATTGCTTTCCGTATGCCAGCTGCTGGTGTTGCCAAAACTTGGCTTCAGGCTGCGGTGGTCGACATTGCCTATGCCAATCTGGGTAAATGAAATCTGCTCGATAATTTCATTCTTGCCGTTCAGAGTTTGCGCCCGCAACAGCAGGCCGGAATTCTTTTCCGCCCATAGCTTGTAGCCATAGCGCATATTGTCCTTCGGCTCCAGCAGCACAGCCTGGCAATCGAAACCGGCAACCCGCCCGGTCTCGCCTAATTTTATATTGTAATAATCGCTCAAGTCGGACGGCAACGCGGCCAGGATGGCAGGAAAACCATCCTGGGTGACGCGTTTTTCGACGATCTTGGTTTTCGTCTCCGGCATGTAGCCGGTGACGTCTTCATTGCGCCGGATATACTCGCGCGGCTGTCCGTCGAGGATTTCCAGTTTTTCTATCTCATTCCGGCCTTCGAGCACATGCGTAATACGTGAAGTACGTATCTGGTTGGCCTGCTGGTAGATGAAGGTGCCGGAATAGTTCAGCTTTTGCGCCGCCGCCTGGATTTTTTTCAGCAAGGCTTGCGCATCCTGCCTGTCGGCAGCATTTCCGGCATCCGTACCTTCCGCCTGGGCGGAAAGCACTATCATCATCGACAGCAATACTCCCAGCAATACTCCCGGCAAAACTCGCGCCTGCCGCATATTAGTTATCAGCATCAGGTGCAAAAGTGGCTGGCCGGGCATACTGCGCAGCGCTGTAAAGGGAAGGAGAGAAACGTTGATGCGCCGACAGATACTCATCCATCCGCGAATCACGCAAGACTTCTCCGGCATGCGTCATGACACGTACGTCGCCCGCATTATTGGACGCCAGGGCCAGTTGCGGCGCTGCCACCGCAGCAGGAGCAGGCGCTGGGGCGCTGACGATCGCCAGCTGAGGCGAAATGATGAATGCCGCCGCCGCTACCGCCGCCGCCGCCATGCCTGGCAGGGCAAAGCGCTTGATGCTGCGCCTGCCGCCTGCGACAGCGATATGCACAGGCTGGCCGCCACCGACAGCGATCTGTTCAGATGGCTGCGCGGTGACGGCCAACGGCGCTGCAATGATCGTTGGCTCGGCATCGAGCCGCGCCGCCATGCGCGCGGAAAAATCCGAACTCATGGTCAGCGCCATATCGTCGGAACGCAGGATATCGCCTATCCGGTGATAGACATCCCACGCATCGCGGCCGTCGGCCTGGCGCAAAGCCGCCAGCGCCATGTCAATATAGGCGCTGGATAACTCCCCATCAGCCAAGGCAGAAATCTGCTCTTGGGTCATATCTTTGGTATTCATAAGTCACCTTAAAACCTGGCCAACCCCTTCGTTCCCGAAAAACCACTATCTTTTTTACCAACGTTTGTCGATAGCCGTACCCAGCAATGGCCTCAACTTATCTGCGATAGCTTCCCGTGCCCTAAATATCCGACTGCGTACCGTACCTATGGGACACCCCATTGCGTCAGCAATTTCGTCATAACTCAAACCCTCGATCTCGCGCAAGGTGATGGCCGTACGCAGCTCTGCTGGCAAAGCCTCCATTGCAGTATTCACGGTTTGCGCTATCTGCTTGGTGGCCAGCAAAGATTCAGGAGTGTTTATATCCCTTAGTTGCTCGCCGTCGTCAAAAGTTTCTGCTTCTTCTGAATTTGCCTCGGTTGAGGTCGGCGCCCTGCGCCCCTGGGTCACCAAATAATTCTTGGCTGTATTAATGCCAATGCGATACAGCCAGGTGTAAAAGGCCGAGTCGCCCCGGAACTGAGGCAGCGCCCGGTAAGCCTTGATAAAGGCTTCCTGCACAACATCCTCGGCTTCTGCCTGATCGCGCACCAGGCGCGAAACAAGACGCATTAGCTTTCGCTGGTATTTGAGAACCAGCAGCTCGAACGCCTTCTTATCGCCGCGCTGTACGCGCTCGACAAGCAGTTGATCAATTTCGCGTTCTGTCGTCAAACCCCATTCCCTTGTTTTGTTGCGACGTGCATACGGGACCGGACATAGATAGTAAGCAATAACATAAGTTCAATGAAAAGCTCATTCATTAGCCAAGCCGGCGCCCCCGGTTTTGTGCGCGCCGCCGCGGCGTGCGGCAATCCAGCGGCAAGCCACGGACAAAACTCTAAAAGTATCGTTAGAAACACAATCAGGCAGTATAGCGATTGTTCGGACCGAGCCGCTAGCCAATCGGAGGCGCAGCAACAGTAAATGTGACCAGATGATAGTGCTTTCAAGCAGCTGCACCGGCGCCGGATTTGAGATTCGGTTGATATTGCTGGCAGTAATGTCAGCCATTCTGATCTGGCCGTTTGCGTCGATATCGAGCTGAATCGCGCCGCGCCCTCGACAGTAGCGCAGCATGCCATACGCAGCTGCCGACACGCATAGTGTGGCCAGAGCGGCACGTACCGGCAATAGCAAATTACCAATAACGCCGCTGGCAATAAGAACGCCAACCAGCCCCGCCAGCGCGCATTCCGTCGTCACCAGGGCCAGCAGCAACCTGGACGGCTTGATAACGGTGCTGAGGGCGATTGACATGATGCCTAGCCAGAAGCGAATTTCGAACCGGTCGCCAAGGAAACCGGTTCAAAGCCGTTTTGCAAAAGCTTAGATTTTGCCAAAAACCAAGGTGCCATTCGTACCGCCAAAGCCGAATGAGTTTTTGACCGCGATATCAATCTTCATGTCCCGTGCGGTATTGGCGCAGTAATCAAGATCGCACTCAGGATCCTGATTGAAGATATTGGTGGTTGGCGGCGAAACCTGGTTATACAGAGCCAGCACAGTGAATACCGACTCCAGGCCACCGGCGCCGCCCAACAAATGCCCGGTCATCGACTTGGTGGAGTTCACCACCAGCTTGTAGGCGTGATCGCCGAAAGCCGCCTTGATAGCATCGGTTTCATTCTTGTCGCCCAGCGGCGTCGATGTTCCGTGCGCATTCAGGTACTGCACCTGATCGGCATTGACGCCGGCATCGCGCAAGGCATTGCCGACGCAGCGACGCGGGCCATCCAGGCTTGGCGCCGTCATGTGATAAGCGTCGCCGCTCATGCCGAAGCCGAGCAGTTCCGCATAGATCTTGGCGCCGCGCGCCTTGGCGTGTTCGTATTCTTCGAGCACCAGCACGCCGGCGCCCTCGCCCAACACGAAACCGTCGCGGTCCTTGTCCCAGGGACGCGAGGCGGTGGCAGGATCGTCATTGCGCGCCGACAAGGCGCGCGCCGAGGCAAAGCCGCCGACGCCCAGCGGCGATACGCTGGATTCCGCGCCACCGGCAATCATCACGTCGGCATCGCCGTACTGAATCATGCGGCCGGCTGCACCGATACAATGCAAGCCCGTGGTGCAGGCAGTCACAATCGCCAGATTCGGTCCTTTCAGACCGTATTTGATCGACAGGTTGCCGGAAATCATGTTGATGATCGATGCCGGGATGAAGAACGGACTGATGCGGCGCGGGCCGCGATTGGTCAGTTCGGCGTGTGTTTCTTCGATCAAAGGCAAGCCACCAATGCCGGAGCCGATAATGACGCCTATCCGCTCAGCATTAGCTTCAGTTACTTCCAGGCCACTGTCTTGCATCGCCTGCATTCCCGCCGCCATGCCATAGTGGATAAAAGTATCCATATGCCGTGCTTCTTTGGCCGGAATGTAATCTTCGATATTGAAGCCTTTGACTTCTCCCGCGAAACGCGTGGAAAAGGCAGTGGCGTCAAACTTGGTGATGGTTGCGATACCCGATTTGCCTGAAATAATCGCACTCCACGCATCGGCAATAGTATTGCCGACCGGTGAAATGCAACCCAGGCCGGTTATCACAACGCGGCGTTCACGTGTGCGGCTCAAGCGGTTCTCCTGGATACATGCAAAGCGTGCTTAGGCGGCCTTGACGTGCGCCGTAGCGTAATCGATAGCCTGTTGCACTGTAGTGATCTTTTCAGCTTGCTCGTCAGGGATTTCCATTTCGAACTCATCTTCCAGCGCCATCACCAGCTCAACGGTGTCGAGCGAATCAGCACCCAGATCATTGACAAACGACGATTCGTTCTTGATGTCAGCTTCTGCGACGCCCAGTTGCTCAGCGACGATTTTTTTAACGCGTTGTTCGATATCGGACATGTGATGCCTCCATTAGGTTACAGAAAGTGCGCGCATTTTAGCAGGTTTGCGCATTGAAAATTTACTTTCGACATTAGTCTTTAATATTTAGCAAAACCATGTCAAAAGCTTCTAAATAGGTACTACTTACTTCTAACCCCGGAACAGGCCTTACTCCGGCCTGGCCAAGGATACTAGACAAAAGACCGATTTAGCCCATATACATGCCGCCATTCACGTGCAAGGTAGTGCCCGTGATGTAGCCGGCTTGCGGCGATGCCAGGAAAGCCACGGCCGCGGCGATATCCTCTGCGGCGCCCAAGCGTCCCAGCGGAATCTGCTGCAGCAAGGCGGCTGTTTGCTGCTCGCCCAGCTCCCTGGTCATGTCGGTATCGATAAAGCCCGGTGCGACGCAATTGACCGTGATATTGCGACTGCCGATCTCGCGCGCCAGCGCGCGGCTCATGCCGGCCACGCCAGCCTTGGCTGCAGCATAGTTCATCTGACCCGGATTGCCGGCTGAACCGACCACCGAAGTGATATTGATGATGCGGCCATGCTTGGCCTTTATCATGCCACGCAAGACCGCGCGCGACAAACGCCCGACCGCGGTCAGGTTGGTGGCGATCACGGCATCCCATTCTTCGTCCTTCATGCGCATCGCCAGTTGATCCTGGGTAATACCTGCATTATTGACAAGAATCGACAAGCCGCCGAATTCTTTTTGCGTCAGCTCTACCGCGGCGGCGCAGCCGGCGACGTCATTAACGTTGAGCATGATGCCGCGGCCGTTGCCGGCATGCTCAGCCTGCATGTATTCGGTGATGGCGGCAGCGCCGGCTTCCGACGTCGCGGTGCCGATCACCTTGGCGCCGCGCTTGAGCAATTCCAGTGCGATGGCGCGGCCGATGCCGCGCGAAGCGCCGGTCACCAGGGCGACCTGGCCCGCCAGGTTCTGTACGTCTGTATTTGGTAAAGTCACTTGAATGTCTCCAACATTTTATCCAGCGACGCCTGGTCGACGATGACATCGCCGATCAAGCTGTCATCAATGCGCTTGGTCAAGCCAGCAAGAACCTTGCCCGGACCGCATTCAACCACATGCTTGACGCCTTCGGCAGCAATCTTCTGCACCGTTTCCACCCAGCGCACCGGGCTCGCCGCCTGGCGCACCAGCGCATCCTTGATGGCCTGCGGATCGCTGACGATGGCGACATCGACATTGTTGATCAAGGCGATCTGCGGCGCAGCAAAGTTCAGGTCTTGCATGTATTCGCGCAAACGGTCCGAAGCCGGCTTCAACAGCGAGGAATGAAATGGGGCCGAAACCGGCAATGGCAAGGCGCGTTTTGCACCTTTTTCTTTCGCAATCACACAAGCGCGCTCGATTGCCCCCTTATGACCGGCAATTACCACCTGCGCCGGCGCATTGAAATTCACCGCCTCGACCACCTCGCCCTGCGCCGCCGCCGCACAGACCGCGTGCACATCCTCGTCGGCCAGGCCCAGAATAACGGCCATGCCGCCCTGCCCGACCGGCACCGCCTGCTGCATGGCTTGCGCACGGAAACGCACCAGCGGCACGGCATCCTTGAACGCAATCACGCCAGCCGCCACCAGCGCCGAGTACTCGCCCAGGCTATGTCCAGCCACCAGCGACGGCGCTTTGCCGCCAGCCGCCAGCCAAGCGCGGTAGCAAGCCACCGCCGCCGTCAGCATGACTGGCTGGGTGTTGGTGGTCAAGTCCAGCTCTTCCTTCGGCCCTGCGGCGATCAGCTTGCCCAGGTCGAATTGCAGCGCTTCGGAAGCTTCCGCGACCGTGTCCTTCACTACCGGGTTGTCGGCAAAACCGTTCAACATGCCAACGGCCTGTGAACCCTGGCCCGGGAAAACAAATGCGAATTTATTCATGCCTTACCTGTGGATATCAAATTTATCAAACGCGCGCCGGCGTAGCGCAGCGCGCTGGCAGCAATCTGCTGCCAGATTGCACCTTAAAGCGCTCTATGCGTCTTTACATGCGCGCTAATATTGCGCCCCAGGTAAAGCCGCCGCCGACCCCTTCCATCATGACGTTCTGGCCAGGCTTGACGCGACCGTCGCGCACGGCCTTGTCCAGCGCCAGCGGAATCGATGCGGCCGAGGTATTGCCATGCTGGTCTACCGTCACCACCATACGCTCGTTGTCCAGGCCTAGCTTGCGGGCGGTGCTTTGCATGATGCGGATATTGGCCTGGTGCGGGATCAGCCAATCGATTTCGGACGCTTCCATGCCAGCCATCAGCAAAGCTTCGTTGGCAACCTTTTCCAGCACCGAGACTGCCAGCTTGAATACCGCCTGGCCATCCATGTACAGGAAAGCGCTGCCCTCGACCACGCCGGAACTGACCTTGCCGGGTACGCACAGGATGTCTTTATAGCGGCCGTCGGCATGCAGCTTGGTGGCCAGGATGCCGGGCTCGGCGGAACCGGTCATGACCACGGCGCCGGCGCCGTCGCCGAACAGCACGCAAGTAGTACGGTCTTCAAAATTCAGGATGCGCGAAAAAACTTCGGTGCCGATCACGAGCACATTCTTATGCGCGCCGGACTTGATGAAGGCGTCGGCAATCGATACCGCATAGACGAAACCACTGCATACCGCCTGCACGTCAAACGCTGCGCCGCCATTGGCGATGCCGAGCTTTTGCTGGACCACGCAGGCAGTGCTGGGAAAGCCGCCGAAATAATCAGGGGTCGAAGTGGCGACGATGATCAGGTCGATGTTCTCGGCCTGCATGTGCGCCATCTCCAGCGCCTGTTTGGCGGCCGCTACCGCCAGGTCGCTCGATTGCACATCGGCTTCGGCATAGTGGCGCGCGGCGATGCCGCTGCGCGAAAAAATCCATTCGTGGGACGTTTCAATCCCCTTCTCGGCGAGCTGCGCCGTGAGTTCCTGATTGCTTACCCGCTTCGGTGGCAAATAGCTGCCGGTGCCGACAATTTTGCTATATGTAGTCATGCTGTCTTTTGTTGGGTTGATTCAGTATTGACGATTTCACCGGAGACCTCACCCGCGCCGGCATCGGCAACCTTGGGTGCAGCATCGGCTTGCGGCATCAGCTCCGCAATCGTGGTGGCAATACGAGACAATACATCATATTTGGCTGCGTCGAATGCGCGCTGTATGGCCCACTCGTAGCCATAGGCGTCGGCGCCGCCATGGCTCTTGAAAACCAGCCCGCGCAGGCCGAGCAGGCTGGCGCCGTTGTAACGCGAAGGATTGAGGCGGCGCGAGATGGCCTTGATGGCGCCGCGCGCAATCACCGCGCCCAGCATGTTGAGTGCGCCGCTCTTGAATTCGGTGGTGAGGACGGACTTGACGAAACGCCCCAGGCCTTCCGAGGCCTTGAGCGTGACATTGCCGACGAAGCCGTCACAGACGACGATATCGGTAGTGCCTTCGAAAATATCGTTGCCCTCGACATTGCCGTAGAAATTCAGGATGCCTTTTTCATGATCCGCGCGCAGCAGTTCGGCGGTCTGCTTGACCACTTCATTGCCCTTGATATCTTCCTCGCCGACATTCAGCAGGCCGACCGTCGGCCGCGGCTTGCCTTCCATGGCCGACACCAGGGCCGATCCCATCAGGGCGAACTGGTGCAAGTGCTGCGGTTCGCAATCGACGTTGGCGCCCAGGTCTAGCATATAGGTCGGGCCATCTTTCTGGTTGGGGAGCAGCGTGCAGATTGCCGGGCGGTCGACGCCGTGCAAGGTCTTGAGCAGATAACGGGAAACCGCCATCAGGGCGCCGGTGTTGCCGGCCGAAACGCAGGCCTGCACCTGCTGGTCCTTGACCAGTTGCAGGGCGACGCGCATCGAGGAGTCTTTTTTACGGCGCAAGGCAGTTTCGATGGAGTCGTCCATCGTCACCACTTCGGAGGCATGCACTACCGACAAGCGCGGATGCGCGCCGGCCTTGTGCTTCTTCAGCTGGGCGCGGATTTCATCCTCAAGCCCAACCAGCACCAATTCAGCTTCTGGCTGGCGATTGGCGAACGAAACTGCAGCAGGTACGGTAACCGACGGGCCGTGATCGCCGCCCATGCAGTCAATAGAAATTTTAATTGTCATTGTTTTGATTCAGTGCCTACTCTAACCCCGTCATTATGAGGCAGATTGAGCGCGATTCAAAATGACGCAAGGATTAATTACGTACACGTTACGCATACAAAAACGGCGCTGCTGAGAAAACTCATCGCGCCGCCTTCAACCTGCATCACAAGAACAGAGATTACTCGTCGTTCTTGGTCTTCAACACTTTACGGCCACGGTAAAAGCCGTTCGGGCTGATGTGGTGGCGCAGATGTGTTTCACCAGTCGTTGGCTCGATAGCCAGCGGAGGTGCAACCAGAAAATCGTGAGCACGGTGCATGCCGCGCTTGGATGGGGTCTTCTTATTTTGTTGAACTGCCATGATAACTCCTGCTTTCTTAAGATCTAAAGTTTAACATATCCAACCCTCAGAACAGGGAAAGGCTGGATACTCCTGCCGCGTATGGAATGCGCGGATTTTACTACCTATTGCCACACCTTAGTCACACATCATCAAAATCACACTCTACGACTGTGAAAATCAGCGCGACAAATTTACCGCAATTCGATTCTAATCAGTTGGGGACAGAGGCGCACGGCTAGTGTAATTCGCCACGCTGCGGTGGCTCACAAACTCTGTCCCACATAAAAACATCTTAATTTTTTAGACTTTTAAGCATCGCAAACGGCGATTCTTTTTTACTGGCTTTGAGCCCTTCAAGCGCAGACTGGTCCGGACAGACCGGATGCTTGGGCGAGAGCGGCAAGGCCAGCAAGGCCTCGTCTTCAATCAATTCAATAATATTCAGTGATTTGGTGCCGACGATGACGTCGATCTCGTCATTATCAAGCAGCGCATCGATTTCATCGGCGCTTTCTTCATCTTTTGCCAACACCAGCACGGATTCCGCGTCGATATCGAAGGCAAATGGCGTCAGGCAGCGTTGGCACATGATCTTGATCGCCCCCGTGACCGACATCGTCAGTTGCGGATGCCCCAGGGGATCAGTGCCGCCAACCAGGACCCAGTGCAGCACGCCGGAACGGTCTGCCGACTCATCCGCCAGGCGACTCAGGTCAGCCACGGCGATGTCGCCTTCACGGCGCTCTTTATGGCGCGAATACTCAAAGGCGTCGATGACAAAAGCACTCATAGTCAAGCTGAACCCGGAAAACCTGCGATAATAACAGCCTTTTCCTTTATCCGTCAAAGTGTTAGCGCATTTTCCGCCTTTTATCGCCAGGCATGTGCCCAAATGACGGAAATCATGGCCTCTTTACAACAGACCACCGGATGACTGAACCTGTTATGTTACCACCCCTGCCGCGCCTGATCCTGGGCTCCAGCTCGAAATACCGCAAAGAATTGCTTTCCCGGCTGCACATCCCGTTCGAAGTCATGGCGCCAGCCATCGATGAAACCGCCCGCACCGGCGAAACCCCGCAAGCCACCGCCCTGCGCCTGGCGCTGGAAAAAGCCCGCGCCGTCGCGCTGGCGGCTCCCGACGCACTGGTGATCGGCTCGGACCAGGTCGCCACCCTGGACGGCGAGCAGATCGGCAAGCCTGGAGATCATGTCAATGCGCTGAAACAACTGCAAAAGATGCGCGGCCGCCGCGTCATCTTTCATACCGCCCTGTGCCTGTGGGATGGCCGTGCAGCACAGCCGGAACAAACGGCACAGATCGAAAACATCCAGACCTTCGTCACCTTCCGCGACCTGCCCGACGCCGAGCTGGACGCCTACTTGCGTATCGAGCAACCTTACGATTGCGCAGGGAGCGCAAAAAATGAAGGCCTGGGCATCGCCATCCTGGAAAAAATCGAAAGCACCGATCCGACCGCCCTGACCGGATTGCCATTGATCGCCCTGACCAGTATGCTACGGCGTGCCGCCTTTCCGTTTTTCACAAAGAACTAGAACACAACATGCCAGGCACCTTGTACTTGATTCCCAATACCCTCGGTCTAAGCGATGCCACGCCGACACAGCAGCTGGCCGCCGTCATTCCAGCCGAAGTTCAGGCGCTGACCGCCAGCCTCGCCTATTTCATTGCCGAAAACGCAAAGACTACCCGCGCATTCCTGAAGCTGGTCGATGCCGTCCAGCCGCTGGCCAGGCCGCTGCAGGAAATCCAGATCGCCGAACTCAACGTGAATACCGCCAGCGCTGCCTTGCCGGCCTTGCTTGCGCCTATCCTGGCAGGCCAGGATGCTGGCTTGATTTCGGAAGCCGGCGTGCCGGCGGTAGCCGATCCCGGCGCCAACCTGGTGCGGCTGGCGCATGCGCACAACATCCAGGTGCGGCCGCTGGTCGGTCCTTCGTCCCTGCTGCTGGCGGTCATGGGCAGCGGCCTCAACGGCCAGAGCTTTGCCTTCAACGGCTACCTGCCGACCGATGCCGAGCAGCGCGGCAAGCGCATCAAAGCGCTAGAGCTGCGTTCGCGCCAGGATCAACAAACCCAGCTGTTCATTGAAACACCCTATCGCAACGGCGCCTTCCTGGAAGCGCTGGCCAACAGTTGCCAGGCCGGCACGCTGATTTGCGTCGCCACCGACCTGACCCTGCCCAGCGAAACCATCCGGACGCAGACCGCAGCCAAATGGAAGAGCGCGCTGGCGGCCGGCAAGCATCCTGATTTCCACAAGAAGCCGACCGTGTTTTTATTTTTGGCGCAGTAATTTTCAGGCAGGCACACGGGAAAACCGGGGCACGCTTTCCAACTGATCGGCACACAATTTTTTGCAGTAGCGAAGACGGTGCTCCAAATGCAAAACGGCAACGGTATTGCGCCGTCGCCGTTTTTGCTAGTCTCGAAAGACAGGGGTTGAGAAGTCGAAAACTTCTCGGTGCCGCATCAATGATGCGGTGGTTTGTCCGGTAATCAACAACGATTCCAAAGCAAGGGGTTGTATTGCCGCTGGAATGATTCTTTGCTACCGAAACAATTGCAACTGAGTGGCCAACGAGTTTGCTGTTTCTATATTCGCCTCCTCCGTTCGCTATTCCTTTGGTCCCTTCAATATACGCCAGGAACGCCAAGATACAAGGCGAATTACGGTAATACGGTATTACCTTATAACGCTTTCAACATTCGTTGTTTTATAAAAAACCCGCCGGCGATTTCTCGCGAACGGGCTCGTTAAATAAAATCCAACGCGAAAATTCAATGCGAAAAAATCATTGCAGAAAACTCAACGCAGGCTAGGCTGCACCTGGTTCGCCAGCGACTGCACCACGCCGGCGCCCATCGCCACGCCAAATTTTTTCAACACGCGTTCAGGCAAACCTTCGCTCTTGGTGTAATCGACAATATCTTCCTGCTTCAAGACATCGCGCGCCACGCTGTCGACCGTGCCGTAACCGTCCGCCAGGCCCATGTCGATTGCCTTGGAGCCGCTCCAGAACAGGCCGGAAAAGGTTTCCGGCGTTTCCTTCAGACGCGCGCCGCGGCCCTTGCGGACAACGTCGATGAACTGCTGATGAATCTCCGCCAGCATGGTTTGCGCATAACCTTTTTGCGTCGTGCTCATCGGGCTGAACGGATCGAGGAAGCCCTTGTTCTCGCCTGCAGTCAGCAGGCGCCGCTCGACGCCGACCTTGTCCATCAAGCCGGTAAAGCCGAAGCCATCCATCAGCACGCCGATCGAGCCGACGATGCTGGCCTTGTTGACATAGATCTTGTCGGCCGCGGCAGCGATGTAGTAGCCGCCGGAAGCGCACATCTCGTCGACCACCACATACAAGGGCTTGTTCGGATACTCCTTGCGCAAGCGGGTGATTTCATCATTGATGATGCCGGCCTGCACCGGGCTGCCGCCAGGACTGTTGATGCGCAAGATCACGCCGACCGAATCATCGGCGGCGAAAGCATTGTCGAGCGCCGGCACCACCACGCCGGCGGAGCCGTTGCCTTCCGATTCGATGGCGCCGTTGATCTTCACCAGCGCAGTATGGGCGCCGACGGTTTGCGTATCCGAGCCTTCGTAATTGATGCCCAGCCAAAAGGCAAAGCCGATCACACCCAGGACCGCCAGCTTGAAGAAGATGCCCCAGCGACGGCGGGCGCGCTGCTCGCGCAACGAGGCAAACGCCAGCTTTTCCAGCAGCTCGCGTTCCCAGCCTTCTTTTTTTGCCGGCAGCGCGGACTCAACATTATCAAATTCGTTATTGCTCATGGTGCTCACTCACGTCGATTATCAGGGATCGTTCAATATGCGCAGGTCGCCAGGCCAGATCAGGCTAGCGCCGGCCGCACATATTCATCAGGGATCCAGAACACCTGATCATTGCTTTCTTCAACTAAAATCTTGTGCAGGCGTCCGCCGCGGCAGGGGCCGCCGGCGCAGCGGCCGGTTTCCGGCTCATACACTGCGCCGTGGGTGGCGCACATCAAGTACAGACCGCTGGATTCGAAGAAATCGCCTTCGTTCCAGTCCAGCTCCATCGCCACGTGAGCGCAACGGTTCAGGTAGGCATGCACGACATTGTCATAGCGGACGGCAAACGCCACCGCATCGTCGCCCCATGCGGTCACCGGAAAACGCACGCCCTTGCCGCGCTCCACCAGGGCGGCGGAAGCGCAGATGGGAATGCGCAGACTATTTACGGTTTGTTCAGACATCGCTTGGCACTCTCGTTGGCAACCTGCATCCGTTTTAAATTCAGGCGTTATTGATCAGCCAGTCGTGCAGCTGCGGCGTCGACGTCGCGCTGAACAGCGGCTTCAGCGCATTCAGTTCATGCGCCGGATGAGCGCCGTACTGTACCGCGATACCGGCGGCGCCGGCATTGATCGCCATCTGCAGATCATGCGTGGTGTCGCCGATCATCACCGTCCGCTTCAGATCCTGGCCCAGCTCGCGCGTCAGTTCCTGCAGCATGGCAGGATGCGGCTTGGAGAAGGTTTCGTCGGCGCAGCGAGTAGCATCGAACACCGACAGCAGCTTGGTTTCGTGCAAGGCGCGGTTCAGCCCGACCCGGCTCTTGCCGGTGGCGATCGCCAGGAAATAACCTTGCTGCGACAGATCGGCCAGCATTTCGCGGACGCCGTCGAACAGGGTCAGGTCCTGGTCCTGCGCCAGATAATGATAACGATAGCGCTCCACCACACGCGGATACTGGCTGGCGTCCAGACCCGGCATCGCGACCTGCATTGCTTCGCCCAGGCCGAGTCCGATCACATGCGAAGCCGCCTTGTTGTCCGGAATCGGCAAGCCCAAGTCCCTGGCCGCAGCCTGGATACATTTCACGATGATGGCGGTGCTGTCCATCAAGGTGCCATCCCAATCAAATACGATTAAGTCAAAATTCTTTCTTGCCATATTGCCCGGCAATCGCTTGCCAGCTCCTGTTCATGGGTTTTGCCTGCCGGCCGACAATGCGCAATCGGCGATCGGCAAACCAATAGATAGATAAATACTAACTGATATTCTAATCGCCCGTGATGCGTGATGGTGCCGGAGCAACATTCGATGTATTTTCCTGAGGCAAACTTTTCAGGAATTTTTCACATTCCGGCGGCAACGGCGCCTTCAAGGTCACCGGCTTGCCGGTCTCGGGATGGGCAAAGGTAATCTGATAGGCATGCAAAAACATCCGCTTCAGGGCAATGCGCTGGCCATCCGCCTTCTGCAAGGCGCGATTCAGCGCAAAATCGCCATACTTGTCGTCGCCGGCGATGGCAAAACCGCTGGAGGACAGATGGACCCGGATCTGGTGCGTGCGCCCGGTCTTCAATTCCGCTTCCAGCAAGGCATAGTCGCCGTAGCGGCGAATCAGGTTGAAGATGGTGTGCGATGCCTGGCCGTCGGCCTGCACCCGCACCCGGCGTTCGCCATCGGCCGCCGTATATTTATGCAGGGCCAATTTAATATGCTGACGTTCGTTCTGCCAATCGCCGTGCACCAATACCAGGTATCGCTTGTCGGTATCGCCGTCGCGCATCTGTTCGTGCAGATTGGTCAGCGCCGAACGTTTCTTTGCCAACAACAAAATCCCGGAGGTATCGCGATCCAGCCGGTGCACCAGTTCCAGGAACTTGGCTTGCGGACGCGCCGCCCGCAGTTGCTCGATGACGCCGTAGCTGACGCCGGATCCGCCATGCACCGCAACTCCGGCCGGCTTGTCGATCACCAGCATATGATTATCTTCAAGCAATATCTTGAATTCGGCGCCCGGCACGACCTGCTCTTGTTTTTCAGCAATACGGATCGGCGGCACCCGGATCACATCGCCTTCCAGCAAACGATAGGTCTGGTCGATACGGCCTTTATTGACCCTTACCTCGCCCGAACGCAGCACGCGGTAAATATGGCTTTTGGGCACACCTTTGCAAATACGCAACAAAAAATTGTCGATCCGTTGACCGGCATCCTCTTCGCCTATGGTCAGCAGTTGAACTTGCAGCGGGGCCGGAGGCGGCTTCACCTCTTGCTCCACGGCTACTTTGGGCTCAGCCTTGTGCTTGGCCGCGGCTTGCATCCGCGGCTCCGGGCGAGACTTGACTCGCCCTCCAGAAAATCTCGCTAAGTCCTTCATTTTGAATATATAATTGTTGCGCGACTGTTCAGAAACAGTTGCTGGTGTAAGAATAAAAAGACCATTCTACACAGGGGCGTCCCCATCAGCCTCGCCAATTTGCAAATTTGATGGGAAATGTGTACGCATCACCCCTGCGCGAGTCAAGGTCGCACCGTTGTTGTCATCGGATAGCGCGCACGGATGCTGAACAAGAATGTCTGGATGATTAGGATAAAGTCCGGCGAGCCCGATGCGATTCAGTCGCGACGAGCTCGCCGGTTGATGTAGTGCTTATAAACAAGTCGATTAACTTTACTGAAACCAATGCTTCATTTGGCTCTATCAAGCTGCTCACCGCCCGGCGTCATGCTCGCGATCCGCGAACTGCAAGACGCTGTACTGGTGCACGCTGGTAGTTTTCAGTAAGAGGCATCTGAAAACCGTCGCGAGCGGTTCAAGGTCTGGTAGAGAAGCGCAGCTGTACGAAAGTACAGCGAGCATCGCAGACCAGAGATTGAAACGCGCAGCAGGTTTGCAGAAACCTCGTCCGACAGCACTGTATCCGCGCCTGTGCACCGCGCCCTGCTTCCTAGCAGATAAGGCGCTGGCACACTAAGGCAATTCTCTCCCCCCAGACACTCCGTTCTCGCGTACATCCCTGTACTTTTTGGCGCTGACAGAATGCTGAAGAACAGCATCATTAAGCGCCATTGAATTGACCCAAGGGTCACGGAGCGAAAAAATGAAACGCATGTTGTTTAATGCTACGCAGCAGGAAGAACTGCGCGTGGCTATTGTTGACGGGCAAAAGCTCATCGACATCGATATCGAAACCACCGGACGCGAACAACGCAAGTCCAATATCTACAAAGGTGTGATTACCCGTATCGAGCCGTCGCTGGAAGCCTGCTTCGTCAACTACGGTGAAGAGCGTCATGGCTTCTTGCCGTTCAAGGAAGTCGCCCGCACCTACTTCAAGGAAGGCGTCGACGTCCGCACCGCATCGATCAAGGACGCCCTGCGCGAAGGCCAGGAAATCATGGTCCAGGTCGAAAAGGAAGAGCGCGGCAACAAGGGCGCAGCCCTGACCTCCTTCGTCTCGCTGGCCGGCCGTTACCTGGTCCTGATGCCGAACAATCCGCGCGGCGGCGGCGTATCGCGCCGGGTCGAAGGCGAAGATCGCCAGGAACTGCGCGAAACCATGGATCAGCTGGACCTGCCTAGCGGCATGTCGGTGATCGCCCGTACTGCCGGCATCGGCCGTAACGTTGACGAACTGCAATGGGATTTGAACTACCTGATGCAACTCTGGCGCGCCATCGAAGGCGCCGGCACGCAAGGCAAGGGCGCCTTCCTGATTTACCAGGAATCGTCGCTGGTGATCCGCGCGATCCGCGACTATTTCCAGCCGGACATCGGCGAAATCCTGATCGACACCGACGAAATCCACGACCAGGCCCAGCAGTTCATGGCCCACGTCATGCCTGACATGGTGCACCGCGTTAAGCGCTACCGCGACGACGTGCCGCTGTTCTCCCGCTTCCAGATCGAACATCAGATCGAAACCGCGTATTCGCGCACCGTGCCCCTGCCATCCGGCGGCGCCATCGTGATCGACCATACCGAAGCCCTGGTGTCGGTGGACGTCAACTCGGCGCGTGCGACCCGCGGCGGCGACATCGAAACCACCGCATTCAACACCAATTGCGAAGCAGCGGAAGAAGTTGCGCGCCAATTGCGTTTGCGCGACCTCGGCGGTTTGATCGTGATCGACTTCATCGACATGGAGAACTCCAAGAACCAGCGCGAAGTCGAAACCCGCCTGAAAGACGCCCTGCGCTACGATCGCGCCCGCGTCCAGATGGGCAAGATCTCGCGCTTCGGCCTGATGGAACTGTCGCGCCAGCGCCTGCGTCCGTCGCTGTCGGAAGGCAGCCACGTGACTTGCCCGCGCTGCAACGGCACCGGCCACATCCGCGATACCGAATCGTCCGCTTTGCAAGTCCTGCGCATCATCCAGGAAGAAGCGATGAAAGAAAACTCGGCGGCGATCCACGTCCAGGCGCCAGTCGACGTCGCCGCCTTCCTGCTGAACGAGAAGCGCGGCGAGATCCTGAAGATCGAAACGCGTCACCGGGTCAGCATCATCCTGATCCCGAACAAGCATCTGGAAACCCCGCACTACAAGCTGGAACGCCTGAAGCACGACGATCCGCGCCTGGAAGAAACCCAGGCCAGCTATGCGATGGCAGAGCAAGCCGATACCGATATCGGTTACAACAAAACCCAGAAAGAAGAAGGCAAGCCGCGTCAGGAAGCCGTGGTCAAGGGCATCACGCCGGACCAGCCGGCCCCTATCGTCGAGCGCAAACCGGTGGAAGCACAACCAGTCGCAGCAGCGGCTCCGGCAGAAACCGGCTTCCTCGGCAAGATCTTCGGCTTCTTCTTCAGCAAGCCGGCAGCGCCAGTTGCTGCACCTGCCGCAACGACCGAAACCAAGAGCGCGCAGCAGCGCGACCGTAACGATCGCGGCGACCGCAACAACCGTGGCCAGCGCGGCCGCAACCGTGGCGGCCGCAACCGCGACGGTAGCGAAACGCGTGAAGACAGCGCCAAGAAGCCGGTAGTGACCGAGACTGCTGAAGCCAAGACCCAGCAAGCCCGTCCGCCACGTCCGCCACGCGAACCGCGGGAGCCAAGGGAACAGCGCGAAGCCAACGAAAGCAAGGCCGATACCCGCAGCACCGAAGGCCGCGAAGGCAAGCGCGAACGCAGCGAACGCCCACCGCGTCCGCCACGCGAAGAGCGCAAGGAAAACCTGAGCGAAGTCAAAGTCGATGAAACCTTGCTCAAGGGCGGCGTAGTTGCTGCCGCCGGCGCCGGTTTGGCTGTGGCCGCCGTTGCCGAAAGCGGCGACGCAGTCCAGCTCGATAGCGGCCGCGTCGAAACCAAGGCAGAAGGTGACGAAGAACCGCGTCGCCGTCGCCGCCGCGGTGGCCGTAACCGTAATCGCCGTGATCGTGACGCAAGCGATGCTACCGAAGGCAGCGATGACATGGAAGCCGGCGAAAGCGGCGTAGCTGACGAAGTTGCGGCAGCCGATGCAGCTCCGGCAGTCGCTCCCGCAGTCGTTCCCGTCACTGCTCATGAAGCCGAACCTGTCGCCGTGCAGCCTGTTGCCGCACCGGCACAAGAGGTCGATAGCCATGTGCCGATGATGGCATCTTCGGTACCTGTCTCGCAAGAAGTTGCAACTCCGGCCCAGCCAGAGACGTTCGCACCGACAGCCCTGTCGAATGCGATCGCAGCACCGCTGGTGCCGCAGGAAGTTGCCGCAGTGACGGAAGTCGTCCCGGCAGCAGCCATCGAAGAAGCACCGGCGTCCGCGCCAGTGTGGATTCCGGTTGCTCCTGCGCCAACGGTCGCCGAGCCTGAAGCAGTCGTGGCAGCGCCGGTAGCAGCCGATCCGGTAGTCGAACCGCTGTTGACGACAGTGGCAGCGCCAGCCGCGGTTGAACACGTCGTCGCACAGGTAGAAGCGCCGGCCCCGGTCGTCGTTGAGCCGGCCCCGGTTGTGCTTGCACCAGCACCGGCAGCAGTTGCGCCAGCACCGGTAGAAGCAGCACCAGCTGAAGTCAAGGTCGCGGTCTCGAGCTCCTCGCCAAAGGTGGAAGACCTGCAAACTGTCCTGGCGGCAGCAGGCCTGACACTGGCAGCAACCGATCCGAGCAAGCTGCGCGCAGCCCAGGAAGCCAACGCCAGCATCGTCGCCGCGCCACGCGTACCGCGTGAACGCAAGCCGGCGCCGGTCCAGGTCAGCGAACCGCTGGTGCAGATCGAAACCCAGCGCTCGCAGTCCTAAGCCAACCTGCGCCGCCGGCAACATGGCGGCGTAGCAAGATAACAAGACAACAAAGGGAGTCCCAGACTCCCTTTGTCACGTCTGGCGCCAGCGCCATAGGCTGTATCTGCAGCCTGCTAGAGCCAAAAACCGATGACCATGGTATCTTGTAGAAGTTACCACCTAGTATAGAAATAGAAGCAGCAGATTTTGCATACCTTCCAAGAAACACATCATGACTAAGAAAGTCATCCCGCTGATCGACAGCCGCCGCAGTTCCCTGCCGCCGCCCCTGTCCTTGCCCTCCATACTTGAAACGCCCGACGGCCTGATCGCGGATGAACTGGGGCGGCCGCTGCACGATCTGCGCATCTCGGTGACCGACCGCTGCAACTTCCGTTGCGTGTATTGCATGCCGCGCGCGGTGTTTGACAAGGACTATGCATTTTTGCCGCATACCGCCCTGCTGTCGTTCGAGGAAATCACGCGCCTGGCCAGCCTGTTTGTCGCCCACGGCGTGCACAAGATCCGCCTGACCGGCGGCGAGCCGCTGCTGCGCAAGCACATCGAAAAGCTGATCGCCATGCTGAGCGCGCTGAAGACGCCGGACGGCAAGGAACTCGACCTGACCCTGACCACCAACGGTTCGCTGCTGGCGAAGAAGGCGCAGGCGCTGAAAGACGCCGGCCTCAAGCGCGTCACGGTATCGCTGGACGCCTTGGATGAAGAGATTTTCAAACGCATGAACGACGCCGACTTCCCGGTGGCCGACGTGCTGCACGGCCTGGACGTGGCGCACCAGGTCGGGCTCGGCCCGATCAAGGTCAACATGGTGGTCAAGCGCGGCGTCAACGAGCAGGAAATCCTGCCGATGGCGCGCCACTTCAAGAACACCCCGTACATCCTGCGTTTTATCGAATACATGGATGTCGGCGCTTCCAACGGCTGGAAAATGGATGAAGTCGTATCCTCCGCCGAAGTAGCGCAGCTGATCCAGAGCGAATTGCCGATGCAGCCGCTCGCCGCCAACTACCTCGGCGAAACGGCGCAGCGCTGGCGCTATGCCGATGGCAGCGGCGAAATCGGCTTGATTTCCAGCGTCACCCAGGCCTTTTGCCACGACTGCTCGCGGGCGCGCCTGTCGACCGAAGGCAAGCTGTACACCTGCCTGTTCGCCAGCGCCGGTCACGATCTGCGCGCCCTGCTACGCAGCGAATGCAGCGACCGCGAAATCTCCAGCGTGATCGGCCAGCTATGGCGCGCGCGCGACGACCGCTATTCCGAGCAGCGCACGCAGAATACCGAAGGGTTGGCGCCTGCCCGCAAGAAAGTGGAAATGTCGTATATCGGCGGCTGAACGGAACCTGCGCCGTGCAAACCCATGCCCACCCCGACCTTCGCAGCCTGACTACCGGCCTGATACTGGCCGGCGGCCGTGGCACGCGCATGGGCGGCGTCGACAAGGGCCTGGCGCTGCTGGACGGCCAGGCCATGGTGGCGCAGGTGATTGCGCGGCTGGCGCCGCAAGTCGGCAGCCTGCTCATCAACGCCAACCGCAACCAGGAGCGCTACGCGGCCTTCGGCTATCCGGTCTGGCCGGATGAACAGACCGATTTCGCCGGACCGCTGGCCGGCTTGCAGGCCGGCCTGCGCCACTGTCCTACCCCCTACCTGCTGACCGCACCCTGCGACTCGCCCTACTTGCCGCCCGATCTGCTGCAAAACCTGGCAAAAGCTCTGCAAGACGCCGATGCTGACGTGGCGGTAGCCGTTACCATCGATGCCGACACGCAAACACGGCAGCCGCAACCGGTTTTCATGCTGCTGAAAAGCAGTTTATTGACCGATCTCAATGACTACCTGCAAGGCGGAGGACGTAAGATAGAGGCATGGTACCGGCGCCTCAATTACTGCGAAGCGCTGTTCGACGACAACGATGCCTTCCGCAACATCAATACTGAAGAACAATTGCAGTCATCAAGAAGAACCCTTTGAATACCTTGAGCCACCCAGACCAGCCATCCTTGTCCGCCCTCACCAGCTGCCTGTCGGACTACGATCCGCAGGCCATGCCGGTGGCGCAGGCGCAGGCCATCATCCACGCCTTCATCACGCCGGTCGGCGCGATTGAAAAAGTGGCGCTGCGCAGCGCGCTGGACCGGGTGCTGGCGAACGACATCATCTCGCCCATCGACGTGCCCGCGCACGACAACTCGGCGATGGACGGCTACGCCTTCAACTCGGCCGACCTGCGCCAGGATAGCGATACCATCCTGAACGTGGCCGGCACCTCCCACGCCGGCCGCGCCCATGAAGGAACGGCGGCCCGCGGCGAAGCGATCCGCATCATGACCGGCGCCTTGATGCCGGCCGGCCTGGATACCGTGATTCCGCTGGAATTTGTACAGATTCCGGCTGGCGGCCCGGCCAGCGCGATCACCATCCCGGCAGGGACAGTCAAGCCGGGTGCCAACCGCCGCCTGGCCGGCGAAGACCTGAAAGCCGGCACGCCGGCGATCCGGCAGGGCCGCATCCTGCGTCCGGCCGACCTCGGCTTGCTGGCTTCGCTCGGCATCGCTGAAATCCCGGTGCGGCGGCGGTTGCGCGTTGCCTTCTTTTCCACCGGCGACGAGCTGCGTTCGGTCGGCGAAATACTCGAACCGGGCTGCGTCTACGATTCCAACCGCTACACCCTGTACGGCATGCTGCAACGCCTCGGCTGCGACATCATCGACATGGGCGTGGTGGGCGACGATCCGGTGGCGCTGGAAGCCGCCTTCCGCAGCGCTTGCGAGAACGCCGACGCCATCATCACCTCCGGCGGCGTCTCGGTCGGCGATGCCGACCATACCAAGCAGATAATGGCGCAGCTGGGCGACGTCGCCTTCTGGAAAATCGGCATGCGCCCGGGCCGGCCGCTGGCCTTCGGCCGCATCGCCTCCGGCGGCAAGCAGGCGTTGTTCTTCGGCCTGCCAGGCAATCCGGTGGCGGTGATGGTGTCGTTTTACTTTTTTGCGCGCGCAGCGCTGCTGCAGATGATGGGCGCGCAAGCCCCGGCGTTGCCGCTGATGCGCGTCACCGCCGCAGTCGCCATCCGCAAGCGTCCGGGACGCACGGAATACCAGCGCGGCATCCTCAGCATGAGCGACGGCAAGTGGTCGGTGCGGCCTACCGCTGCGCAAGGCTCAGGCATCCTGCGCTCCATGGCAGAGGCCAATTGCATGATCGTGCTAGCGCATGAACAAGCCGACGTCGCCAGCGGCGACCAGGTTGAAGTGATCCTGTTTGACGGTTTGATCTGAGCCCCGCCGCCGGCCAGGAACCCTAAGCCATGCTCAGACAATTCTGGCGCAAGCTGCAGCAACTGGGCCGGCCTTTCATGCTGGTGCTGGTCAGCGAAATGGCGACGCTGAGCGCTACTGTGCAGCATCGGCCTCGCCGTGATTCCGAAAATACGAGAGTTCCTGAGCGTCGATCACGACATCGCCAACGGCTGGTATCAACGGGAATATCCCGCAGCATTCAGGAACTGAGGTTTACACGCGGACCGGTCACAGCTTGTCCAGCGTGGCCGCATCCTGCACTCCGCCAAAATATTTTTGCAGGCAATCGCTGAACACCTGCTGCTGTGGAGCGGCCTTGGCAAACAAGGTCATGGATGACTGGAATTTCATGTAGTCCGGATAGCCGAAAATATCTTCTGCCGAGCGCTCGTCGACGGCAGCCACCAGCCGGCTGCATTCCAGCAGCCGAGGTCCCAGCAATGGGTGCGCAAGATAAGCACTGGCTTCGTCCAAAGAAGAGATGGCGAATTTGTGCGCCATGGAGCTATGCCCCAGTCCTTCGATCTGCGGAAAAATGAACCACATCCAGTGACTGCGCTTGCTGCCCTTGCGCAGTTCTTCGCATGCGATATCGAAGAGCGGCTGCTGGGCAGCCACGAAGCGTTGCAGATTATATTGATCGTCCATGGCTTTCCTCCGCAAAAACGGCATGCCCTGATACCCTGTCAGAATTGGAAAAACACCTGCGACGTAAATGACCGAAAGGAAAAGCGCATGATCTCTCACGTATTTGTCGGCGTCACTGACTTCCAGAGGGCGTTCCGCTTTTATTCCGCGCTCATGAAAGAGCTGGATCTGCAGCTGAAATTCTGCGATGCCGGCAAACCTTGGGCAGCCTGGATGGCGGCCGGCCATGCCCGCCCTCTCTTCATTATCGGCGCACCGTACAACGGCGCAAGCGCAGCTGCCGGCAATGGCCAGATGATCGCCCTGCTGGCGCCGACCCGCGCCGCCGTCGACGCCGCCTATGGCTTGGCCCTGCAACATGGCGGCAGCTGCGAAGGGCCGCCCGGCCTGCGCCTGGAATACCATCCGCATTACTACGGCGCGTATTTCCGCGATGCCGACGGCAACAAGATCTGCGTGTGCTGCCATGACGCCCCACCTGTCCAGGCAGCTTGAAGAAAAACCTGAGCGCCACGGCAAAACCGGACATCAATCTCTTGATGTCCGGCCGGCGAGCAACAGAACGCTATAAAAACAGGCTAGCGTCAGAAGGTATTACATTGGAACAGGCCAGGATGGCCGAAGCAGGTGGTCGTGACCGGGTAGCGTTCGACATTGTTCTTGGTGTCCAGCCGCAGTACGCAATTGCGCCATTCGTTGGAGTCGGCTTTATATCCCAGCCGCTGGCACGCCGGACCGTAGATTTGCATCATCTGGTCGACGTCTTTCTGCGCCTGCAGCGAACGTTCGGCATCCGTGGCGCAGCCTGCCAGCAGGGCGACCACGGCCAGAAAAATGAATTTGCGCATAATAAGCTCCTTGCAAGCAGCCCTGGCGGAAGGCTGCGATGAATGCCGGCGGCGAACGGATGCGCAGGAAATGCAGCATCCGCACAAGCCATGCCGTGATCATAGTATAGGTCAGGGCACAGGGGGTCTCTGTTTCAGGAAATGCATTGTTGCTACCAGATGTAACTGCCGCCGAATGGGATTCCATCCCAAAAATCCGTGCTGATATTTTGCCAATCGAAAAAATACAAATAATAATCATTCTCATTTATAATTAATCTGTGCACCCGGCTTTCCGCCACCCTGCTCACCTCACATCTATTTTCAGCCAGCCGCACTCCCAGCGACGCCAGCCACTAAACATGCTGCATCGTTCTGGAGTACGACGTTTTGCCCAATACCTATTCAAACCGCCTTGCGGCGCCGAGGCTGCGCAGGCTGCCTGCGGCCGTTCACTTTGCCATCCTCGCCATGTGCGCGGCGTCCGCGCCGGCATTTGCGGAGCCGCCGCCACTATTGGCCGGCAACCACGCGGCCGTTCACAAGTTCGATGAAATATCGGTGACGGCGACCCGCAGCGAAACCGCGGTGTCGCAGACGCCCAGCAGCATCTCGGTGATCAGCGCCGACACCATAGAGGAACAGCAGCCCAGGGATGTCAAGGACCTGCTGCGCTACGAACCGGGCGTGACCGTCCGTCACGGCCCATATCGTCCGACCTCCGCCGCCACTGCAGGCGGCCGCGGCGGCAACGAGGGCATTAATATCCGTGGCCTGGAAGGCAACCGCATCCTGCTGATGGAAGACGGCATCCGCCTGCCCAGTTCATTTTCATTTGGGCCGCTGGAAGCCGGCCGCGGCGACTATGTCGAGATGGACATGTACAAGCGGGTGGAAATCCTGCGCGGTCCGGCCTCGGCCATGTATGGCAGCGACGGCCTGACCGGCGCGGTCAATTTCATCACCAAGGATCCTGCCGACTTCCTGAAAATCTTCAACAAGCCGACTTACTTCTCGATCAAGCCGACCTACGATTCCACCGACGGCAGCACCTCGACCACTGCGGTCGCGGCTTTCGGCGGTGAACGTTTTGAAGGCTTGCTGATCGCCAACAAGCGCGACGGTCACGAAGTCGACACCAAAGGCACGCGCAATATCAACGGCCCGAACCGCGATGCCGCCAATCCTCAGAATATCCACGGCGATGCCCTGCTCGGCAAGCTGGTGTTCAAGGCCAGCGCGCAAGACACTTTCAGCGCGGCGATCAGCCACCAGGAACAGAAGACCGACTCGGACGTGCTGTCCGCCGTCACCAAAAGCACCCTGGCGCTACGCGCCAACGACAAGCTGGAGCGCAACCGCTACAGCCTGGCTTACGACTTCAAGGACAGCGCCAACCGCTTGTTCCAGAACGCGCACGCCCAGCTTTACTTCCAGGAGGCGAAGAACCACCAGTTTTCCTATGAAGACCGGTTCCCGGCGGTGGACCGCACGCGCGACAATACCTACCAGGAGCGCACCGTCGGCGGTTCAGCGCAAGCCGAAAGCAGCTTTGCCGCTGGCAGCCTGCAGCACAAGCTGGTGTATGGCTTCGACCTCAGCACGGCGCACATCAGCGGCCTGCGCGACGGCACCATTCCTGGCGTCGGCGAATCGCCCTTCCCTAACAAAGCATTCCCCAACACCGACTACACCTTGTTCGGCAGTTTCATCCAGGATGAAATCCGCCTGTCGCAGAATGGCGCGCTCAGCATCACGCCCGGCCTGCGCTTCGACGGCTACCGCCTGACGCCGGAGCAGAACGATCCGGCCTATACCGGCAATCCGACCAAGTCCAGTGGCAATGCAGTGTCGCCGCGGCTGGCGCTGATGGTCGAAATCAGCCCTGCCTTGCTGCCTTACATCCAGTACGCACGCGGCTTCCGCACGCCGACCCCGGACCAGGTCAACAACAGCTTCGGCAATCCGATCTACGGCTACGCCACCATCGGCAACCCGGACCTGAAACCGGAAACCAGCAATACCTTCGAACTGGGCTTGCGCGGCAAGCTGAGCGGCGGCGACAACGTCCTGCGCTACAGCGTGGCGGCATTCACGGGACGCTACAGCAACTTCATCTCGCAGGAAATCGTCGGCGGCAGCGGCCGCCCCTTCATCGATCCACTGATCTACCAGTATGTGAACCGTGCCAGGGCCCGCATCAGCGGCGCCGAAGCAAGAGTCGACTGGCAGCTCGCCAACGGCATCGGCGTCAAGGCCGGCATGGCCTACACCAAGGGCCACACCGAAGGCGGCACACCGCTCGACACCATCAACCCATTCATGGCGGTGCTCGGCCTGCGCTACGAGCCGAGCGAAGTCTGGTACGGTCAGGCCGATGTCATCTATCAAAGCGCCAAGCGCCGCAGCGACATGAGCAAGCAGACCGATTTCGCGCCGCCGGCGGCGTTCGTGATGGATCTGCGCGGCGGCTACAACATCAGCAAGAACGTGGCGCTGTACGCCGGCATCCACAACCTGTTCAACCGACGGTACTGGAACTGGTCGGACGTGCGCGGACTGGCTGACAGCTCCACCGTCAAGGATGCCTACACGGCTCCCGGCCGCAGTTTCAACGTCGGCTTGAAATTCCAGTACTAACCCATCCATTTCCCGGAGGAGAACCTGATGCTTACCACCACTCGCAATCCGCAGTCCCAGCAATCCGATATGCAGCAGCTGCGCGCGCAATTCCTTGCCGCCAAGCGCGAGCAAAAGCTGCGCAACCGCGACGCCGCTGCCGCCATCGGCGTTTCCGAAGGCGAAGCGCTGGCCGCCTGCGTCGGCGCCGAGGCGATCCGCCTGCTGCCGAATTTCATCGAGATTTTTGAAGAAGTGCCGCAGCTGGGCGCGGTCATGGCGCTGACCCGCAACGACAACGTAGTGCATGAAAAGGATGGCTTGTACGAAAAGATGAGCCACAACGGCCATGTCGGCCTGGCGCTGGGCGAAGCCATCGATCTGCGGATTTTCTACAAGCAGTGGCATTTCGGCTGCGCCGTCATCGAAGAAATCACCCGCGGGACCGAAACCAGCTTGCAGAAAAGCTTGCAGTTCTATGACCTGCACGGCGAAGCGGTGCATAAGGTATTTCTGCGCGAGCACAGCAACCACGCAGCTTTCGATGCGCTGGTGGCGCGCTGGCGCGATCCGCAGCAACTGCCCGGCATCACGGTTGAACCGGCGCCGCCGGCCGCCATCGACAAGAATGATGCCGAAATCGACGGCGACGGCTTCCGTACCGCCTGGCGCAACATGAGCGACACCCACCAGTTCTTCGGCCTGCTGCGCGATTTCGGCGTCAGCCGCACCCAGGCGCTGCGCCTGGCGCCGCCGCAATTCGTTCGTCAGGTGGGCAACGGCGCCGTTCGCCTGATCCTCGACCAGGCAGCGGCCAGCGGCTTGCCGATCATGGTGTTTGTCGGCAATCGCGGCATGATCCAGATTCATTCCGGCCCCGTCGCCAACATCAAGCTGATGGGGCCCTGGCTGAACGTGCTGGATCCCGGCTTCAACCTGCATCTGCGCGAAGACAAGATCGCTTCCAGCTGGGTCGTCAGCAAACCCACCAGCGACGGCGAAGTCACTTCGCTGGAACTGTTCGACGCCGACGGCGGCACCATCGCCATGCTGTTCGGCGTGCGCAAGCCGGGCCAGCCGGAACTGCCGGCATGGCGCGCGGCCGCCATGAGCCTGCCGCTGCTGCCAACCGAAGCCGAGGCACAAGCGTGAAACATCCTGTCGACAACCAGCGGCGCATGCTGCTGGGAACGGCTGCGGCCGGCATGCTGCTGACCATGCTGCCGGCCAGCGCCGCCAACCCCAGACCGCTCCGGGTAGCAGTGGCCGGCGGCGCCATCACGGAAGTAGTGTATGCGCTGGATGCCGGCGCCATGCTGATTGGCAGCGACACCACCAGCACCTATCCGGCCGCCGCGCTGGCGCTGCCCAAGATGGGCTACCAGCGCGCGCTGTCGGCGGAAGGCGTGCTGTCCTTGCGCCCCGACCTGCTGCTGGCTTCGGCCGAAGCCGGTCCGCCGACGGCATTGCAGCAGATCGCCGCTGCCGGCGTGCGCGTCATCACCTTATCCGAACAGCACGATGTGCAATCGGTGCGCGACAAGATCCGCGGCAGCGCCAAGGCGCTGGATCTGGCGTCGCGCGGCGACAGTCTGCTTAAAACCTTCGACAGCGACTGGCAGACGGCCATGGCAAACATTCAAACCCGGCAACAGCAACAGGCGGGAAAACCGCCATTGCGGGTGCTGTTCATCCTCAGCAACAGCGGCACCCAGGCCATGGTCGCCGGTCGCGAGACCGCCGCCGACGCCATGATCCGCTATGCCGGCGCCGTCAACGCCTTGGGCGGCAAGGAAGGCTTCAAAGGCTATAAGCCGCTGACCGCCGAAAGCGCCATCGCCGCCGCGCCCGATGTCCTGATGACTACCAGCGAAGGCCTGGCTTCCATGGGCGGTCTCGCACAGTTGCTGAAGATGCCCGGCCTCGCCTTGACTCCCGCTGCCCGCAACAAGCGTGTAATCGCCGATATGGACGCCTTGCTGCTGCTCGGCTTCGGCCCGCGGCTGCCGGCGGCCCTGCGCCGCCTTGCTGCTCAGCTGACTGCCTGATTCGCTATGTCGTCTTCTTACTCTGCCGCCGCACGCCCATTAACATCCACCGTTGCGATTTCGCCGCTGGCACTCGCGCACCAATCGCGTCAGCGCATGGTCCTGGCTGTCCTGGCATTAGTGCTGCTGGTGGTCATGACGGTGTGCGCGGGACTGGGCGCCTATCGCATCGATCCATGGCAGGTGCCGCGGCTGTTGTGGTCCGACGCCGCACTCTCGGCAGCGGACGCGCAGGCGCGCGCGGTGCTGCTGGATATCCGCATGCCGCGCGTGCTGCTGGCGGTGCTGGTCGGTTGCGGCTTCGGCGCCGCCGGCAGCGCGCTGCAAGCCTTGTTCCGCAATCCGCTCGCCGATCCCGGCCTGATCGGCGTCTCCAGCGGCGCCGCCCTGGGCGCCGCCATCATCATCGTGCTCGGCGGCGTGCTGTGGCCAAGCGCATTAAGCGTGGTTGGCATCTACGCGCCCATGCTGGCGGCCTTTGCCGGCGCCCTGGCGGTGGCGCTGCTGGTCTACCGGATCGGCGCCGCCAAGGGCCGCCTGGCGCTGCCCATCCTGCTGCTGGCCGGGATCGCCTTCAATGCCATCTCGATGGCCGGCATCGGCGTGCTCAGCTTTATCGCCGGCGATGCCCAGCTGCGCACTCTGACCTTCTGGAATCTCGGCAGCCTGGCTAGCGCACACTGGTCCTTGCTGGCGGTAGCTGCGCCCGTGGTGCTGCTGTGCGTGGCAGCCATGGCGCGCCACTCAGCGGCCTTGAATGCCATGCTGCTGGGCGAAGCCGAAGCCCAGCACCTGGGCGTGCCGGTGCAGCGCATCAAGCGTCAGGTGCTGATCGTCAGTTCGCTGTGCGTCGGCGGCCTGGTGGCTTGCACCGGCGCCATCGGCTTCATCGGCCTGGTGGCGCCGCATTGCATCCGCCTCGCCTGCGGCCCGGACCAGCGCGTGGTGCTGCCCGGCGCCATGCTGTTCGGCGCGCTACTGACCCTGCTGGCCGACCTGGCGGCGCGCACCATGGCGGCGCCGGCGGAACTGCCATTGGGGATTCTCACGGCACTGCTGGGCGGACCATTCTTCATCGTGTTGCTGTGGCGCCGCCGCACGCAGCTCGGCTTGTAGCGTCATCCTAAAATTTTCTGGAAAACCATCATGCTAGCGGCAACCAACCTTTCTCTACAGCGCGGCGGCAAAACCATCCTGCGCAACCTGAACCTGAGCATCCAGCCAGGTCAGATCGTAGCTTTGCTGGGCCGTAACGGCGCCGGCAAAAGCAGCCTGCTGAAAGCCATGTCGGGAGAATTCCACGGCGGGCTGCAAGGCGGCGATGCCCGCTTGAGCGGACAGATATCGATCAACCATATCGCCCTCGATCGGTTCACGTCCCAGCAGCTCGCGCAAATCCGTGCGGTGCTGCCGCAAAGCGTACAGTTCTCCTTCCCCTTCACAGCGATGGAAATCGCCTTGCTGGGCCGCTATCCGCATGGCGGCGGTGTGAATGATCGTCTGATTGCGATGGAAGCCCTGGCGCTGGCCGGCGCCGCCGCCCTGGCGGACCGCGACGTCACCACGCTTTCCGGCGGCGAACTGGCGCGGGTGCAGTTCGCGCGCGTACTGGCGCAGCTGCGGCCGGCGGCCAGCGAGCAGGAAACCCCGGCGGCGCGCTATCTGCTGCTGGACGAACCGACCGCCGCGCTCGATCTGGCGCACCAGCATCATCTGCTGCGCACCTTGCGGCAACTGGCCAGGGAATGGCATATCGGCGTGCTGGCGATCATGCATGACCCCAACCTGGCGGCGCGCTATGCCGACCAGCTAGCCTGGCTGGCGGACGGCGCCTTGCTGGTGCAGGACACCCCAGCGCTGAGCATGACGCCGGATATCGTCAGGACTTGCCTCGGGATTGAAGTGGAAGTGGTGCGGCAGGCCGGCAAGCCGCCGTTTGCGATGCCGGCTTGACGACTTAGGCGGACTGCCGACGATACCGCCAGAAAATCGCAAGCTGGTATTTCGTCGTGCTTAAGACATGTAGCTAAGTAGACCACGGAGTGCATACCCAGTCTTTTAAAAAAACCATGTAATGCACCCTGCCTTTCTCCGAATCCGTCATGTGGGGTCAGAGTCGAGTTTCGCGAAAAAGCGCCGCGAAAGTCGACTCTCGTATATTGAGCCTACCGCATCGCCATCAGATAATCAGGATGTAGAAGCGGTCGGGCGGAGTGATGCCGATTAGACTGAGTGTTGTTAAGCACGTGGGTCAGATAGGCGCCTCTGCCTGTTTCATTTTATAAGTCCGAACGGTATCTTGGGCCATCGCCTAGTGCGTAAGCCCGCATACGAGAAAGGTCAAAAATGGAAACGGTGCGCGCAATTGTTGGTATCGATGTGAGCAAGAAGAAGCTCGATATTGCCTTGCTGGTCAACGGCAAGATCAAGGCCAAGGTGGTGGATAATTCTACCGATGGATACGAATTACTCCTGATGTGGTTAAGTAAGTCGAAAGTGGAGAAGGATGCACTGCATGTCTGTATGGAGGCGACCGGGATTTACTATGAACCGGTGGCATTGGC
>NZ_JBWKVC010000014.1:0-149118 GCF_059421505.1 Collimonas sp. GW821-FHT02H07
TATCTGACCCACGTGCTTAACAACACTCAGTCTAATCGGCATCACTCCGCCCGACCGCTTCTACATCCTGATTATCTAATGGCGATGCGGTAGGCTCAATATACGAGGTCTTGCATTGACACATAATTGCCTCATATTCGTACTCTATTTTTCGTCGACTTAATGCATCCAAACCAAAAGCCGTCAGTAATGAGTAGCAACTGACGGCTAGTCCTATTGTGATATCGACGCTTGGCGTCAAAATGGCGCAGCTACGCTCCTGCTATATACAGGCCTGGGGTCGAGTCTTGCAATGTCACATGATTCTTTGCTAATGACGCCAGTTCTCGGAATCGGATTGCGAAAACGTGTCATTGTAAGCTTGACCCTATGCGTTCACGTACGCCGACGGACAACTCTTCCCGGCGCACGATCATGGGGCTGGCAAACAATGATTGGCTTGAGAAGTCCGATATCCCGTGAAGAAAGCGCGCGACGAAATTTGAATGCAATGCTTGAAGAATTGTTAAATAGAAAATAATTCATCGACGCTATATCGGAATTCTGATATGTTCCCCCATAAAAATATTGAGGGATAAGTCATGGTATTAGATACCAACGGGTGGAAATCGTCGTTAGGCTTAGATATCCGGCAACCCTATCGGATCTATCGAATGGAGGAAAGACTGCGATTCAACTCGGTAGCAGCTATTCCTGGTGACATTGCCTCGGTGAAGGAGATGCTGTGAGCACGACAGGCCCTGCAGGTTGGCCGGAAGACTTCCCGTTCCGGCCGCATCTGCGCTTCTGTACTCTGGGCAACGAGAACGTGATGGAGGTTATGGAGAGCTTTCGCGTCGCTTGCGAGCAGCTGGGGTACTCAACCAGCATCGAAGCCGCACCTAGCGTAGACAACGCCGACATCAACTTTTTCTTTTTCGCGATGGGTCTTAGCTTACCTTCCGATATGGAGCTGCCACTCAACGCCATCGTTGTCAACTTTGAGCCTGGCCTGCCTGAATTGTTAACGGAAATGCCCGGCTATCGCCACTTGCTTCAGAGCGCGTGGGTCTGGGAGTACAGCCTTGATAATCTGACGCATCACCAAGCCCTGGGGATACTCAGGTCTGACTACGTACCGCTAACTTTCGAGCCGCAGGCGACGCCCATCGTGCCCGAAGATCAGGTATTGAGCGACGATCAGCAGGACATCGATGTCATTTTCTTCGGTGAAACCATGCCCCGTCGGCTCTCCATTCTGAACGCGCTAGAGTCGCACGGGCTTCGGGTTGCCTATCCGATAGGAAAGGCCTGGACGCCCGCGCAGCGTGATGCCTTGCTACCGCGTGCAAAGGTCGGTTTAAACATGCGCAAGGCCGCTCACACAAGCACTGCAGAATTGCCGCGCTTGTCTATCCTGTTGCGTAACCGCAAAGCAGTCGTGTCAGAGCTTTATCCGCATTCCGAGATACCATCGGTGTTGCGCGACGCCGTCGATGGCTGCTCGTATGATGAACTCATTGAGCGAGTGCTTGCGCTGCTGGCCGATGCCCCGCGACGGCGCGTGCTCGAGAAGGCCGGTCCTCTCGCGTTGCTTGGCTTGACACCACAGAAAGAGATTTTGGCCGGTGCAATGCATCGTTATGTTGCTGCGGTCCGCCAGCGCCTGTAGCGCGAACCATCAGCAGGCGTATATGGCGGAGCTTGGGGCCAGGTCTTGCAATGACAGGTTTTCGCAATCAGATTCTGAGAACCTGGATCAAGAGTGCGATGTGCATTGCAAGAGCTGACGCTATACATTTCAAAGACCCCGACAAGAACCCCAAGACGAGCTCCCTAGTTAGCGCTTCCGCCGGAAGTGCTACATTTACTCATAAAATTCGCCAGAGCCCACATGTCATCTCTTAACGACCTGACCACTGCCTATACTCTCTATCAGCAGGAGACCCATATCCGGACCGCGCTGGATCTCATCCGTCAATTGCACTTGGCGGGTAAGGCCGAGGATGCCATCGACCTGGCGCTGAAATGGTCGGAAAGAGCGAAAGGGCCGATAGCGCGCGCGCAGCTGGCTTATTACATGAGCTGCCTTGGCATGCTGGCGCCGGCTGAAGCCATATTGCAGGAAGTGCTGCCGCAAGTTGAGCTGGATGATGATACCTACTACCAGGTCAGGCTGGAGCTGGCGATCGTGAAATACTGCCTGGGCAAGTTTTATGAAGCGCGGCAACTGCAACGGCCGCTGCACAGTAGCAGGTGGAGTGAAATGTGGAGCCGGCTTGGTTCGCACAATCGCGACAACAGCTGGTTCCTGCCCTACAAGGACAAGGTGCTGTACGACCAGCAGGTGGCCGGGAAAACCATCCTGGTTACCAGCGAAGGCGGTGCTGGCGATCTGCTGCATTTTTTCCGCTACGTGAAAAATTTGCAGCAGGAAGGCGCTGCGCAGATTTATTGCCAGGTGCCGGCTGCGATGCAAAGCTTGACCGCCAATAGCGGCCTGCCAATCGTGATTGTCGACCACAGCTTCGCCGGCATGGACAGTTGTGACATTATCACTGGGGTTTTCTCGCTGTTTACCCGCTATCAGAAAAGTCCTTATTTTCCCCCTGCAGCTGAGGCATATATTGGATTGGCGGCTGATTATGTCCTGCCTGCCGGCATCCAGGAAAAACTTGCCGGACGCGGCGGCGGCCGGCGCCGCATCGGACTGGTCTGGCGCAGCGAAACCCGAGTGCGGCACGAACCCTTCCGCTCGATGGATCTGCAAGCGCTGGCGCCTCTGCTGGCAAGCGTCGACGCTGATTTTTTCTCGCTGCAGGTAGGCACGCTGAGTGAAATCGAGAAGCAACTGCTGGAGCAGCACCACGTCGTTGACCTGGCGCCCGAGTTGCGTTCATTTGAAGACAGCGCCCATGTGCTGGAACAGCTTGACCTGCTGCTGACGATCGATTCGGCGCCTGCGCACCTGGCCGGCGCCCGCCAGCGGCCGGTGTGGCTGATGCTGGCACAATCCTGCGATTATCGCTGGTATGACTGTCAGCGGTTTACCCCTTGGTATTCCTCGATGCGCTTGTACCGGCAGGCCGCGCTCGGCGACTGGGGGGCAGTGGTTGCGGCCATGTGCGCGGATTTATCGTCATGATCTGTTTGCATTGTAAATGCAAGGGAGTTTACCGACGAATCGGTGGCCCTTTACATAGCGCTGTCGATGACGATCTCATGACCTACCCGGATGAGCAGATTCGATGGACGGCAGCAGATTGGCAGCTGGCGCGTATTTCCCGCTGCGAACTCAAATAACCATGAACAATCTCACAGATCTCGTTGCGGCCTACCGCACCTACCAGAGCCAGACCAGCCTGGAAAACGCGCTCAACCTGATGCGCAAGCTGCGCAGCTGCCGCAAGGTGGAGGATGCCATCGAGCTTGCCCTCAAATGGTCGGACAAGGCCGATACGCTGTTGCAGCGCACCCAGCTTGGCATCGACATGAACTACCTGGGGATGTTCAGCCAGGCGTTGCCATTGCTGGAGGAAGCGCTGCCGCAGTGGCCGGTCTATCCGCACGATTACTATCTGATCGCGTCGGAAGTGATGCTGACGCGCTATTGCCTCGGCAATTATCAGGATGCGCATCCCTTGTTCAGGAAGCTGCGTTCGGCCGAATGGTGCGAAGTCTGGAGCCGGCTGTCGTCGCCGAATGGCGACAATGCCTGGTTCCTGCCGTACATGGATAGAGTTCTGGAGGGCCAGCCGGTGGCCGGAAAACGGATCATGATTGCGCTCGAAGGCGGCGCTGGCGACCTGCTGCAATTCCTGCGCCACGCGGAAAGCTTGCAGCGGGAGGGAGCGGCCGCCATCTACTGCCAGGCGCCGCACTATCTGCATGGGCTGTTCAACAACAGTTCGCTGCCGATAACGCTGGTCGACAACCTGCAGGTCGATTTCGATTACATCACCTGGCCGTTTTCATTGCACGCGATTTACCAGGAGTCGCCTTATTTCCCCAACGCCCAAGAGGGTTACCTGACGCTGTCGGACCAGTACCGCCTGCCGGAAATCCTGCAACAGAAACTGACTGGAGAACGAGGTAAGGATCGCCGCCGCATCGGCCTGACCTGGCGCAGCGAGTCCGGCGCGCGGCATGAGCCGTTCAGGTCGACCGAGCTCAGCACCCTCGTGCCTTTGCTTGAACAGGGCGCGGCCGAATTCTTTTCGCTCCAGGTCGGCACACTGAGCGAGGAAGAAAGAGGCTTGCTGGAGCGGCACGGCGTGACTGACCTTGGCGCCCATTTGCAGTCGTTCGAAGATACCGCCCACGTGCTCAAACAGCTGGACCTACTGATTACGGTGGATTCGGCGCCGGCGCATCTGGCAGGCGCTTGCAACATACCGGTCTGGGTGATGCTGGCGCAGGCTTGCGATCACCGTTGGTATGTCGGCCAGCGCTATACGCCGTGGTATGCCTCCATGCGTTTGTATCGTCAGGCGGCGCTCGGAGATTGGCGGCCGGTGATTGACGACATGCTGGCCTCGCTGGCCACGCAGCAGGATTGAGCCGTCTGCCTATTCCTCGCCAAACAGTTCACCTTGCGCCAGCAGCGGAGCGCTGCCAGCCAGTTCTTTCCTCGACAGCGCCGTAACCCGCACCCCCAGCAACCGTAAGCGCCGGTCCAGGGTGACCCGGCGCAGGCATTCGCCGGCGGCTTGCCGGATTGTCGCCGCATCGTCCGTCGCATCCGGCAAGGTCAGGTCGCGCGTCACGCCGCGGAAATCAGCAAACTTCAATTTGATCCCGATGGTGCGTCCGACATAACCCTTTCTTTGCAGGTCGCCGGCAAGGCGCACGCAGAGATCGGTGAATATCGGCGTCAGGGTATCGCGGTCCAGTTTGGCGTGCAGGTCCCGTTCAAAGGTCGATTCGCGGCTGATCGACTTGGTTTCCGAACTGGTGACCACTGGGCGCTCATCCTGGCCATGGGAAATGCGCATCAGCCATTCGCTGTAGGTCCGTCCGAAATTGTCTTGCAGCAGAGCGGGATCGGCGGCGGCCAGGTCGCCGATGGTATGCAGTCCAAGCGCGCTCAGTTTTTCCGCCGCCTTGGGGCCGATGCCGTTGACTTTTTTCGCTGCCAGCGGCCAGATGCGCGCGGGAATGTCGGCCTCGGTGATGATGGTGATGCCGTCCGGTTTTTCCAGCTCCGAGCAGATCTTGGCCAGCAGTTTGTTGGGCGCGATGCCGATCGAGCAGGACAGGCCGGTGGCTGCGCGCACGGCGTCCTTGATGCGCTGCGCCAGCGGCCGGATTTCTTCCTCGTGCTCGCTGAGGTCGATGTAGATTTCGTCGATGCCGCGGTCTTCTATCAGCGGCGCAATCGCGGCCACCGCGTTCTTGAACAGCCGCGAGTAGTGGCGGTAGGACTCGAAATCGGTAGGCAGCAGGATGGCGTCCGGCGCCAGCTTGGCGGCTTTCATCATGCCCATCGCGGAAAAGACGCCGAGCGCGCGCGCTTCATAGGTGGAGGTAGTGGCGACGCCGCGGCCGACGTAGTCGCGCAGCTTGTGGAATTGCAGTTTGCCGTCGGCGCCGGCCGTGGGCTGGTGGCGCGAACCGCCGCCGATGACGACCGGCTTGCCGCGCAGTTCAGGGTAGCGCAGCAGCTCCACCGACGCGTAGAAAGCGTCCATATCCAGGTGGGCGATGCGACGAATTGGTGCTTCCATGGGGCAGATGAAATCTAATATTCGATACGGCCATAGGATAGCACTACTGTATGTAAATACAGTGCGTAAAGCCAGTTTTTTGTTCTGATTTGATGCTGTTGTAAATGCGGCAATTTTAGAGCAGCGGGCTCACCAGGCGCGCCACATGGATCAGCACCCGGTACGGATAATGCAGCCTGGCGTAATCGGCGACGCCGATTTCCACGCCCTGGGCGAAGTCGGCCAGCAGCATGGTTTCGACTTCACCGGCGAATGCGCTGTCGATGTTGAGAGAGGTGATTTCAAAATTCAGCCGTAGCGAACGGTTATCCAGGTTCATGCTGCCGATGGAGGCGGTGTCGTCGTCGATCAGCATCACCTTCTGATGCGTGAAGCCAGGCTGGTAGCGGAATATGCGCACGCCGGCGCGCACCAGTTCATGCGCGTACAAGGTCGATGCCAGGAACACGGTGCGATGGTCGGGAATGGCGGGAATCAGGATGCGCACATCGACGCCGCGGAACACCGCCAGCTGCAAGGCGGCGTTGACGGCCGAGTCGGGCACCAGGTAGGGGGTGGTCAGCCACAGCCGGTGGCGCGCGGCGTGGATGGCCTGGATGAAGAACAGCGAGCAGGTTTCCTGGGCGTCGGCCGGGCCGGTGGCGGCAACCAGGCTGGTGGCCTGGCCGTCGGCCGGGCGCGGCGCCGACAGCTTGAGCGGCTGGCCGGTGATCCATTGCCAGTTTTCGTCGAACGCCAGCTGCAGGTCGGCCACCGCCGGTCCCTGCAGCTCCATGTGGGTATCGCGCCAGGGCGCCAGCGGCGGCTTCTTGCCGAGATATTCCTCGCCGACATTGAGGCCGCCGACAAAGCCGCGCCAGCCGTCCACCACTACCACCTTGCGGTGATTGCGGAAGTTGAGCTGGAAGCGGTTGCGCCAGCGGCGCGTGGCGAAGCGATGGATCTCGACGCCGCCGGCGCGCAGGATGGCGCCATAGGAAGCAGGCAGGTCGTGGCTGCCGACGCCGTCGTACAGCACATACACGCGGACGCCGGCGGCGGCGCGTTCCAGCAGCGCAGCCTGCAGTTTGCGGCCGAGCTCGTCGTCGTGGATGATGAAAAATTGCACCAGCAGGTAGCGTTCGGCGCTGGCGATGGCGGCGAAGATCGCTTCGAAACTGGCGGCGCCGTTGACCAGCAGGCGCAGGCGATGGCCGCTCAGGAAAGGCACGCCGAGCATTTTGCTGATCGCCTGGTAGCGCTGGGCGCCGGGGTGCGGCGGATACTCCGCCGACAAGGCCAGCTGGGCCGGATCATCCAGCTGCTGCAGGCGCGCCTGGCGCGAGTGATGCAGTTCGGCGTATCCGGAAAAGCGTTTACTGCCGAGGAACAGGTAAGGCAGCAGGGTGAAGTAGGGCAGCAGCACCAGGCCGAACACCCAGGCCACCGCACCTTGCGGCGTGCGCGTATGCATCAGGGCGTGGATGGCGGCGACGATGCCGGCGGCATGCAACAGCAGAACGGTGGCGGAAATCAGTGCAAACGGCAAATGCGGCATTCAGGCGACTCCGGATTTGTGGGGCAGCTTGCATCTTAGCCAATAATTGGCGGTTTGGCGCCTATAACTCCCTTAAGCTCCCTTATTTCTTTGCCTGCATCGCAATCCGCACCGCCAGGCCGGCCAGCACCGTACCCATCAGCCAGCGCTGGATCAGCAGCCAGCTCGGGCGGCTGCCGAGGAAACCGGCAATGCTGCCGGCCGCCAGCGTCACCATCGAATTGACCGTGATGCTGATCAGGATCTGGACCACGCCCAATCCCAGCGACTGCACCAGGATGCTGGCGCCGTGGGGATCGATAAACTGCGGCATCAGCGCCAGGTACATCAGCGCGACCTTGGGGTTGAGCAGGTTGGTGAACAAGCCCATGAAGAACAGCTTGCGGTTGCTGTCCATCGGCAGGTCGCGCACTGCGAAAGGCGAGCGGCCGCCCGGCTTGACTGCTTGCCATGCCAGGTAGAGCAGGTAGGCAGCGCCGCCGAAGCGCAAGACATCGTAGGCCAGCGGCACCGCGAACAGCAGGGCGGTGATGCCGAAGGCGGCGCACAGCATGTAGAACACGAATCCGGTGGCGACCCCGGCCAGCGAAATGAAGCCGGCTTTCGGCCCCTGGCAGATCGAGCGCGAGATCAGGTAGATCATGTTCGGACCCGGCGTCAGCACCATGCCGAAGGCGACCAGCGCAAAACCCAGCAGTAAATTAAGATTCGGCATAGATGATTTGAGGAGACACGGGGTGGAGCCGCTTGCGGCCAGGCTCCGTATTCTGACGTAAAACACGCGTCTCTGCATAGCCGTGTCCGACGGTGCGGCTTCTGCCTTGCCGGTTTAATAGTATGATCGTTTCGTCAAGCCCCGAAAAACACAAGGAAGCAACAGATGAAGCTATTACGAGTAGGTCCTAAGGGCAAGGAAAAGCCGGCCATGCTGGACGCTGGCGGCAAGCTGCGCGATTTGTCCGGCGTGATCGCGGACATCACGGCGCAGCAGCTGACGCCGGCAGGCCTGGCGCAATTGCGCGCCATCGATGCCGCCAGCCTGCCGGAAATCAGCGCGCCCGGCCGCATCGGCGCGCCGTTCAGCGGCCTCGGAAAATTCATGTGCGTCGGCTTGAACTATAGCGACCATGCCGCCGAATCGGGCCTGGCGGTGCCGGCCGAACCGGTGCTGTTCAACAAGTGGAACAGCTGTTTCGGCGGTCCCAACGATCCCATCGTGATGCCGAAGAATTCCGTCAAGACCGACTGGGAAGTCGAGCTGGGCGTGGTCATCGGCAGCAAGGCGCGCTATGTCGAACTGGATCAGGCCTTGTCGCATGTGGCCGGTTATTGCGTCGTCAACGATGTGTCCGAACGCGAATACCAGATCGAACGCAGCGGCACCTGGGACAAGGGCAAGGGCTGCGATACTTTCGGTCCGGTCGGTCCCTGGCTGGTGACGGCGGATGAGGTCGGCGATCCGCAAAATCTCTCCATGTGGCTGGAAGTCAACGGCAAGCGCTTCCAGAACGGCAGCACCAGGACCATGATTTTCAACGTCGCTTTCCTGGTCCATTACATCAGCCAGTTCACCACGCTGTACCCGGGCGACCTCATTTCCACGGGCACGCCGCCCGGCGTCGGCATGGGCCAGAAGCCGCCGCTGTATCTGAAGCATGGCGACGTCGTCCGGCTGGGCATCGACGGCCTCGGCGAGCAGCAGCAGACGGTGCATGCCTGGGACGAGAGCCTGCTGGATTGATTTGATTGATTCATACGATGGGTTTCACTCATCGACGCGCTATGGCGTAAGATTTGGCCGCTGCACATTGCTGCTCATTGCTGTCCATCGTTGTTCGCCGTTTTTTACCCAGTAATAGTTGGTTCTAGGAGAATGCCAATGTCTTTCGATGTCGATCTGTTCGTAATTGGAGCGGGCTCCGGCGGTGTGCGCGCCGCCCGTTTTTCCGCCGGTTTCGGCGCCCGCGTCGCCGTGGCGGAAAGCCGCTACCTGGGCGGCACCTGCGTCAATGTCGGCTGCGTGCCAAAGAAATTCCTGGTGTACGGCGCCCATTTCAGCGAGGATTTTGACATCGCTTCCAGTTTCGGCTGGACTGCCGGCAAGCCGCAATTCGACTGGACCACCCTGATCGCCAACAAGAACCGCGAAATCCACCGTCTCAATGAGGTCTACCGCGGCCTGCTGCAGGGCAGCGGCGTCGCCCTCCATGAAGGCCATGCCAGGCTGCTGGATGCGCACACGGTCGAGATCAACGGCCAGCGCATCAGCGCCGCCAACATCCTGATCGCCACCGGCGGCTGGCCGCAGGTGCCTGACATCCCCGGCAAGGAACACGCGATCACGTCCAACGAAGCGTTCTTCCTCAAGGCCTTGCCGCGTCGCGTGCTGGTCATCGGCGGCGGCTATATTGCGGTAGAGTTCGCCTCGATTTTCCATGGCCTCGGCGCCGAGACCAGCCTGCTGTACCGCGGCGACCTGTTCTTGCGCGGCTTCGATCAGGGCGTGCGTCTGCATCTGAAACAAGAGTTCGAGAAAAAGGGCCTCGGCCTGCAGTTCAATGCCGACATCGCGCGCATCGACAAGCAGCCTGACGGCAGCCTGAAGGTAACGCTGAAGGACCAGCGCGTGCTGGAGACCGACTGCGTGTTCTATGCCACCGGACGGCGTCCGATGCTGGATAACCTGGGCCTGGAAAACGTCGATGTGGCGCTGGATGAAAAAGGTTTCATCAAGGTCGACAGCGAATACCGCAGCTCGGAACCGTCGATCCTGGCGCTGGGCGACGTGATCGGCAAGGTGCAGCTGACGCCGGTGGCGCTGGCCGAGGGCATGGCGGTGGCGCGCCGCTTGTTCCGCCCGGAGGAATACCGGCCGGTGGATTACAAGCTGATTCCGACCGCGGTGTTCAGCCTGCCGAATATCGCCACGGTCGGCCTGACGGAACAGGAAGCGCGCAGCGCCGGCTACAAGATCAAGCTGTTCGAAGCGCGCTTCCGGCCGATGAAGCTGAGCCTGGGCGATTATCATGAAAAGACCATGATGAAACTGGTGGTCGATGCCGGCAGCGACAAGGTGCTCGGCTGCCACATGGTCGGCCCGGACGCCGGCGAAATCATCCAGGGCATTGCCGTGGCCTTGCGCGCCGGCGCCACCAAGCGGGTGTTCGACGACACCATCGGCATCCATCCGACCTCGGCGGAAGAGTTCGTGACCTTGCGCACGCCGCTGCCGGAAACGCAATAAATCCAATGCAATCTTCCCTGGCCCTGACCGCCGGGCGCGTCTTCAGCGCCGCGGCGGGCCGGCTCGCAATATCTCTATCAAGAACTGTGAAACCCATCCATGAATGAAAACGACAAACCTGAATTGACAGCAGAAGATGAGCCAGGCGGTTTCACGCGCCGCCGTTTTCTCGGCAGCGTGGTAGCGGCCGGCGCCACCCTGGCCCTGGCCGATTGCGCCAGCGACGGCAGCCAGCAGGTGGCCGACGCTGCCCAGGAAAAATTGCTCGACCAGCAGCTGCAGGCGGCGATCAGGCACGTGGTGGTGATCTATGCCGAGAACCGCAGCTTCAATAACTTGTACGGCAATTTCCCTGGTGTGCAGAAACCCTTGGCGCAAGCCATGCAAGGACGCTACACGCAGCTGGACCGCGACGGCAAGACGCCGCTGCCGCAGTTGCCGAAGATCTGGGGCGGCCTGGTGCCGCAGGCGCAGCAGGTGGACGGCCGGCGCTATGCGATCAGCGAAGAACAGATCAGCGGCTTGCCGAACGCGCCTTTCAAGCTGAGCGATGCGCAGGGCAAGCCCCTGCCGCAGGGCGTCATCACGCGCGACCTGTGGCACAGGTTTTATCAGAACCAGATGCAGATCAACGGCGGCAAGAACGACCAGTTCGTCGCCTGGGCCGATTCCGGCGGCCTGACCATGGGGCACTACGGCGAAACCGCCAGCAAGCTGAACCTGTGGAAGCTGGCCGAGCAATACACGCTGTGCGACAATTTTTTCATGTCGGCTTTCGGCGGTTCCTACCTCAATCATATCTTTCTGATTTCCGGGCAGACGCCTTTCTATCCGGATGTGCACAATAGCCCGGCGCGCCATAATGTATCGACGGTGGAGGGCGACGATCCAAAGGGCGCGCGCCTGAAGCTGGATGACAAGAACCCGGCCTCGGCCATAGCCGGCCCGCCCAAATTCCTGCGCGACCGCGCCATCACCCCGGATGGTTACGCGGTGAACACCATGGCGCCGCCGTACCAGCCGAGTTTCGTCAAGCCGGCCAAGGGCGGCGATGCCGCCTATGCCGACGCCAGCGATCCGATGGTGCTGCCGCCGCAGACCTATCCGACCATCGGCGACCGCCTGTCGGAAAAAGGCGTCAGCTGGAGCTGGTACTCCGGCGCCTGGCAAGCGGCGCTGGATGGCAAGGCCAACGACGATGCGGTGCCGAACTTCCAGTACCACCATCAGCCGTTCAATTATTTCAAAAGCTTCGCTCCGGGAAGCGCGGCGCGCGAGGCGCATTTGAAGGACGCCGGCCTGGGCGACGATCCCGCCACCAATAAATTCCTGGCGGATGTCGACGCCGGGCGCCTGCCTCAGGTCAGCTTTTACAAGCCGCAGGGCAATCTCAACCTGCACGCCGGCTATGCCGACGTCGAATCCGGCGACCGCCATATCGCCAATGTCATCGCCCATCTGCAGCGTGGGCCGCAATGGCAAAACATGGTGGTGATCGTCACGCATGATGAAAACGGCGGCTGGTGGGATCATGTGGCGCCGCCCAAGGGCGACCGCTGGGGGCCGGGTTCGCGGATTCCAGCGACCGTCATTTCGCCGTATGCCAAGAAGGGTTTTGTCGATCACACCGTGTACGATACGACCTCGATCATGCGTTTCATCACGCGCCTGCATGGCTTGCGCAAGCTCGAAGCATTGGTCGCGCGCGATGTGGCCTTCCTGCAGAACCAGCAGGCGCCGCTGGGAGACCTGACCAATACCTTGAACCTGGCCTAGATCGGATAAATCCGTTTACTCTGGGATGTCCCGTTTGACTGGCGCAGTCGCACCAGCCAGGCGGCGTCATGCCTTGCGCCGGAATCTCAGGAAATCATCGAAAATGGGAACGATGGCCAGGCACATCAAGGTGGCCGCCAGCGGTGCGGTCGCAATGAAGCCTACATGCTTGAAGCCCATGGCGCCGATCAGGCCGCCGCTGAAAAACAGAGTCACCAGTGTCGCCAGCAGCCGCAGTTTGTCGCGGTCTCCGAGCACGTCCGGCCGGTTCTGGTGCGGCTTGAGCTTGTTCCAATAGACCAGCTTGCCAAGCTCGATGCCGATGTCGGTCACCATCCCGGTAATGTGGGTGGTGCGGATTTCCGCCTTGGAAATCTTGGTGATGATGGCGTTCTGCAAGCCCATGATGTAGCACAGCAGGATGACCGTGATCGGCACGAACAGCCATTTATGCCCCTCCAGGTTGCCGCCCAGCAGCCCGAACAGCAATAGCAAAACCGCTTCCAGCATCAATGGCAGCGCATATTCCGCCTGCAGTTCCTGGCGCCGGCCCCAGTTGATCAGCAGCGCCGATGTCATCGCCCCGGCCAGGAACGCCAGCAGGCAAGCCAGGCCCGCCAGCATCAGGCCGACAGATCCGAGCGCCAGATTATCCGCCATCGATGAGACGATGCCGGACATGTGAGAGGTGTATTGCCCAACCGCCAGAAAGCCGCCGGCATTGATCGCCCCCGCGATAAAGGACAGGAAGCATGCCAGATGGCGATTCGCTTGCTGGCTGCGGTCCTTGCCGGTCAGTCTTCTCAGATAGGGAATAGGCATAGCTTGCGATTTTTTGTTGGGCAACGATCGAATAGTACGCTGTTGCGCGCGTTGCGGGCCGGTGCAACGCCGGTCTGCGCGGTTCAGCTGGGTAATGCTAGCCCTTGGCGTGCCAATCAAAGAATATTCCTACAGTTATCTATTTATCATTAGTTGTCATTTTATATATACTATTGACTGAGCGTCCGCCGCGACGCGAGCCTGTCCCTGGATGACGCAGTAGCAGGGCCGGGAAATACATGAACGGGGATAGCGGCTCAAGCGACGGCCCCGCTTTCAATTTAACGGAGGAAATGGTATGAAAAAAATGGTAATGATCGCCGGCATTCTGGGCGGCATCGCTGGCGCCGCGCAGGCGCAAAGCAACGTGGTCATCTACGGCATCGTCGACCTGGGATTGAATTTCACCAATAATGCCGGCGGCAGCCGGGCCTATGAATTGCAGAGCGGCTATCCCTCCGGCAGCCGGATCGGTTTCAAGGGCAAGGAAGAGCTGGGCGGCGGCCTGAGCGCCGTGTTCCAGTTGGAAAACGGCTTTAGCGCCGACACCGGCACCCTGGGTCAAGGCGGGCGCCTGTTCGGACGGCAGGCCTTCGTCGGCCTGTCCAGCAAACAGCTGGGAACGCTGACCGTGGGGCGCCAATACGACTCTGTCGTGGATTTTCTCGGCCCGCTGACAGCCAACGGCAACTGGGGCGGCTACCTGTTGGCGCATCCCTTCGACAACGACAATACCGACAATTCCTTCCGCATCAATAACGCTGTCAAGTACACCAGCGCCGACTATAACGGCTTCAGCTTTGGCGGCCTGGTCGGCCTAGGCGAAACTGCAGGCGCACAACGGACCAATCTCACTTACAGCCTTGGCGCCAGGTACGTGAACGGTCCATGGTCGCTGGCTGCGGCATACATGAGCAACAAGCTGCCGGGTTCAACCGCCATCGGCTCGATCGCTAGCAACGATGCCAATTTCATCGCTGCCCAGCAACGCACCGCCGGCGCCGGCATTAGCTACACGGCAGGCGACGCCACCTATGGCTTCGCCTATTCGAACACCAATTTCACCGATCCGCTGTCATCAGTTTATGTCGGTCCGATTACGCCGGCCGCAGGCAGCCTGAACCGGCTGGTGTTCAACAACTATGAACTCAACGCCAAATATCAATTGACGCCGGCTCTCTCGCTGGCGGCGATGTACACGTTTACCCAAGGTAAATTCAATACTTCGGAAGCCAATTTCAAGCCGAAATGGCACACGCTGGGCCTGATGGCCGATTACGAGTTGTCCAAGCGCACTGACGTTTATGGGCAAGCTGTTTATCAGCAGGTTGCCGGCAGTGCGACCGGCTCGGTGCTGGACCGCGCTTATATCCCTGGCGCCACCGATGTTTCATCGGCTGCCCGGCAAGGGATGTTGCGGCTGGGACTGCGCCACAAATTCTGAGTGCCGGCCTGCATCAGCGGTCCGGGGCAGCAATGCCCCGACCGCTGTCATTTGCAGCAAAACCAATCTGAAAATCCTGGCGCTGACGGCGGACGGTCCCTATGGACCGTTTTTTTTGCGCGTCTCTTATCTGTTTCCCTCGGCAAGTAGTGTTGCTATAAGGCATAGTTTTAATTTATTAAACTAATTAATAATTAAAATTATATAGTTAACGACTATTTGTGTAAGTTTGGCAATACGCATTCTCGCGTATAAAAATGAGGAGAACCAAGCATGTATTTCTCAAAAGCCTATTCAACTTCGCAACTGGCCGCTATCGGATTGAGCACCTTGCTGGCTGGCGCCGCAAGCGCCCAGACCATGACGCGCGACAACGGCGCAGCGGTCGGCGACAACCAGAATTCCCAGACCGCTGGTCAACGCGGTCCGACCTTGCTGCAAGATGCCCATCTGATTGAAAAGCTGCAGCGCTTCGACCGCGAGCGCATTCCTGAACGCGTGGTGCATGCACGCGGCACCGGCGCCTTTGGCGAGTTTGTGGCGGCAGGAAATCTGTCGACGCTGACGCGCGCCAGCCTGTTTGCCGAGGCCGGTAAAAAGACGCCGGTTTTCGTGCGTTTTTCTACGGTCATCCATCCAAAAGGATCGCCGGAAACCCTGCGCGATCCGCGCGGCTTCGCCACCAAGTTCTATACCGACCAAGGCAACTGGGACCTGGTCGGCAACAATCTGCCGGTCTTTTTCATTCGCGACGCGATCAAGTTTCCGGACATGGTGCACTCCCTGAAACCGTCGCCGGTCACCAATACGCAGGATCCCAACCGCTTCTTCGATTTCTTCAGCCACCAGCCAGAGAGCACCAATATGCTGACCCGGGTCTATTCCGATCTCGGCATCCCGGCTTCCTACCGCATGATGGACGGCAATGGCGTGCATGCCTACAAGATGGTCAACGGCCAGGACCAGGTCCGCTACGTGAAATTCCACTGGAAGAGCCTGCAGGGTGAAAAGAACCTGACCCGCGCCGAGGCGGCGCGCGTGCAAGGCGAGGACTTCAACAATCTGACCAGCGACCTGTACGCAGCGATCAGGCGCGGCGATTTTCCTAAATGGGACCTGTACGTGCAGATCCTGAAGCCGGAAGACCTGGATAAATTCAAGTTCGATCCGCTGGATGCCACCAAGATCTGGCCTGACATCGCCGAGACGAAGATCGGCACCATGACCCTCAACAAGGTGCCGGACAATTTCTTTGAAACCACCGAGATGGCAGCGTTTGCGCCATCGCATCTGGTGCCCGGCATCGAAGCATCGGAAGACCGTCTGCTGCAAGGACGCATGTTCTCCTATGCCGATACGCAATTGCACCGGCTGGGCGCCAACAACCAGCTGATCCCGGTCAATCAGCCTCTGGTAAAGGTGAACAACAACAATATCGACGGCCCTGGCGACACCGGCAAGCGCAGCGGCGATGTCAATTACCAGCCGTCGCGGCAAAACGGCAGCGCGGCCGATGATCCCGCCTACAAGTCGGTGCAGACGCCATTGACGGGCAGCACGCAGCAGATAGGCATCGCCAAGACCGACAACTTCAGCCAGGCCGGCAGTTTCTACCGCTCACTGTCGAAGCAAGACCGGGAAAACCTGATCGGCAACCTGGCGGCGGATCTGGGACAGGTGAAGAATGCAGAAATCCGGCAGGTCATGCTGAGCCATTTCTACAAGGCGGATGTGGATTACGGGACGCGCCTGACGGCTGCGGTCAAAGGTGACCTGGGAGATGTGCAGCTGCGCGCGCAAAAGCTGACAGATTAAAAATCTCTTGGATCAGAAAATGCGCAGGCCGGGATGAAGGCATTATCCCGGCCTGCGCCATACGGATTACTGGAACTGATAACGCATGTTGGCGTAGACGTAGCGGCCAACCAGGTCATTGGTGCTTTGGACAAAAGTGTCGGAGTAAGCCGTGTTTGCATACACCGGCGCCTTGTCGAACAGATTGTTGACGCCAAAATTCAAGGTCAGGTCTTTCGTCGGCCTGGTGTTGAAATTCAGGTCCCATACCGTGTACGAAGGAACGCGCGCATTGGTGATGGCGGGATCCTGGGAGTGGGTCGGATCGTCGATGTTGCGCGTGCTGGCGTAGGTTCTCGCTGTCAGCGCCAGTTCGTGGGTGGCATACTCGTAAGCGGTACGGAAGGAGTTGTTCCACCGTGGATGGTTGAGCGAATCCAGCCGGCTCACAGGATCGGCGCCCGGAGTGGTGCTTTGCTTGAAGCTCAGCGTGTAATTGTTGACTTCACGGAACTTGAGCTTGCCCCAGCTGCCGAGGCCGATATCATATTTCACGTCCAGGTCGAGACCCTGGAGATCGGTTCTGCCGACGTTGATATAGGGCGACGTAATGCTGTTGATGCGACCCTTGTTCAGTCCCGGGTTGCGCCTTTCCAGAGCGGGGTTGCGGGGATCGCGCCCGACAAGTGCGGCATAGCCGGGGATGATGTCTTCGTTGTCCAGGATGTATTGCGCATCAAGCGACTGAATCGTATTGCGTTGCTTGATGCCATACCAATCCAGCGATGCCGACAGATCCCTGACCGGTTGCCATACGACGCCGAGGGAATAGTTGTTGGCCTTTTCTGCCTTCAGGTTGGGATTGCCTTGCAGGTAGACCTTGGGGTTATAGCTGCAGGCGGCGCCTACGTAACCCAGCGGGCCGCAACGGGCGCGGTCGGCAACGGTGGTGTAGGCGGTGGTGGTCGAGGCAATCTCGGGCAAGGTCGGCGCCTTGAACGAGGTGGTAGCCGAGCCGCGCAACAGGATTTGTTCCGAAGGCCGCCAGGCAAGCGCGATTTTCGGATTGACCGAATTGCCGAAGTCGCTGTAGTGGTCGCCGCGCAAGGCAAGTTGCATTTCAAGCTGCTTCATCAGCGGCACATTGAATTCGCCGTACAGCGAATAGACCGAACGGCTGGCCTTGCTGCTGTTGGCGCCGGTTCCGGCAATCTTGTTGGCGACAGTCAATGGGTCCGGACGGTCGTCAATCGATTCATGGCTGGCCTGTGCGCCCCAGGCGAAGCCGACCGGCGCGCCATTGAACGAGAACAGGTCCGGCGTCGACATTTTCCAATCGACTGTTCCGAGGCGCGATATCGCCACCCGTTCGACGGACGTCAGTAAGGGATTGACCACGCTAGGCGGATTCCAGTAAGTGAACGGGTCATAGCCGCCGTTGCCGAGCAAGCCGCTTTGCAGCGACGCCGACGACTCATTTTTCAAGACGGCATTCGAGCCGACGTCGCTGAGGCGGTTCTGGTTGAGACTGATGGCCGCCTCGCTGTCCCACTTGCCGATTTCGCCGCGCCAGCCGCCAACCAGGCGCGCACTGTCGCTGGTCACCTTGTTTTGCCTTGGCGCAGCTTCGTAAATGCTACGGAAGATGCGTAGTTGATCGCCCGGCGTGAATCCCGCCAGCGAGCCGTCCGCGCTGGGGCCTGGCAAATTGGCGAGGCCCGGATTGGTCGAGCCGGCAGTCTTGCCGATGAAGGCGCTGTCAAACGCGGGCAAACCGAATTCGGTGGTGCTTTCGCTGTGACTGTAGGATGCTTCGGCGAACAGTTCGTCCTGGCCATTGAGGCGCTTGGTGAAAATCGCCGAAATGCCGCCACGCAGCACCTTTGGCGATAAGCGGATCACAGGATTGGTAAAGCAGCGCGTGTCGTGCGTGTCGCGGCTGACGCCCACCGTTCCGCGGCAACCCGGAATAGGGAAGCCAGGTTCGCCAGTGGTAAGGTCGGTCAAGCTTCCCAGGTAACGGTCTATGCTCCTGCCATCGCTGCCGCCAAAGCGGCCGAAATCGCGATTGGCGGTGGCGTCGTGCTTGTCGCTGTAGAGCGGATTGCGGCGAAATACATCGACTGTCAGCAGCAAATTCTGGCCATCCTTGTCCAGATCGCCCCAGCCGGCGGTGACGCTGGCGCCGGCAGTGCCGCCGTCGCCTTTTTCATTGCTGCCGAGATTGGCTGTCGCTTCGACACCCTGGTAGTTGCGCTTGGTCTTGAAATTGATCACGCCGGCAACGGCATCCGAACCATAGATCGCAGAAGCGCCATCGCGCAGAATTTCGACGGATTCGATCGCGGCCAGCGGCAAGCTGTTGAGATCGACAAACGTATCTTCGGCATTGTTGGCAAAGCCGTAATTGGCCAGGCGGCGGCCATTCAACAAGATCAAGGTGTATTTCGCACCCAGGCCGCGCAAGCCTACCGATGCCGCGCCCCTGGCGAATGAATTGTTGTCGTTGCCGCTTAATTCCACGGAAACCGAGGGCAGTTTGCTCAGCAGTTCAACGACAGTGCTGGCGCCTGATTTTTCGATGTCGGTTCTTTTGATGATTTCGACAGCGGTCGGTCCTTCTTTGTTGACGCGCGAAATATTTGAGCCGGTGATGGTGACGCGCTCAAGGCTGTCGGAGGTGGTGGTGGTTTGATCGGCGCCGAAGGCCAGGGGAGCATGCATGAGGCCGATTGCCGCTATAGCTGATGCCAAGAACGTCTTCTTCATCTGGGGAGCTCTCCACTTTATTAACAAGGAAATGATCAATTTCGCTTCATGCTTTTGTTACGGCCAATTCGGTAAATTCGCCGTAGAGCATGTTTCGTTGCGTATCGTCGGAGTGGACTGTGTACGTCCAATCGACAAACGCTGACCCGCACTTTGCAACGGTTCAGGTCATCGCCATTTCATTCTGTATCAAGTTGTGAGCAGATGTAACACGATTGAAATATTTAACTTTTTACGTCGATTTTTCGTTGTTTTATTTTCCGCACATCACTATTTTTACGAAAAATGTGATAAATAAATTTCTTTTTGGCAATGATTGTAAAATGATTTTGGCTGATAAAGATGTATTTATCGCAGAATTTAGTGAAAAATAAATGAAAATGTAGATTTATGGATAAACTTTTAAGCAAAAAATCTATTATTGCTTGTCTGCCATGAATGTAAAATCAAGAATTGTCCAATCCTGCAATGGTTACTTGTATTTTTTACAGTAAAAATGCCGACGCAAGCCCGCTAAGGCTGCATATACTGTGCATATGACGTCACGGTTACGATCGTGCCGCCGGGTAGTTTTGCCGCTATCCACAATTTTGTTTAACATTGGAAAACATGGAAATCGAACTAAAACTGTTGCTGGATCCGGCCGATGTAAATCGCTTCCGACGCCACCCATTATTAAAAAAACATGCACTCAACAAACCGCAATCGCGGCAACTGAACAGTATTTACTTCGATACCCCCGAGCTGTACCTCAAGCAGAATCACACGGCCTTGCGCGTACGCCAGGTGGGGCGGCGCTTGATACAGACCTGTAAAAGCGGCGGCCAGGTGGCTGCCGGTTTGCATCAGCGCCCGGAGTGGGAGTCGGAAGTCAGCGGCGCCAGGCCCGACCTGCCGGCTTTGCTTGGACTCATCGAAGCCGGATCGGCAGTGGCCAGGCTGATGTCAGCGCCGGCCCTGGCGGAACGCCTGCAGCCGATTTTTACGACGCAGTTCCGGCGCACCATCTGGCTGCTGCGCCTGCCGTCCGGCGCTGAAATCGAACTGGCGCTGGACCAGGGGGAAGTGATCCATGGCGATAAAGCAATCCCTATCAGCGAGATCGAGCTGGAACTGAAAGCCGGCGATTCGGCCAGTCTGTTCGATGTCGCCCTTGAACTGCAGAACAGCCTGCCGCTGCGCGCCGCCAATGTCAGCAAGGCCGAGCGCGGCTATGCCTTGCATTCGCCGCAAACACCGGAAGCGGTGAAGGCGCTGCCGCTCAGCCTGTCGCCGGCATTGACGCTGGAGCAGGGTTTCCAGGTGCTGATGCATAACTGCCTGGCGCAGATACAAGGCAATGAAGACGGCGTGATGCATGGCAGCGATCCGGAACACCTGCATCAGATGCGGGTTGGACTGCGGCGCCTGCGCGCGACGCTGAGCCTGTTCAAGAAATTCATCCAGGCGCCGCCGGAGATCGCCGTGCAGCTGCGCTGGCTGGGCGGCATGCTGGGGCCGGCGCGCGACTGGGAGGTGCTGGCGGCATCCACCCTGAGCGACGCTGCCCGGCGCCGGCCGCATGAGCCGCAACTGGAGCATTTGCGGCAGCACACTGCCGGCGTCGCAGGCAAACACCGCCATGCGGCCGCAAATGCGCTGGCTTCCCGTGCCTATGCAAGATTATTGCTATCGTTGGGAAGCTGGCTGGAGGGGCGGCGCTGGCGCCAGCAGCAAAGCGCCGAGCAGATTGCCGCATTGTCGATGCCGCTGAAAAAATTTGCACGCGGCAAACTGGTTAAGCTGCAGAAGAAGCTGCTGGAGCGCGCCAAGGGCATCAAGCGCCAGGGGCCGGCCAAACGGCATCGGCTCAGGATCGCGGCGAAGAAGGTGCGCTATGCGGCGGAGTTCTTCGAATCGTATTTTCCGTTCAAGCGCATGCGCCCCTATGTGCAAGCTCTAAGCGAGCTGCAAGACCTGTTAGGCGTCTCGAATGATCGCAACGTCGCCGGCAGCCTGCTGCAGCAGATCGCCGAACAGCGCCCCGAGCTGGAGCCGCACTGCGACCTGGCGTTGCGCCTGCTGGACGAGGGCGTCAGGCTGCGCGCCTCGAAAATCAAGCGCGTCTGGCGCAAATTCGCTGAATTGGCGCCGCCAGCCAAACCTGGCTGAGGCCGATAACTTGGTCGCCAAGCCCGTTTGATGCGAAAATACGCCCGCCCGGCTTTTCCTGTAACGCAGTGGATGAAGGAGAGCAGGGCGGGAAACACAGGAGTTAATCATGACCTACGAAGAATATCTGGATGAAGTCACCACGCTGATGGTCGAGTTCTACGACCTCAAGGATGAGGCTGCGATCAAATACGTGATGCGGGCCCAGGCCGCCGATTTTTTCACCCTGCACGACGACGACCCGGCCATGCGCACGCTGGAGCGCGCGCGGGAAGACGCCAAGACCATTTACGAACAGCGCAACAAGTCGCGTCCGGAACTGTACCGCAAATAAAGATCAAGGCACTCATACATGACTGAATCCGTTCGCCTGGCAAAACAACTCGCCGAACAGCTTTCCTGCTCGCGCCGCGAAGCCGAACAATATATCGAAGGCGGCTGGGTCAAGGTCGACGGCGTGCTGGTGGAAGAGCCGGGGCAGCGCATCGGCGTCCAGCAGCAAATCGAATTGCTGCCGGACGCCACGCTGGAACCGCAAGACCCGGTCACCATCCTGTTCCATAAACCGGCCGGGCTGAACCTGTTCGCCGAGACGCCGATGAGCGAGCTGGCGGCGCGCCTGGTGACGGCGGACAAGCGGGCCGCCGACGACCGTGCCGAACTGCGCTTCCTCAAGCGCCACCTGAGCAACCTGAATCTGATCGAGCCGCTGGAAACGCTGGCCAGCGGACTGCTTATCTTCAGCCAGGACTGGCGCGTCACGCGCAAGCTGGTCGACGACGCCGCCAAGATCGAACACGAATTCATCGTGGAAGTCGCCGGCGACATCGTCCCGGATGGCCTGAAGCTGCTGAACCACGGTTTGAGCTTCAACCGCAAGCCGCTGCCGCCGATCAAGGTCAGCTGGCAGAATGAAAGGCGCCTGCGCTTTGCCCTCAAGGCGCCGCAGCGCGGCTTGCTGGTGCACATGTGTGAACAGGTCGGGCTGCAAGTGGTGGCGATCAAGCGCATCCGCATCGGCCGCCTGCCGATGGCCAGCCTGGCGGTCGGCGAGTGGCGCTATCTGCTGGGCTACGAACGGTTCTGAGCGCCGGCTTTGCTTAAAGATGCGACAGCCATTGCGGCAGCCAATGCGGCAGCTGGGAAATCAGGAACAGCAGCAAGCCGATCAGGCCGCCGACGATGGTGCCGTTGATGCGTATCCATTGCAGGTCCTTGCCGATGTTCAGCTCGATCTGCTGCGCCATTTCCTGGCTGTTCCAGTTTTTGACCGTATCGCTGATATGGCGGGTCAGGAAATCGGCAAAATCGGGCGCCATGTTCTTTGCCGCTTCCTCCAGATGCTGGTTGACCGACTGCTGGAATGCCGGATCGTCCGCCAGCGTCTTTCCCAGCCAATGGCCGGCGGCGGCGATGTTCCGGTGCAGCAGCGAGTCGCTGCGGCGCAGGTCTTCCTTTAGCCATGTGCGCAGCGATCCCCACAGGTTTTTCAGATAGAGATACAGCGTAGGGTCGTTGAGCAGGTAGGTTTTGATCTGTTCGCCTTTGGCGATGAATTCCGGATCGTCCTTGAGCTGTTCGATGAAGTGCCTGGTAAAGGCGTCGAACCTGCCGCGCAAGGGATGGTTTTTATCGCCGCTGATCTCCGCAATCAGGTGGCTTACTGCGTTGACGGCAATGTCCGCGCCTTGCCGGCCTATCCATTCGGATGGCAGGACTTTCTCTTTCAAAGGATGGTCCTGCTTGAGCCAGATCACGATCTCGCCGGCGATCAGTTCTTGCGTATCAGGGTTTGCCAGCAAGCCGGCGCATTGCGCCAGCGCTTCGTCCAGCAAAGCCTGGTGGCGGCCGTCCTTGGTCAGCTGGTCGAGAATCACGCCGGCCGATTGCGACAGGTCAATTTTTGCCAGCGCCACGTGCAGCGCCCTTGTCATGAAACGCTGTACCGGAGCATCCTCGATGAAGTCCAGAATGCGCTCAGCCTCCCTCAGCAGATGGCGGCCGAAGTTTTCGGTATTGCCGGGGGCGGTCAGCCAGGCGGAGAGCAGCTTGGCCGGGTCGTGCTTGCGGATCAGGCCGGCGATCGATTCGACGTCGAAGAATTTATCCTTGACGAACAGCGCCAGGTTGTCCGCGATCTTGTCTTTGTTTTTGGGGATGATGGCGGTATGGCGCGACAGCAGAGGAATCGGCACGCGCCGGAACAGGGCGTGCACCGCAAACCAGTCAGCCAGCGCGCCCACCATCGCCGCTTCTGAAACGGCCTTGACCAGGTCGGGCCAGAAGCCGCCGGGCAGCAGCAAGGTGACGATAAATACGATGCTGGCAGCGGCCAGGAACAGCATCGCGATATTCTTTGATCTCTCCAGTTCCCGCCGTTTGTCCGTCATGGCTGCTGACCTGTCATATCCGGATTACTGCATCGCATCCTCAGCCCTGGCAGACCGGCGCGGCGCCGCTCTTGAACGTGCTGACGTTGGCGGCGATGGCGTTGACCGCATCGGCCACCGTCTTTTGCACGCCCAGCACCAGGGCATCGATGCCGGCGGCGACCGGTTCCGAGACGGTCAGCTGGCAGGCGCTGGTCTTGGCATTGTCCGAACGGGTGATGCTCCAGCCATAGGTGGCTTGCACCTTATCACCCGGAGCCGCATCGAATTGGCGCAGTTCGATGGCGATCCGGTAGACCGGCTGGTCGGTCGGCCTGCCGCTGCGGCTGACGTCGGTCGCGCCCAGGCGGTTGGCGAGACCGCTGGCGAGCGCGTCGCGCAATTCGTTGTTGAAGGGCGAAGACCAGCGTTCCTGCTCCAGGATGTCGACCCGGGTGCCGGCATTGGCGCCGCTGCTGCGCATCACCAGCTGCGGCCGCGCCAGGCGCTCCGGCAGGGCGATCGGCGACACTTCGATAAACAGGCGCGCATTCTGCGTCTGCACCGGCACCGCCGGCGCCGACAGAGTATAGAAGCGCGTCGGGCTGGAGGCGCAGCCGGTTAGGGCCAGCACCGTTGCCAGGGTAAAGAGGGCGCCGCGCCGGCGGCTTGCTGTGGTCTTGGTCGATATCATTTGTTGCTTTCCTCTTGCTTGCCGCGGATCAGTGATTCCGGATGGCGTTCCAGGTAATCGGTCAGGATGCGCACCGAAGCGGCCGAGCGTGTCAGTTCCTGCAGGGTCTGGCGGATATCCTGCTGCAGCGGCGAATTGTCGGACAGGGTGCGGTCGGCGTTGTCCAGCGTCTTGCGCACGTCTTTCATCGCCGCCATGATTTCCGGCGCAACATCGTTGTTCAGGCTCTTGGTCAGTTGCTCGGCATTGAGCAGGGTACGGTTCATGGTGCCGATGGTCTTCTGCAGGTCGGCGGCGATCTGGTCGAAAGGCACCTTGCTCAGTTTTTTGGCGATCTCGGCGATCTGCGACTGGATTTCATCCAGGCTGTTCGGGATGGTCGGCAACACAATGACGGAAGTCGAGGTGTCGATTTTCACCGGCGGCGCTTTCGGGAAAAAGTCGAGCGCGATATACAGCTGGCCGGTCAGCAGGTTGCCGGTCCGCAGCTGTCCGCGCAAGCCGCGGCTGACCATGTATTCCAGCCGCTGCTTGGCGGTATAGGTGGAATGACGCTCATCCTCGGCATACTTGCGCCCCAGCCGCTCCGGATAGATCTGCACAGCGACCGGCATCTGGAATTCGCGCAGCTTGGCGTCGTACTCGATGCCTATCGATTTGACTTCGCCCAGCACCACGCCGCGGAAATCGACCGTGGTGCCTGGCGTCAGGCCGCGCAGCGACTGGTTGAAATACATGACCACGGTTTCCGACGGCCCGTCCGGCTCTTTCAGGGCGGCTTCTTCATCCGGCGCCAGGTTGAAGGTGGTGTTTTCCTTGGCTTTCATGCCCAGCTCGTCATCCGGCGACTGGAAGGCGATGCCGCCCAGCACCACGGTCGCCAGCGATTGCGTGCGCAGCTTGAAGCCGCTGGCGTTGATCTGCATGTCGAAGCCGCTGGCGTGCCAGAAACGGGTATTGACGCCGATGAACTTGTCGTACGGCGCATCGACGAAAATGCGCAGCGTCACGCCTTTGCCGTCTTCGTCCAGGTCGTAAGCGGCCAGCTGGCCGACCTTGATGCGGCGGAAATAGATCGGCGAGCCGATATCCAGCGAGCCGATATCGGTGGCGTGCAGCATGTATTGCTTGCCGCTGGCGTCGAGCCTGACGATAGGCTGCACTTCCAGGCCGGTGAACTCGTCCTTTTTATCCTTGGAAGTGCCGGCGTCGGCGCCGATATAGGCGCCCGACAGCAGGGTGCCCAGCCCGGAAACGCCGGAAGCCGCGACCCGTGGGCGCACTACCCAGAAGCGGGTGTCGGCGGCGGTGAAGCTTTCCGCTTCCTTCGACAGCTGGACGTTGGCCAGCACGTGCGAGCGGTCCTTGCTGAGGGTGATGGTCTGCACCAGGCCGATGTCGACGTCCTTGTACTTGACCTTGGTCTTGCCGGCTTCCAGGCCTTCGGCGGTGCGGAAGGTGATGGTGATCGACGGCCCGCGTTCGACCAGGATCTTGACCACCAGCGTCAGGCCGACCACGGCGGCGACGATGGGAATCAGCCAGATCAGCGACGGCAGCCAGTCGCGCTTGCGGCTTAGCTTCGGCTCGGGCAGGGGCGGCAGCGCGCTGTGCGGGGTGTTTTCATCACTCATCTTATGCTTTCACTTTTTTGCTTTCTTATTTGCTTACTTATTTGCTGATTCTCTTGCTTCGTTTTCGTTTTTTGCTCACGCATGCTCATGACGGTCCGCATGGCTGTCCCAGGTGAGGCGCGGATCGAAGCTGAGCGCGGCCAGCATGGTCAGCACCACCACCGAGGCGAACGCCACCACGCCGAAGCCGGCAGTGATCTTGGCGAAACCTTCAATCTGCACCAGCCCCGCCAGCAGCGACACCACGAACACGTCCAGCATCGACCAGCGGCCGATGATTTCCACCAGCCGGTACAGTTTCGCCCGCTGCAGGCGGCGCCAGCGGCTCTGTTTTTGCGCCGTCGCCGTCAGCAGGATCAGCGACGCCAGCTTGAACAGCGGCACCAGGAAACTGGCGATGAAAATGATGGCGGCCAGCTCCCAGGAACCGGAGACCCAGAAATAGATGACGCCGCTCATGATGGTGTCCTGCTGCACGCCCAGCAAAGTCTTGGTGACCATCACCGGCATCAGATTGGCCGGAATGTACATGATGCAGGCGGCGATCAGCAGCGCCCAGCTGCGCATGATGCTATGCGGCTTGCGCAGGTGCAGCGCGGTGCCGCAGTGCTGGCAGTCTTCATGCTCGCCCACGTCCTGCCACACCGTGCCGCAATGGTGGCAAGACATCATGCCGTGGCTGGCGGCGGTATGCACCGCCAGGTCTTCGTCACCGGCGACGATGATCGGATTGTCGGCATAGTCGACATTGTCGGCGCTGCTCATGGCGATCCTTGCTGGCTGCCGTCGGCAAGCGCCATCTGCCAGAAGCGGCGTGGATTGAAGGAGACCACCGCCGTCAGCAGCACGGTCAGCGCGCCAAAGGCCCAGAGCGCCACGCCGGGGATCACGGTCGCCATGTTCGATAGCTTGACCACCGCCACCAGCACCCCCAGCAGGAATACTTCCACCATGCCCCAGGGCCGCAGGTTTTGCATGGCGTGCACCAGCCAGCGGAAGCCGGGCGGACTGCGCTCCGAGTCGCCCTGATTACGCAGCGCCAGCAGCAGGTACAGCAAAAACAGCAGTTGCAGCAGCGGGAACAGGATGGTGGTCGCCAGCACCAGCATGGCCACCAGCGACATGCCCTCGGCGTTCAGCGACAGCACCGCGCCGAACAGGGTGGTCTGGCTGCGCAGGCCTTGCAGCTCGATTTCGACGATCGGAAAGCAGTTGGCGATGAAAAACATGATCAGGCTGGCCACGGTCAGCGGCAAGATGCGTTCACGCTGGCGGCCGTCGTCGCGCTCCAGCTCGGCGCCGCAGCGCGGACAATGGGCTATCTCGCCGCGGCGCAGCTGCACCTTGCGGTAGAGGGCATCGCATCCTTCGCAGGCAATCAGGTCTGGGACTTCGCGCATTGATAGTCTTAAATTTGAGTAGATGAGATTCTAGCAATAAATCCCTTCAGACACCGGGCAGAGTGTTGAAAACGCCGGATTAATCCCTATTTACGAGGCAGGGAGCGGTTTGCGCCAGCCGCCGTCATACGTATATTTTCGAATAATCGTAAAATGACAGCTGCGCCGGACAATGTTAAACCACATATTATTTGCAGGCATGTCATTTATGCAATGACATGCCTTTTATTCACTTTGAATCTATCTGATGAGCACCACTAATAATAAAGGCAATCTACCTGCCGCCTCAGTCAATCAACCGCTGGAGTATGTGACCTCGTGCGCGCTGCCGACGCCATGGGCGACTTTCCAGCTGCACGCATTCATCGAACACAGCACCGGCAAAGAACATCTGGCCCTGACCCTGGGCCAGGTCAACGACGGCGCACCGGTGCTGGCGCGCGTCCATTCCGAGTGCCTGACCGGCGATGCGCTGTTCAGCCAGCGCTGCGATTGCGGCGCCCAGCTCGAAGGAGCTCTGCAAAAAATCGCCGCGGAAGGGCGCGGCACCATCTTGTACCTGCGCCAGGAAGGTCGCGGCATCGGGCTGATCAACAAGATCCGCGCCTATCATTTGCAAGATAGCGGCGCCGATACGGTGGAAGCCAACCAGCAACTGGGCTTTGCGGCGGACTTGCGCGACTACAGCCTGTGCGAAACCATGCTGGAGCACCTGGACATCACCGCGCTGCGGCTGATGACCAACAATCCGCGCAAGGTCGCGGCGCTGCAAAAAATAGGGATCAACGTGGTCGAACGGATTCCGCTGATACTCAACCGTAATCCTTTCAATACGAAATACCTGGATACCAAAGCCGCCAAGCTCGGGCATCTGCTGCCGGTCGACGGCCTGGAGCGTGATCTCGACGAAAACGAGCTGTAATCTCGCAGACCGGGTTGTGCTGCGACAAACCGGTCTGCGGGCAGGGAATCAATGCCGGCTGTTCCCTACGTGCTTGGCGTTGATCACGGCATCGGTCACATTGGCCGGCGCTTCGGCGTAGTGCTTGAACTCCATCGTGTAAGTGGCGCGGCCCTGGGTCAGCGAACGCAGCGTGGTGGAGTAGCCGAACATTTCGGCCAGCGGCACTTCGGCGCGCACGATCTTGCCGACCCCGCCCGGGATGTCGTCCATGCTCTGGATCATGCCGCGCCGCGACGACAGGTCGCCGATGACGTCGCCCATTTTTTCTTCCGGCGTTTCCACCTCGACCGCCATCATCGGTTCCAGCAAGGCCGGGCTGGCCTGGCGGCAGCCATCCTTGAACGCCATCGAGGCCGCCATGCGATAGGCGTTCTCGTTGGAATCGACATCGTGCGAAGAGCCGAAGAACAGGGTGACCTTGACGTCCACTACCGGATAGCCGGCCAGCACGCCGGTAGCCAGGGTCTCGCGTACGCCTTTTTCCACCGCCGGTATATATTCGCGCGGCACGGTGCCGCCCTTGATGGCGTCGACGAATTCAAAGCCTTTGCCGGGCGCTTGCGGCTCGATCTTGATCACCACGTGGCCGTACTGGCCGCGGCCGCCCGATTGCTTGATGAACTTGCCTTCGCTGGATTCGCATACCTTGCGGATGGTTTCGCGGAATGCCACTTGCGGCTTGCCGACCGAGGCGTCGACGCCGAACTCGCGGCGCATCCGTTCCACCAGCACTTCCAGATGCAACTCGCCCATGCCGGAAATGATGGTCTGGCCGGATTCCTCGTCGGTCTTGACGCGGAACGACGGGTCCTCTTCGGCCAGGCGGCTCAGCGCCACGCCCATTTTTTCCTGGTCGGCCTTGGTTTTCGGCTCTACCGCCTGGGAGATCACGGTATCTGGAAAGATCATTTTTTCCAGGGTGATGATGCTGCCGGGATCGCACAGGGTATCGCCGGTGCTGGCTTCCTTGAGGCCGACCGCTGCTGCGATGTCGCCGGCGTACACCTCGCTGATTTCGGTACGGTGATTGGCATGCATCTGCAGCACGCGGCCTATCCTTTCCTTCTTCCCCTTGTTCGGGATGAAGACCGAATCGCCCGACACCAGCACCCCGGAATACACGCGGAAGTAGCTCAGATGGCCGACGAAGGGGTCGGTCATGATCTTGAAGGTGAGGGCGGAGAACTTCTCGTCGTCGCTGGCGCGCCGCTCAACCACCAGGTCGTCGTCATCGTGTCCCTTGACCGGCGGGATGTCCGTCGGCGCCGGCAGGAAGTCGATCACGGCGTCCAGCAAGGCTTGCACGCCGCGGTTCTTGAAGGCGCTGCCGCACAGCATGGGCACGATTTCACCGGCGATCGTGCGCTGCCGCAAGGCCGCCTTGATTTCATCCTCACTGATGTCTTCGCCTTCCAGGTATTTTTGCATCATGGCGTCGCTGGCGTCGGCCGCCGCCTCTATCATGCGGCCGCGCCACTCTTTCGCGCTTGCCTGCAGCGCCGCGGGGATGTCGATGTACTCGAACTTGACGCCCTGGGTGGCGTCGTCCCACATGATCGCCTTCATCTTGATCAGGTCGACCACGCCATGGAAATTTTCCTCGGCGCCGACCGGGATCTGCACCAGCACCGGGTTGCCCTTGAGGCGTTCGCTGATCTGCTGGTGCACGCGGAAGAAATCGGCGCCGACCCGGTCCATCTTGTTGACGAACGCCAGCCGCGGCACGCCGTACTTGTTGGCCTGGCGCCAGACTGTTTCGGATTGCGGCTGGACGCCGCCGACCGCGTCGTACACCATGCAGGCGCCGTCCAGCACCCGCATCGAGCGCTCGACTTCAATCGTGAAATCGACGTGGCCCGGGGTGTCGATGATGTTGATGCGGTGGATGGGATAATTGCCTGCCATGCCCTGCCAGAAGCAGGTGGTGGCGGCCGAGGTGATCGTGATGCCGCGTTCCTGCTCCTGCTCCATCCAGTCCATGGTGGCGGTGCCGTCGTGCACCTCGCCGATCTTGTGGCTGACGCCGGAATAAAACAGGATGCGCTCGGTAGTGGTGGTCTTGCCGGCGTCGATGTGGGCGCTGATGCCGATGTTGCGGTAGCGCTCGATGGGGGTTTTGCGGCTCATGACGATTTCCTCTGTGAGAAATTATGATGATCAGGACATTTTGCAGCGGCTGTGACGTCAGAGCTTACCCGTTTTTTTGATTATCGGTAGGGTGGGCACATTGTGCCCACCCTACGGCATTACCGTCGCACGCCCCCGTTTTCCTCTCCCGGTGGTATGCTTAACGGCTTAACGGCAAGTGAATCCGTCCACCTAAAACGCTTATTTCATCCCGCCCTCTATGAACTCCCGAACCTTCTCCCAAACGACTGCCGCGCCACGCATCGAGCTGCTGCGCGATGCCATGAAGCGCCACAATGTCGATGCCTGCCTGATCCCGTCGGCCGATCCGCATCTGTCCGAGTACCTGCCGGGGCGCTGGAAGGGCCGGGAATGGCTGTCGGGATTCACCGGCTCGGTCGCCAACCTGATCATTACCGCCGATTTCGCCGGCCTCTGGGCTGACAGCCGTTACTGGTCGCAGGCCGAAGCCGAGCTGGCCGGCACCGAAATCGTCCTGATGAAAACGCCCACCGGCAGCAGCCTGCTGCACCTGGACTGGCTGTCGAACAACCTGGCGGCCGGCCAGACGCTGGCGGTCGACGCCGCGGTGCTGGGCCTGGCGACGGCGCGCGCGCTGGAACAGGCTTTGGCCAAGGGCGGCAGCAAGCTGCGCACCGATCTCGACGTCCTCGGCGATATCTGGAGCGAACGGCCGGGCTTGCCCATGGCCGAAATCTACCAGCACGATGCTGCCCATGCACCGCTCACGCGCGCCGCCAAGCTGGCCAACCTGCGCCAGGCCATGCAGCAGCAGGGCGCCGGCTGGCATTTCATTTCGACCCTGGACGATATCGCCTACCTGTTCAACCTGCGCGGCGCCGACGTCAATTTCAACCCGGTATTCCTGGCCCACGCACTGATTGGGCCGCAGCAAACCACGCTATTCGTCGCCGATGGCAAAGTGCCAGAGGCCTTGCGCGAACTGCTCGGCCAGGATGGCGTCGTGCTGGCGCCGTATGCGCAAGCCGCCGAGGTTTTGGCCGCATTGCCGGCCGATGCCGTCCTGCTGCTCGATCCGCGCCGCGTCACGCTGGGATTGCGCCAGGCGATTGCCGCCACCGTCAAGGTGGTGGAGGCGATCAACCCGACCACCTTCGCCAAGTCGCGCAAGAGCGCGGAGGAAGTCGCGCATGTACGCGCCGCCATGGAGCAGGACGGCGCCGCCTTGTGCGAATTCTTCAGCTGGCTGGATCAGGCGATCGCCAAACGCGAGCAGGAAGCCGTGACCGAACTGATGGTCGATACCCATATCACCGCTGCGCGGGCGCGCCGTCCCGGTTTTGTCAGCCCGAGCTTCGCAACGATTGCCGGCTTTAACGCCAACGGCGCCATGCCGCACTACAAGGCGACTGCCGAATCGCACGCTACCATCAGCGGCGAGGGCTTGCTGCTGATCGATTCCGGCGGCCAGTATGTCGGCGGCACCACCGACATCACCCGCATGGTGCCGGTCGGCCAGCCTTCAGCCGCGCAAAAGCGCGACTGCACGCTGGTGCTGAAGGGGGTGATTGCCTTGTCTTCGGCGCAGTTCCCGCGCTCGCTCAAATCGCCGATGCTGGATGCCATCGCCCGCGCGCCGATCTGGGCCGCCGGCATCGACTACGGTCATGGCACCGGCCATGGGGTTGGCTATTTCCTCAACGTCCATGAAGGTCCGCAAGTGATTTCCAACAGCGCGGCGCCGGAAGCGCATACCGCCATGGAAGCGGGCATGATCACTTCGATCGAGCCGGGCATCTATCGTCCCGGCCGCTGGGGCGTGCGGATTGAAAACCTGGTGCTGAACCAGGAAGCCGAGAGCACCGAGTTCGGCGACTACCTGCGCTTCGAGACGCTGACCTTGTGTCCTATCGATACCCGCTGCCTCGACGCCAGCCTGTTGCGCAGCGACGAGATAGCCTGGCTCAACGCTTATCACGCCGAAGTACGTACGCGCCTGTCGCCGCATGTGCGGGGCGACGCCAAGCAGTGGCTGGAAGAGCGTACCCAGCCTTTGTAAAGCCGAGTGATCAGTAATGCGGCGGCCGCTCGTTGGCGGCCTGGCTCGCATTACTGTTGTCGGCGGCATCCTTGATACGCTGCGCCAGCGCGGCGCACAGCGTTTCCAGCTGGTCTATCTTCAATTGCTGGCGATATACCAGCTTGTTCAGCTCATCCAGCAGGTCGTCCTGGCGCGTCAGCTTGATTTCGATGTCGACCATGCGTTCTTCTTGATTCATAGCGTTTCCTATAGCGTTTCCTTGATTTTTGCAGCGCAGATGGTAGCGCAATAGCGCCCGCCATATCTGAACATATCTGAATATTCGATCCGGGAATCCGTTCCGGGCGGGCGGAAAACCGCAAGCCGGACGGCGCCAATTCCGGGTTTCCGCACAATAGCCGCTTGTCGGTTATTGCTCTTGTAAAAAAATACCCAACAAATCAATGGCTTGGCGTTTATGGCCAGGCTGGCACGAACCCTGCAATGGCTTATGCAAAAATAGTATCCACAGGAGACAAACATGCCCGACCAGACCGCTTTGCCCGCCGTGCTCGAGCCGACCTGGCCCTAGGCCGTAAATTCCCCCTTTGCTAGTTGTGCCTTCTGAATGGCATGATGTAACTTGTGCATGAGTTCAAGATGCCGCAAGAAGGTCGTTGCCAGGATTGTACAAAAAACATTAAAACCAGGAGATAACCATGTCCGTGCTTCATCCTTCCGATCCTGCCGCCGCCGCGGATACCCGCAAGCGCATTTTCGCCATTGTTGGCGCTTCCTCCGGCAACCTGGTGGAATGGTTCGATTTCTACATCTATTCATTCTGCGCGATCTATTTTGCGCCGATGTTTTTCCCCAGCAGCAATCCGACCACGCAGCTCGCCAACAGCGCCGCCATCTTCGCTGTCGGCTTTTTCATGCGGCCTATCGGCGGCTGGCTGTTCGGCCGCATCGCCGACAAGCATGGCCGCCGCACCGCCATGATGATTTCGGTGCTGATGATGTGCGGCGGCTCGCTGATGATCGCCTGCCTGCCGACTTACTCCAGCATCGGCATCGCTGCGCCCTTGCTGCTGTTGCTGGCGCGCCTGTTCCAGGGTCTGTCTGTCGGCGGTGAATACGGCACCAGCGCTACCTATATGAGCGAAGTCGCGCTGGAAGGGCGGCGCGGCTTCTTTGCCTCGTTCCAGTACGTGACGCTGATTGGCGGCCAGCTGCTGGCGGTGCTGGCGCTGGTGATCCTGCAGCAGCTGCTGACCTCGGAACAATTGCATGCCTGGGGCTGGCGCATTCCCTTCGTGCTGGGTGCGATGGCGGCATTGGTTGCGCTGTACCTGCGCAAATCGCTGAGCGAAACGTCGACCGCCGAGACGCGCAAGAACAAGGATGCCGGCACCCTGGCAGGCTTGATGAAGCATAAGCGGGCTTTTCTGACGGTGGTTGGCTTTACCGCCGGCGGTTCGCTGATTTTCTACACCTTCACCACCTATATGCAGAAGTACCTGGTGAACACCGCCGGCATGAGCGCCAAGACCGCCAGCACGGTGATGACCGCCGCGCTGTTCGTCTACATGCTGATGCAGCCTTTGTTCGGCATGCTCTCCGACAAGATCGGCCGCCGCACCTCGATGCTCTGGTTCGGCGCCCTGGCCACGGTCGCCACCGTGCCTATCCTGCATGCGCTGAAAGACGTCACCAATCCGTATGCGGCGTTCGGGCTGGTGATCCTGGCGCTGTCCATCGTCAGCTTCTATACCTCCATCAGCGGCCTGATCAAGGCGGAAATGTTCCCGGCGGAAGTGCGCGCGCTGGGCGTCGGCCTGTCGTATGCGGTCGGCAATGCCCTGTTCGGCGGCACCGCGGAATATGTGGCGCTGGAGCTGAAGGGGATGGGTTCCGAGTCCGTTTTCTACTGGTACGTATCGGTCATGTGCGCGATCGCCTTCATCGTCGCCTACAAAATGCGCGACCCGAGCAAGGAAGGCTATCTCAAGGACGTGCAGCTGGAAACCCGCAAATTTGCGCCGGACGGCGCGGCTGCGAGCCGTTGAAGAGGCAGCGGCGACGGCTTTGCAGGCGCCGTCGCCATTGCCCGTCATGATTGATTTGCGAATGCCGCCATGAAATCGAGAAAGCAGCTGTTGTTGCCGGCGCTGGCGCTGATTGCGGCGCTGGCCGTGCTGGCCGCCACCTACGTGCTGGCGGCCAGGAAAGCCAGCAGCGATATCGGCGAAGCCAGCGAACGCCAGCTGCAGATCATCGCGCTGGACCTGGAATCAGTGCTGCAGAAATTCGAGACCTTGCCGTTCGCGCTGGGTTTTCAGTCGGACGTCCTGCAGGCGCTGGCGCAGCCTGACGACCGGCAGAACATCCAGCGCCTCAACCAGGCGCTGCAACTGATACAGCGGCAGTCGAAAGTGGTGGCGATCTTCATGCTGGACCGCAAGGGCATGACGCTGGCTTCCAGCAACTGGGACAGCAGCGTCAGCTTTGTCGGCAGGGATTTCGGCTTCCGTCCCTATTTCCGGGAGGCGATCAAAGGCAATCCCGGACGCTTCTACGGCATCGGCAACGCTACCAACGTTCCCGGTTACTTTATCGCACAGCCGATCTACGCCAGCGCTGCGGATTACGGCGCCAATGCGGTGCTGGGCGTGATGGCGATCAAGATCGACTTGACCGAGTTCGAGCATACCTGGCGCAGCAGCGAAGAGCCGATCACGCTGGTCGACAGCAGCGGCGTCGTGTTCCTCAGCAACCGGCCGGCGTGGAAGTATCACAGCCTGTATTCGCTGGACGGCCAGGTGCAGCAGAATCTCGCCGGCACCCACCAGTATGCCGACCAGGCCATCACGCCGGTGAGCTCCCTGCCGAAACAGCAAAGGACCGAGTTCGGCCAGCACGTCACGCGCAATATCGGCAGTCTCGGCTGGCAGCTGATGCTGTTTCCCTCGCAAGCGCGGATCGCCCGCATCGCCATGCTGTGGACCCTGGCAGCGGCGTTGCTGCTGGCGATTGCGGCGATTTCCCTGTGGGCTTTCTACCAGCGCCGGCGGCGCCTGGAAGAGCGCCTGACCTCGGCGGAATACCTGGACCGCACCATTGCCCAAAGAACCCAGGAGCTGATGGTGGCGAATCAAACTTTGGAGGCGAAGTACGCCAAGCTGAAGGAAACCGAGCATCTGCTGCGTTCGACCCAGAACAAGCTGATCCAGGCCGGCAAGCTGGCGATGCTGGGGCAGATGGCGGCCGGCATCGCGCACGAGCTGAACCAGCCGCTGGCGGCGATCCGCGCCTTTGCCGACAACGCCATCACCTTCCTGTCGCGCGAGCAGCGCGACAAGGCCACGGAAAACCTCGGCCACATCAGCAACGCCAGCGCCCGCATGGGCAAGATCGTCGGCCAGCTCAACGGCTTTTCCAGGAAAAGCCATGAAGCGGTGGCGGCGATCGACCTGTCGAAATCGATAGAGGCTGCCGCGCTCTTGCTGGGCAACGAATTCCAGACCCACGGGACCGAGCTGCGCATCGATATCCGCGACCAGGCTCAGGTGGTGGGCGATTCGGTGCGCACCGAGCAGGTGCTGATCAACCTGTTGCGCAATGCGCTGGACGCGGTCGATAATGCCGGGCAAAAAATCGTCTCGCTGGTGCTGGAACGCGATGCCGGCGAGGCCGTGATCCGCATCCGCGATTCCGGGCCGGGCATTCCGGCACAGGTCGCCCTGCATCTGTTCGAGCCGTTCTTTACCACCAAGCCTTCCGGCAAGGGACTCGGCCTGGGCCTGGCGATTTCATCCTCCATCGTGCAGGCGATGAACGGCCGCCTGACGGCCAACAATCACAGCGAGGGCGGCGCCGAATTCGTGCTGCGCATACCCTTGCTGGAATCAGTAGAAAAAGCGATGGAAACATGATGGAAATGCAGGCGGCAGCATTGGAAGCGGTACTGATCGAGGACGAGCAGTCGGTGCGCGAAGCGATTGCGCAGACGCTGGAGCTGGGCGGCTTCACCGTGCACGCCTGCGGCAGCGTGGAGCAGGCGCAGGCATGGCTGACGCCGGGATTTGCCGGCGTCATCGTCACCGATGTGCGCTTGCCCGGCCGTTCCGGCCTGGAATTGCTGACCCAGGTAGCAACGCTGGATCCGGACTTGCCGGTCATCGTGGTGACCGGCCACGGCGACGTCAGCATGGCGGTCGAGGCGATGCGCGCCGGCGCCTACGATTTCATCGAGAAGCCGTTCGGCGCCGAGCGCTTGCTGGAAACCGCGCACCGGGCGCAGGAAAAACGCAGCCTGATCCTGGAGAACCGGCGGCTCAAGGCGGCCTGGGTGGCGCATCCCGACATGCCCAGCCTGATCGGGCAGTCGGCGGCGATCGAGCGGGTCCGCACCATGATCCGCAGCGTCGGCCCGACCATGGTCGATATCCTGATCAACGGCCAGACCGGCAGCGGCAAGGAAGTGGTGGCGCGCCAGCTGCACCTGGCCAGCGGCCGCCAGGGGCCGTTTGTGGCCATCAATTGCGGCGCCTTGCCGGAAGCCGTCTTTGAGAGCGAGATTTTCGGCCACGAAGCAGGGGCTTTCACCAGCGCCCAGAAACGCCGCATCGGCAAGCTGGAGTATGCCAAGGGCGGCACCGTCTTCCTCGACGAGATCGAATCCATGCCGCTGGCCCTGCAAGTCAAGCTGCTGCGCGTGCTGCAGGAGCGCAGGCTGGAGCGGCTGGGCGGCAACGAGGCGATCGCCATCGATTGCCGCATCATCGCCGCCAGCAAGGCCAACCTGCTGCAGATGAGCGCCCAGGGCAGCTTCCGCGAAGACCTGTATTACCGCATCGGCGTGGTCAGCATCGACTTGCCGCGCCTGAACGAGCGGCGTGACGATATCCCTTTGTTGCTGGCGCACTTTATCCAGGGCGCGGCGCTACGCTATCAGCGGCCGCTGCCGCAGTGGAGCCTGGCGCAGATGGCGCAATGGCAAACCCGCGACTGGCCCGGCAATGTGCGCGAGTTGCGCAATTTCGCCGATCGCCTGGTGCTGGGGGTGGCGGAAGGCGTGGCCGATCCGATCCCGGGCGGCAGCGCCGGCTTGCCGCCGGGTGCCTCGCTGCCGCAGCAGCTGGAAGTATATGAGCGTATGCTGATCGTCGAGATGCTGGAAGCCAGCGGCGGCAACGTCGCCAGCGCCGCCGACCGCCTCGGCCTGCCGAAGAAGACTCTGTATGACAAGATCAAGAAATACCAGCTGTCGGTGGGGAAAAACTGAGCGTTCATGGCAAATGTCATGTCGTCCGGTTAACTGTGTAGAATCTGTCAAGCCTGTCAAGTGTTACAAAACAATATTATGCTGGACAAGCGCGGCTGAATCTTTATCATTGGCATCTTTTTTAACACGGATGTAACAATGAGCGTTTCATCGCAAGCTGCAAGCTCATCTTCCGCACCTGATCGCAATACCAATTTTCAATTCGGCTTCATCGATCTGCTGAAGGTAGTGGCAGCCCAGTTAATCGTTCTGCATCACCTGGCGTTCTACGGCCCGATGGCCGATTACGTGCGGCCGGTCGCGCCCACCTTGATCGGCTGGCTGGATAGCTACGCCCGCATCGCGGTGCAGGTGTTCCTGGTGGTCGGCGGCTTCCTCGCCGCCAAGTCGCTGTCGCCGCAGGGCAATTCCGGCATTGCCGATCCCATGCGCGTTTTGTGGCGGCGCTACATGAAGCTGGTGCCGCCGTTCCTGATAGCGACCGCGCTGGCCGTCGGGGCGTCGGCCTGGGCTGCCTTGTGGATGAACCATTATTCGATTTCGGCCATGCCGACGGCGCTGCAGCTGGCCGCGCACGCGCTGCTGCTGCATACGGTGCTGGGCTATGAATCGATTTCGGCCGGCGCCTGGTATGTCGCCATCGATTTCCAACTGTACGCCTTGCTCACCGTGCTGCTGTGGTTTACCGGCAGCGTCGCCAAGCGCCGTTCGGCGCCGTGGCTGGCCCCGGTATTGGTCGTGATCGGCGTTACCGCCTCGCTGCTGTACTTCAACCGCGACGCCGCCTGGGATGCCTGGGCGCCGTATTTCTTCGGCAGCTACGGCCTGGGCATCATCGCCTGGTGGGCGCGCGATCTTAGCCGCCGGCCGGCGGTGCTGGCCTTGTTGCTGGTGGCGATCGTGCTGCCGGCCTTGTGCGCGCTGGCCATCGATTTCCGTGCCCGCATCGCGGTAGCGCTGATTGTCGCCTGCGCACTGGTGCTGGTGAGCCGGCGCGGCATGCTGATGTCGCGTCAGCGTCTGTCCTGGATCCGTGCCTTCGGACGCATTTCGTATTCCATTTTCCTGGTGCATTTTCCGGTGTGCCTGGTGGTCAACGCCGCCTTCGCGCGTTTTGTGCCGCCGCAGCCGCTCTACCAGGCTGTCGGCATGCTGATGGCATGGGCTGCCAGCCTTGCCGCTGGCGCGATTTTCTACCGTTGGGTGGAAATTCCCCTGAGCCGCCTGTCGGCGCGCGCATCCGGCCGCAGCATGGCCTTGCCGGCGACCGCGGCGGCGTGAACCTTACCGCCGGCGCCGCCATCGGCATAGGTGGCGCCGGGAGCAATTTCACGCATCACATGGCTTCTTCAGTTTCCTGCCGGTTTTCTGCCGGCTGGGATTCCGTGCGCGCATGACGTTGCCGCCGGAAGTGCAGGAACGCCAGCACCAGCGCAATTAACTGCAGCACCGCGCAAAAATAAAACGGCGTGCCGATGCGCCAGTCGCCTTTCGGCAGATGCGATACCGCACCCAGCAAGGGAGCGGCGATCATCGGCGCCACCACCGCCATCAGGCTGTTCAGCGAGCTGACCGCCCCTAGCGTCTGTCCCTGGCTATGCGAATCCACTGCGCTGGAGATGATGCTCTGGATCGACGCATTCACCGTGGCGCCGAAGATGTTGGCAAAGATCACCGCATACATCATCCAGCCCTGGCTGGCGGCGCCCCACAGCAGATAGGCGGTGCTAGAAGACACCAGGCCGATCACCGCCAGCCGCTGCGGGCTGAAACGCTTCAGCAGCGGCCCCAGCAAGACGCCTTGCACCAGCACTGACATGATGCCGACCGCAGCCAGCGACTGGCCGTTTTCCAGCGGTCCCCAGCCGAACTTGAAGGTGGTGTACAGCACCCAGATAGTGAACAGCATGAATTGCGCCAGGCCGTTGCAGGCGATCACCGCCACCAGCGGGCCAACCGTCTTCAGGCGCGACAAGGCTTGCAGCGACGACAGCGGATTGGCGGATTTCCAGCTGAAGGCGCGACGCCGGTCTGCCGGCAGCGACTCGGGCAGGACGAAGTAACCGTAGGCCAGGTTGACCAGCGCCAGGCTGCCGGCGACGATAAAAGGCAGGCGCAGGTCGACCGCACCCAGCAAGCCGCCCATCACCGGCCCGATGATGAAGCCGACGCCGAACATGGCGCCGATCATACCGAAGCGCTTGGCGCGCTGTTCCGGCGCGGTGATGTCGGCGACATAGGCATTGCACACCGCGGCATTAGACTGCATGGCGCCGCCGATCAGGCGCACCACGATCAGCATCCACAGGGCGGTGGCAAAGCCCGTGGCGAAGAAATTCAGCGCCAGTCCGCAAAAACCCAGCAGCAAAACCGGCCGCCGGCCATAGTTGTCGGACAGTGCTCCCAGGATGGGCGAACCGAAAAAATTCGCCAGGCCGAAGGCAAACGCCACCGCGCCGTACCAGAACGCCTGGTCGGCATGGTTGCCGGTGAACTGGCCAACCAGCGCCGGCAGGACCGGAACGATCAGGCCGATCGAAATCATGTCGATCAACACCGTCAGCATGATGAAGGGCATGGCAGCCTCGCGGGCGCGATGCTGGGGCGGGGTGGGGGTGTCGGTCACGCTGCGCTGCTCCGGTAGGTAGTGTCAGGTGGTTGCGGGGTTCAGGGAATGCCAGGCTGCCAACCGTCATCATATCCAAAATAAGACGTTGCAGCCCGCATTGCCGGGAATGTTCCAAACGTCTGGCCGATGCGGTCAAATCGCGGCCGGATTTTTTCTAAAAAGACCGGAGAAATATGTCCCCTGAATATCAGTGATTCATGCGGGCCGGCCTGAGGAAATACTCCAATCGCAACCCTCCGAAATCAGTAGCTACCGGTCAATTTAAGGTTCAGAATCGTTTCGTCTTCAGTGCATTTCTCCAGATATTCTGGAGTGGGCCGTTAGACATTCATCGTCGATAAAAAGGAAGGCGTATGGCTAAAGTCACTGGTTTATCCGGGAATGAAATTTTCTGCCTGGCGTTAAAGAATTATTCGGCGGGCGAAATTGTAGTAGGCAACAGCGTCAACTCGATGGGCTTCCTCGGCGGCATAGGCGCCGGCCTGAAAAACATGTTGGGCGGGGAAATCACGCAAGTCACCGCGGCGATCCATGAAGGCCGCGCCAACGCCTTCGAACGCATGAGCAAGGAAGCCATGCAGCAGGGAGCTTCCGGCGTGGCGGGGGTTTCCAGCGAACTGCGGTCGTTCAGCGGCAGCACCGAATTCCTGTTCGTGGGTTCCTGCGTTCACTCGCGCGCGCTGTCCGGCCGTTTCTTCACCACTGCCGGCGATGCGCAGGAGCTGTACTGTCACATGGATGCCGGCTATATGCCGATCCAGCACGCATTCGGCAACATCGCCTATTCGATGGGCGTCGGGCGCGGCATCATCGGGTCGCTGAAAACCCTGGTGCGCGGCGAAATCGCCGAATACAGCAATATCTTCAACACTACCCGCCACAAGGCGCTCGAACGGCTGGTAGCGCAGGCCAAGGCGGACGGCGCCAATGCCGTGGTCGGCATCCGCACTTCCATCCTGCCATGGATGGGCACGCACGAAATGCTGATGGCCGGTACGGCGTCGCGGCACAGCGCGCTGCCCGCCGGCGCAGATGGCAATCCGGTCACCAGCGACCTTACCGGGGAAGAGCTGTGGGCCATGACCAGCCTCGGTTATGCGCCGGTCAAATTGCTGATGTCCACGTCGATCTATTCGCTGGGCGTGGTGGGCGGCGTCTTGGCGGCCTTCAAATCCTTCGCCAAGGGCGAAATCAGCGACCTGACCACGCTGATTCATGACGCCCGCGAGATTGCGATCGAGCGCCTGAAGAACGAAGCCGATGCGCTGGGCGCGGAAGAAGTGGTCGGCGTCAAGACCTATATCGCTGAAATCGGCAACGGCCTGGTGGAGTTCATGGCGATCGGCACCGCGGTCAAGAAAATGCCCGGCTTCTCGGTCCAGACCGCGGCGCTGCCGGCGCAGGCGGTCAGCCGCGACAAGGATACCTGGATCGACGGCGGTTTCGGCATCTCGCTGGATAGGGATCGCGGCGCAAATTCCTGACGGGGCCAGCCCCCATATCGTCATCAAAATCCCAAACTTTGCTATGACACTCTGGCTGGAAAATCGCCGGCAGGCGTACGGCGGCGGGGAAAGCGTAGCACTCAACAATAAAAGAAAGAAATGACATGCTGAATCTGATCACAAGCCTGGGCTGGTTGCCCACGGCGCTTATCATTCTGGTGGCAGCGGCCATCTTGCTGGCCATATTTTTTTCGGTGTCGGGCATCATCCGATACATTCCCAACGACCGGATCGGCGTGGTCGAGAAATTGTGGAGTTCCAGCGGCTCGGTGAAGGCCGGCTTGCTGGCCTTGCATGGCGAGGCTGGCTTGCAGCCTGACCTGCGGCGCGGCGGCTTCCATTTTTTTGCACCGTTCCAGTTCCGCGTGCACATCCATCCGATGGTATCGGTCACCCAGGGCCGTATCGGCTATGTCTTTGCGCGCGACGGCATCGATCTGCCGGCCGGGCAGACGCTGGCTGACAACGCCAAGGTGGAGGACTTCCGCGACGTCCGCTCCTTCCTCGAAGGCGGCGGCCAGAAAGGGCCGCAGCGCAAGATCCTGCGCGAAGGCACGCACATCATCAATCCGGCGCTGTTCGTGGTGATGACGGAAGAAGCGACTTATTCGCTGTCGCTGGATGCCCAGGAAAAGGCGTATTACGAGCAGATGCGCGGCGTGCTCGACGAGCGCAGCGGCTTTACGCCGGTAGTGCTGAAGGAAGTGGCCGGCACCCACGATTCCGACCAGCTGGCCATCGTCACCGTGCAGGATGGCCCCGGCTTGCCCAAGGATGAGTTGCTGGCGCCGGATGTGGGCGACAGCCACAATTCCTTCCAGGAGCCGGAGAAATTCCTCGCCGCCGGCGGCCAGCGCGGCCGCCAGGAACGGGTGCTGGTGGAGGGCACGTATTACATCAACCGCTTGTTCGCCACGGTTGAACTGATCAAGAAGACCATCATCCCGGTCGGCTATGTCGGCGTGGTGGTGTCCTATACCGGACGCAAGGGTTCCGATTTGTCGGGCAAGGAATACAGCCATGGCGAACTGGTCGAGAGCGGTTGCCGCGGCGTCTGGCGCGATCCATTGATGCCGGGGAAGTATGCATTCAACACTTACGCCGGCAAGATCGAGCTGGTGCCGACCACCAACTTCGTGCTGATGTGGAAGTCCGGCGAGAGCGGTTCCAGTTTCGACAGCAACCTGCGCGAGATCACCTTGATCACCAAGGACGCGTTCGAGCCGCAGCTGCCCTTGTCGGTGGTGGTGCATATCGATTACCGCAAGGCGCCGATGGTGGTGCAGCGCTTCGGCAATGTCGCCCAGCTGGTGGAACAGACGCTGGATCCGATGGTGTCGTCGTATTTCAAGAACGTCTCGCAGACCAAGACCTTCATCGAGCTGATCCAGTCGCGCAGCGAATTGCAGGGCAATGCGTCGGCCGACATGAAGGAGCGCTTTCAGGCATATTCGCTGGAATTCCAGGAAGTCTTGATCGGCACGCCGAAGCCGCAGCCGGGCGATACCAAGATCGAAAACATCATGGCGCAGCTGCGTGACCGCCAGATCGCCCGCGAGCAGGTGGAAACCTTTGCGCAAAAGCAGATTGCCGCCGACAAGGAGCGCGAGCTCAACGAGGCCGAGCAGCGCGCCTCCAAGCAGAAGGAACTGACCGGTTCGCTGGTGGATATCTCGATCAAGGAAAACCAGGGTTCAGCCAATGTCAAGGCGGCTGAAAAGAGGCGCCAGGAAATCGAGGCGCTGGCCCATGCTGAGAAGTTCAAGCAGGAAATGGAAGGTTCCGGCCGTGCGTCCGCGATCCGGTCGGTCGGCGAAGCCGAAGCATCGGCGATCAAGGCCAAGTCGGAAGCGATGCAGGGGGAGGGCGCCGACAAGCAACTGATGCAAACCGTGATGCTGCGCCTGGCTGAAGCGTTTGAAACCTCCAAGGTGCCGCTGGTGCCGCAGATCCAGATGGGCGGCGGTGGCGACACCAATGCGTTCAATACCTTGCTGTCGCTGATGGGTTCGCTCAAGGCTGGTGAGCTGGCGCAGTCGCTGAAGCGTGATGAGACGCCGCACGCATGATGCCTGCCTGCCACGCTGAACGCTGAAATTTGCCGGTGACGATCCGGCATTGTCCGGAAAAAGAACGGGGCGGCCGATTCAGCCGCCCCGTTCTTTTAAGGCTTGCGGTTTGCTTCCTGCGATTATTTCTTTTCTGAAGATTCCGCCAATTTGTGTTTCATTTGTAATGAGCAAGCTACTTCATTACTCCAGCATTGCCGATGTCACCATGCGTTAACGTTTCCCAGGCGTAGTGGAATCTGCCTGGAGCGAATCTATTCCCGTTTGAGAGCCATTCTTTGGTATTCGGTAATGATATTCCTTTTCGATTTGCATAATGGTTATAAGCAATCTCTAGTGTTCCTTTAAAACCAGCATCACGAATGAGTTTTCCTTTGCAAATGGAAGCCGGGATAATTGCATTATTACGATCATATTTTGTATGAAATTCCATCGTCGATGTAATTCTCTCCGATTGCTCCGCATACAAATCAAGTCCTTGAATATATGCGGTTTCTGCCACATTGGTAAAGCCAGCTACACCGTATGCCAGATGTTCCAGATCACGACAAGTTTCTTGAGCATGACCCTGCGTAAAGGTGTTTTTTTCCTGTCCGGACCAATATTGAATCAAATCATCTTCGTTCTCATATTTCGCGCAATTTGGTACGCGTTCAGGCAGACTGCCATCTGCATCTATGTATATGTAGGCGGGAACGTAGTCACGCCACCTTTTTATTGCTATATCGTAAAGCGCCGTATCATTCAGAAAAACAGCGATATTCATCTTGGCTTCGGTGATAACTGCTTGCCAGTTCCCAAAATGGCAGGCAGTTGATTGCCCATCAATATTTGCAATATATTGTTCTTTTAGCATTTCCTCGAATTTTAACCTGTCTATTTCTCCCCATCCGTCATAGGTGTAACGAATGATTTCTGCTGCGCGCGGCCATAATGCGCCGGTCCAAGATGCCTGCAACGCTCTATTTGTATTTGTGTGCCCGCCAGATAATTTATTTGCCCATGCATTCATGATGTTAATCGCGTTTTCTGCATAGACTGTATTGCCACTGTAATACCAAAGTAATGCCTGGGTATATGCAGCTCGCGCATCCTGTCTTTCTGCAGCACAGGCGGGATTAGGAGGGGAACCGTCACGTTCGCCGCAATCTATCGTGCTCCAGTTCGCCTGGGCTTGATAGCTTAGAGAACCCAATGGATCATTTTGCATATTTCTATAGGCAGTTTTCCAGGGTTCCTCTCCAGCCATAATCTTTTGTCTGACGTGTTCAAGTTGCTCACGATTCTCGAGTATTCCAGGGTGTTTAAAAGAAAATTGTTTTTGCCCGTCATCCTCTACTGCCACAGCCGGCATTGCCATTGATGCTATAAAGGCAAAAGCAACCCAAGTAAAATGCAAAAAAGTTTCTTTATAGTTCATTTTCGCTCCTTAAGAGAATGTTTCATTTTATTGATAAAATATAAATTCTCAATGGAATAATCCGGTAAATGATTGCCTCTGCTTCATTCAAGAAATTTCTTATGGAATCGCCCAATCCAATCTTGTAATTAATTAATGCGTTGATTAATATAAAACGCATGACCAGACTAACGCCGGCGCGCGGACGTCCAGTGGCATCGGACCAGGATTCGCGTGAAACACTGCTCGATACCGCCACCTTGCTATTTTCCTCGCAGGGCATTGCCGCCACCACGGTCGCGGCGGTGGCGCGCGCGGCCGGCGTGACGCCGGCCATGGTGCATTACTACTTCAAGAACCGCGATCAACTGATCGAGGCGGTGGTCGATGAACGGGTATGCCTGTTCGTCAACAGCATCTGGGACCCGATCCAGGGCGACGAGCCCCCCGGGGACATGATCCTTGGCATCGTCGAGCGCATGATAGCCACCACCGAAAAAATGCCCTGGATGCCGGCCTTGTGGGTGCGCGAGGTGCTGAGCGACGGCGGCCAGTTGCGCGAACGGATGGTGCGGCGCGTGCCGCTGGCCAAGATCGCGCTGTTTGCCGAGAACGTCGCGCGCAGCCAGCAGGCCGGCACGATCAACCCGGGACTGGAGCCATCCCTGATCTTCATCTCGGTGCTGGGCCTGACCATGCTGCCGCTGGCGATGGCGCGCACCTTGAAGAACCGGCCCTTGCTGCCGGTGATGAACAAGGTCGCGCTGCTGGACAAGGCGGTGTTGACGCGCCATATCAAAGCGCTGCTGCTGTCCGGGCTGGCGTTGCCGGCCGTGACCCCATCCGACGAATAAACCGGGAGCTGTCCGATGCAATATCGTTTTTCGATGTGTTGCCAGCGATCTGCCACAGTTGCCGGCGCCGGCTTGTGTTGTTTGGCGCTGGCGGCCTGTATGCCGGCCAACGACAACGATTGGCAGGGCTATGTCGAAGGCGAGTATGTGTACGTCGCTTCGTCCCAGGGAGGGCGGCTGGATCGGCTGTCGGTGCAGCGCGGCCAGCAGGCGGCGTTGGGCGCGCCATTGTTCACGCTGGAAGCGGGCGATGAAATCGCCGCCCGCAACCAGGCGCAGCGTCAACTGAACGCCGCCGAAGCGCAACTGGCCGATATCCAGAGCGGCAGACGGCCGCAGGAGCAGGACGTGACACGGGCGCAACTGGCGCAAGCGCAGGCGGCGGCCAGCAAGGCCGCGTTGCAGTTACGGCGCGACGAGCTGCAGTTTCAGGCCGGCGGCATCTCACGCCAGCAGCTGGACGATTCGCGCGCGGCGGCGCAAACGGCGAGCGCCCAGGTCAGGCAGTGGCAAAGCCAGCTGACGGTGGACCGCCTGCCCAGCCGCGCGGCCCAGGTGCGGGCGCAGCAGGCGCAAGTCGCCGCTGCGCAGGCGGTGCTGGCGCAGGCCGACTGGAAGCTGGGCCAGAAGACGATAAGTGCAAGCCGTGCCGGACTGGTGTTCGACACCATGTACCGGGAGGGCGAATGGGTGGCCGCCGGCAACCCGGTGCTGCGCATGCTGCCGCCGGAAAACGTCAAGATCCGTTTCTTCGTGCCGGAAACCACCCTGGGCCGGCTCAAGATCAACCAGGCGCTGACGCTCAGCTGCGATGGCTGCCAGGCCAGCGTGGCGGTGCGCATTTCCTATATATCCACCGAATCCGAGTACAACCCGCCCATCATCTACAGCAACCAGTCGCGCGCCAAGCTGGTGTACATGATCGAAGCGCGGCCGGCGCCGGCAGATGCGCTCAAGCTGCACCCGGGGCAACCTGTGGAAGTGAAACTGCCATGACTGCCGCCAGCGAAACTCACAGCGATGCTGAAAAGCCCGGCGGCGACCTGGTGGTCGATGTCGACCGCATCAACAAGCACTTCGGCAGCAAGCACGTGGTGAAAGACCTGTCGCTGCAGGTCAGGCGCGGCGAGATTTTCGGCTTCCTGGGGCCGAACGGCAGCGGCAAGACGACCTCGATCCGCATGATGTGCGGCTTGCTGACGCCGGATTCCGGCCATGGCACCTGCATGGGCTTCGATATCATCAAGCAGAGCTACCAGATCAAGCGCCGGGTCGGTTACATGACGCAAAAGTTCTCCTACTGGGACGATCTCAGCATCCGCGAAAACCTGGATTTCGTGGCGCGCATCTATGGCATGAAGCGGCGCAAGGAAGTGGTGGACCAGAGCCTGGAAAAACTCGGCCTGAGCAGCCGCGCCAAGCAACTCGCCGGTTCGCTCTCGGGCGGCTGGAAGCAGCGGCTGGCGCTGGCCGCCAGCATGCTGCACCAGCCTGAGCTGCTGTTGCTGGACGAGCCGACCGCCGGCGTCGATCCGGCCGCGCGGCGCGATTTCTGGGAAGAGCTGCACCGGCTGGCGGCGGAAGGCATCAGCGTGCTGGTCAGCACCCATTACATGGACGAGGCTGAGCGCTGCCATAAGCTGGCTTACCTGGCCTACGGCAAGCTGCTGGTGCAAGGCACCGCCGTTGAAGTGGCGGCCGGCCAGGGATTGACGACCTGGGCGATCTATAACAGCCGCGACAGCGACGACAACCAGCTGGTCGGCCTGTCCCGGCAGTTGCACGGGCAGCCGGGAGTCGACCAGCTGGTGGTGTTCGGCACCTCGCTGCATGTCTGCGGCAAGGACGCCGCCTTGCTGGAGCAGACCTTGCGCCGCATCACCGCCGGCCAGGGCTTGCGCATGGAAGCGATCGACACCAGCCTGGAAGACGTCTTCATCTACATGATGAACCGCTCCGCCGACAATTTCGGAGACCAGCCATGAGCGGTTTTTCGGGTTTTTCCTTCAGCCGCTGGTGGAGCATCGTCCTCAAGGAATTCCTGCAGCTGATGCGCGATCGCGTCACGGTGCGCATGATCACCGTGATCCCGGTGATGCAGATGGTGCTGTTCGGCTTTGCCATCAACAGCGATCCCAAGCACATGCCGACCGCCGTCATCGCCGCCGACCATAGCGAATTCACGCGTACCTTCATCGCTGCCATGAAGGCTTCCGATTATTTCGACATCGTCGCCGAACTGCCCAACGAAGCGGCGGCCCGCACCGCGCTGGCGCAGGGCAAAGTGCTGTTCGTCCTGAATATCCCCGCCAGCTTCACGCGCGATCTGCTGCGCGGCCAGCGGCCGGCCTTGCTGGTGGAAGCCGACGCCACCGACCCTACCGCCACCGGCATGGCGCTGGCGGCCTTGCCGCAACTGGTGCAATCGGTAGTCAACAAGGATCTGAAAGGGGCGCTGGCGAAATTCAGCGGCGGCGCGCCCGCCTTCGAGGTCCAGGTGCAGCGCCTGTACAACCCGGAAGGCGTGACCCAGTACAACGTCGTGCCCGGTTTGATGGGAGTGATCCTGTCGATGACCATGGTGATGATGACCGGTCTCTCGATGACCCGAGAACGCGAGCGCGGCACCATGGAAAACCTGCTGGCGACGCCGGTCTCGCCGATCGAAGTCATGACCGGCAAGATCATGCCCTATATCGCCATCGGCCTGATCCAGGCCAGCATCATCCTGCTGGGTGCGCGCTTCATGTTCCACGTGCCGTTCGCCGGCAGCGTGCTGGCGATCTACCTGGCGGCGCTGCTGTTCATCGCCGCCAGCCTGACGGTCGGCATCACCTTGTCGTCGATCGCGCAAAACCAGTTGCAGGCGATGCAGCTGACCATGTTCTACTTTTTGCCGAACATCCTGCTGTCGGGTTTCATGTTCCCGTTCCAGGGCATGCCGAAGTGGGCGCAGTTCATCGGCAACCTGCTGCCGCTGACCTATTTCAACCGCCTGATACGCGGCATCCTGCTGAAAGGCAACGGCTGGATCGATCTGTGGCCGAACGTCTGGCCGCTGATGCTGTTCACGGTGATCGTGATGGGCATTGCGCTGCGCTTTTACCGCAGCACACTGGATTGAGGGAGTCGTCATGAAGCCGGCAGCCATGCTAGTCCACATGCGGCGCGCAGCGAACCCAGCCTTGTGCCTGGGGCTAAGCGCGCTGCTCGGCGCCTGCGCGGTGGGGCCGGATTTCCAGGCGCCGGCGGCGCCGGCCGTGCAGCAGTACACGCCAGGCGCGCAGCCGCAGGCCACCGCCGCCAGCGGCGGAGCAGGCGGTGCGGCCCAGCAGTTCGACGCCGGCATGGATATTCCGGCGCAATGGTGGAACTTGTTCCATTCGCCCCGGCTGGATGCGCTGGTGCGTACCGCGCTGGCCAACAGTCCGCAGATAGCGCAAGCAAAAGCCACCCTGCGCCAGGCCAGCGCGACGCTGCAGGCGGAAACCGGCGCCACCCGCTATCCCCGGGCCGACCTGCAACTGGGCGGCACGCGCCAGCAGATCGACACCACTGCGCTGGGGATTCCGAATGTGCCCCAGGCCGGGCCGTTCAACCTGTACAACGCCTCGCTCAATGTGTCCTACACCGTCGATGCCTTCGGCGCCAACAGCCGCATGCTGGAAGGCTTGCAGGCGCAGGCGCAGAACCAGGCCGAGGAATTGCAGGCGGCGCGCCTGACGCTGGCCGGCAATGTCGTCACGGCGGCGATCAGGCAAGCCGCGCTGCATGCCCAGATCGACAGCAGCGAACGGATGCTGGAACTGCAGCGCCAGCAGCTCGCCATCATGGCGCAGCGCCTGGCCGCGGGCGGCATTGCCGAGCTGGATCTGAAGAACCAGCGGACTCTGGTGGCGCAAAGCGAAGCAGGGTTGCCGGCGTTGCGGCAGCAAATGGCGCAGGTCACGCATCAGCTGGCGGTTTACCTGGGGCAGGCGCCCGGCGCGGCTGACTTGCCGCCTTTGGAACTGGATGCGCTGATCTTGCCGGAGCGATTGCCGCTGAGCCTGCCTTCGGCACTGGCGCGCCAGCGTCCCGACATCCGCGCTGCGGAAGCGGCGCTGCACCAGGCCAGCGCCCAGGTCGGCGTGGCCACGGCCGGGCTCTATCCGCAACTCACCTTGTCCGGCAGCGTCGGCGCGGAACAGACGCATATCGCCGATATCGCCAACAGCCTCAATGTCTGGAGCCTTGGCCTGAAGCTGATGCAGCCCTTGTTCCACGGCGGCGAGCTACGCGCCAGGAAACGTTCAGCGGTCGCCGCCTACGATGCGGCCGCGGCCGGCTATCAGCAAACGGTGCTGCAGGCCTTGCAGCAGGTGGCGGACAGCCTGCGCGCGCTGGAGAACGATGCGCTGGCGCTGCAGGCAAGGACGCAGGCGGCTGAGAATTCCAGCAATAGCCTGGCGATCACGCTGAAGCAGTATCAGGCAGGCGGCGTCAGCCATCTGAGCTTGCTCGACGCCCAGCGCCAGAGCCTGCAGAACGATCTTGAGCGCACTGTGGCGCAAGCGGCGCGCTACACCGATACGGCGGCGCTACTGCAGGCGCTGGGCGGAGGCTGGTGGAATGAATCCGGCGCGGCGGCGGATCCGCGCTAACGGCCCTTTAATGCGATATAGGCCAGCACCGGGTGCAAGCCTTCGATGCCGGGTGCGCCGGCGATCACGGCGTCGGCCGAACACCAGGGATAGGGCAGGACCGAGACCCACTGCATGACATCGCCGACAACGTCGGCCGGCAGCGTTTGCATGGCTTCAATAGTGATAGCCAAACCTTGCGCCAGATGGGATTCCTCGGCAAAAGACCAGTCGTAACGGCCGCATCCCACGCGCACGGCGCGGCTTTCCTTCTCCGTCATGGCTACCAGCCAGTCGCAGGAAAATGCGGATTCCTGGTTCTTCGGCGGCACCGCCAGGCAAAAAGTGTAGATATTCTCGTAGGTCTGGCCGAAGCGGCGCACCAGCACGTCGGCGATGTTGTCGCGTCCCGCGGTGGCCGGCGGGAAGGTGATGGCGCCGCTGTTGACCGCCATGGCCAGCGTGGCGTCCTCGGCAAAGGCGTGCGCCATCAGGTGCGGCCGGTTGCCGTCCTTGGCCTGGATATAGGCCAGGATGGAATTGGATGGTGTGCGCATGCAAATACCTCGTATGGAGAAATCGGGCAGTTTCGATTGCCGATATTATCAGTCAGGCGGCGCAGGTGCGCTGGGCGGCCTTAGATGATTAAGCCAGCGCGGCCGGCAATTCGCTTTTGAGGAAATCCACAAATGCCCTGACCGCCGGAGCCAGGCCGCGGCGCGACGGAAACAGCACCACCATATGACCGGCCTTGGGCCGCCATTCCGGCAGCACCACTTGCAGCGTGCCGGCAGCCAGTTCGGCAGCGCAGGCATAGCGCGGCAGGGTGGCAACGCCCATGCCTGCCAGCGCGGCCTGTTTCAGCATGGATAAATTATCGCTCTGCAGCCGCAGCTTGCCGATCGGCGCCTGGTGCCGCGCCTCGTCCGGTCCCAGCAGGCGCCAGCTGGCGTCGCTGTCGCTGAGCGGTGCGTAGTACAAGGCGTCGGCGGTAGCGAGCGCAGGCAGATCGTCGATCGGCCCGCTATGCCTCAGATACAGCGGGCTGGCCACCAGCACCCAGTGCACCGAGCACAGGCCGGCTTGCACCAGGCTCGACGGCTCCTGCTGGGCGCCAAGTCCGCGCACCACCACGTCGATGTTTTCTTCAATCAGGTCGATCTGGCGGTTGCTGGCTTGCACCATCAGGCGCACCTTGGGGTATTGCTGCATGAAGCGCGGCAGCAGGCGCGGCAAGGCAATGTCGGCGATCGCCATCGGCAGGCTGACGCGCACCGTGCCGCTGGGCTCGCCCAGGCGCTTGCGCACCGCATCTTCGCCGGCGTGGGCCTCGGCGATCATGGCGGCGCAATGGCGGTACAGCTCCTGGCCGGCCTCGGTCAGGCTCATGCGGCGCGAAGTACGCTGCAGCAGGCGCGCACCGAGGCGCGCTTCCAGTTGCGTGATGCGGCGCGAAATGCGCGATTTCGGAATGCCTAGCGCATCGCCAGCCGCGGTAAAGCCGCGCCGCTCGACTACCTGGGCAAACAGATAAAGGTCATTCAGGTCGATCGCCAGAGGATTCATGGAAGCGGGTACCTTGTTTGTTTTTTATCGTTCCACCAACGAAACGATAGGTTGTCATTTTGCGCCTTTATCCATGATCGTTGCAAGCGCATGATGGATACCAGGCAAAGAAAGCAACTGCCGCTTACCCAAAACTGCTTCCACACAGGAGAATCACATGAAACACAGCAAATTTATCCAGGCTGGCGCCATTGCCGCCTTGGCTTTCTCGTTGTTCGCCGGCAACGCTGCTGCAGCCGCGCCAACTGTCGTCGCCGATGCGCGCGTCCAGAGCGGCAATACCTATCTCACCCCGCAATCGCGCGACGACACCGTGTTGTTGCTGGTCGATCACCAGGTCGGCCTGCTCACTGGCGTGCGTGACATGCCTGTGGCTGAGCTCAAGCACAATGTGGTGGCGCTGGCCAAGGCGGCGCAGGCATTGGGCGTGCCGGTGATCATGACGGCCACCATGCCGGATGGCATGTGGGGCCCGACCATTCCGGAACTGCGCGCAGCCTTGCCCGGCGTGCCGGTGATCAACCGCACGGCGGTCAATGCCTGGCAAGATCCGCAGGTGCAGGCTGCGATCCGTAAAACCGGACGCAAGCAAATCCTGATCGCCGGCGTTTCGCTGGAAGTCTGCGCTACCTTTCCGGCATTGTCCGCCAAGGCTGCCGGCTACGATACGCGTGTGGTGCTGGATGCGTCAGGCACATTCAATGACACCAAGCGCGTCGTTGGTTTGCAACGGCTGGCCGGCGCCGGTGTGCCGGTGACCGACTATGCGACCGCGGCGGTAGAAATGCTGAGGGATAACACCGATCCGAAGGCGCAGGATGTCTACGCGGCGCTGGACATGCCGTTCGCCAGCCTGGTCTGGCAATTGCACAGCGCATTCAGCAATAAATAAAGCTGCCATCCCTTATCCGGAACAGAGGAATTCACATGAACAAGAAATTATCTGTCTCGCCGATCGTCGCAGGGCATGAGATGCGCATCGGCGAGGGCTTCACGGCCAGGCATTTTGCGGAGAATGATTTCCAGGGGCTGGTCGATCCGGTCGTCATGCTGGACCACTTCCACATGACAGCGCCGACTTTCGAGCCGCACCCGCATGCCGGCATCTCGGCGGTGACCTATGTGTTTGAAGATTCCGTCAGCCCGCATCACAATTACGATTCGCTTGGCAACCAGGGGCCGATCCAGCCCGGCGACCTGCACTGGTTTGTCGCCGGCCGCGGGGCGGTGCATACCGAACAGCCGGAAGGCGAGAATCCGCATGTGCATGCCTTGCAGATTTTCGTCAACCTGCCGGCGGCGCAAAAAATGACAGCACCGTATGCGGTGCATGTGGACGCCGCCGACATGCCGGTGTTCCAGGCGCCGGGCGTGCGGGTAAGGGTGGCGGCAGGCGAATCCCAGGGACTGCGCTCGCCGGCGCGGCTGCCGCAGCCGTTCACGTTGCTGGACGGCTTTCTCGAAGCCGGCGGGACCTTTGAGCACGCCATCCCTGCCGGCTGGAACGCCATGATTTATGCGGTACAGGGAGTGCTCAGCCTGAGCATGGATGCTTTTGCCTGCGCCCAGCAACTGGCGGCAGGCCATGCGCTGGGAGTAGCCGAGGCAAGCGCCGTCAGGCTGACGGCGGCCGGGCCTGCCCACTTCGTGATCCTGTCCGGCCCAGCGCTCAGGGAACCCATGGTCAAGCACGGGCCGCTGGTGATGAATACCGTGGAGCAGATGAACGACCGGATGCAGGCTTACCGGCGCGGCGAGTTCGGCCGGCTGGCAATGCCTACCAGCCGTGCTGTCCATCCTTCTGCGGCAGAAGATGGGCTTTGAAGCGCGCCGCAAGGAAGTCGACAAAAGCAGTGACCTTGGCCGACAGGTTAAGGCGCTCCGGGTAGACCGCGAAAATGTCGGACGGCGGCAGCGCCCATTCCTGCAGCACCTGGCGCAGCCGTCCGGAGCGCAGATATGGCGCCACGTCCCATTCGGAGCGCATCAAGATGCCATGGCCTGCCAGCGCCCAGGCCAGCACGGTTTCGCCGTCGTTGCTGCTGAGGGCGCCGCGCACCTTGACGGTTTGCTGGCGCTTGCCGCGGCTTAAGTGCCAGCTGCCGTAGGCGGCATCGTTTTCGCGCAGCACGATGCAGGCATGGGTTTGCAGATCGCGCGGCGTGGCCGGCGCCGGATGCTGCTTCAGGTAGGCCGGCGCGGCGCACAGCAGCCTGCGGTTGGCGGCGATCTTGCGCGCAATGATGCGCGCGTCCGGCATTTCTCCAATGCGGATGCCGATATCGAAAGCCTGGTCCGCCAGGTTCAGGGGCCGCTCGGACAGCAGCAATTGCACTTCCACTTCCGGAAAGCGCTTGCTGAATTCCGATACGGCAGGGCCGATATGCTTGCGGCCGAAGCCGAAGCTGGCGTTGACGCGCAACAGGCCCTTGGGCACTGCGCGGCTGCTGCCGATGGTGCGTTCCAGCGCTTCGATATCGGCCAGGATGCGGGCGCCGTCCGCCAGGTAGATCTCGCCTTCATGGGTCACGCTCATGGTCCGGGTGGTGCGGTTCAGCAGGCGCACTCCCAGGCGCTGCTCAAGATTGGCCAGTCTTTTGGTGACCGCCGGCGGGGTGACGCCAAGTTCGCGCGCCAGCGCGGCAAGGCTGCCGGTCTTTACCAGCGCGGCAAAAAATGCAAGGTCGGAGAGCGTATTCATTATTAACTTGAAAGAAATAATAGAATCAATATTAATGAATTATAAATCGAACTGCCAGCTATACAATCTCTTCATCACAAGGAGAGCGAGCGATGTTTCCAGGATTCGAGCATGGCATGGCCGAGGTCAACGGCACGCAGATCAACTATGTCCGCGGCGGCAGCGGTCCGGCTTTGCTGCTGTTGCATGGCCATCCGCAGACCCACGTCATCTGGCACAAGACGGCTGAGCGGCTGGCCCGCCAGTTCACCGTCGTCGCCGCCGATCTGCGCGGCTATGGCGACAGCGGCAAGCCCGCCGGCCTGGCGGACCACAGCAACTATTCCAAGCGCACCATGGGACAGGACCAGATCGAACTGATGGCGCAGCTGGGATTTCCCCAATTCCTGCTGATGGGACATGATCGCGGCGGCCGGGTGGCTTACCGCATGGCGCTCGATCATCCTGACGCTATCCGCAAGCTGGTGCTGCTGGATATCGCGCCGACGCTGGCCATGTATGAACAGACCAGCATGGCTTTCGCCACGGCTTATTACCACTGGTTTTTCCTGATCCGGCCGGCGCCTTTCCCGGAACTGCTGATCGGCTCGCATCCCGAGGAGTACCTGAAGCACACGATAGGCGGCCGCAGCGCCGGTCTGGCGCCGTTCACGCCGCCAGCCTATGGCGAATACCTGCGCTGCCTGAGCGATCCGGCCACCATCCATGGCATCTGCGAGGATTACCGCGCCAGCGCCGGCATCGACCTGGAACATGAGCGTCTGGATCTGGCCCAGGGCAACAAGATCGAATGCCCGACCAAGGTCTTGTGGGGCGCCGATGGCGTCATCGAAAAATGCTTTGATCCGCTAGCGGAATGGGAGCAGCTGGCGACGCATCTGAGCGGCAAGGCGCTGGCCTGCGGCCATTACATTCCGGAACAGGCGCCGGACCAGTTGTTGGCGGAAGTCCTGCCATTTCTTGCCGATGGTTTTACCGATTGATCGCCGGAGACCATGCCATGCCACATCGCACACTATATCGGAAGCTGGTCGACAGCCACACCGTCGCCGTATTGGATGAGCAGCACGTGCTGCTGTATGCCGACCTGCACATCATGAACGAATACACCAGCCCGCAGGCATTCAGCAGCCTGCGCGCCAGTCATCGGACCGTGCTGCGGCCGCGGCAGCAGCTTGCCGTGGTGTCGCACATCATCCCGACCCATCCGGTGAGCGTCGACAGCCGCGTGATCCTCGATCCGGCCTCGGCGCTGCAGGCCAGCAATCTCAAGCGCAACTGCCGCGAGTTCGGCATCAAGCTGTTCGATGCCAACCATGAAGAACAAGGCATAGAGCACATCATCGCACCCGAACACGGCTGGATCCGGCCCGGCATGGTGGTGCTGTGCGGCGACAGCCATACCACCACTTACGGCGCGCTGGGCGCCCTGGGATTCGGCGTCGGCACCTCCGAAGTGGAGCACATCCTGGCGACCCAGACCCTGGTCTACCGCCTGGCGCAAGACATGCGCATCAGGGTCGACGGCGCACTGCCGGTGGGCACATCGGTCAAGGACCTGATCCTGCTGATCATCGCCCGCATCGGCGCCCAGGGGGCGCGCGGCTACGCCGTCGAGTTTACCGGCACGACGATAGCGGCGCTGTCAGCCGAGGCGCGCATGACCTTGTGCAATATGGCGGTGGAGGCGGGCGCCAGGGCGGCCTTGATCCGGCCTGACGAGACGACTTATGCCTATGTCAGGGCGAAGGCGCAGGATCTTGGCGAGCAGGATTTTGTGCGGGCGCTGGGCGACTGGCAGCAGTTATATTCAGATGAAGATGCCGTGTTCGATGTCGAACATGCATTCGCTGCGCAGGAAGTCGCGCCGTTTGTCACCTGGGGCACCAGTCCCGACCAGGCGATTGCGGTCAATGCCCTGATTCCCGATCCGGCGCTGGCAGGCGACGAACAGGCTGCTGCCGCGACGGTCCAGGCCCTGCAATACATGGGTCTTTCGGCCGGCACCGCGATTGCCGGCCTGCCGGTAGACCGCGTCTTCATCGGCTCCTGCACCAATGGCCGCATCGAGGATTTGCGCATTGCCGCCGCCATCGTCGCCGGCCAGCGCGTCGCCGCCACGGTGCGGGCGATGGTGGTGCCCGGTTCCGGCGCGGTACGGCGCCAGGCCGAGCAGGAAGGCCTGGCCGCTATCTTCATCGATGCCGGCTTTGAATGGCGCCAGCCGGGCTGCTCGATGTGCCTGGCCATGAACGATGATGTGCTGGCGCCGGGCGAACGCTGCGCCTCCACCACCAACCGCAATTTCGAGGGCCGCCAGGGCAGGGGTGGCCGCACTCATCTGATGAGTCCGGCGATGGCGGCTGCCGCCGCGCTCAGCGGCTGCATCAGCGATGTCCGCACCTTGGAGAAACAGCATGCCTGAACATAAGCGCATCGAAGGCGTTGCCGCGCCGCTGCCGATCGATAACCTCGATACCGATCAGATCATGCCCAAGCAGTTCCTGCGCACGATCACCAAGGAAGGGCTGGACCGGGGCGTGCTGTTCGACCTGCGTTTTCATCCGGACGGCAGTCCCAGGCCGGATTTTTTGCTGAACCGTCCGGAGTACAAGGATGCCGGCATCCTGATCGGCGGCTCCAACTTCGGCTGCGGCTCCAGCCGTGAGCATGCGGTGTGGGGCTTGCAGCAATTGGGCGTGGAAGCCGTCATTGCGCCCAGCTTTGGCGAGATTTTTTTCAGTAATGCGCTGAATAACCGCTTGCTGCTGATCGTGCTGGAGCATGACCGGATTGCCTTGCTATTGAAGGCATTGGAGAGCAACAGGCACCGTCTGCTCATCGACCTGGAACAGATGCAACTGTCGTGCGGTTCGCTGGCATTCGCCTTCACGCTGGGCGAGCGGTACAGGAAAATGATCGTCGAAGGGCTGGACGTGGTGGGCGCCACCTTGCAATTGCTGCCGCAGATTAGCGCTTTCGAGAAAAAGCATGAAACGGCTTGTCCGTGGGCCTGGGTGCTGCCTCTGGCTGAAGACAATCATGGGCAGATTGCATGATTTACGCTAGCATCGCATAGGAGGCGCCGCGGGGCGCCAGTGGGAAGCGAATGCTACGCGATGAAAGAAACCATGTTCAGTATCATGCCGATCCGTGCCGAGCACGCTCCGCAATTCCACCAAGTGCTGGACGCCATCGCGCGCGAACGCATTTCAAAATCGTAATCTGGTTTTCGTCGCGCTTAAGCTAAGCAGCTAACTGGGGTCGGAGTGAACTTTCTGCGCGCTTTTTGCAGAAACTTCACTCCGACCCCAGATGACTCCGCCCATTTTCTGCGATATGGAAGGTTTTCTGCGGCTGCCGTCCCGTCGGCTTTATGCCCGAGCCCAGCGCAGCTTTGGCAATTTAGCTACACTGTCAGGCCAACAGCAACCAGGCTTCCAACATGCAAAACACTTACCAGAACCGCCAGTGGTTTTACGTCAAGCGTCCGGACGGACGCGTCGGCAACGATCATTACCAGTTGCGTGAAAGCGAACTCGACGGCAACCTGGCGACCAATGAAGTGATCCTGCGCGCCAAATTCATCAGCGTCGATCCGTATATCCGGATCCAGCAGCACGAGCGCAATACCTACGATGTGCCGCATCCGCTGGGGATCGTGCAGCGCGCCGGCGTGGTCGGCGAAGTGATGGCTTCGGCCAGCCCGCTGTATCAGGCCGGCGACTGGGTCTCGGCCTATAGCGGCTGGCAGCTGTATGCGCGCTGTCATCACAGCGAATTGACCAAGCTCGATCCCGCTGTTGCGCCGGTTTCCACCGCGCTCGGGGTGCTGGGCATGCCGGGCCGCACAGCCTGGTTCGGCCTGACCGAAGCCGGCCGTCCGCGTCCGGGCGATACCTTGCTGGTGTCGGGGGCCGCAGGCGCGGTCGGTTCGCTGGTGGCGCAGTTCGGCAAGCGGGCAGGGTGCCGCGTGATCGGCATCGCCGGCGGCGCCGAGAAATGCAAGTTCCTGACCGAGACGCTGAAGCTGGACGGCGCCATCGACTATCGCGCGCATACGACGCCCGAAGCATTGAGCGCTGCGATCCAGGCGGCTACCGGCGGCGTCGATATCTACTTTGACAATGTCGGCGGCCCCATCACCGATGCGGTCATCCCGCTGATCAAGCGGCGCGCCCGCATCATCATCTGCGGCGCCATCAGCCAGTACGACGGCGGCCTTGATACGCCCGACCTCGGTCCGCGCTTCCTGCAGCACATGCTGTTCCAGCGCGCCACCATCCAGGGCATCCTGGCGCGCGACTACACCAGCCGCATGGATGAGATGCTGGCGATCGTGGCGCCTTGGGTGAAAAGCGGCGAAATCGTGTTTCAGGAGACCTATGTCGACGGTTTCGAACGATTGCCGGATGCGCTCAACAGTCTGTTCGAGGGCAAGAATATCGGCAAGCTGCTGGTGCGCGTCTGATAGCTTGATTCGGCGGCATTGCAATGCGTACGGGGACGGCTAAACTCTAGTTCCATGCATATCAGCGGGAGGTCGACATGGCTAATCTGGGTCTGTTCGTCAGGCTGGAAGCCCGGCCGGGAAAAGAAGCCGAGGTCGAGGCATTCCTGCGCGACGGCTTGGCAGTTGTGCAACAGGAGCTGGCGACCACCACTTGGTACGCCATCAAGCTGGGGCCGTCTACCTACGGCATCTTCGACACTTTTCCTGACGAGGCGGGCCGTCAGGCGCATCTCAACGGGCGGGTGGCAGCTGCGCTGATGGGCAGGTCGGCTGAACTGTTTTCGCAGCCGCCAGCCATCGAAAAAATCGATATCCTGGCGTCGAAGTAATCGGGGAAACGGATTGCCGGATGGTTCGCCGCGTTCAGCGCGGCGTATCTTCCATTGTCTGCCGCCAGCCTCTGCAATCCGTACCGCCGCGCAATTGAAACTTTCCTTGAAGAAATGTATTTTTGTAGTATACCTTTGAGGTGGCGGGGTCGAATCTCACTCGGATTATTGAAGCGGTGCGATTCGCCGGCCAGGTCGCAAGATCTTGCGGCTGCCCATCCAATCAGCATCCATCCATGAAGCACCGAACCGGTCGCGCGGACAGAGTTCGTCTGTTCAATTGTAAAAAGGGAGAGTAGCAACAGCTTGCCGGCAGCAACCAGGAGACTACCTGGCGCAGCAAGCGATGGCGAAGTAACGGTAGCGCTTTTGTCAGTCAAATCACCCGGTTGTGCCGCCGTCAGGCGGTACGTCTCTAACAAGAAAGGGCAAGAGATGAAAACAGATCGTCCCATGAATGCCAGTACTCCCCCTCGAACAATCCGAAGCACCATGTACGCAGCGGCGCTGGCCGCAGGATTCTGCGCGATTTTTTCCATGCCGGCGGCGGCCGAAGTGTTCCCGCCTGACCAGCCCTACATGGACAACACAGCCTACGCATTCGGCCCCGCTGACGGGCTGGCGGCGTCGATTGTCAATGAAAAGGCGGCTGTCGCCTACCATCAGCTGACTTATCGCGACAGCGGCAGGCGCGTGGACTACACCACCACCACCGGACACCTGACCGCGGCGGACGCCAACGGCAAGCCCGAGGCGTCGATGTTCTACGTTGCCTATACCGCAAAAAACCGCGGGCCGTGGCCGCGTCCCGTCACTTTTTTCTATAACGGCGGACCGGGATCTTCATCGATCTGGCTGCGCCTGGGTTCTTTCGCGCCGAGCCGGGTCGCCACGCCTGATCCGTACACCACCGGCTGGCCCAACTTCCCGCTGGTGGATAACCAGGAGAGCCTGATCGACACCACCGACATGGTGTTCATCGATCCGCCGGGCACCGGTTTCTCCGAGGCGGTGCTGCCGAATACGAATCAAACGTTCTGGGGCGTCGACCAGGACGCCGGCGTGATGCGCGATTTCATCCTGCGCTATCTTGCTGTCAATCCGCGCCCGCATGCGCCGATCTACCTGTACGGCGAATCGTACGGCACACCGCGCACCGATGTGCTGGCGCCGTTGCTGGAACAGGCCGGCGTGCGGCTGAGCGGCATCATCCTGCAGTCTTGCATCCTCGACTATAACGACCAGTATCCAAGCGCAGCGGATCTGCAGCGCGCCACCGACTACATGGTGTCGCTGCTGCCAGGCTATGCCGAAGTTGCGGCATTCTTCGGCCAGGTCACGCCGCCGCCGTCCGGCGTACGCAGCTTCGCCCGCCGCATGCGCGATTTCTCGACGGATCGTTACGCGGAGTTGCTGCCTTACGGCCCGACCTTCCTCGGCCTGGCCAATCCGCCGGTATTTCCGCCCCCCGCCGTGTATGCGCAAATGTCGCGCCAGAGCGACATCAACGTGAGCGCTTTGCAAGCCTACCTGGGACCGAACCCGCTTAACACTACGCTGGTGCCGGGCTACACCATCGGCGGTTATGACGGCCGCGTATCGGCGCCGAACGACAGCCCGATGCTGGTGGGCGATTCCGATCCGTCCGATGCCCTGATCGCCAAGCCGTTTCCGGCGATTCTCAGCCAGCAGCTGCCGGACTACCTGAAGTACACGGCGCCGAACACCACCTACGTGACCTTGAGCAACAGCGCCAACGGCAACTGGGATTTCAGCCATGGAGGGCTGCCGGTGCCGGATACGCTGCCCGATTTGCTAGCCGAAATCACGCTCAATCCGCACATCAAGGTGCTGGTTGAAAACGGCTACCACGACCTGGTCACGCCATTTTTCATGACCGAGAAAGATCTGGGACGGCTCAAGAGCGTTGCCGGCATCCGGCCTGACATCCAGGTGACGCATTATGCCGGCGGCCACATGATCTACCTGGACGACAGCTCGCGGCCGCGCATGAAGGCCGACCTGGTCGACTATTACCAGGACCGGCGGATAAGAGGCGCCATGCGCTTCGCCGAGCTGCCGGCGCCGTGGTCGGATATGGGGCCAGCGGGTACGCCATAGGTACATGAGGCAATACGCGGAACCGGCGCCGACGGCGTCCGGATCGACTATGATGAAGAAAGGCGTATAGGAAATCCTATGAAAAATACATTTTATCTAATGATATTTGCCCTTTGTGCAACGGCAGTCCCGGCGCATGCCAGCGATACGGCTGCGACTCCGGCCGGTATTGCGACACATGGCGTGGAAGGCCCGTTCTTCCCGGCAGCGCGGCCGGCGGCGCCAGCCGCGGCGGCATCCACCGGCGACACGCTCAAGGCGCAAGCCATGAGCCGTTTGAAATCGAATTTCGATGCCGCCGATGTCGCCAAGACGGGTACGCTGACCCAACAGCAGGCGCAAAAGAGCGGCCTGGGCTATGTGGCTAACAATTTCGGCAAGATCGACGTCAACAAGTCCGGCAAGGTGACCTTCGACGATGTGAAGCACTACCTGCAGTCGCAGCCGTAGTAGAGAACGGGCTCCCGGCCAGGGAGCCGAGAGGAAAAGCGCAGCCGTCCAATTGGAGGGCTGCGCTTTTTTTCTGCCGCCGTGTTCCGGGTGAGGTTTGCGTGCGCTGACGTAACTTAATGTGGCCTTTACAGCTGGTTACAATCGATACATCTAGGTGGTGGCAGAGGCTCATCTGAAATGCGTTAATGTAGTCAATGCGAGAGGCATTTCATTTGCTTCCAATCTGCTTCCAATCCTGATCATTCTTGCCGGTGACCGTCCATGAAATTAGCCATCCGCTTCGCTGTACTTGCACTGTTTTCGGTCAGCGCCCTGGCGGCAACGGCCGCGCCCTTGTCCAGCGATCAACAGGCCTTGCATGTACTGGACCGGCTGGGCTACGGCCCCAAGCCGGGCGATATCGACAGGGTCAAGCAGATGGGCATCGAGCGCTACATCGACGGCCAGTTGCAGCCGGAAAGCATTCCCTTGCCGGCCGCGCTGTCGCAGCGCCTGAGCACGCTCGACGCCAGCAACGCCAGCGCCGGCGAAGTGCTGTCCGAGTTCCTGGCGGTGCGCAAGGTCGCCAATGACGGCGACGACGCCGCCAAGCAAAAGCGGCGCGAAGTGGTCGGCAAGATCGTCGAGCAAAATGCCGAAGCCAGGATCGCCCGCGCCATCGACAGCCCGCGCCAGCTGGAAGAAGTGATGGTCGATTTCTGGTTCAACCACTTCAATGTGTACGGCGGCAAGGGCCTGGACCGGGCCCTGATTGGCAGCTACGAGCGCGATGCGATCCGTCCTTATGTGCTGGGCTCCTTCCGCGACCTGCTGGGGGCGACCGCCAAGCATCCGGCCATGCTGTTCTACCTGGATAACTGGCTTTCCACCTCTAATGATTATCAGTCTGGGCAAGGCCGCCGCGGCGGCGCCCAGGGACCGAAAGCCAAGGCCACCGGCCTCAATGAAAACTATGCGCGCGAACTGATGGAGCTGCATACGCTGGGCGTGGACACCGGCTATACCCAGAAGGACGTGACCGAACTGGCGCGCATGCTGACCGGCTGGAGTTTCGATCCGCGCGAGCTGGCGCGCAACAACCGTACTTTCCGTTTCGACGCGCAACGCCACGATATGGGCGACAAGGAATGGCTGGGCCATCACGTCGGCGCCCAGGGCCAGGGCGAGGGGGAATTCGCGCTGGACGTGCTGGCCATGCATCCCGCCACTGCCCGCCACTTGAGCTATCAGCTGGCGCAGTATTTTGTGCAGGACAATCCGCCGCCGCAGCTGGTGGAACGCATGTCCAAGCGCTATCTTGAAACCAGGGGCGACATCCGCGAAGTATTGCGCACCTTGTTCCACAGTCCTGAATTCATGGCCGCCAGCACTGTCGGCGCCAAGTTCAAGACGCCTTACCAGTATGTGATTTCGGCGGCGCGCGCCGGCCAGATGCCGATCACCAATGTCCGTCCTTTGCTGGGGGCCTTGAACCAGCTCGGCATGCCGCTGTACGGCGCGCAAACGCCGGACGGCTACAAGAACACCGAAGCGGCATGGCTGAATCCGGATGCGCTGGCGCGGCGCATTACGTTTGCTACCGCGCTGGCAGCCGGGCGACTGCCTTTGAACAAGGCCGCGGGCCAGGACAATAGCGCCGCGAATACGCCCGCCGCTGCCGAACCGCCGCTCGACGCCGATACCTTGCTGAACACGCTCGGTCCGGCGATTTCAGCCAAGACGCGCGCCACCATCAACAATAACCCGGCCGCCTTGCGCGCCGCCATGGTGCTCGGCAGCCCGGATTTCATGCAGCGCTGAGCCTTGATCGGATTGAATGTCAGGAGAACATGATGGACCGTAGAAATCTATTGAAGCTGATGGCGCTGACAGGCAGCCTGGTGATCCCGGTCGGCCGCCAGGCCTGGGCCGCGGTCGGCGACGACAGTTCGGCCACCAAACGCAAGCTGGTGGTGGTGATGCTGCGCGGCGCGGTCGACGGCCTGAACGTGGTTGCGCCTTACGGTGACGTCAACTATGCGCGCCTGCGTCCGACCATCGGACTGGCGCGGCCGGGGCAGGATGGCGGCGCGCTGGACCTGGACGGCTATTTCGGCCTGCATCCGGCATTGGCTTCCCTGCAACCGCTGTGGGAACAAAAGAAACTGGCTTTCATTCACGCCTCTGGTTCGCCCGACGCCACCCGCTCGCATTTCGATGCCCAGGATTATCTTGAATCCGGTACGCCCGGCAGGAAATCGACGCAGGACGGCTGGCTGAACCGCTTGCTGACGGTCTTGCCTGGCACGGCAACGCCGACCCGGGCGATCAGCATCGGTCCGCTGATGCCGCGCATCCTCAGCGGCAGGGCGCCGGCCACCAACCTGGCGGCGGGCGCTGCAGGCACCAGGCAATCGATACTCGACCGGCCGCAGATCGGCAGCGCTTTCGACCAGATGTATCAGGGCAGCGATAAATACGCCAGCGCCTACCAGGACGGGCGCGATGCGCACAAGGAGGTCATGACGGCTTCCATGCAAGATGAAATGCAGGCCGCCAATGGCGGCGCGCCCTTGCCGAACGGCTTCCCGAACGATGCGGCGCACCTGGCCAAGCTGATGCGCAACGATCCCAAGATCCAGATCGCTTTCGTTGCGCTGGGCGGCTGGGATACGCACGCCAACCAGGGCAACGGCAAAGGCCAGCTGGCCAACCGGCTGGCGCCTCTGGGGCAGGGCCTGGGGACGCTGGCGCAAGGCCTGGGGCCGATGTTCGACGACACCACCATCGTGGTGATGTCGGAGTTCGGCCGTACCGCGCGCCAGAACGGCAACGGCGGCACCGATCACGGCCATGGCAATGTGATGTGGGTGCTGGGCGGCGGGGTTGCCGGCGGCAAGGTGTACGGCGACTGGCAGGGGCTGGGCGAGGCCCAGCTGCATGAAGGGCGCGATCTGCCGGTCACCACGGATTTCCGCTCGGTGCTGGCGCAGGTCGGCGAACGCCATCTGCGCCTGAGCGACCAGCAACTGCTTCAAGTATTCCCGGCGATGCCCGCGGCCAATCCCGGACTCAAATTCCTGCGCAGCTGAATCCCTCCTTTGCAGTATTTCCCTTTTTTGCTCAGGCCTCGGGTCATGCCGGCCTGCTCAAAATTGTTGCCGCCTGCTTGCTGCGGTCAATTACAATTGAAACAATTGAAATCCAGCAACACGCAAAGAGGGAAACATGCTCGTCGTTACAACAGAAAACATTTCCGGTTATCGCGTCAAGGAAGTCAAAGGTCAGGTATTCGGACTGGTGGTGCGCAGCCGCGGGCTGGCCGGCAACATCATGGCCGGGCTGCGCTCCATCATTGGCGGCGAAATCACGGAATACACGCAATTGCTGGAGGAGGCGCGCCGCCATGCGGTCGACCGCATGGTCAAGAACGCCCATCGGATGGGCGCCAACGCCGTGGTGATGATGCGCTTCGACTCTTCCGAAATGGGCCAGACCATGAGTGAAATCGTGGCCTACGGCACGGCGGTGATCGTCGAACCCGTGGCGCCGTAATCATGCTGCGCCTGGCCTTGCTTGGATTCGCCGTGCTGCTGACCGGCGCCGGCATCTTTTGCCATCTCCGCGGCGAGCCGGCCGCGTTTCCGTTAACCACCTGGGGTCTGATACTGCTGGTCGCGGTGCTGGCGGAGCGCTGGCGCTATCAGCGCAAGCACCTGCCCGACGACGGTCCCTGGCAGGAAACCGGGGAACGTTTCGTCGATCCGGAATCAGGCCGCCTGATGGCCGTTCAATACAGTCCGACCAGCGGCGAGCGGCGCTATGTCGCGGTCGGCGAAGATCCCGGGATCGCGCCATAATACGGCAAGGGCGCTGGCAAGCAGCGGCGCCGCAACGTTAACCTGCAATCAGACATGACACAAATACTAGGCCCTTCATTCAAGCTGGTGGAACAAATCGATGTATCGGAGCTGGCGCAAGCCGGCGGCTTTGGCAGCCGGACCCGGCCGTTATTGGTCAAAGGCGCTTTGCGCGACTGGCCGGCGCAGCAGAACTGGTCGTTTGAAAAGATGGCGCAGTTGCGGCATAAAGACGGCTCGGAACCGGTCCGCAAGTTCCAGAACGGCTTGGTCGAACAGGGCGAAACCCAGGAACGGCCATCGCTGCCGATTGCGCCTTATCTGCGCGAGCTGGCGGAGCTTGCCAAGGAGCCTGTCAGCGAACAGGCGGGATTGCTGCCGAACCAGCGGCTGCGCCAGTTGCAGCCGGGCGAGGAATTCCATCTCAACTGGGCGCACATGCAATCGTTTACGCCGCACCGCAATTACCTGGCGCAGTGGAGCATCCTGGAAGATTTCCCGCAGCTGCGCAGCGATTTCGATATCCGCAGCTTGTGGCCGGGCTGGCGCTGGACCTGGGAGTCGGTATTCATGGGGCCGGCCAACACCCACACCGGACTGCACCGCGACGTCCCCAACAACTGGTTTTGCCAGGCGCGCGGGGTCAAGGAATTCGTCATGTTCCCGCCTTCGGAAGAAGCGTTCATGAGTCCGTCCAACAAATACGACTGGGGCGCCACGCTCAGCGCCATCAATATCGCCCGTTTCAACGAGCATCCGGAACAGCTGCGCGCGCTGGAGCAAGCCAAGGGACTGTACGCGCGGGTGGAGCAGGGCGATGCTTTGTTCATTCCGAAACGGACTTGGCACGCGGTGGTGTCGCTGGCGCCGTCGATCAGCCTGGCGGTATTCGGCCTGACCGCGAAAGAGATCCTGCTCAGCGGCGTGCCGACGGCGACCAAGGACCTGCTGCACAATATGCATCTGTACCGCTGGGGGCACTGCATCTGCCACAAGCATATTGCCTGACCGCGTTCTCGGCATCACGAGGATGCCGACTCACAACTGATTGAATCACAAGCGCAGTCGAGGAGACCGGCATGAAACTGTTTTATTGCGAAGTTCTGAACCCGAGAAAAGCCTGCGCAGTCGCGCGTTACCTGGAGGCGCCGGTGGAATTCGTTCGGGTCGATATCGGCAAGGGTGAAAACAAAACGCCGGAATTCCTGGCCATGAACCCGAACGGCAAGGTCCCGGTGCTGCTGGACGGCGACAGGACTCTATGGGAATCGAACGCCATCATGTGCTATCTGTCGGATCTGGCGCAAGCCGATCTGTGGCCGCACGATGCGCGGCAGATCGATGTCATGCGCTGGCTCAGCTGGGATGCGGTGCACTTTACGCGCCACGCCTCGGTCTTGTATTTTGAGTACGTCGTCAAGCCGATGTTTGGCTTGCCGCCCGCTGAAGCCGCCGAACTGGCGGAGGCAACGAAATACTTCAGGACCTATGCCCGTGTCCTCGATACGCATCTGAGCGACAGGAAATTCCTGGTAGGAGACGGCCTGACTGTCGCCGATTTCGCGGTGGCCATCAGCTTGCCTTATGCCGACAAGGCGCATTTGCCGCTGGCCGATTTTCCTGCAATCCAGCGCTGGCATGAGCGGCTAAACGAACTGCCGGCATGGCGCGCGCCATTTCCCTCTTGATGCTGCGGCGATATTCGTTGAGATGACGGCGCCGTATCAGCCGGCCAGTTTTGCCCGCAGTTGTTCAAGGAGTGCATACATCGCCTGTGCCGGCTGAAGCTCTACGGACGGAGAAGATTCTTTCTTTTCCTCGGCAAATCCCTGTTCGGGATATTTTGCGTGAAAACGCGAACGGGCTGCCATCTCCGCCATTTCTGTTTCATCCAGGACCAGGCCCGAAAATCCGGCCAGCCGGCGCACGATTTCAATGCCGCCCTGCCGGTAGTCCAGCAAGAGCGAGCGATCATCTGTTTCGGCGATGCGCAAGAATTGCGAGTAATAATATTCCAGCACCTTGGCGAGATGGCGGTCGCCATCGTAGCTCGTCGATTCCGCCTGCGACATGCCGAACAGTTCGGGTTCGATCAGTCCTGGCACGGCCTGCATGCCACGCCGCTTCTGATGTGAGAAAACCACTTCATCCGGGCTGCGATACAGCAGTACAAACGGAACCTCCGGGTAGAGTTTTCTCAGCGTGCCGGCAAAAAAGACATGCCAGCTGTCGAGCTTGATAAACAAATGCTTTTCCTGCCCAAGCCTGCGCCGTCCCAGCAAAGCAATGCTGGCTTTCAGCGCAGCTTCCGTTTCGGAAGAATCCGCCTCCTTGCGGGACGCGCGCAGCAGTTCATCGATCAGAGGCACTTCAGACAGGGTGATATTTTTTTGGCTCAATCCGAGCAGTTGCGAGACCAGGGTTGAGCCGCAGCGCGAAACATGGAAAATGAAAGCGCTTGGCGCGACTACCTCGGCCGCGGCGGTGGCTGCGCATGCCGTCAGGTATGCTAGCGAGCTGAGACTGGGAAAGCGGCGGTTGACGGGGGCGCTGGCTTTGCAGCGTAAGATCGTATCGGTGAAAAACGGCTCGGAAATGCGCTTGCCCGCCAGGTCCAGCCACAGACAATGCCATTGCCGCTCTTGCTGCAGCAGTTTGTAGGGTATCCATTCCTCGAGCCGGACCGGCGCATCATCTTGCGGTATTTCTTGCCGTATCTCTCGTCGCATTGCGCTATTCATCGATATCCGCTTCGGCTTCCAGCTGTTTGATCAGTCGCTCCGCCGTATCGGTTTTCATCTCCGCCAACCGGGCGATCACCATGGCGCGCGTTGCGCCGTCCAGCCTGCGATTGCGCGCCTCGGCATCGAAATCGTAGCCGGCCTGGCGGAACAGCGTATCTGACCAGTCATTCCTTTTGCAGTCCAGGATCAGGTTGGTGCGTGCTGTGCTCCCGCAATTCTCGACGCTGTGCGGCTGGCTGAAATCGGCATACCAGCATTCGCCTGCGCGCATGTCCAAAGCATGGCCGCCCACCAGGAATCGTACTTGCTCGCTGGTCTCGATCGGAATGTGTACGCGAAAGACGTCAAACTGATAGCCGGTCTGTACATCCCGATGTTCCTTGATATGTGCACCTGGCCCCAGGCGCAGCAGCCTGGCCGATTCTATCTCGCATGCGAAGGCGTCGAAGATGGTGGCAATGTAGGGACAACCGCCGAGCACAGGCGTATCGATATGGCCGGCGCCGCCAGGGTGGGAATAGATATCGTCCGGCTTGCCGGAGGCGGAACGCAGCGCCAGGCCGGACCATAGGCCGGAATAGTCCTCGGTATGGAAATGCCGTGGCCAGTCCATGGTTTCACAGGTCCGCAAATCCTGCAGCAGTTGATCCGGATCAAAGAGAAGCGGCAATTTGAGGAAGCTGTTCATTCGACTACCTTCAATCCAGTTGATGCGTCGACTGCGGCACATATCAGCATCGGAGCTTGCCCGCGATTCAGGAAAAAATCTTGCGCCGAGGCACTTTATTTGAGGTGCCTTCATCCGTCAAGGCAGCTTCTGTTATAAGCTGCTCCACCATCGCGATGTACTACGCCGTATTCACTTTGATTCCGGATAAAGCTCAACATGCTTACTTCTTCCTCCGCCATGCCGGCCGGCATTTCCCTGCGGCCCGCCACCGCCGGCGACCAGCCTTTCCTGGCAACCCTGTATCGCTCCGCCCGGCCAGACCTGCAGTTCATCGACGGCGAACCCGAATTCATCGAAACGGTGATCGCCCAGCAATATGCCGCGCATGCCCAAGGCGCCGGTGAAGAATATCCGAACGCCATGCATTTCGTCATCGAGAAAACCCAGGCCGCGGTCGGTGCGCTGGTGGTCGATTTCGGCCACAACGAAGTGCGCGTGATTTATATCGCCTTCATTACTGCGGCCCGCGGCTTCGGCTACGGCAAGGCGGTCCTGCGCGGCGTGCAGCAGGCCGCTGCCAACGTGCAATGCCCGGTCGCGGTGGTGGTTTGGCACAACAACCCCGGCGCCAGGCGGATCTACCTGGAATTGGGATTCCAGGTGGAAGAATCGGAATTGATGGCCGATCGCATGGTGTGGTATCCGGGCAAGCCATCCCTGCCTTGAATCCCTTTAGCTGAACACCACTTGAAAATACGCACCGGCCGGATCGCGTCCGAGCGGCGCCAGGCGCGACACGTAAACGCCTTCCAGGCGTTCGCGCTGCGGCAGATCGATTGCGCACGGGCCTTCGAGAAAAGCGGTGGCTTGTTGCGCGGTCAAGGTGACGATGAACGGCAGGCGTTGCTGTTCCGGCGCATACGGATTGCGGTACTGCGCTTTCACATTCACGCTGTCGACCAGCACCGGCAAGGTGCTGCCGTCAGGCAGCTGCAGCGTGCAGACCTGTCCGGTGGAGGGGGTGAAATAGGCGGCATCAACAAGTTCTAGCATCGGCGTCGGCAAATGGAAATGGAAGGAATGCTGGCCGGTCGCCGGCCGGCTCGCGATTCTAGGCTCTAGTTACGGGACGGGAAAATACCCACCAGCGCGATGCTGAAGTTCAGCGCCAGGTAGGGGTTCATGGTTCCTACGGGGGCGTTGTTGCCGGTGAGGGCATTGGTGACGGTGCCGCCGGAACTGCCGCTGCTGCCGCCCAGGGGAATGGTGCCTGCGGCCGAACCCCAGATCGCTGCGCCTTGCGGGCCGGCAGGCGATCCGGACAGGATGTTGTTGGTCGCCGTCGGCGCCAGCAGGTTTCCGCTGGTGTTGGTCGATACCATGTAGCTGCTGCCGCCGCCCGACGGAGTAAACGTGGCGACGTGGGTATGGGACGGCAGATTGCTGATGGAGATCTCGATGTTTTCCGTGCCGGCCGCTTCGCCGATCACACGCGGCGTCAAGCCGATTCCGTTGCCTTGGCCAATCGGCACCCGTCCCTGCAAATTCGGCAACATGAAGTTTTGCGTGCCGTTGCCGCCATAGTTGGTGCCGAGCAGCGAGAACAAGGCTGCATATTGCTGAATGGCGAGCGTCTGGCCGTTGCATAACTGCCAGCCATTTGGATTGAACTGAAAACCGAACGTCATTATGCTTCCGAGAAATACTTCCATGGAAATCTCCCTGGTGGATGCTGCGGTTTAAGGACCGGTGTGACTGTAGTTGGACGCGTGGTAATGGTAATTTCTGCGGCGGCGATTGTTAGTTGCGGGAAGGAAAAATACCCGTCAACGCAATGCTGAAATTCAGCGCCAGGTACGGATTCATGCTTGCCGTGGGCAGGCTGTTGCCGGTGAGGGCGTTGCTTACCGTGCCGCCGGAACCGCCGCCGCTGCCTCCCAGGGGAATCGTCGCTGCCGCCGCGCTCCAGATCGCCGCGGCCGTGATGCCGGCGGGCGATCCTGACAGGATGTTGTTGGTCGCGGAGGGCACCAGCTGATTTCCAGCCGTGTTGCCCGATACCGTGTAGCCGCTGCTGCCCGAAGGAGTAAAGGTGGCGGTGTGGGTGTGCGACGGCAGGTTGCTGATTCCGATCGAGATGTTTTCGTTGCCCGAAAACTCGCCGATCACACGCGGGCTCAATCCGCTCCCGCTACCCTGGCAAAGCGGCATCCTCCCTTGCAAATTCGGCAATAGAAAAGTTTGTACGCCGTCGCCGCCAAAGGTGGTGCCGAGCAGGGCGAATAATGCCGAATTTTGATCGATGCCGAGCGTTTGACCGTTGCATTGCTGCCAGCCGCTGGGGTTGAACTGAAAACCGAAAGTCATGATGCTACCGAGAAATATGTTCATCGCATTTCCTTCAGTGAGTAGCCTGCTTTTGTACGTATCGGGTTGCTGAATGTTAATCTGCAGCAAGCCGCAGTTGAACAGGAAATCCCGAATTCAGCAATAGTATTCGGCAATACTTGCTTGAAAAAAGTCGCGGCAAGCCCCCAGCACGCTGCCATCCGACGCCAAAATCCCACAGAAACAATAAAATACAATTGAGATTAACAATTAGCTTGCGTGTAACACATTCACTTGGTTAATATTTTGCTTAAAAGAAAGTTGGATAGGGAAACCAGCTAAGTCCCCCCGCTTGACATTGTCTGAATGTCAGCTCTCATTTTGGCGCGCCTTGCGTCAGTCGCATCTCTTTGAATCCGTTGTCGTTGTAATACGATTTACTTGAAAGTCTGCCCGGCCGTACCGCTGTTTTCCGGCGCCTGGCAACTTAAGCGAAGTTTCTGCGTGACGAATACGCGGCGCCGATGTTGATGCCGCAGGGTTTGTTGAAGCGAGGAGCAGGTGAGCGGCCGACCACGTCTCGGCAAGCCGCGCGCATTGTTTGGTCGAGAAGTGCAGGTTCAATGAGGAAATCATCCCATGAAACGCCACGGATCTATGAACCACATCTATCGCCTGGTCTGGAGCACAGTGACCAACGGCTGGATCGCAGTAGCGGAAACAACGCGTGGACGCGGCAAGGGCGGGCGCCGCAAGCTGGTGGCGGCGGCATTGTCGCTGACGGCGATTGCCGCCCAGGCGGCGCCGACCGGCGGACAGGTTGTCGCGGGTAGCGGCAGCATCCGCCAATCCGGCGCGACCACCACGATCAGCCAGACCAGCCAGAATGCCACCTTGAACTGGAGCGGCTTCAACATCGCTCCGCAAGAAACGGTGAATTTCGTGCAGCCGTCAGTCAGCGCGATTGCCGTCAACCGCATATTCGATACCAACGGCACGCAGATCCTCGGCCATCTGAATGCCAACGGCCAGGTATTCCTGATCAACCCGAACGGCATCCTGTTCGGCGCCGGCGCGCAGGTCAATGTCGGCGGGCTGGTGGCTTCCACCCTGGATCTGCGCGACGCCAGCCTGAACGGCAATGCCCGCACTTTCAGCGGCAACGGCCCAGGCAGCGTGGTCAACCAGGGATCGATCACGGCGGCCAATGGCGGCTACGTCGCCTTGCTCGGAAATCATGTCAGCAACCAGGGCACGATCAGCGCGCAACAGGGCGCGGTGGCGCTCGGCGCCGGCAACGCCGTCACCCTCACATTCAGCGGCAACAGCCTGCTGCAGCTGCAGGTCGACCAGAGCGTGCTGAACAGCGCGGCGGAAAACGGCGGACTGATCCGGGCTGACGGCGGCCGGGTGATCATGAGCGCGGGCGCAAAAGATGCGTTGCTGGCCAGCGTCGTCAACAACACCGGCGTGATTGAAGCGCGCACCGTGGAGAACCAGGGCGGCACGATTACGTTGTTGGGCGGCATGGCAGCGGGCACCGTCAATGTCGGCGGCACGCTCGACGCCAGCGCGCCGGCCGGCGGCAACGGCGGTTTCATCGAAACCAGCGCGGCCAACGTCAAGGTGGCAAATAGCGCCAAGATCACCACCGCTGCGGCGCTGGGCTTGGCCGGCACCTGGCTGATCGACCCGACCGATTTCACGATCGCGCCCAGCGGCGGCGACCTGACCGGCGCCGCGCTTAATGCGTCATTAAGCGCGGGCAATGTGACCATTTCTTCGGCCAGCGGCGCCGGCGGCACCAGCGGCAATGTCAACGTCGACGATACGGTCAGCTGGAGCGGGCACAAGCTGACCCTGAACGCCAGCAACGATGTCAACATCAACGCCACGATGACGGCCAGCGGCTCCGCCAGCCTGGACCTGGAGCCGGGCAGCGGCAATGTCAATGTCGCCGTGGGCAGCAGCGCGTTTAACGGGCGCGTCAATTTCAGCGGCAGCGGCGTGCTGACGATGAACAATCATGTCTATACGGTCATCAACTCCCTGGGTACGGCCGCCAGCAGCGGCGACGGCAGCTTGCAGGGAACGATAGGAAACCTGGCCGGCTATTATGCCTTGGGCAGCGATATCAACGCTGCCGCCACCTCGGCTTGGAACAGCGGCGCAGGCTTCACGCCGATAGGCGGTAATGGAGTGACAGTATTGACCCCGGCGCAGGAATTTTCCGGCGTCTTTGATGGCCTCGGCCATACCGTCAGCGGTCTGACGATCAATCGAGGTTCGGTTGTCGGCGTGGGCATGATCGGCGCGGTGGGTGCAGCCGGCGTGGTGCGCAACGTGGGATTGCTGGGCGGGAGCGTGGCCGTCACCTCGTCCAACTACACCGGCGCGCTGGTGGGGCAGAATTTCGGGAAGATCAGCAACAGTTTTTCAACCGCTACGGTGAGCGCCAGCAGCAATGCGACTTTTATCGGTGGTTTGGTAGGCGAAAGCTCGGGCGGTACGATCATCAGAAGTCATGCGGGCGGAACGCTCAATGCCGGGGCTGCGGCAAGTAACGTGGGCGGTTTGCTTGGCGGCCTGCAGGGTGGGACCGTCAGTTACAGCTATGCGACCGGGAATGTCACCGGAAGCAGCAATTATGTCGGTGGCCTGATCGGGTACAGCTATGGCGGAGGCAGCGCCACCAGCGTGATCAGCAACAGCTATGCCACCGGCTCTGTCAGCGGCGCGTCCTATGTGGGCGGCTTGCTTGGGGCCAATTATGGGTTTTCCGGCCCGTCCACGATCAGCAACAGCTATGCGACGGGCGCCGTTGCCGGCACCAGCGCTGTCGGCGGCCTGGTCGGCCACAATTACGGCGGTGCGGGCGGCAACCCTGCGATCAGCAACAGCTATGCAACGGGCAGCGTCACCGGCACGGCTGGCGCTTCCTTTGTCGGTGGACTGGTAGGCAATAACGCCGGCGCCGGGGCATTGGGCGGCACAGTCACCAACAGCTATTCGACAGGCGGCGTCAGCGCCGGCACCGGCTCGACCTCGGTTGGCGGGCTGATTGGCAACAACGCCGGCACCGTCACCGGCAGCTTCTGGGACAAGACGAGCTCCGGCCAGGCTACATCCGCCGCCGGCACTGGCATGACCACTGCCAACATGCAGAACCAGGCCAATTTCACATCCAGCACCGTCGCCAACGGCAATCTGAACCCAGCATGGGATTTCAGCGGCACCTGGATAATATCCGGCGGCTATCCGCTATTACTCTCCGGCATGACGGCGCTGACCGTCACTGCCAACAACGCCACCAGCACTTTCAACGGCGCGGCTTATGGCAGCAACAATGGCGTTACATACACCGGACTCAACGGCTACAGATATTCCGGGACGCCGGTCGGCGTGCTGGGCAGCATAACTTATGGCGGAAGCTCGCAAACCGCGATCAACGCCGGCACTTACACGATTACCGCGTCGGGACTTTCTTCCAGCGGCCAGCAGGGTTACATCGTTACCTATGTCAATGGTGCATTGACGATCAATCCGCTGGCGCTCATCGGCAGCATCAGCGCCGGCAGCTCCGTCTATGGTTCAGTCCTGGTGCCGGGCACGGTGACGTTCACCAACATGATCGCCGGCCATGTCGTCACGGCCGCACCGGTCGCCGTCAATACGGCGGGCCTGACCAGCAGCAGCGGCCATCTGGTTGCTGGCACGCACACCGGCATCGAGTCGGTGAGCGGTACGCTGAGCGGCGCCGATGCGGGCAATTACACCTTTGCCGGCGCCACTGGCAACTACACCGTTACGCCGCTGGCCTTGACCGGTTCGATAGGGACGGGCAGCTCGACTTACGGTGCGGTCCTGGTCCCGGGTGCAGCGAGCTTCACCAATGCGGTCTCAGGCGATGCGCTGGGTACGGCCACGGTTGGCGTCAACACCACGGGCCTTGCCAGCAGCAGCGGCCACCTGACTGCCGGCACGCATACCGGCATCCAAACGGTCAGCGCCTTGAGCGGGGCCGATGCCGGCAACTATACTTTTAGCGGGGTCACGGGCGACTACACCGTCAACCAGCTGGCCTTGAACGGTACGCTTGCGGCAGGCAGCTCGACCTACGGCTCGACTTTGGCGCCGGGCGCGGTGAATTTCACTAATGCCTTGAGCGGAGACCTGGTCGCGCCGGGCGCCGTCACGGTGAATACGACCGGCCTGACCAGCAGCAGCGGCCACTTGACTGCCGGCACGCACACCGGCATCGAGTCGGTGAGCGGTACGCTGAGCGGCGCCGATGCGGGCAATTACACCTTTGCCGGCGCCACCGGCAACTACACCGTTACACCGCTGGCCTTGACCGGCTCGATAGGGACGGGCAGCTCGACATACGGTGCGGCCCTGATCCCGGGTGCAGCGAGCTTCACCAATGCGGTGTCAGGCGATGCGCTGGGTACGGCCACGGTTGGCGTCAATGCCACGGGTCTTACCAGCAGCAGCGGCCACCTGATTGCCGGCACGCATAACGGCGTTGAAACGGTCAGCGCCTTGAGCGGGGCCGATGCCGGCAACTATACTTTTAGCGGAGTCACGGGCAACTACACCGTCAACCAACTGGCCTTGAACGGCACGCTTGCGGCGGGCAGCTCGACCTACGGCTCGACCCTGACGCCAGGGGCGGTGAATTTTACCAACGCCTTGAGTGGCGACCTGGTCACGCCGGACGCCGTCACCGTGAATACGGCTGGTCTTACCAGCAGCAGCGGCCACCTGATTGCCGGCACCCACACCGGCATCGAATCGGTGGGCACTGCCTTGGGTGGAACGGATGCGGGCAACTATACCTTTGCCGGCGCCACGGGCGACTATACCGTCAGCCAGTTGGCCTTGAGCGGCACGGTTGCGGCGGGCAGCTCGGTCTACGGTGCTGTGCTGGCGCCAGGGGCGGCAAATTTCACCAATGCCTTGAGCGGCGACCTGGTCACGCCGGGCGCCGTCACCGTGAATACGACTGGCCTGACCAGCAGCAGTGGTCACTTGACGGCCGGCACGCATAACGGCATCGAATCGGTGGGCACCGTCTTGGGCGGGGCGGACGCAGGCAATTACACCTTTGCCGGCGCCACTGGCAATTACACCGTTACGCCGCTGGCCTTGACCGGTTCGATAGGGACGGGCAGCTCGATTTACGGTGCGGTCCTGGTCCCGGGTGCAGCGAATTTCACCAATGCGGTGTCGGGCGATGCGCTGGGTACGGCCACGGTTGGCGTCAATGCCACGGGTCTTACCAGCAGCAGCGGCCACCTGATTGCCGGTACGCATAACGGCGTTGAAACGGTCAGCGCTTTGAGCGGAGCCGATGCCGGCAACTACACATTCAGCGGGGTCACGGGCAACTACACCGTCAATCAGCTGGCGCTGAACGGCACGCTTGCGGCGGGCAGTTCGACTTATGGTGCGACCCTGGCGCCGGGCGCGGTGAATTTCACTAATGCCTTGAGCGGGGACCTGGTCACGCCGGGCGCCGCCACAGTGAATACCACAGGTCTGACCAGCAGCAGTGGCCATCTGATTGCCGGCAGCCATACCGGCATTGAATCGGTGGGCACTGCCTTGGGCGGGGCGGATGCAGGCAACTACACCTTTGCCGGCGCTACGGGTGACTATACCGTCAGCCAACTGGCCTTGACCGGCGCGGTTGCGGCGGGCAGCTCGACCTACGGTGCGGCCCTGGTCCCGGGTGCAGCGAATTTCACCAACGCCGTATCGGGCGATGCGCTGGGTACGGCGACGGTCGCCATCAATACGAGCGGCCTGACCAGCAGCAGCGGGCACCTGACGGCCGGCACGCATAACGGCATCGAATCGGTCAGCGCCTTGGGCGGAGCCGATGCCGGCAACTACACATTCAGCGGGGTCACGGGTAACTACACTGTCAATCAGCTGGCGCTGAACGGCACGCTTGCGGCGGGCAGTTCGACTTATGGTGCGACCCTGGCGCCGGGCGCGGTGAATTTCACCAACACCGTGAGCGGCGACCTGGTCACGCCCGGCGCAGTCACAGTGAATACGACGGGTCTGACCAGCAGCAGCGGCCACCTGATTGCCGGCACCCACACTGGCATCGAATCGGTGGGCACTGCCTTGGGTGGAACGGATGCGGGCAACTATACCTTTGCCGGCGCCACGGGCGACTATACCGTCAGCCAGTTGGCCTTGAGCGGCACGGTTGCGGCGGGCAGCTCGGTCTACGGTTCGGTGCTGGCGCCAGGGGCGGCAAGTTTCACCAATGCCTTGAGCGGCGACCTGGTCACGCCTGGCGCAGTCACGGTGAATACGGCCGGCCTGACCAGCAGCAGCGGACATCTGATCGCGGGAACGCATAACGGCATCGAATCGGTAGGCACAGCCCTGGGCGGGGCGGACGCCGGCAATTACACCTTTACCGGCGCCACCGGCAATTACACGGTGAGTCCGTTGGCCTTGACCGGCTCGATAGGCGCCGGCAACTCGACCTACGGTTCGGCGTTGACGCCGGGTGCGGTGAGCTTCACCAATGCCGTGACCGGCGACGTACTGGGCACGGCGACGGTCGCGGTCAATACCGGCGGCCTGACCAGCGGCAGCGGACACCTGATCGCCGGAACCCACACCGGCATTGAATCGGTCAGCGCGCTGAGCGGGGCGGATGCCGGCAACTACACATTTGCCGCGCCAGCCGGCGACTATACCGTCAGCCAGCTGGCATTGACCGGTTCGATCGGCGCCGGCAGCTCGGTCTATGGCGCCGTGTTGACGCCGGGCGCGGCGAGTTTCACCAATGCCGTGGCGGGCGATGCTCTGGGCACGGCGACGGTTGCGATCAACACGACCGGACTCACCAGCAGCAGCGGACACCTGACTGCCGGAACGCATAGCGGCATCGAATCGGTCAGCGCCCTGAGCGGCGCCGATGCCGGCAACTATGCGTACGCCGGCCCAGCGGGCAACTACACTGTCAGTCCGCTGGCGCTGGCCGGTTCGATTGCCGCCGGCAGCTCGACCTACGGTGCGGCGCTGGCGCCAGGCGCACTCAGCATATCGAATGTCATCTCGGGAGACCTTGTCAGCGCCCCCGGCGTTTCAGTGAATACGGCCGGGCTTACCAGCAGCAGCGGCCACCTGACTGCCGGCACCCATATCGGTATCGAATCGGCGAATGGCGCCTTGGGTGGCGCCGATGCCGGCAACTACATATTGGGCAGCATTAGCGGCGACTATACGGTCAACCGGCAGTCGGTCACGGTCACTGCCAGCGGCGTCAGCAAGGTCTATGACGCAACGACTTCCGGTTCGGCGATATTGGCCGGCAGCGGCCTGATAGGCGGCGATAAGGTGACCTTCACCGATACTTCGGCAAATTTTGGCGACAAAAATGCAGGCACCGGCAAGACGCTTACCGTTTCAGGCATCAGCGCAGGCGGTGCGGATGCCGGCAACTACCTGCTCAGCAATGCCACCGCATCGGCCACTGCCGATATCACGCCGCTGGCCATCACCGTTGCCGCCATCGGCGCCAACAAAGCCTATGACGGCAATACGACGGCTGCGGTGACGCTCAGCGGCGGACTGGCCGGCGATGCGGTGACGTTCAGCGACACCTCCGCCAACTTCGCCGACAAGAATGCCGGCGCCGGCAAGACCGTGACGGTGGCGGGCATCAGCGCAAGCGGCGCCGATGCCGGGAACTATACGGTGAGCGGCACGACGACGACCAGCGCCAACATTACGCCGGCGACGCTTACCTATACCGCCGCCCCGGCAAGCAGCATTGCCGGGCAAACGCCGTCCGGCCTGAGCGGAACCCTGAGCGGCCTGGTGGGCGGCGACACGCTGAACGATGCGACGGCAGGCAGCCTGACCTGGACCACCAACGCCCAGCCGACCAGCCTGCCGGGACTGTATGCGATTGACGGCGGCGGCCTGAGCGCGATGAACTATGTGTTCGTGCAAGCGGCAGGGAACGCCACCGCGCTGACCTTGAAGCCGGGTGCGGCGCCCGTCCCGGTGCAGAACGTGATCACCGCCCTGGATTCGGTTTTTGATCCTTCGCACGCGGGCGTCAACCTGGCGGCGCTCGACCTGGTGCAGTTCAATATCCAGCCGCCGAACAATAAAATCGGCGACGGCATGAACGGTGTGGAAGTGAAGATCACGGGCGGCGGAGTCAAGCTGCCGGACAATATTGTGAGCACGGATGAATAAGCGAGCCTCAATGAAAAATAACGGTAGATTCCTAACGCCAATGAAGCCGATCATCGCAGCCATGCTGCTCAGCTACCCATATTTTTGCGCGTTGGCGGCCGATCCGGTAACCCCGCCCGGCGCCGGCTCGATACTGCGGCAGATCCAGCCGGTCAAGCCAGCGCTTCCCTCGTCGACGGGGACCGGCCTGACCATCGAACGGGAGGGCGGCGCCCAGCAGCCGGCGGGTGCGGCTTTCAGCGTCACCAGCATACAGCTGTCCGGCAATACCGCGTTCGATACGGCCACCCTGCATGCGCTGGTGGCCGACGCCGAGGGCAAGAACCTCGCTCTGGCCCAGCTCGGCGAAGTGGTCTCGCGCATCACCGACTATTACCACAGCCACGGCTATCCGCTGGCGCGCGCCATCATCCCGGCCCAGACCGTGCAAGGCGGCGTAGTGAAGGTGACGGTGATCGAGGCCCGTTACGGCCAGGTCAAGCTGGACAACCGCAGCCGGGTAGGCGACGCCTTGCTGCAGCAAACCTTGTCTCCTTTGCAGGCCGGGCAAGTGGTTACGCAGGCGGGGCTGGACCGCACGCTGCTGCTGGCCTCGGATATCCCGGGTGTCGCCGTCAGCGCGATCCTGAAGCCGGGCGAAGTAGTCGGCACTTCCGACCTGCAGGTGCAAGCCGACCCGACGGCGCAGGTCGCCGGCAACGTGACGGTGGATAATTTCGGCAACCGCTATACCGGCCGCGCCCGCCTCGGCGCCGCCGTCAATATCTTCAATCCGCTGCACCATGGCGATGTCCTCAGCCTTGGCGCCCTGACCAGCGGCAGAGACATGAATTACGGCAGCATTGCCTATGAAACCCTGCTCAACGGCCTGGGTACGCGCATGGGCGGTTCCTATTCGGCGCTGCATTACATCCTCGGCGATGCCCTGGGCGCGCTGGATGCGCGCGGCACCGCGCAAGTGGCGAGCATCTGGGTCAAGCATCCGTTCATGCGCACGCGCGACGCGAATCTGTACGGTCAGATCCAGTACGATCGCAAGCAGCTGAACGACCGCATCGGCGTCAGCAACATCAAGACCGACCGCCATCTGGACAACTGGAGCGCAAGCCTGAACGGCGACTGGCGCAACGGCGTACTGGCCGGCGGCATCGGCACCTGGAATATAGGCGTCACCGCGGGACGTGTCGGCTTCGACGACCGGGCGGCGGAACTGTCCGATTCAGTCACCGCCAAGACCCAGGGCAGCTACACGAAATGGAACGGCAATCTGGCGCAGCTGCAAAATCTGAGCCAGAACGATTCCCTGTATTTCGCGCTGGCCGGCCAATGGACCAACAGCAACCTGGATCCCGCCGAAAAGATGGTCGCGGGCGGTCCTTATACGGTGCGCGCCTATGACATCGGCGTGCTGTCCGGCGATACCGGGGTCTTCGGTTCGATCGAACTGCGGCACGATCTCGGCCAGTTCGCGAGCGGGCGCTGGCAGGTGCTGGCCTTCGTCGACAGCGAACACGTGACGGTCAACAAGAATCCCTGGCTGCCGGGCGACAATGGCGCGACGCTGAGCGGCGCCGGCGTCGGCATGAATTGGGCCGGCCCGGACCAGTGGCATGCCAAGCTCTATATTGCCGCGCCAATCGGGTCGACGCCGCAACTGATCGGCGACAATAAATCGGTGCGCGCCTGGGCCGAGATCGGCAAGGCGTTTTAGGAAGCGTCGGCCTAGGGGCCTTACATTTTCTGCGGATAGTAGAGCTGGTAGAACCAGGAGCAGGCGGTTTCGATTTGCGCCTGTATGCGCGGCGGGATGTCATGCCGTTTCGGCTTGCTGATCTGGCGCGCCTGCTTGTGGCTGTATTTCATATGGTAGTGGCTGTCGCTTTCCTGGATCCCGATCGCCAGGTGGTCGGGATCGATTTCGAACGGCGGCAGTCCCAGCCAGGAATACAGGTGCGTCATGCAGGCCGAGGGCCGTTCCATCAAGTCTTCGAAACGGATGAAATACAGGCGTTCCTGCACATGCTTAGGCAGATCGGCGACCGCATGCAGGGATATCAGCGGAGCGCCGATGGCCTTGTCTTTGGCGAACAGCATGTCGGCCCGTCCGAAGCGGTCGAAATCGGCCAGGTGATCGATGAAATCGACCAGGATCGTACGCTGGTGCTGCGCTTCGATCGAGCCGTAGATTTGTCCGAGTTCGCGCAGGCACACGATCAGCTTGGCGTTCGGCTCGATATGCAGCAGCAGTTCTATCGCGTGCAGCCATGCGCGGTTCTTGTCCACCACCGCCTGCTTGCCGCAATCATGGTTCCAGCCGCGCAAGAAGCCTTGCATTGCCGAGGTCAGGTGGGCATAGCTTTGTTCGAACTGAGTATCGAGCTGCGACAGGAAAAAAGTATCTTCGCTGATCATGCGGCGGATCCCCAGCAAGGTGTTGCACAGGGGAGAGCTATGTCCTTCGCAATGAATTTCGGGATGCTGGGCCAGCAGCTGGCACAGCAGCGTGGAACCCGCCCTCGGTAAACCCGTTACGCCGACGAATGCTGGAATCATCAGAAATGGCCTTTGCTCTCAAATTGAATGGCTGCCCGAGACGTTTTCAGCGCCAGTAGCGCCGGCAAACTGTCCAGCAAATATTACCGCATCCTGCGCCTGCGTAGCGCGGCGGATGCATGAATCGCGGATACGGGCCGTTGCGGCCGCTGCGTTTTGAGGCATCATGTATCTTGCCGCCTGGCCGTCGCGGGGCGCCGTATTCTGTGGAGCGTTGAATGCAAAAAAATCTGACCGCAGTACCCCATGCCTTGAATGCATCGCAGCGCGCGGCGCACTACGGCCACCGCGGCGCAGTCCTGTGGCTGACCGGATTGCCTGCGTCCGGAAAATCCTCGCTGGCCATGGCCCTGGAGCATGCGCTGACAACGCTGGGATATTCCTGCTACGTGCTGGATGGCGACAATATACGCAATGGCCTGAATGCAAATCTCGGCTTCAGTCCGGAGGATAGAAGCGAGAATATCCGGCGCGTAGGGGAGGTCGCCGCACTGTTTGCCGACGCCGGCCTGATCTGCATCGCGGCTTTCATTTCCCCGTACCGGGCCGACCGTGCGCGCGCCCGGCTATCCTGCGGCGAGGCGTTTCACGAAATCCATGTCGCCGCCGACCTGGCGACCTGCGAATCGCGCGACCCCAAGGGCTTGTACAAGAAAGCGCGCTCGGGCGAATTGCGAGAATTTACCGGCATCAGCGCGCCATATGAAACACCGGAGCATCCGCAACTTGCGATCGATAGCGGCCATGAAAGCATCGCCGCGAGCGTGCAGCAGCTGGTGGCGTATGTGGAGCGCAATCTGCCGCTAGACGCAAAATCCGCTCCCCGTGCCTGACGCCGGAATCAGCCGTTCACTCATGTTTCCTCTCGTCGACGTATGAGAAATGCGGCTCGATCTCAGATGGCGCCGCCGTTGGCGCGCAGGACCTGGCCATTGATCCAGCTGCCGTCGGCGCCGGCCAGGAAGGACACTGCGCCGGCGATATCTTGCGGCTGCCCCAGGCGCTCCAGCGGCGCCATCTTGGCCAGGCGCTCGACCAGCTCCTGCGGTTTGCCGTTGAGGAAAAGATCGGTGGCGGTCGGTCCGGGCGCGACGGCGTTGACGGTAATGTCCTTGCCGCGCAGCTCCTTGGCCAGCACGCTGGTCATCGCTTCCACCCCGGCCTTGGTGGCGGCATACACGCCGTAGGTGGGCTGCAGCATGCCGACCACGCTCGACGAGAAGTTGATGATGCGGCCGCCATGGCGCAGGCGTTTGGCGGCTTCGCGCAGCGTATTGAAGCTGCCTTTCAGGTTGATGGCGATCTGGCGGTCGAAGCCGGCATCGTCGGTTTCGGCGATGCTTGCGTTGACCATGATGCCGGCGTTATTGACCAGCACATCGACGCCGCCAAATGCTTGTTCCGCCGCATCGAACATGGCGCGCACCGCTGCGGGATCGCTGACGTCGGCCTGTACCGCCAATGCCTGGCCGCCCTGGCCGAGCAGCTGCTGCACCAGGGTTGCGGCAGCGGCGGCGCTGCCCGAATAATTGACGATCACGGCAAAGCCGTCTTGCGCCAGGCGTCGCGCCACTGCCGCGCCGATGCCGCGCGAGGATCCGGTGACGATGGCTACTTTCTTGTCCGCGCTGTTCATTTGAAGCTCCTTGAAGTTGGTTTGAGCGTTGCCTAAGCCGCCCCGCGCTATGGATTGCCGATATCGGTTTGCGGGGCGGTGAGTGCATCATGACAGTTAATTTTATTTGGATAAACTGGCTATTTATGCTTACACTGTTCCATATGAATTAACAATAAAGCTGGGCACCTCCATGGATAAATTTGAAGCCATGCGCATTTTTACGCGCATTGTCGAATTGAAAAGTTTCACCCGGGCCGCCGATGATCTCGGCTATCCGAAAGCGACCGTGACCAACGCCATCAAGCAGCTGGAAGCGCGTCTGCATGTGCGGCTGCTGCACCGGACCACGCGCCAGGTCAGCACTACCCTGGACGGCGACGCTTATTACACGCGTTGCGCGCAGCTGCTGGCGGATCTGGAGGAAACCGAAAATGTGTTTTCGCAAGCCGCCGCCAACCCCTCAGGCAAGCTGAGGATAGACATGCACGGCACGCTCGGGCGCCATTTCGTGCTGCCGGTGCTGGATCAGTTCTGCAACCGTTATCCGAATATCGAACTGCAGATAGGCATGGGCGACCGCCTGGTGGATCTGGTGCGGGAGAGCGTCGATTGCGTGCTGCGCGTGGGTGAATTGCGCGATTCGTCGATGGTGGGCCGGCGGGTCGCCAGCCTGGAGCAGGTCACCTGCGCCAGTCCGGCCTATCTGGAAAAGCAAGGCGAACCGCAGGCGGTGGACGAACTTGACGGGCACCGCGCAGTCAATTTCTTTTCGCCGCAAAGCGGGAAGCTCTATCCATTTGAATTCACCGTGGACGGAGAGGCCGGCGAATATGCGATCAACGGCAGCATATCGGTCAACAACGCCGATGCCTATGTGCAGTGCTGCAAATTGGGTTTCGGCCTGATCCAGCTGCCGCGCTATGCCGTCGCGCATCTGCTGGCCTCGGGCGAGTTGCGGGAAGTCTTGCCTGCGGCCAGACCGCGGCCGTCGACCGTGTCGGTGCTCTATCCGCATCACCGCCAGCTGTCGCCCAAGGTACGGGTGCTGGTCGACTGGCTGGCGACCATCTTCGCCGATGCGCGCTAGGGCCTGCTGATAGCTGCGCAGAGCGTCCTTGACGATGACGGCGGACGTGGTAAATTGATCTTCCAGCCAGTGAAAGCCAAACCATGTCCAGCCGCACGCTTAATCTTGACGATACGCTCTATGACTATCTGCTAAGCCACTCCCTGCGCGAACATCCGGCGCAGGCCGCATTGCGTGCCGCCACCCGCAGCCATGCCCGCGGCGGCATGCAGATATCGCCCGAGCAAGGGCAGTTCATGGCGCTGCTGATACGCCTGATGGGCGCCCGCAAGACGATAGAAATAGGGGTTTTTACCGGCTACAGCGCGCTGGCGGTGGCGCTGGCCTTGCCGGAAGACGGCCAGGTCCTGGCTTGCGACATCAGCGACGAATATACGCGCATTGCGCGCCCTTACTGGGAGCAAGCGATGGTGGCGCACAAGATCGACTTGCAGCTGGCGCCGGCGCTGGAAACACTCGACGCCAGGCTGGCTGCCGGCGCGGCCGGGCAATACGATTTTGCCTTTATCGATGCCGACAAGAGCGCCTACGACGGCTACTACGAACGCTGCCTTCAACTGGTGCGGCGCGGCGGCCTGATCGCCATCGACAACGTCTTATGGAGCGGCAGCGTGGCGGCTCCTGCGGAAGATGCCGACACCGCTGCCTTGCAGGCGCTTAACCTGAAACTGCATGCCGACGAGCGCATCGACCTGTCGATGCTGCCGGTCGGCGACGGCTTGACGCTGGCGCGCAAGCGCTGAGCCGCTGTCATCCGCGGCCGGCTTGCGCGCCATCAGCTTCATGCGCCGGCATAAATCGAGGCGCCGGCCTCGTTCTTGCCGTGCTCGTGCAATTGCGCCATCATCGGCTTCCCGCCTTGCGCCGCAGGCGCGGCAATGACCGGATAGCTGGCATCGCTTTGCAACAGTGTTCCCTGCGCTTCAGCCTTGGCGACTTCCTGCTCGACCTGCGCCCGGGTCAGGGTCGACACGAACGACTGTTCAGGCGGGTAGGGTGCTTCTGCGAAAGCTGATGCGGCAGCGACTAAGGCCAAGACTGTGAAAATCGTTTTTACGGTAGGCATGATGGTTTCCTTGGATGTGGGGAGGGCGACAGCGTTTTCCGCCATCGCTGAACTGCAGTCTAGGCTTCGGCCTCAAACGATCTGATGACACGGGCATGACAAATTTGTCATGCCGGCATCAATCTGCACCATAAGAAGATTTCTCTTTCATAAATTAACAATCATTGACAATTAACAGCGTCAAATTATCAAAACAATATGTAAAATCGGCCCGTATGAGCGCTTGCATGGACAGCAACGGCGCGACCAACGAAAGAGAACATCATGATGCTTCAGGATGAGCAATGGCGAAAACTGGAACAGCTGCTGTCAGCCAAGAGCGGGTACTCCAAGCTGCGCGCGAAAAGGAACCGCCAGTTCATAGAAGCCTTGCTATGGCTGATCGGCAGCGAGCGCGCATGGCATGAGCTGCCGGCGCGCTTCGGCAAGTGGAATACGGTGTACGTGCATTTCAGGCGCTGGGACGCCTCGAATCTGTGGGCCGAACTGATGGACGATGCGTCCGGAGATGCCGAGCTGCACGCGGCAATTAAAAAAATCTGCGCCTACGGCAAGCAACGCAACCTGAGAAACAAATACCGTTCTGGCGCAACGGCGGCGCTTGCCGCGGAGAGCGACTCTGACCTGCACTGGCTGCGGCTGGTCGACGGCAGCATGTGTTAGCGCCAAAGGGTTTGAAGAACAAAGCTCTTTCAATTTCGCATGAGTGTGCTAAAATGCACGCATCATGAATCAAGCCAGCAAAAGCGAACTCACCTACGCCGCCATCGTCAACGCCGCCTTAGCGCTTGCCGCGGCGGAGGGCATCGGCAATCTGTCCCTCGGCGAAGTCGCGAAGCAGCTGGACATCAGCAAAAGCGGGGTGTTCTCGCGGGTCGGTTCGCTCGAAGCGCTGCAGGAGGCGGTGCTGGAGGAGTTCGACCGCCGCTTCAGCGCAGAAGTGTTTTTGCCGTCCATGGCCTTGCCGCGCGGTTTGCCGCGCCTGAGTTCCCAGGTCAAGGCCTGGATCGGCCGCGCCAGCGATCCGCGCGAGGTGGCCGGCTGCCTGTATATCGCCGGCGCTTTTGAATACGACGACATCGACGGCCCGCTGCGCGACCGCATCCAGCGCGGGGTGGTGCGCTGGCGCGCGACGATGCGGCGCACGATCATCCAGGCGATCGAAGTAGGGCATCTGCGGCCGGACAGCGATCCGGAGCAGCTGATTTTCGAAATCTACAGCTTGATCGTCGGGCTTACCCACGATATCCGCTTCATGCGCGACAGCGGCGCGGTGCAGCGGGTGCACAACGCTTACAGCCGCTTGATTTCCACTTACAGGAGCTTTAACTACCAGGGCGCATAGCCTGGGGTGGTTGAGGTTTTTTTTGATTCAATTTCGCACTATCGTGCGAAAAAGGAGCTGCGATGATGATTTTCCTGCTGGCCGGCGCTGTCGCCGGCGTGTTTGCCCTGGGTGGCTATCTGGCGTCGGCCTTGCGCTCCGTCCCGAACTGCAACGCCGACTTTGATTTTTCTGATGTTGGACTGGAAGAGGGATACCTCGGCCGCAGCGGCTGGCGAGCCGAGGGTTAACAGGCCCTGATGCATCCGGCATGGCATTCTGCTGCGGACGGCTTGCTTTGGCGGGCCATGCGCAGCAGCGATTCGCTCGCCTAGTCGCGTATCTCCAGCGCGCGATTCAGGCTCAGGGCCGCCAGCGAACAGGCGGCGCCCGACAGCAGGTAGAAGCTGACATAGGCAAGGCCGAAGTGGGCCGACAGGCCAAGCGCCACCAGCGGCGCGAAACCTGCGCCGACCAGCCATGACAGGTCGGAGGTCAGGGCGGCGCCGGTATAGCGATACTTGGCGGGGAAGTTGGCGGTGACCGCGCCGGCCGCCTGGCCGTAGGACAGGCCCAGCAAGCTGAAGCCCAGCAGGATGAAGATATTCTGGCCCAGTTCGCCGCCGTTCATCAGTGTCGGCACGAAGGCGCTGAGTATCGCGATCAGTATCGCGCAGCTGCCGAGCGTGGTGCGGCGGCCCAAGCGGTCGGCAATCAGGCCCGAAGCGACCACGCCGACCGCCATCAGGGCGGCGCCGATGACCTGGATGATCAGGAAGTCGTGCACCGAGCGCATCGAATACAGGCTGATCCATGACAGCGGGAACACCGTCACCAGGTGGAACAGCGCATAGCTGGCGAGGGCGGCCAGCGCGCCGATCAGCAGGTTGCGGCCTTGCGAGCGCGTCATTTCGATGACCTTGGTCGGCTCCAGTTCGCGCTCATCCAGCAGGCGTGCATATTCCGGCGTCGACACCAGGCGCAGGCGGGCAAACAGCGCTACGACGTTGATGGCGAAGGCCACGTAAAACGGATAGCGCCAGCCCCAGTCGAGGAAGTCTTCGGTAGTCAGGTTGCCGAGCAGGTAGGCGAACAGGGCACCGGCGATCATGAAGCCTACCGGCGCGCCCAACTGCCCCAGCATGGCGTACCAGCCGCGCTTGTTTTGCGGCGCATTGAGCGCCAGCAGCGACGGCAGGCCGTCCCATGAGCCGCCCAGGGCGACGCCCTGGCCGATGCGCAGCAGCGAGAGCAAAAGTATCGAGTAAAAACCAAGATGTTCGTATGTCGGCAAAAAAGCCATGCCGGCCGTGGAAATGCCCAATATGAAGAGCGCGGCAGTCAGCTTGACTTCGCGGCCGAAGCGGCGCTGGATCGTCATGAACAGAACGGTGCCGAACGGCCGGGCCAGGAAGGCGAAGGAGAAGATCACGAAGGCGTACAGCGTTCCTTCCAGCTGTTGTTCAAACGGAAAGAAAACCGCCGGGAACACCAAAACCGAGGCCATCGCATAGACGAAAAAGTCGAAGTACTCCGAGGCGCGGCCGATCACCACGCCGATGGCTATTTCGCCCGGGGCGACTTCAGGGTGGTCGGATTTGGCATTGCGGACGTCTTGGGCGGACGAGAGATTGGCGGAAAGATCGCCATTATGGCTATGGGTGCTGGTCATCATAATTTTGTCTCTAGTTGGTTTGGGTCTCTACTAACTATGGCCTTGCCTACTAATGGCATGGCGAACCCTTCCCGACGTTTAGTGTGGCGTTTCGCACATAATCCGGAGCTCCATTACTTGCGATTACATGCGCAACACGACACTGGCAAGGGTAGGACAAAACGTCCAATCGCCAACGCGCACCAGTCAGTGTACAGTACCACGATCTGATAGCTTCGACTGGACTTTTACTCCATGGTTTCCCTAATTTCTCGTCGCGGATTGCTTCTGCCGGCCGTCTTGCCTGTGCTCCTTCTGGCTGGCTGTAACACAGTCGTGATGAATCCGTCGGGCGATATCGCCTCTCAGCAGGGACGCCTGATCGTCGTCTCCACCTTACTGATGCTGCTGGTCATCGTTCCAGTGATCGCATTGACCATCTGGTTTGCCTGGCGCTACCGTAAAAACAATACCGCCGCGCGCTACGAGCCGGACTGGGACCACTCTACACAACTCGAACTGGTGATCTGGGGCGCGCCTCTGCTGATCATCATCGCCCTCGGCCTGCTGACCTGGATCAGCACCCATACCCTGGACCCGTACCGGCCGCTGTCGCGCCTGGATGCGGACCGTCCGATTCCGGCCGACGCCAAGACCCTGACGGTCGAAGTGGTGGCGCTGGACTGGAAGTGGCTGTTCATCTATCCGGAACAAGGCATCGCCACCGTCAACGAGCTGGCGGCGCCGGTCGATATGCCGATCCGCTTCAAGATCACTTCGTCGACGATCATGAACTCCTTCTTCATCCCGGCGCTGGCCGGCCAGATCTACGCCATGCCCGGCATGCAGACCTCGCTCAACGCGGTGATCAACCGTCCTGGCGAGTTCGACGGCTTCTCTGCCAACTACAGCGGCGCCGGCTTCTCCGACATGCGCTTCAAGTTCCACGGCCTGACCCAGGAAAACTTCGACAAGTGGGTGCAGGCGCGCAAGGCGGCCGGCGGCCACCTGAATCGTCCCGATTACCTGCAGCTGGAAAAGCCTAGCGAAAAAGAGCCGGTGCGCTCCTACGCTTCGGTCGACCAGGACTTGTACCACGCCATTCTCAACCGCTGCATCGAACCGGGCCAGATGTGCATGGACCAGATGATGGGCGGCCACACGATGGAACAACATCATGAATAAGGGCCTGCAAACACCGCCTGGCCAGCAACCAACGCAAGCAATGCAAGCAATGCAACACCGGCAAGCAGCGCTCCGCTCTGCAAGCAATGGCGCGCTGTCAGGCGCCATGTTTCCCTTTTTCACCGGAAAGTAATGATGCTAGACCATATCGATCTGACGAAGCTGATCTTCGGCCGTCTCACCTGGGAAGCGATTCCCTATCACGAACCGATTCTTATCGCGACCTTCCTCATGGTCGCCCTCGGCGGCGCAGCGGTGCTTGGCGCGCTGACCTATTACAAGGTCTGGGGTACGTTGTGGCGCGACTGGTTCACCAGCATCGACCATAAGAAAATCGGCATCATGTACGTCGTGCTCGGCCTGGTCATGCTGCTGCGCGGCTTTGCCGACGCCCTGATGATGCGCGCCCAGCAGGCGTTCGCTTTCGGCGGCTCGGAAGGCTTCCTGCCGCCGCATCACTACGACCAGATCTTCACGGCGCACGGCGTCATCATGATCTTCTTCGTCGCTATGCCGCTGGTGACCGGCCTGATGAACTACGTGGTGCCGCTGCAGATCGGCGCGCGCGACGTTGCTTTTCCTTTCCTCAACAACTTCAGCTTCTGGATGACCACCTTCGGCGGCATGCTGGTGATGGCGTCGCTGTTCGTCGGCGAATTCGCGCGTACCGGCTGGCTGGCGTATCCGCCGCTGTCCGGCATCCTGGCCAGTCCGGATGTGGGGGTCGACTACTATATATGGGCGCTGCAGATTGCCGGGGTAGGGACGCTGCTGTCCGGCATCAACCTGATCGCCACCATCGTCAAGATGCGTGCCCCTGGCATGAACATGATGAAGATGCCGGTGTTCACCTGGACTGCCTTGTGCACCAACGTCCTGATCGTCGCTGCCTTCCCGGTCCTGACCGCGGTATTGGGCATGCTGTCGCTGGATCGCATCTTCGGCACCAACTTCTTCACCAACGACATGGGCGGCAACGCCATGATGTATGTCAACCTGATCTGGATCTGGGGCCATCCTGAAGTCTATATCCTGATCCTGCCGGCTTTCGGCATCTTCTCTGAAGTGGTTTCCACTTTCAGCAGCAAGCGCCTGTTCGGCTACACCTCGATGGTTTACGCCACCGTGGTGATCACCATCCTGTCCTACCTGGTGTGGCTGCATCACTTCTTCACCATGGGTTCGGGGGCCAGCGTCAACTCGTTCTTCGGCATCACGACGATGATCATCTCGATCCCGACCGGCGCCAAGATCTTCAACTGGCTGTTCACCATGTACCGCGGCCGCATCCGTTTCGAGCTGCCCATGCTGTGGACCATCGGCTTCATGATCACCTTCGTCATCGGCGGCATGACCGGCGTGCTGCTGGCGGTGCCGCCAGCCGACTTCGTGCTGCATAACAGCCTGTTCCTGATCGCCCACTTCCACAACGTGATCATCGGCGGCGTACTGTTCGGCATGTTTGCCGGCATCAATTACTGGTTCCCGAAAGCCTTCGGCTACAAGCTCGACGATTTCTGGGGCAAGTGCTGCTTCTGGTTCTGGACCATCGGTTTCTACATCGCCTTCATGCCGCTGTATGTGCTGGGCCTGATGGGCGTGACCCGCCGCCTGGGCCACTTCGAAGATCCGTCGCTGCAGATCTGGTTCCAGATCGCCGCCTTCGGCGCCGTCCTGATCGCACTGGGCATCGCTTCCTTCGTGGTGCAGCTGGTGGTCAGCTACCGCCGCCGCGACGCGCTGCGCGACACCACCGGCGATCCATGGGGCGCGCGTACGCTGGAATGGTCGACTTCGTCGCCGCCGCCGGACTACAACTTCGCTTTCACGCCGAAAGTGCATGACAACGACGCCTGGACCGACATGAAAGCCAACGGCTACACCCGTCCGCTGAAAGACTTCGTCGCCATCCACATGCCGAAGAATACCGGCGCCGGCTTCATCATCGCCGCGCTCAGTGCAGTCGTCGGCTTTGCCCTGATCTGGCACATGTGGCTGGTGGCAGGCCTCGGTTTTGCCGCGATGATGGCTGCCATCATCGTCCACACCTTCAACTACAACCGCGATTACCACATCTCGGCGGACGAAGTCGTCCGCACCGAGGGCGAACGCACACGATTGCTGGCTAGCCATGTCTGACATCACTATGAATACCAACAGCGCCACCGGCGCGGCTGACCCGAGCGCGCGCTTCTACGTCCGCGAGCACCATCCGGAAAACGGCACCTTGCTGGGTTTCTGGCTGTACCTGATGAGCGATTGCCTGATCTTCGCCTGTCTGTTTGCCACTTACGCGGTATTGGGCCGCAACTATGCAGGCGGCCCGACCGGCGCCGAGCTGTTCGACCTGCCGCTGGTCGCCGTCAATACTTCGCTGCTGCTGCTGTCGTCGATCACTTACGGTTTCGCCATGCTGGAAATGCAGCGCAAGCGCAAGGGCGCGACCATGGCCTGGCTGGCGGTCACCGGCATCCTCGGCGCCTGCTTCATCGGCTTCGAACTGTATGAATTCGCCCACCTGATCCACGAAGGCTACGGTCCGCAACGCAGCGGCTTCCTGACTTCCTTCTTCGCCCTGGTGGCGACCCACGGCCTGCACGTCAGCTTCGGCATCGTCTGGCTGGTCACATTGATGTTCCAGGTCAAGCGCCACGGCCTGACCCCGGAAAACGGCCGTCGCCTGATGTGCCTGTCGATGTTCTGGCACTTCCTGGACGTGGTCTGGATCGGCGTCTTCACCTTTGTCTATCTGATGGGAGTTTTGCCATGAGCGGCGGACATCAAGAACATCCGGCCCGAGTTATCGGCCATGGCCACGACGATCATCACGGTCACACCCATGCCGACCACGGCAGCCTGAAAAGCTATACCACCGGTTTCATCCTGGCGGTGATCCTCACCGCGATCCCGTTCTGGCTGGTGATGGGCAAGGTCATCGACAAGTCCAGCACCCTCGGACTGGTGCTGCTCGGCTTCGCCGCCGTGCAGATCGTGGTGCACATGGTGTACTTCCTGCACATGAACACCAAGTCCGAAGGCGGCTGGTCGATGCTGGCGCTGATCTTCACGATCATGCTGGTGTTCATCATGCTGAGCGGTTCCTTGTGGGTCATGTATCACCTGAACCACAACATGATGCCGGGCATGATGACGGATTCGTCCATGCACGAGACCGTGCCTGAGTCGATGCAGAGCATGCCTGGCATGGACATGTCGACCATGCCGAAATCCCACGACATGCACAACATGCCCAATATGCAACAGACGCCATAAATCCCGTGCGATGAAAGCAGAACCGCCGGAGCCGCAAACTGCGGCAAACCAGAACGCGGCGCCGGCAACGGCGCCGCGTTCGCGCTCCAGGGCTGCAAAAACGGCGCTGCTGGCCTGCGCCGTGCTGCTGTTTGCCGCTTTCTTCGCCCTCGGCAGCTGGCAAATCAAGCGCCTGCAATGGAAGCTGGACCTGATCCAGCGGGTCGACGCGCGGGTGCATGCGCCTGCCGTGGCCGCCCCGGGACCGGAGCGATGGCCGCACATCAGCGCCGAATCTGATGAATACCGCCATGTGCGCATCAGCGGCAATTATCTGTATGCGCTGACCACCCGGGTCCAGGCCTCGACCGAGCTGGGCGGCGGCTTCTGGCTGCTGACGCCCTTGCGCAGCGCCGATGGCAGCACAGTGCTGGTCAACCGCGGCTTCGTGCCGACCGCTACGCCCGAATCCGTGGTGGTGGTGGCGGAATCCGCGCCGGTCGTCGTCAACGGCCTGTTGCGCATCAGCGAGCCGGGCGGCGGCTTCCTGCGTCACAACGACCCTGCCGGCAACCGCTGGTATTCACGCGATGTACAGGCGATTGCGGCGGCGCGCGGCCTGGACCGGGTTGCGCCTTACTTTGTCGACGCCGAAGCCGTACGCCAGCCTGCCGCACAAGATATCGGCGACGGGCTGCGTCCGGTTGCCGGTTTGACAGTAATTGCCTTTCACAACAGCCACTTGGTTTATGCTCTCACTTGGTATGCTCTCGCCTTGATGGTGGCGGGCGCCTGCTACTGGGTCGTGCGCGAAGAACAAAAAATGCCGCAGAATGCCGGCAACGCGGCCGGCAAGGATCAAAGTGAAAGTGAAGATGGCAAGCAAAATTGATATTCTTACAAATACAGAAGAGTTGAAACAGCGATGGACGGTGGCGGCAGGCGTGGAAAACGCCGCCGGCCACAAGAATATGCTGCAGCTGATCCAGCTGCGCTGGATTGCCGTGATCGGGCAGATCACCACGATCGCCATCGTCATCCTCGGCTTCGGCATCCAGTTGCCCTTGCCGCACATGCTGAAGGTGCTGGCCTGCCTGGTGGCGTTCAATATCGCTAGCCACCTGCGCTGGCACGAGCGGCGCGTCGCCACCAACGGCGAACTGTTCCTGGCGCTGCTGGTCGACGTCGGCATCCTGACCGCCCAGCTATACCTGAGCGGCGGCACCACCAATCCCTTTGCCTTCCTTTACTTGCTGCAGGTGATCCTCAGCGCCGTGCTGCTGGAAGCCTGGTCGACCTGGACCATGGTCGCCATCACCAGCCTGTGCCTGGCCGGCCTCTCGCTGTTTTCCGAGCCGCTGGCGTTTCCGCCCGACCACGGCAACGGCTTGTCCAGCCTGTACGTCGAAGGCATGCTGATGTGCTTTGTGATGAATGCCGCGCTGCTGGTGTTTTTCATTACCCGCATCAACGGCAACCTGCGCGCCGGCGACGCCCAGCTGGCCGAACTGCGCCAGCGCGCCGCCGAGGAAGACCACATCGTCCGCATGGGCCTGCTGGCGTCCGGCGCGGCGCATGAACTTGGGACGCCGCTGGCGACCTTGTCGGTGATCCTGGGCGACTGGCGGCGCATGCCCGAGTTCAGCCAGAACAGCGACTTGCTGGAGGAAATCGGCGACATGCAAACCCAGCTGCAGCGCTGCAAGAGCATCGTCAGCGGCATCCTGCTCTCGGCCGGCGAGGCGCGCGGCGAATCGTCCGTGAAGACCACCATCAACACTTTCCTGAACGACCTGGCGAAAGAATGGGGCGCGACCCGGCCGGTGGTCTCGTTCGCCTACGAAAACCGCATCGAGCAAGACATCCCGGTGGCCTTCGATTCCGCGCTCAAGCAGATGATCTGCAATGTCCTCGACAATGCGCTGGAAGCCTCGCCGCAATGGGTCAGCCTGGAGGCCTCGCGCGACGGCGACGCGCTGGTCCTGGTCGTCACCGACAGCGGCCCCGGCTTCCTGCCCGCCATCCTGGCCCAGATCGGCAAGCCCTATCAATCCAGCAAAGGACGGCCGGGCAGCGGCCTCGGGCTGTTCTTTGTGGTCAACGTCGCCCGCAAGCTGGGCGGCACTTTCAGCGCCAGCAACCGGCCGCAGGGCGGGGCGCTGGTGCAGCTGACGCTGCCGCTGGCCGCCATCCGCCTGGAAGAAGAGGGAACAGAACATGCCGGCTGATCGTCTGCTGTTGATCATTGAAGACGACGCCACCTTCGCGCGTACGCTCGGCCGTTCGTTTGAGCGGCGCGATTACAAAGTACTGCTGGCGGCCAACCTGGATGAAGCCGCGCAACTGCTGCAGCAGCATTCGCCCGGCTATGCCGTGGTCGACCTCAAGCTGAGCGACAATACTTCCGGACTGGCTTGCGTGCAGATGCTGCACAAGCACGACCCCGCCATGCTGATCGTGGTGCTGACCGGTTTCGCCAGCATCACCACGGCGGTGGAAGCGATCAAGCTGGGCGCCTGCCAATACCTGGCCAAGCCCTCCAATACCGACGACATCGAGGCCGCTTTCGGCCACGTTGCCGGGGTGGCCGAGCTTGAATTGAGTACGCGTTCGACCTCGATCAAGACGCTGGAGTGGGAGCGCATCCACGAAGTGCTGGTGGAAACCGGCTTCAATATTTCGGAGACGGCGCGCCGCCTGGGCATGCATCGCCGTACACTGGCGCGCAAGCTGGAAAAACAGCGTATCAAATAAGCCGTTCAATCTGAATCGTAGCGCTCACGGAAAAGGCCGTCATATGGAGCAAGCGCAATCTGAGCAGGAGTTGGAGTACGTTGGATTCTGGGCCCGCACGCTGGCCAGCCTGGTCGACACGGTGTTGCTGTCGCTGGTGATCATTCCGGCCATGCTGGCGATCTACGGCAGCGCATACTGGGAAGACGAACGTCTTTTCAAGGGCTACGGCGGGGTCCTTTTTGAATGGATGCTTCCCATAGTCGCCGTCCTGGCGTTCTGGCTGGTGAAGCAAAGCACGCCGGGAAAAATGATGATAGGCGCGAAGATCGTCGACGCCAGGACTGGCGAGAATCCCCGGCCAGCCCAGCTGGTGGTGCGCTATATCGGTTATTACGTTTCTGTTTTCGGGTTTTGCCTGGGTTTCATATGGGTGGCCTTCGACAAGAAAAAGCAAGGCTGGCACGACAAGATGGCGGGCACTGTTGTGGTGCGCAGAAAAGACCACGGTAGATAGGAAGGCGTCGGCATTGCGCCGGGACGGCAGGCAGAATCACAGATTGGCAGGTTTCACGGCTCCCCTTAAGGGAGCCGTTTTTACGTGTGCGCTTAGAACGAGCCGTGAGCAGCTTGTGTTGTAATTGCAATAATTTCCTTGTGGAGACAGCGGCAAAACATATGACAGCGCTAGTGCACTGCTGCGCTGTTTATCCGACGCAGGAAAACCTGAACACTACAAAACGGAGACGATGTTGCTAAAATTCTCTTTCAACAGAATGTTGCCAGCCCTGATTCTTTGTGCGAGTTTGCCGGTTTTTGCTGAAGAACCGCCTATCAGGATCGCCGTCATCGGCCCAATTACCGGGAAGTCGTCCGAAGACATCGGCGAAAGCATACGCGGCGGCGCCCGGGTTTTCCTGAGCGACATCAATCAGTTTGGCGGCGTGCTGGGACGCCGCGTCGAGCTGGTCGAGCGCGACGACGAAGCCAAGCCTGAGGTTGGCTCTCGCATCGCCAGGGAATTGGTGGACAAGGAAAAAGTCGTCGCCGCGGTCGGCTTCGGCAACACCGGCGTCGCGCTGCCGTCCGCCAAGATATTCCAGGACGCCAGGATTCCCGTGATCATCAGCAGCGCCACCGGCGCCGTCATCAACAAGCAGTTGATGCCGCCAGCCTCCGCCGTCAGCTATGTGTTCCGTATTTCCGCCAGCGACGCCTTGCAGCCGATCGTGATCCTGAACGACCTGATCGACCGCCGCAAGATCACCAAGATCGCGCTGCTGCATGATGAAACGCCCTATGGCCAGCTAGGCAAGCAGAGCGTGCTGGACGAACTGGCGCGCCGCCATCTGGCGCCGGTGACGGTGGCCAGCTTCAAGGTCGGCGAGCAAGACATGAGCAGCCAGCTGGCGCAGGCGCGTGAAGCAGGCGCCCAGGCGGTGGTGCTGTACTGCCTCGCGGACGAAGGCGCCATGGTGGCGAAAAGCGCCGCCGGGATGAAGCTGAAACTGCCGATTGTCGGTCCCTGGACGCTGTCGCATAAATCGTTTATCGATTTGTCCGCCGATAGCGGCGAAGGCGTGCGCACGGCGGTCACCTATATCGAAAACGACGGCGGTACGGTCAGCAACCAGTTCGCGCTGGCTTACAAAAAAACCAACAAGGTGAGCCGGATCCCGTCAGCGGTCGCCGCGGCCCAGACTTACGATGCCTTGCGCCTGATCATCCTGGCGATCCACCAGGCCCGTTCCACCGATGGCGACAAGATCCGCGCTGCCTTGGAAGACCTGCGCCAGTCCACCGTGTCGACCGTGGTGTCGCGCTACAAGCGGCCGTTTTCGCCGGCCGACCATGAAGCCATCAGCCTGAACATGATCGTCATGGGCGAAATCCACAAGGGGCAGGTGGCTTACGCCTATCCGGAAGACGCCAGCAGCGGACTGATTACCCGCGTCAAGAAATGAACTGCGCGGGCCGGCCTGCCTGGCGCTCCGCGTTTGCGGCGCGGGCCGCCGGCCTGAACCGGACTGCTCGGCGCAAGCGCTGAAACGTCATGGCCTGCCAAGTCGGCGATTACAAAAAAACGCAATGAAATGAACGCCGTTTGAAAGCTGTTTGTAAGCTTTGTAAGAGTATTGTCCTGAGAAAATAATTACAAACAGGGGGGACAAGCATGAAAATGTTGATCGGCATACTCTTATTTGCATCTGTCGCGCTGGCCCAGGCGCAAGAACGGGCGGGCCAGGACAAGATCGTCATCGGCCAGTCGGTGGAGCTTTCGGGCGAAGCCACCGGCAAGGAAAACATGGAGGGGGCGCTGGCTTATTTCGCCTGGGTCAACGCTCAGGGCGGCGTCTATGGCCGCAAAATCGAGCTCAAGTCCTATGACGACAAGCGCAAGCCGGAGACCACCCGGCTCAATACCGAGAAGCTGCTGAAGGAAGACAATGCGCTGGCGCTGTTCGGCTACCGCAGCACGCCGACGGTGGAGGCCGTGCTGCCGCTGCTGCTGAGCGAGAAGGTGCCGTTGATCGCGCCTTTTTCCGGCGGCCAGAGCTTGCATCAGCCGTTCAACCCCTATCTGTTCAATCTGCGCGCCAGCTACCAGGCTGAAACCGCGAAAATGATCGAGTTGTTCGGTTCGCTCGGCATCAAGAAGGTGGCGATCCTGTATCAGGACGACAGCTTCGGCAAGGATGGATTGGCAGGATTCCAGCGCAATCTGGCAGCGCATAAGCTGAACCCGCTGGTTACCGCAAGCTATGACCGCAAGGATCTGAAGCTGGAGCCGGCGGTCAGCGCCATCGCCGCCGCCAACCCGCAGGCAGTCCTGATGGCGTGCACGCCGTCAGCTTGCGCCGATTTCGTCAAGCAGATGCACAAGAAGGGCGCGCATCCGGCATTCATGATGCTCTCCAACGTCAGTTCCGAGACTTTTTTCGAATCGCTGGGCGACGATGGCCGCGGCGTCAGCGTCATGCAGGTGATGCCTTATCCCAGGGACTTTGCGGCAGCCGCGACGCGCGAGTTCCAGAGCGTCCTGAAGGGCATGGCCAAGCCGCCGCCTAGTTCCTATTCGGCGTTTGAGGGCTTCGTGGCGGCGAAACTGCTGACCGAAGGATTGCGCCGGGCGGGGCCGAATCCAACCCGGCCGAAACTGATTGCAGCGCTGGAGACGATACGCGATTTCGATCTGGGCGGCGTGCGGGTGTCCTATTCGCCGGGCAACCACGACGGTTCGAAATTTGTCGAAATGATCATGGTCGGCAAACACGGCGCCATCCTGCATTGATAGCTAATCCTCAGTCATCGCGGCGCCGGGCAATGCAGGTCAATCGGTAAAGCCGGCCGGGTTCTGCGACTGCCAGCGCCAGGAATCGGTACAGATCGATTCCAGGTCTTCCTCTGCGCGCCAGCCCAGCAGTTCGGCCGCCCGTCCCGGATCGGCATAGCACGAGGCGATGTCGTCCGGACGGCGCGGCGCCATATCGTAGGGCACCGGCCGGCCGCTGGCTTTTTCGTAGGCAGCGATGACTTCCAGCACGCTATAGCCGCGGCCGCTGCCGATATTCGCGGTGAAACTTTGTTGTTTGTCTTGCAGATAGTTCAGCGCCGCAAGATGCGCCTTGGCCAGGTCGACCACGTGGATATAATCGCGCACGCCGGTGCCGTCGGCGGTCGGATAGTCGCCGCCGAATACCGGCAAGCTGGCGCTGCGCCTGGCGGCCACCCGCGCGATATAAGGCATCAGGTTATCCGGATTGCCGCGCGGGTCTTCGCCGATCAAGCCGCTCTTATGCGCGCCCACCGGATTGAAATAACGCAGATAGGCGATCTTCCAGCGCGGGTCCGACTGTTCCAGGTCGCGCAGTATCTGTTCGCCGATCAGCTTGGTCTGGCCATACGGACTCGAGGCCGACAGCGGAAAGTGTTCGAGGATGGGCAGGGCGGCCGGATCGCCATACACCGATGCCGATGAGCTGAACACCATTTTCCCCACGCCGGCATCGCGCATCGCCGTGCATAGCGTCAGCAGGCTGTTCAGGTTGTTGGCATAGTATTCCAGCGGCTTGGCGACCGATTCCCCTATCGATTTCAACGCCGCGAAATGGATGGTTGCGCCGATGCGGTAATCGTGGAACAAGCGTTCGGTGCCGGCGCGATCGCACAGATCCGCCTGCACGAAGACCGGGGTCTTGCCGGTAATTTTCTTGATGCGGTCCAGCACCAGCGGACTGCTGTTGGCCAGGTTGTCGACGCCAACCACCTCATGGCCGGCATCGAGCAGCTCAACCCAGGTGTGGGAACCGATGTAGCCGGTTGCCCCGGTGAGCAGGATAGCTGCGTTCATATTGTCTTTAAAGCAAAGCAAAAATGGATATAGGCAGAGAGAGTAAGTAGTTTTTTGAATCGAGGCAATCACTGTCTGCGCAAATGCCGGGAATAGCCGCGCCCGCCGCGTGACAATCGTGCAATTTAAGCAAGCCCGGCAACGTCAGTGGCTTGCAGCCGCTTTCAGCCATGGAAAACCGGCCGCAGGGGCAATCCTCGCTGCATACGGCCGCTTGCCAGCAGCAAATACAAAGCACCATTAGAATGCATGACTATCCGGATTTTTAGAAGGAAGCCGAGTGCAATCGATCATTTCAGTCAACAACCTGACCAAGACCTACGCATCAGGGCACAGTGCGCTCAAGAACATCAACCTGGAGATACGGCGCGGCGAGATCTTTGCGTTGCTGGGACCGAACGGCGCCGGCAAGACGACCCTGATCAACATCATCTGCGGCATCGTCAACCCCAGCCAGGGCCAGGTCCTGGCCGACGGCCACGACGTCGTGCGCGACTACAAGGCGGCGCGCTCGCGCATCGGCCTGGTGCCGCAGGAGCTTTCCACCGACGCCTTCGAAAGCGTGTGGGCCACGGTCTCCTTCAGCCGCGGCCTGTTCGGCAAGGCTGCGCATCCGGCGCATATCGAGAAGATATTGCGCGACCTGTCGCTGTGGGACAAGAAGGATGCCAAGATCCGTACTTTGTCCGGCGGCATGAAGCGCCGCGTGATGATCGCCAAGGCGCTCTCGCACGAGCCGCAGATCCTGTTCCTGGACGAGCCCACCGCCGGCGTCGACGTCGAACTGCGGCGCGACATGTGGCAGATGGTCCGCGGCCTGCGCGAGAACGGCGTCACCATCATCCTGACCACCCACTATATCGAGGAAGCCGAGGAAATGGCCGACCGCATCGGCGTCATCCGCAAGGGCGAGATCATCCTGGTGGAAGACAAGGCGGTGCTGATGGAAAAGCTCGGCAAGAAGCAGCTGAAGCTGCACCTGCAGCGGTCGCTGTCGCAGATTCCTGACGGTTTGGGCGGCAGTCAGCTGGAACATCAGCTGGAACTCTCGGCCGACGGCAACGAGCTGATCTACACCTTCGACGCCCAGAGCGAACAAACCGGGATCGCCAGCCTGCTGCGCCAGCTCAGCGAACACGGCATCGATTTCAAGGACTTGCAGTCCAGTCAAAGCTCACTGGAAGAAATTTTCGTCAACCTGGTGAAAGCATAAACATGAATCTTCACTCTATCCGCGCAATCTACATGTTCGAGATGGCGCGCACCGGGCGCACGCTGATGCAGAGCATCGCTTCGCCGGTGATTTCCACCGCGCTGTATTTCGTCGTGTTCGGCGCCGCCATCGGCTCGCACATGGTCAGCATCAATGGCGTCAGCTACGGCGCCTTCATCATTCCCGGCCTGATCATCATGTCGCTGATGACGCAAAGCACCGCGAACGCCTCGTTCGGCATCTACATGCCGAAGTTTTCCGGCACCATTTACGAGGTGCTGTCGGCGCCTATCTCCAGCGTCGAAATCGTCGGCGGCTATGTCGGCGCAGCGGCCACCAAATCGGTCATCCTCGGTCTGCTGATCCTGGCCACGGCGCGGCTCTTCATTTCTTTCGAGATCGCCCATCCGTGGTGGATGATCGCCTTCCTGATCCTGATCGCCGTCACCTTCAGCCTGTTCGGCTTCATCATCGGCGTCTGGGCCGACGGCTTTGAAAAGCTGCAGCTGATCCCGCTGATGATCGTCACGCCGCTGTCCTTCCTGGGCGGCAGCTTCTATTCGATCAAGATGCTGCCGCCGTTCTGGCAAAAGATCGCCTTGTTCAATCCGGTGGTGTACCTGATCAGCGGCTTCCGCTGGAGCTTCTACGGCGTTGCCGACGTCAACGTGCTGATCAGCGCCGGCATGGCGCTGGCGTTCCTGGCGCTGTGCATGGGCGTGCTCTGGTGGATCTTCAAGACTGGCTACCGCCTCAAGGGCTGACTCAAGGGCTGATAAACAATTGCCAACCGGATTCATGATGGGGTCATATTCGGGATACATAATCCCGACAATGCGTTACCTGGCCGATACATAAAACCAGAACCACGCGCCCCACATGACGAACGCGCCATCCAAGGCGCGTTCTCTTTTCCGGAGACCGTTTGATGATCAATAAATTTGGCAAGCCGGCGCTGGCCGCCGTCGCCGCAATGGCCGTGGCGGCCTGCGGCAGCAGTTCCTCCACGCTAACGACGCAGGTGCAGGAAGGCAGCGTGCTCAAGATGGCGATTCTTGAGACCACCGACATCCATTCCAATGTGCTCGGCTATAACTACTACGCGCTGGCGCCCGACGCCAGCCTGGGCCTGGACCGCACCTCGACCCTGATCCAGGGCGCGCGCGCTGAAAACCCCAACAACGTGCTGTTCGACGACGGCGACGTCATCCAGGGCACCTTGCTGGGCGACTACCAGGCGCAGGCCACGCCGGTCGCCTGCAGCGGCACGCTGGCGGTGCACAAGGTGATGAACGCCCTCAAGTACGACGGCGGCGGCATCGGCAACCATGAATTCAATTACGGCCTGGGATTCCTCAGCCAGATCACCAATGCCGACCTTGGCGTCACCGGCGTCGCCAAGCCGGCCGGCACTTGCGGCGCGCCGGCGTTCCCGCTGGTGCTGTCGAACGTCAACAGCGTCGCCAGCCAGAAGCCGATTTTCAATCCCTATGCCGTGATTCCCAAGCTGTTCGCCGCCACCACGCCGGACGGCAAGACCATCGAAGTGCCGCTCAAGGTCGGCATCCTCGGCTTCGTGCCGCCGCAGATCATGGACTGGGACCAGAAGAACCTGGCCGGCAAGGTGTATGTCAACGGCGTGCAAGAGAGCGCCAACCAGTACGTGCCGCAGTTGCGCAGCGCCGGCGCCGACGTCATCGTCGCGCTCTCGCACGGCGGGCTGGACGCCTCGCCCTACAGTCCGAAGATGGAAAACGGCAGCCTGTATCTGTCGACCACCGGCATCGACGCGCTGCTGGTCGGCCATTCGCACCTGATTTTCCCGGCGGCCAAGGAAGCCAAAGCGCCGGCGCTGGACGCCTCGCTGGCAGCTTTGCCCAAGAACATCGTCGACAGCAAGAACGGCTTTGTCAATAATGTGCCGACCGTGATGGCGCAGAGCTGGGGCCGGCGTCTCGGCATCATCAAGCTGACCCTGCAATACACGGGCGGCAAATGGGTGATCCAGAAACCGCAAACCACGGTGGAAGCGCGCGGCTTCAAATATACCGACGGCGTCACCAGCGTGGCGGCCGATCCCGCCATTGCGGCGCTGGTGGACAGCGAGCACAAGGCCACCATCGCCTATGCGCAGCAGCCGCTCGGCACCACTACGGATTTCGAAATGTCGTCGTACTTTGCGCTGGCGGGCGATGTCGGCGCGATCCAGATCGTCAACCAGGCGCAGATCGACTACGTCAAGAATTTCATCGCGAATTCTACCGATGCGACGCTGGCCAGCTACAAGAACATCCCGGTGATCTCTTGCAGCGCGCCGTTCAAGGCCGGCCGCAACGGGCCGTCGGATTTCACGGATGTCGCGCCGACCGCATCCAGGGCGGCGCCATTTGCCTTGCAGGTGCGTAATCCAGGCGATCTCTACCTGTATAGCAACAACAATCTGCAGGCGGTGAAAATCAAGGGATCGGACCTCAAAAACTGGCTGGAAACCTCCGCTTCGCAGTTCGGCAAGATCGATCCCAACGCAACTGCGGAGCAAGACCTGGTGCCCTCGTATTCGTCCATCTACAACTACGACGTGTTCTACGCCGAAGGCAATGCGATGCAGTACCAGATCGACGTCACCCAGGCGGTCGGCAGCCGCATCGTCAACCTGACTTACCAGGGCAAGCCGGTGGCAGCGACGGATGATTTCATCGTTGCCACCAATGATTATCGCGCCAGCGGCGGCGGCAATTTCCCTGGCATCGACGGCAGCAAGACCATCATCAAGTCGCCCGACGCCAGCCAGGCGGTGGTCAGCGGCTACCTGCAAAAGCTCGGCAAGGTCACGCAGGCGAACAACGGCAGCGGCCAGAGCTGGAGCTTCGTCAAGGTGGCGACCAAGGGACCGGTGATCCTGCGTTCGACGCCGGGCAAGCTGGCCGTGGCGCAAGCGCTCGGCCTGAACCGCGTCGCCACCGAGGGCGCTCTTGATCCCAGCGGCTTTTCCAAGTACGCGATCGACTTGAGCAAATAGGTGCGGCCGGCGAGGTGCGGCCGGCATCTCCGATGTACCAAGCCTCGGTTGCACGGGGCTTGTCTTGTTTGATAAAGATGAAAACATATTCAAATCTGTTGGCGGCGCTGGTCTTCGGACCGCTGCTTGCCGCCTGTAGCGATCAGCAGCCGGCAGCGCCAGGCAGCGCGCAGCTGGAAAGCCTGGGCGTGCTGGCCCGGCAAGGCCGGCAGGCGTCGGCTGTCGATCAATTGCAAGCCTGGGCGCAGCGCGGCTCCGCGGTGGCGCAGCGGGAACTGGCCTTGGCCTACGAAGATACGGCGGCGAGCGAGAAGGATGCCGCCTTCTGGTTGGGCAAGGCCGCCCAGGGCGGGGACAGGGAGGCGGCTTTTGTCCTGGCCGGCGCTTACTACAACGGCAAGCTTGGCCTTGGCAAAGAGCCTGTGCTGGCCGCGCGATGGTACAAAAAGGCGGCGGCGCAGGATGACGAAAGAGCTGCCTTGATGCTGTCGCGCATGGCCAAGTATGGCGAAGGCATGCCGCAAGACCTGAAGCAATCCGTGTCATGGCTGCAGCAAGCCAGCGCCAACGGCAGTGCGCAAGCCATGTTCCTGCTGTCCAACGCCTATGCCGCGGGCGACGGCGTCCTGCAGGATCCGGCGCTGGCGCGCAGCTGGCTGGAAAAATCCGCGCAGGGAGATTTTCCGCCGGCGCTGCAGTCGCTGGCGCTGGCCATGGATGCCGGAAGTCCGAATGCAGAAAAAAATCCAGAGCGTTCCTATCATTTGCTCAAGGAAGCAACTGAAGAGCGGCGCATGCACTGGGACAAGGCGCAATAATTCTTTGCCTCGACTACCTGCTCAGCTGCCGCCATAGCCTCCGACCGCGGCCAGCGGCGCTACTTTCTCCTGGAGTGCCTATTTTTATAGCAACCGAATCGCAAGACCGGCAATCCCGGCAACGCCAAAACCCCCGGCGCTGCCGGCCGTGATCGTGCCGCCGATCCTGTCGGACGGCCGCTGGGAACCGGCGGAAGCCTTGCAGGCAGAGGGCATCGTCACCGGCATGCGCGCGGTGTACACCAACCGTCAGGAAGAGGTATGCGGCTTTGCCTTGCTGGGCAAATGCGTCAAGGAAAAAGGCGTCCTGCTGAAAACCCTGGAACCCTGGCGCTCTTGACGCGGCAGCGAAACCAGCCTGCGCCAGGCTGGCTACCAGTCGGCCAGGCCGCCTTTCGTGTTTTGTTCGGCCCTGGCCGCGCAGATGCGGTAATCGTTTTCATCGAGGGCGGAAAAGCCGGTGATGCGCATGGCGTCCAGGCTATCGCGCAGTTCTGGCGCTTGACAGCACACGCTCAGTGCCTGCCGCAGTTGCGCCAATGCCGTTGCAGACGTGCTCAGCGAGGTAATCAGCGGCAGGCCGGGCATGGATTCTGTAAAACCGATGACGGCAAGCCGTTCGAAAACAGCAGGCTCCTGTTGCCGCAACAGGAAAACACTGACGCAATCGAGCGCAGCGATGTCGGCCTCGCCGCCGGCAACCATCTGTGCCGAGCGGCGATGCGCGCCGCTGAATAGCACCTTGGAAAAGAAGCGGCCGTCGCGCGCCAATGGCGCAACCGCGCTGCGCAGCGCGTGATAGCCGGATTGCGAATGCCGTTCGTTGCAGGCGGCGACGGCGTCGTGAAATGCAGGCAAGGATGCGCGTTTGTCGTCTTTGCGTACCAGCAAGACGCTGCTGTAAGCGCTCAGCCGGCAGCCGGGCACATCGAAATGAAATGCCCCGACCACCTGCACCTTGCCGCGCAACAGAGTGGAAACCGGATAGCCGCACGACTGGCTCAGCAGCAGATCGCTGCGCTGCCAATGCTGGAGCAGGTCGTCCGGCTGCGCCAGCTCCAGCGGCAGCGGCTCCAGGCCGGCGCGCAGCAAATTGTCGCGCAAGACCGTCCAGAATGCGCGCAGGCCGGCGGCCGGAAACGGATACATCGGCAGTGCGCAGATCATCCATCCCCCTGGTCTTGCGCACCGCCTGCGGATTGCGGCGTCCAGCGGCGCGCCAGCAATTCGAACAGCTGGTCGGCCACGATCGCCAGCAGGCCGACCAGCAGCGCGCCCTGGATCACATAGGCGGTGTTGAAGCCGCTGAGGCCGACAATGATCGGCAAGCCCAGGGTTTTTGCGCCCACCGTGGAGGCAATCGCCGCGGTGCCGATATTGATCACCACCGAGGTGCGCACGCCCGCCAGTATCACGGGCGCGGCCAGCGGCAGCTCGACGCGCCACAGGATCTGGCGACGGCTCATGCCGATGCCGCGCGCCACTTCCAGCACCGGCCGTGGAATGGACGACAAGCCCGTGACTGCGCCTTGCGCCACCGGCAGAATGCCGTACATCACCAGCGCGATCAGGGCCGGCGTTTCGCCGAAGCCGACCAGCGGCACGGCCACCGCCAGCACCGCCACCGGCGGGAATGACTGGCTGATGGCGAGCATCGTTTCCAGCAGCGAGCGAAACGCCTTGCCGGCAGGCCGGGTCACCAGCAAGCCAGCGCCGACGCCGCCCAGCACAGCGATGCCGCCGGAGATGGAGACGATGCGCAGATGCGCCAGCACCAGGGCAAGAAACGAGTCCTGCTGATAGATGGGCCGTTCCAGCTCCGGAAAAACGGCGCTGAACAGCGGTCCTGCCAGCGGCATGCCGAAGATCAGTCCCGCCAGCAGCAGGCTGCTGACAATCAGCCAGCGATGGCGGTACAGAGAATTTCGCGGTTTGCCCGGCCAGCTCAAGTCCGCTCCGTCAGCAAATCTGCAAAATGCAGTACGCCGGCAGGCTGGCCGTGTTCATCCACCACCGGCAGGCTGTACACCTTGCGCGTGATGAACGCCGAGAGCGCTTCGCGCAAGGTGCCGTCGCTGCGGATCGGTTCGCCTTCAATGGCCGGCTCGGCGCGCACCCTGGCGGCGATCTTGTCCAGCCCGAGCAGGCGGATGCCGACATCGCTCTGGCCGACAAAATCGCGCACCAGGTCGCTGGCGGGCGCCAGCAGGAAATCGCGCGGCGCGCCTTGCTGCACGATACGGCCGTGATCCAGCAGCACGATACGCTCGCCCAGCGCCAGCGCTTCGTCGATATCGTGGGTGACCAGCACGATGGTCTTGCCCGAAATGGCGTGGATATTGGCGAGTTCCTGCTGCAGGCTGCTGCGGGTGAGCGGGTCGAGCGCGCCGAACGGTTCATCCATCAGCAGCACTTCCGGATCGGCCGCCAAGGCGCGCGCCACGCCGACTCTTTGCTGCTGGCCGCCGGACAGCTGGTGCGGATAGCGGCGCCGGAAGGTCTCAGGCGCAAGGTGCAGCAGCGTCAGCAACTCGTCGACGCGTTCCTGGATGCGCGCTTTCGGCCATTGCAGCAGGGTCGGCACGGCCGCGATATTCTGTTCCACGGTCCAGTGCGGGAACAGGCCGACCGACTGGATCGCATAGCCGATGCGGCGCCGCAGCTGCTCCGGCGAATAGCCGGTAATGTCATTTCCCAGCAGCCTGATATTGCCATTGCCGCTGTCCGGTTCCAGCAAGCGGTTGAACAGCTTCAGCAGCGTCGATTTGCCGGAGCCGGAACTGCCGATCAGCACCGCCAGCTCGCCGGCGTTGATGGCCAGCGACACGTCGTCAAGCGCCAGGCGGCCATCGAAGGATTTGCTGATATTCTCGATTTCAATCATTGATTTTCCTGGGTTTTCCTGGTGAGCAATGAAATCACCACCTTGAACGCAGCGTCGACGCAGATCGCCAGCAGCACCACCGGAATCACCCCCAGCAGCACCAGGTCCAGCGCGCTGCTGGCCATGCCCTGGAACATCAGCGTGCCGAAGCCGCCGGCGCCGATCAGCGCCGCCACTTCCACCAAACCTACCGCCTGCACGGTAGTAACGCGCACGCCGTTGAGGAAGACCGGCAGCGCCAGCGGCAGTTCGACCCGAAAGAAAATCTGCCGCGGCGACATGCCGATGCCGCGGGCCGCTTCGCGCACCGCGGCCGGCACCTGTTGCAGTCCCGCTACGGCGCTGCGGGTCATCGGCAGCAGCGAGTAGAGGATCAGCGCCAGCAAGGCCGGCGCCATGCCGATGCCGCTGATGCCGGTGCGCGGCAGCATCAGGCCGAGCAGGGTCAAGGGACCGATCAGCAGGCCGAACAAGGCAATCGATGGAATCGTCTGTATCACGTTCAAGACGGGAAACAACAGCTTGCGCAGGCGCTGGCTGCGGAACGCGAGGGCGCCGAAACTGGTGCCGATGACAACCGCCGGCAGCACCGAAAACAGCACCAGCTGCAGATGCCGTAGCAGCGCCTGATCGAAGCTGTCCAGATGATTGCGGTATTCCTTCAGCAGCGACAGCTGGCCGAGCTGGCCCGTCAGCAGCAAGCCGGTCGCCGGCAATCCCGCCAGCGCTACCACCGCGACCTGGGCCGGCAAGGACAGCCGCAGCCCGCGCAAGGCTTCGGCCAGCTGCAGCCAGGCGACCAGCGTCAGCAGCCAGAAAGCGCCGCCGAACGAGACGCGTGCCAGCGAGTCCTCCGCGCCGCTGCGCAGGCGGGCTTCCTGGCCGGCCAGCGCCAGCAGGCCCCAGCTGAACAGCGCGGCAGCCAGGATCAGCAATATCCTGCTGCCGCGGCTCGGACGCAGCCAGGGCGCCGCCAGCAGAAGCAAGGCCGGGATCGCCAGCAGCCAATACATGCTGGCGCGGTTGAACAGTTCGCTCAGAAAGATGCCATGGCCGCTGAGCAGCCGGTTGGGCGCAAACGTCAGCAGCGGCAAGCCGGCGGCGGCGAGGATGGCTGTTGCCGCCAGCAGCAGGTGCACCGGATTGCGCAGTTGGATCGATAGCAGCGCCAGTGCGCCGGAGCGCGGCGGCAGGTTCGCCAGACGCTCTGCCGTCATCGGATAAAGCCCTTGCTGCGCAGATAATCGGCGGCGACCTTGCGGGCATCGCGGCCTTCGATGGCGATGCCGGCATTGAGCTTTTGCAGGGTCGCGCTATCCAGGGAGCTGAATACCGGTTGCAGCAGGGCGGCGATCCTCGGCTCCCTGGCCAGGGCGTCGCTGCGTATCACCGGCGCCGGCGCGTAGACCGGCTGCACGGCCTTGACGTCATCCAGCGTCGCCAGGCCCAGGGCCGCGACCGCACCGTCGGTGCCGTAGACCATGGCGGCGTTGACGCCGGAGGTCTGTTCGGCAGCGGCCTTAATCGTGGCGGCAGTGTCGCCGCCGGCCAGGGTCAGCAGCTGGTCTTGTTTCAACTTGAAACCGTAGGCGCCTTCAAAGGCCGGCAAGGCGTCCGGACGCTCGATGAATTCGGCTGAGGCGGCCAGCTTGATCTTGCCGCCCTGGCTGATCCAGCGGCCGAGGTCGGCCATGGTTTTCAGCTGGTTGGCTTGCGCGATTTCCTTGCGGATCGCAATCAGCCAGGTATTGTTGGCCGGCGAGGGCGTCAGCCATATCACGTGGTTCTTGTCGGCATCGAGCTTTTTCACCAGCTGATAGCCGGCCCCGGCATTCTTCCAGGCCGGGTTGCTGCCGTCGGCGAAGAAGAAGGCGCCGTTGCCGGTATATTCCGGATAGATGTCGATGCCGCCGGCCAGCAGCGCGCCGCGCACCACCTTGGTGGTGCCGAGCTGCTGGCGGTTGACGGTCTTGATGCCGTTGGCTTCCAGCACCAGCTGGATGACATTGCCCAGCAAGGCGCCTTCGGTGTCGATCTTGGATCCCACGCGGATCGGCTCGGCCGCCTGTGCGTGGGAAGTGAGCAGGGTAAAGGCAAACAGGGCGGTCAGCCGGCGGATGGGCAGGTTCATGTGGTCGATGTGATCGTCAAGGGGCAGTTTCAAAGATCATGCTGCTTCAGGCAAAAGGATGAACATCGGCAATCGCCGGCGTGCTGCGATAGCGCCACAGCAAGGGCAGATAACCGCGTTCGACGAACCCATCCGACGACTCCAGGTAGCTCTCGCGCTCGGCCAGGTAGGCCAGCCGCAGATGAAACCAGGGCAGTCCGGGATGAAGGTGATGCACCAAATGATAATTCAGATTCAGGAATAATAGGCGCCAGGGCCATGCAGCTTCATTAATGACCGAGCGCCCGTGCTCGGATTCCACCGCCCGGTGTTCGAACAAGGAACGCACCATGGTCAGGCTGAGCGCCGGATAGGCAATCGCCAGTACGTAGAACAAGGGCGCGATGCCGGCGCGCTCAAGCAAGATCAGCATCCCGGCCAGCAACAAGCCGTGGCCGCCCCAGATGAGCAGAGCTTTACGGTCGCGCGCCAGCCAGGCGGCGCGGATGGTATGCGACCATGCCAGCGCCGGGCCTATCAGCAGGCGGCCGGCGGAGGTGTTGCGGAAGCGGCGCAGGCGCGAGCCGCTGCCGGCGCCGGCCCGCGATACATAATAGGTTTCCGGGTCGATGCCGGGCAGGGTCAGGGTTTCGTTATTGTGATGGCCGAGATGGCTGTCGCGGTAGACCGCATACGGATACCAGACAGCCAGTGGCAACTGGCCGAGCAGGGCGTTGAAACGGGCATGGCGGGTGGGGTGCCCGTGTATCAGCTCATGCTGCAGCGACATATACCAGGCCGTCAGCAGAATCAGCAGCGGCGTTCCCAGCCATGGGCCCAGCGCCCGCCAATGCAGCACGCAGCCTAGCCAGCCGCCGTAGATGGCGGCAATCAGGATCCAGGTCGGCAGCTCCAGCCGCGCCCACCAGCCGGGTCTTGCGGCGCGGAAGCGGTCTGAGGGCGTGTGAAATAAAGATGGCATAGGGCGGCTCTCCATTGACTTTCCGCCAATATATAGTGCGTCTCCGCGAGAACTGAACGAATCGTTTCGAGCATCCATATGCGGATCCTGGACGGTCGCCGAAAATCTTTGCCGCCTCCCTACGTGAAGACCCGTTGCGTCGTTGACAGCCATAAAAAACAGCTGCGCCAGCTTGTTTTTTCACCACGCATTATTGCCCTCAGACAAAACCTTGAAAGCATGCAAGAATGGCATCGGTCGGCTGTGGGAGCTGCCGATTTTGGTTTATTCAAACAAGGGGAATTAGATGCTTGATTTACAAAAGAAAAGTTTCATCAAGTTGGGTTTGACTGGATTGGTTTTATTGATTGTGGCGCTATGGCTGTGGCCGTTCGGTTCTGTGCCGACCGGCAACCGCGGCGTGGTGACATCGTTCGGCAAGATCGTCGGCATCGAGAACGAGGGGCTGGTGATCCTGCCGCCATGGAAGAAACTGACCATATTCAGCATCCGCGCCGAGCGCGCCGACGTTGAAGACGCCGAGGGCAGCACTTCGGATACCCAGCCGGTCAAGGTCAGCATGACGGTGCGTTATTCGATTTCCACCAACAGCGTCGCGGAAGTTTATGAGAAGTACAGCCATGACGGTGATCTCTCATCGTATGTACAGACCGCGACGCAAGAAGTGTTCAAGGCAGTCACTGCCAAATACAGCGCGCCCGACCTGATCGCCCGCCGTTCGCAGGTGAGCGCGGACATCAGCGCCTCCTTGCGCGACAAGCTGAAAATCTACGGCGCCCAGGTAATCGGCATCGATATGCGAACCTTCTCTTTCTCGCCTTCCTATATGGCGGCGATCAACGAAAAAGTCACCCAGGAACAGTTGCGCCTGGGCGCGGAAAACAAGCTCAAGACCGTCGAGGCGGAGCAAAAGCAGAAAGTGGCGGTTGCCGAAGCTGAGGCTCAGGCGATGCGCGCCAGCGCCGACGGCGAAGCCTACTCGCAATTGAAGATCGCCACCGCGCAGGCGGATGCGCTGAAGATTCAAAACGCCGCGCTGGCGCAAAACAAGGATGTGCTGGAACTGCGCCGGATCGAGGTCGACATGGTCAGGGCCAAGCAATGGAAGGGCGACGTCCCGACCACCATGTACGGCTCGGCGCCGATTCCGTTCGTGACCAATAAGTAGCCTGCGCTGCACAGGTATAGAATCTGCGACAGGAGGGCTGCATGATGACTTTCGAATTGAGCGACAAGGCGGATGACCTTGAGCAAATCGTTGAATTGCAGCGCCTGAACCGGCTGGATGCGGTGGCGGCCGAACTGCGCGGCACGGAGGGATTCGTGACCATGGAATATACCGTCGGCGAACTGCAGCTCATGCGCGGCGCTTACCGGCATGTCCTTGCAAAGTGCGATGGCGTCGTCATCGGCTATGCCTTGGTCATGCTGAAGGAATGCCGTGCTTCATTTCCTTTTCTCGACAATATGTTCCGGGATGCCGAGGCCGCCGTTTTCAATGGCATGCCGATGCGTGACAACGCCTACTTCGTCATGGGACAGGTGTGCGTCGGCCAGGCATTTCGCGGCCAGGGCGTTTTCAGGAAACTGTACGAAACCTTGAGGACGCAGATGCGTGCCGACTTCGATTTCGTCGTCACCGAAGTGTCGCTGCAGAATCCGCGATCCATGCGCGCGCATCAGAGGGTAGGGTTCAGAGGCATCGCGGGGACGGATGCCGAGCCGTCGGAATGGCGCGTGATCGTATGGGACTGGCGCTGAAAGATCCCGTAGTTGCAAGCGCTTGAGCGCGGCGCCGGGCAATCATTGCTTGGCATCCAAGGCATGCATCAGGCCATGGATACGGCTTGTGGCATATTTATTGCGTAATATGGCTGTGGCCCGCAGTCCCGTGGATGGGCCGCACAGCCATCCCTACGCTTTCCTCTTCATCCAGGTGAATCTGATGAGAATTTTCAAGTTGCTGTTCCTGCTGCTCCTCGATTTACCGGTCCTGGGCATGCAAAGCGCGCATGCCGACGGCTTGGGCGATATCCAGAAGCGCGGCGTCCTGCGCATTGCCGTGCCCCAGGATTTTGCACCATTCGGATCCGTCACCGCGGATCTCAAACTGCAGGGGCTCGACATTGACGTTGCAACGCTGATCGCCAGGAACATGGGCTTGAAAGCGGAACTGGTGCCGGTCACCAGCGCCAACCGCATCGCCTACCTGCAGACGCACAAGGCCGACCTGGTGATTTCCACCCTGGGCAAGAATGCCGAGCGTGAGAAAGTCATTGCCTTTTCCCAGCCGTATTCACCCTATAACAACAGCGTGTTCGGGCCGGCCGCCATCAAGGTCGCCGGCCCTGCCGACCTGGCCGGCAAAACCGTCGGCGTGGCGCGCGGAACTTTCCAGGACAGCCAGCTGACCGAAACGGCGCCGGCCAGCGCCACCATCAAGCGCTATGAAGACAACAACGGCATGATCTCGGCTTACCTGGCAGGGCAGGTGCAGCTGGTCGGCACCGGCGATTTCGTCGCCGTTGCACTGGCCGCGAAGGCCACGGGCAACAAGCCGCAGATGAAGTACATCATCCAGGAATCCGGCTGCTATGTCGGCCTGCTCAAGGAAGAGCCGGCATTGATGACGGCCGTCAATGCCGCGCTGACAAAGGCGAAGAAGGACGATGAGCTCAATGCCATCGTGAAAAAATGGCTGAATGTGCCGCTGCCGGACAAAATGGCCAGGCAGTTCGACTGAGCGCCAGGATCAGGCCGACTTGACTTCCTCGAAGCGCCGCGCCAGCTCCTGGCGCAGCTGCTTGCGCAGGATAGCGTCTTCAAAGCGCCGCTTCTCTTCGGCGCTGAACGGCCGCAGCGGCGGCACGGCGATCGGCCGCCGTTCATGGTCCACCGCCACCATCGTGAAAAAGCAGCTGTTGACGTGACGCACCACTTGGGTGCGGATATCCTCGGCCACCACCTTGATGCCGACCTCCATCGATGAAGTGCCGGTGTGATTGACGCTGGCCAGGAAGCTGACCAGCTCGCCGACATGGATAGGCTGGCGGAAAGTCACCTGGTCCACGCTCAGGGTCACCACGTATTGCGCCGCGTAGCGGCTGGCGCAGGCATAGGCGACCTGGTCGAGCAGCTTGAGAATGGCGCCGCCATGCACATTGCCGGAAAAATTGGCCATATCCGGGGACATCAGTATGGTCATGGTGAGCTGGTGGGATGGCATATCCATAGTTGATGAATTTTCTCTTTGTTCTCAAGGGGGAAGGGAAGGAGACAAGCCTATCCTAAAATACCCGCGGCGGGCAAGGTGAGCTTGGCGGGCTGTGGAAGACATGCCTTGATTCCGGCAGGGCATGCTGTCGCCGGCGCCGGAAGCGCATTGCATAAATTTCCCGATTGAAATATTTCGCGTCAGATGCGTGGACTGTCGGCACATCGCTCAGCCGCGGCGGCGCGGCGCCATGATTGACAGGAGGCGATCTGCGCCGTCGCTGGCGGCGCAGACGTCGGGAAGAGGTCGAACGCCTGCTGGCTGGCCAGGCTCCACGGCGATGGGCCGCCGGCGCCGTAGGTCACGAACTGGCTGTGATCGCCTGGACAGGGACGCCAGACTGGCGTCTTGACTGAACGGCATTGCGTGCAGATGTCTGTTACTTTTCCTTAGGCGAGCGACGACCGGTCTTCTTCGGATCCTCTGTCTTGGCCGGTTCAGCGTCCGCGGCGGCGGTTCCGTCACTGGCATTTTCCATTACCCCGATAAAGCCGATGCCCTGCACATAAAGCAGCTGATTCAGCTTAAGGCAAGGACTGTCGGCGGCGAGGCGGTTGATGTCGGTTTCAAAGGTGGCCAGATTGACGCCTACGACGAAATGATATTTCGATGCGCCCGGTTTGCTGGACTTGTCGCTCATGATGGTCTCCGTTGTCTGCATCGAGGGAAGCGCGCTTAGCAGCTTGCATGATCATGCCGTTCGTCAAGCGGCTGTACGGTGTCGCAACACTCGCAGGCCGTTTCGTAACGACACAGCAAAAATGCGCGTTCCAGCCTGCCGACATCGTGGCCGACAGTCAGCACCATGGTGTGGTTCTTGCGGCGCTGATCGATAGGTCCGATATCGACTTCGGCGACCCCGTGATATATCTTGGGCCATTCGCTGGTAGTCACGCAATTGATCTCCGTTTCGGCGGCATCGTCGCCATCGTCGTCCGCATGGTAGATGGTCACTTCGACCAGATGGGAGTCCTTTACATCTTCCTGCGCGCAAGGACAGGCATCGATTTGCGGGCAGTCGTCGCGCTCATCGCAGCGCTCTTCCAGCTCAAACAGCACCGCCAGCTTCGATATCCGCAGCGCCGGATCGGATGGCAGGAACGGAAACAGCTTACGGCTGACCGGCAGGCGCATGCTGCGTTCTCTTGCCTGTTCGGCGCCGCCCCCGCCCTCGCGATGCTGGGCCGGACGGCGCTGGAACAACTCCCAGGCGTCCGGATAGTCCTTGCGCAAGTCGATCAGGATCCAGCCATTGCCCGGCAGTTTCTGGCGGGCGCTGTCGTTGGCTGCCGCGCGCAGCGATGTGCCGCCTTCGCGCGCCGTATAGTTCATATGCAGCACCAGGTCGGTCAGGCTATCCATGTCGAAGTAGTTGTTTTCCGGCGGCATTTCTATGCGCCAGCAGCTGACCGCGCCGAAGAATTCGAACGGCAGGTGCCGCTCGTCGTGGAAGTTCAGCTCGAACAGGCCGGCGTCATTGCGTCCGCTGGAGGTGGCGATGGCTTCGCGCGCGCCGTAATGCCGCACTGCGCGCCGGTCGTCGCCGCAGAGCGCGTAGTGCTCATGCGCGGCATGGCTGCAGCCGCAATGATTGCGCGGCCGCTCGTGACAGCACTCGGTGAGCGGGCAAGGCAGGCAGGGATCGACGCGAGTCCGGCTGCTCAGCAAGGTCAGGCGGCAATGCACGCCGGTATAAGGACCGGTGACGCAGGGGATGGTCAGGCTGACGTTCTTGATGCGGCGCATGTATTGGCCCGGATAGTCCATGTCGAACATCCATTCAGGGATTTCTATTTCGCAGCTGCCGGTGATTTTCAGACGCAGGAACTGCAGGGGAAAATGCAGCGCCAGCGAAACATGCTTGGTCAGCTCGTATTCGCGCCGGTTGCAGGCCGCATATTCGGCATCCATCCGTTGCAGCGCCAGCTGCAGTCGTTCACCGGCCAGCAAGCCTTCATGCAGATCGTCCCAGCACTCGTTGCCGACAAACTGGCGGCTGCTGTAGCCCAGTTCAAAGTTGAAAGCCCGCTGCGCTTCCAGCGCCAGATAGCGCGCCAGTTCGAACATCTTCCAATGCAATGCGGCGGTTTCTTTTTGCAGATACAGATACAGCTCATGGTTGGTGAATTTGTCGCGCAAGGCGTCCAGCACCTCGCGCGATTGCGCAAGCTGCGTTTGCTGCAGGTTGAGTTCTTCCAGCGCCGCGCTGCGACGCCGTTCGGCGCCCAGTATCTGGATTTCCTCCTGCTCAATTTCGATATCCAGGATCTCCACCTGGTGCACCCAGTCGTCCAGCCGCCGCTGCCAGCTGGCCTGGGTCAGGTCGAGGCCGGCGTTGACGCTGGCAATCTCTGCGAACTCATTGGTGATGCGGGCGATGGCCTGGAACATCTCGCCCAGCTTGGTGCCCAGCGGCAGCCAGGTCTCTTCGCAGGGAAAGCCGACGAACAGGTCCGGGATCAGGCGCATCGCTTCGCCGGTGGCTTCAATCGGGATCGCCGAAGAGCGCAGATCGAGCGACGAGTTGGTGTTGCTTTGATAATTCAGCTCGCCGTTATTCAAGCCGACATCGATCAGGTGCTTGTAATAGCGCCGGTTGGTTTGGCTGACTTCCTTGGTTTTTCCCAGCGCCTGCACCTGCCATTCGGCATCGCGCCATTGGTCTTGCCGTACTTTGATGGTCAGGTCGGCCAGTTGCGTTTCATGGCGACTGCGCATCGCCGCCAGGTATTCGGCGTCGCCATTGCTGAACGCCGACAGCAGGGACGCGCCCTGTTCGCGTACCCGGGCGCTGGCCTCCTGGGCTTTTTGCAGCAGATAGACAAAGCGGTAAGGACTGTGGGGGCGACACCATTCGTCATCGTCGCAGACAGCCTCCTGCACCGCTTCGCAGCCGCAGTGCTGTTCCAGTGTGGCGCAGCGGCATGGGGCCTGGCCAAAATAAGGGGCGCTGCAGCTGCCGCAGGCATTGGCGTTGCGCAGGCGCGTATCGCTCAGGCAGCGATGCACCAGCGCCAGGCCGTCTTTGACATGGCAATACAACGCCATCAGGCGCGGATTGAGCGGCGGAATCAGGGGCTTGAAACCGGCTACCGTCTGGCCTGGAGGCGGCGTATGGTTGAGCAGCACGCGCGGACAGGGGCCGAGGATGGCCGCCGCCGTGTCCAGCACCAGCCGCATTTGCTGTGCCGATTCGCGCGAGTTCTGGCGCAGCAGCGCCTGCGACCATTCCAGCAGGGTTTCCAGATAGTGCAGCAGGATCGAGCGGTCGCGCGCGGTTTCGGCCGAGATATGGGTGCTGTCGCAGCACATTGCCGCCGGCGGCCTGACGCCGGTGCTGCCTGGCGTGGTGTCCGCCGCGGTCGTCTCCGCGACGGCAAGCGGGGTTGCGTCGCGTACGGGGGCGGCGGTTTCCAGCGCCGCTACGCCGGGCGCAACATCGCCAGGCGGCAGGTTTGTGACCGGCGGCACGTTGGCTGGCGGTTGGCGATCGCCCTCGCTTGCGCAATGCACCCAGCTGTTGTCGACCTGCAGCGGATTGTTGACCAGTTGGTACCATTTGAGCGCAGGTTCGAAGCGGCAGTGACAGCGCAGCACGCCGGCGACCGCCAGCGCCGGGCTGAACAGGGATGCCGGAAACAGGCGGTCGCCCGGCTCGACGTAGGCGAAATAGGGATAGGCCGGCAAACCGGCAGGATAGGGGCTTGCCACGGCCGCCGGGTCCGCCACCAGCGGCAGCGCGAGGCAGTCGTCGTCCGCCATGTCATAGCGGAAGCCGGGAGCGTCGCTGCCGTTGTAGCCGGCCGGGACAGTACCGTTGCTTACCGCGAATGTCAGTGAATCGCCGACCCGGCCGACGTAGGTTAGATCCGGCTCGGCGCCGGGCGTCAGCTGTACCAGGCCGTCGCTGCGCCGAGGCTGCCTGAATTCGCCGTTGTGCACACGGCACCAGGCCAGTTGCGTGGCTGCAGCCGATTTCCAGTCGAGCAGCGTCGGCAGGGCTTGATCGTCATGCCAGCGCGGCGAGGCTTGCTGGGTCGGATCGTAATATTCATCCTGCGGCGGCGTGTTGAAAATTTGCGCGGGGGCCAGCCAGAAATAATATTCATCCACCAGCGGCGGATGGACGCAGCCGCATTCGCTGCAGCACCCCGGCTCTTCATGAAAATCGCTGGCATGAAACTCCGCTGCGGCTGGCGGCACGCCGCCTGCCGCCAGCCGTACGAACTTGATGCCAAGGCGGATCGCCGCCTGGATCCAGAACGGCAGCTTGTCATTCAGCGTGACCGCACCGGCGCTGGCCAATACGCCAGCGGGATTAGTATTGCCGCCGCCGGTTGGCGGCAGCGTTACTGCCGCTCCGGTATCAGGCGCCAGCCAGTTTGGCCGGGCGTCGCGTTCCGGCGTGCCTGATACGCCCAGGCCTTCGCGCGGCGGCTGCAGCAGGCGCAATGCAGAGGCGTCGCGCTTTTGCAGGAATTTGATTGCAGGATGAGCCGGCGGCAATGTTTCCGGCCAATATTCGAGGCCGCCCGGTTCGGCAATGGTGAGCGTCGAACGGCGCAATTCCTGCTCAAGGAATTGAAAAGCCTCAATCTTGCGCGCCTGCTGCAGTTCGTCCCAGTCGATCCAGTTTTCCTTGTACAGGCTCCTGCATTTGCATTTTTCCCAGGTCCGGTACGAGGCGAATTCGTGCTTCCACAGCTGTACGAAAGCGGCGCCGGCCAGCCAGCTGCCTTCCAATCCCAGCCGCGCGCGCTGCACAAAATTCTGTACCGCCGTGATTGCTTCTTCGATGCGGCTGGCGCGCTCGCAACAGCCGCTTTCGACGTCCAGCAGCAGCAAGGCGCTCAGGTCCTTGGCGCCGCGGGCATGACCACCCCATGGCAGCGCCACGCGCTGCATGCCGCACAGGTAGGCCAGCAGAGCGGCGCGGGCGCGCACGCGCAGTTGGTCGTTGAGGCGCTGAAGGTCGGCATAGCGGCGCGGCTCGTGGTTTTCCACGTAACCGTCGTCAATGAAACGCGCCAGGTTGGCGTCACCGCTTACGGCCTGGCCCGGCAAAGCCTGGCCGGGATCGTCGGCCGCCCATAGATCGGGTTGGGCGGCGCCGATATGACGTGGCGTGAAGTGCTTCACCAGCTGTCTGACCCAACGGTCGCCGTGCCAGACGCGCACACTCCAGCGGTCGTCCTCCAGGTCGGTTGTGCCGATCGCGCGGACAGGCGTGGTTTGACTCTGGAAGTAGTTCAACACCAGATTGGCATGGAGTGCATCGACGTCAAGGTGGCGCAATAGCTGGGCCGGATTGTCCGGCTGCTTTTCCAGCGCTTCTTCAAACAGCAGCCAGACCGGCCGTTCTATGGCCTTTTCGCGCTCGTGCCGCATGCAGCTGTAATCGAACAGCCGCTCCCAGTTATCGAACCAGGCCTGCTGGCGCTGGGCGCTTGGGGCAACCCGTTGATCCTGGCTGGCCGCCGGCGAGTGATAGACATCTTTCAGCGGCAGCAGGTTGAAGTCGAAATCGGCGGCGTGGCGCAAGAATGCTCCGGTCGACGGCGGATTGCGATAGAAGCTGACGCCGGCAAACAGCGCGGCCTGGTCCAGCATGTAGCCAAGTTCGGATTGCTGGTAGGTTTTCGAGGGCCGGCCGGACAGGCCGAAGCGATGGGCCAGCAGCAAGGCCTTGAAGGCGCGCTGATAGGTTCGGCGGATGTCGCGCAAGCTGCTGGTATAGCGCAATTGCAAGAATAGCGCGGCGCTGCAGTATTTGCTGTTGTCCGGGAATTTGACCGCGTGGTCCAGGCGCTGGTCCGCCTCCTCGCGGAACAGGCGGCGCAGCGGCAGGGCTTCCGGCCGGTCATGGGTGTCGGCGCCGCAATACTTCACCTGGAAACCGGTGTGCTGCGGATGCAGGTCGTCGGCTTTAGAGAAATCCGCAGCGGGCTGGATGAATTCGACCGCGATATTGTATGCGCCGCGTTTCAGGTGCAATGACGAATCGGCCTGGCCATGGTGCTCGTGCGGCTGATGGCTGTCATGCCAGCGGTGATGCAGCAGCACCCAGTGCTTCTGGCCGCGGCTGAGCGTGACCCGCCAGTGGCAATGCTGCGCGCGCTCCAGGTCGGGCTGTTCGCCGTCCGGCGTGGGAGCGCCGGCGCTGAAGGTGTATTTGCCATCATCGTCGACCAGCAATATGCCCGACCAGTCGACGCCGAAACTTTCCGCGCCGCCCAGGTCCCTGCCATGCTGGTCCTGCATGGCGAAACCATTGCGCACGACAACATATTTCAATTGCGCAGGACTCAGATCCAGGTCCATTGCCGGCAAGATGGTCGGGACCGGCGCGTTGTGCCGATTTTTTTCATGGTCGAAAGCACTCATCGGGCCGCGCATCTCGCGCCATACCGGCGGTGTGGAGGGACCGTCGGCGCGCCTGAACTCGCCGAGCAGGCCGGTGCCGGTCAGGCCCAGCAAGGCGGCGAAGCTGCCGCCGCTCGGCGGCGGTGTCCAGGTGACGGGCGGCGTGACGCCGCTGTCGGCTTCCCAGCTGCCCTGGGCCAGGTTGCCGTCGGCGTACAAGCGTTTCAGTATCAGCCAGGCGGCCGCCAGTCCGCTGGCCGAGTCTTGCCATTCTTCGCCGGTGACCGCGGCCACATGCTGCGCCAGGTGCTCGCCGATCAGGTGGCAGCGCCGGTAGGTCAGGGCGAATTGGCGCCGGAACCAGGACCAGCGCTGCTCTTCGTCATGCTCTTCTATCAAGTGCTTTTCGGCCGCGCTGAAATCCGGGAAGAGACAGGCAAACGTCGCCAGGTCGACCCGTGGCATGTGGTACAGGTTCTGCACCGCCAATTGCTCGGTCGCCGTCAGGTCGCGCAGATGCTGCAGTTTGTCGATGACGGCCTGGTCCTGCAGCGGCAGCTGGGTCCATAATTCGGCACTGGCGCCGTCGAAGCGGAAAGGCCCGTCAGGCGGAATATTCCACATGGCTGCGGAAGGCGCCGCGAGCGGGGTGCGGTATTGGCGTTCGGTTGCCGTAACGGTGGCGCCGGCGCGCTCCAGTATGCCGGGGAAAAAGTGTTGCCCGAGCGACCTCAGATAATCCGGGTCGCCGGCTGCTGGCTGATAGCCGAACTCGTTGCGCAAAGCGGCCTCGATCCGATGCCAGCTCCATTTGCGCTCATCTTCTTCGCCGATATCGACTTCCAGCAACTTATGCCGCAGCTGCCACAGGTCGTGATGACGGTCGTCGTCAGGATATGCCAATGGCGAATCCTGCGCTTCATTGCTGTCTTGCAGAGGGAAGGGATCGTCGCCGTCGAGATGGTCGTCGGCGCTGAACAGATACAGGATTTCGCCGATGCCGAACTGCGAACCGGTGATCTTGGCCAGGACTTCGGCGAACCGCAAGGTGGCGGCCGGCTTGTTGTGCCAGGTATCGCTCGGGTTGGCGGGATCGAACCCGGCCAGCTTCGACAGCGGATCGAGATTCGCCTTCAGCAGCTTGATGAATTGCGGATCGCGCCTGTGCTTGCTGCGGTCGGCATGCGTGTAATGGCGTTTGGCGAATTGCTGGACGTGCTCGACCAGCTGATCCAACGCCCAGTTCCATTTGGCCGCGCCGCTGCCCACCCACAGGGCCAGGATATGCGTGCGGTTGGCGCCATGGGCGCCGGCGGCATGGCTGCCGTCGGCCAGCTTCAGGCGGAACTGGTCGCGCAGCATCTGGAATGCCGTCAGCTGGCGGATGAAATCCGGATTGATCGCACCGCCGATGAACAGCTGCAGCACCTCGCAAATATCGCACAGCTGCGCAAAACTGTAACGGGCGCCGCATACCTGTTGCAGCTTGCGCCACAGGCGCAGGAAAACCGCCAGCATGCGCAGGGCGTCCTGCTGGCTGGCGGGTTTCAGGAAATGAATCAGGTAGTGCTCCAGGCAGCAGGGCTCGCAGTCCGGCAGCCTGCCGCGGGCGGCCTGGTCGGGATTGGTGCGTTGGCCGTCGGCGTTGGTCAGGCCGCCATTAGCGTTCTGCCGGCTGCGGTCCTCAACCGCAAACGTGAAGCACATCGATTTCTGCAGTTCCACCAGTTCGCAATAGCTGAGGCCGGTGCGTTTCAGTAATTCCGGCAATTGCAGGGCAATCGTGGTCCAGGCCACGCCGCCCGGCATGGGGCTGTCGAAACCGTACAGTTCATATAGCAGCAGGTGGCCAGGCGTAGGCGCCTCGGCGATATCCTGGGTGAAGAGCAGGGCATATTCCTCGGGATTGATGCCCAGGTATTCGATCGCGGTATCGATGCGCACCGGATAGCGCCACAAATGGCTTTGGAAGGCCGGTGCGGCCAGACTCGGATCGAGTGCGAACTCGGTGATCTCCTGGCGGAAGGTGCGCATCGTTTCGAAACGGCAGGTGCCTGCCTGTTCCAGATAGCTGCGACAGATATCCAATGGCTCGGAGTAAGGCAGGCTGGGAGCCGAAAAATCCAGTTTAAGTTTGTCGTAGGCGCCCGGCTGGGCGACCGGCACCGCCGGCGCCGAATGCTCGGGCAAGGCCTCCAGCAGCTGGCAGGCCTGGTGGCAATCGTCCTGATCGTGGTCTTGGCCCTGGCCGGCCGCCGTGCATAACTTGTGATGGCCGAGATGGCCGCTGGCGGTGTCGTACACCGCGCCCTGCGGCGTGGCCGGGATGATGGCGGCGAGATGCTCCAGGTTTTCATTGACGATGTCGATCAAGGGCAGCTGCGTTTCGGCGTTGGCGGCGCTGACCTTCAGGCTGCCCAGGGCGCCGCGGCGGGCGGCGACGGCATCGCCCAGCGTCAATTTCCCCATGGCCGGCGCGGCGGCAGGGTCGCGGCAAGTCGAGGCTTCGGACAGCGCCAGCAATTCATGCAGGTATTCCACCGGCCCCAGCGGCGACAGATAGCAAGGCGGGATGCAATTGACCAGGCCGCCGGGATTGACCGGCTGGAACGGTTGCGGCGCCGGCGCAGGTTGCGGGCCGACGGCGCCGGCCTTGGCGTAGATCAGCGCGGCCTGGTCGAACGCCACCGTACCGCGCAAGGCGTCGCTGAAATCGGCCAGGCTGAGCGGCAGGATATCGTCGGCGCTGGTGAAGCCGCGCGCATACAGCGCCTCGGCCACGGAGAACGCCAGGCTTGGCGCTGGCGGCATGACATTGGAAGTCACTCCGGCCAGCTGGCACAGGCTGTTGATCACATGCACGCGCTGATTCAGCCAGGCTTGCGCCGCGGGATCGCCCGGCAAGACCAGCTGTACCGCGCTATCGACTGCAGTGTCGTCAAGCGCCGCGGCGCCAAAGGTGAACGGCCCGGTCAAAGCGACATACTGCACGACAAATTCGCCGATAAGATCGATCGTCGGCAATGCCAATATCGGCGCCGCGCCCGCAGCCGCGCTCGGCATGGCGCCGAGGCTGGGATCCATGTCGAAGAATTTTTGCACGCGCCGGATAAACGCTGCTATCCGCGCGTCCGGCGTGCCGGGCGCGGTGAACGGCGGCAGCAGGGCAGTGTTGCTGAACAAGTTTTCCCATTGGGTTGCCGACAATGCCGCCAGGGCCGCCACGGTGGCGACCGGCAGCGCCACGATGGCGGCCATCAGCGGCTGGAAACCGAGAGTCAGGGCGCACAGCACCAATTGCAGGTAAGGCGCCGGCTGGGCCGTCAGCTCGGGCGTCCAGAATTTGACGGCATCGTCGCCGGGTGCGTAGTTGCGCCAGGCGGCGGCGCTGGGAAAGGCCAGCCAGTCGTTGACCAGCGGCAGTACGCTTGCATCCAGCTTGCATGGCGGCGCGACGGTGCCCGAGGCCGGCTGCAAGGCGTCGAGCCGGCGTACCGCCTGCGCCGGGTTGATGGCTGGGGCTGGGTTGACGATGCCGCTGTCGAGCGCGCTGGTGAGCACCGGCAGCAGCCGTTCCTGGTTGTCGCGCACGGCCATCAGGAAACGCTGGCTGGCGTTGAGCTGTATCGATAATTGCGCGCCCAGTACGTAGAAATATTCGGCCGGAACCGTGAATGCCGGCGCCAGCGGCCCGCTGCCGCCGCTACCGTCGACCAGCAGCACCTGCGCAGTGCTGATGGTGGTGCCGACGTGGGGGCCGCCGGGATATACCGGGAAATCCAGCATGGCCGAGGTAGCGCTGGTGCTGCTGGCTTCGCAGGCGACTGCCGCGCTGAGAGCGTAGATGTAGCGGGCCAGGCTGTCGACCTTGGCGTTATGGGTGGCGTAATAGCTGTTGAGATTGCCTTCGAATTGTTGCCGGTTTTGTTCCAGCGGATTGGTCAGCGCGCCGTCATTGGCTTCAAATGTATACATCGCGCCGATGGCATCCCAGGTGGAAGGCGGGGAGAACGCGGGTATATTTGGCAAGGGGTCTTGCGGCCCCCAAACGATTTCGTATGCGATGTGTCGTGCTTGTTCCGGCTTGAGCGCATCCAGTGCCGGGACTGGCCCCTGATCCGCCGCCAGCACCAGATTGACGGCATCTTTCAAGGCTTTGAAATTGGGCGGCGCACCGTCGCTGCTGATGTCTACACTCGCCAGGCCGGCGCCGATCGGATGCGGCAATTGCAGATAGAGGGCGGCAGCCATGCTCGGGAAAACGATGGCTGGCGGCAGCGGCCCGGCGCTGGTCTGGATGTCGTAATACAGCGTGCTGTCGGTGACCGTGGTTGCGCCGCGCACGATTTCAATGCGTAGATCGGGCGAGACATACTCTTTGTAACCTGCAGGTTCGTTGATCTGAATGACCGCCGTTGCTACTGATTCTGGTTGAATCAGAGGCAGCGTGGTGTAGTGCTGCACGATACCGGTGGCGAGATCTGGAATCCATGGCGGTCCTGGCGGCGCGATATAAGTGGCGGAACCGATCAGTTGCCCGGTTTTCGGATCGCCGACATTGAGGTCGTACACATTGATGACCAGTCCGGCCAGCCAGCTGATGAAAGCAGTGCCTTGGGTTGGTTTGTCAGGGTGAAGCCGGATAACGATTAAGGACGACATGACTGACTCCTTGTAGCTTGCTGTTGTGTATTAAGGTTCTGTTAAGTCTGGCTAGCGTTGCTAACTGTTTGTCCTGACTGAATATCATCGGCTACGATCCACCCAAAATTTTCCTGATCATGCGCAATAAATCCAATTCGTCTTCAATACGTGCGCGATGTTGCGCACCTTTCGGAGCGCCAGTCGGCCCGACGCTGGTTTCACCGAGCCGCAACTGTTCCGCCTGGCGCGTTGCGATTGCTTCCTCTTCCATCATCTCTGCTAGATCTTGCAAAACATCTTTCGGCAGAGAGTTAAGCATTTCCCATCTTGCGGCAGGATCCGCCGGTATTTCGCCTTTGATTTTTCCTACTCTGGGATTGAACCAAGGACTCTTGCCGGGATCGCTGCCGCCCTTGCCGCCGCCACGGCCACCGCCCCGGCCATAACTGCGGCCGCTGCCTTTGCTCATTAGCGGCTGATTCAGATCATTGGCGATGGAACCGGTGCCGCCTCTGCCGCCCCCAGCTGGAGCAAGCCTTGGGCCCATGCCGGAAGTGAATGTTTCCAATATGTCTTTGCCAGCCGCGCGCGTGACTTGCGCCAGTTCTCCGCCTACTTCTCCTGCCGGTCCCGCGGCGCCCATGGATAGCAGGCCGCCGACCGCTCCACCCGCTGCTTCATAGTCCTTTAAAGTGCCATTGCCTTCCCAGAGCCGGCTGGCTGACGCGCTAATTGAATCCCAGTTATAAGCGATAGCAATTACACCGACTACCAGCAAGCCTATTCCTAGCGTAGACGCGGTGAGTCCGGCAATTCCCAATCCGGCGACAAAGCCTACGCCTGCTTCCACCGCTATTCCAGTCGCCAAACCTTCAGCGGCGCCTTTTGCGAACGCACCTATTTTTTCACCCGTGGTAGGGCCTGGCGGCGCCTTGTCCTCAACCTTAGGTTCTATTTTTTGCGGTGGCGGTTTCACCACAGGAGGCGGCGGAGGGGGAGGCGCCTCGGCATCGTCGAAATTCAATGGCTCATCATGCATGGTGTAGAACCTGCCGTTTTCAGCTTTGAATTGCTCGCCGCCACCGATGACCGTGGGATCTGCATCAGGGTTGTCGATGAATAAATCCGGATCTACCCACATCCCGGAGGTATCTGAGAAACTACATGGGTTAAGCATTGCGTATTGATACAAGTTGAGGCTGTCTATCAAGCTCATCGGATCGCAACTGATCCATCTGCCCAGCCACGATGCGTAATAACGCATGCCGTTGTAATTCAGGCCGCTTTCATCGTCGCGTTCGGTGCCGGTATATCGATATCGTTTGGCAGCGGCCTTGATCCGTTTTTCCACACTTTGATAAGAGGTGCCGCCATAGGGGTAATACTCTTCATAGGAAACAATCTGTGCGTTGTGATCCAGTTCCAGACTTGCGGAGCCGATGTGGTTGGAAAACTGGTAGCGCATCAGTTGCTGTGGCGAGCCGTCATCGCCTTGCGTGCGCGTCTCGACCATGACGACGCGCTGGTCGCCGTTCATGATGTGCAAGGTTTCGCGTTCCAATGCCACGCTGTTGCTGTCGTTCTTATATGCTTTGTAAATTTCAAAGCCGTTGAGATAGATGCGCTCCTTCAAGCGCGTGGGCATGCTGCCCGCTGCAGCATGGCGTTCGGTGATTTTGCGTACACGTTGTCCGTTGGCGTCGTAGACGTACCACGTGGTTTCCGGCGTGCCGCCGTCGCCATTGTCGGCAACGCGCTGTTGTGCGCTGCCGCGCAGCTGGTCGCGATAGTCCCAGCGCATCGATGACAAATGCGGCATTGATGTCATGTTGCCGTGCAAGGCTGTCAACCCATCGTAGCGATAGGCCGTTTCAGTATCGCCGATACGAGTCTGACTCAAACGGTTGTTGAATTTGCCAGCTTCCAGCTGGCTGCATTCTTGATAAAAATAACGTCGTTCCCAGCTTGATCGAGACGATTCATTACTTCGATGCTGCATGGCTAGAATATTTCCCACGGCATCGTAAATGTAGTGTTCGGCGTATCTTCCCATTGCATTGCCATCGCCGGGTTGCGGCAAATCGATGCGCACGTCATCGCTATGGGAATGGGAGCTGGCGTTGCCAGTCTGTCCCAAGTGTTCGCGGCCGCAGCCCTCGATGAGCCGATAGATGGCGTCGTAGGTGTAATCGTTGCTAGGTTCGACGCGACGATTGCGAAAATAAATATTCTGCTGGGCGTTGTCGCGAATGTGAGTGATATTGCCGATGGGGTCGTAGGTGTAATTCAGGTCTTGCAACGGTGAACTGCGTTTGTCGCCATGTGTCAGCAGATGCATCAGACCAAAAGTGAGTTCGTCATATGCATATTGCGTGTTGCTGCCGTTGCCGTAGGAAATATGCGTACGCTGGCTTTTCGCGTTGTAGTCAATGCGGCTAACGATAGTAGTGACACTGTCCGATCCACGCAGTTGCGCATCAATGCGTGCGACCAGATTTGTTGCGTTGTAGGTGAGATTGATATGACTGTTATCCGGACTGCATAGCACATTGGGGCGATTGAGCGCATCGTATTGCGTACTGCTGGCGTAGATAACGTGTTCCAGTGCGACACTGTCAGCCCAATTCAATGTTTTCCTGTATTCACAGGCAAGTTGACGCCGGCTATGCAGCAGATTGCCTTTGAAATCGTATGCCTCATTGGTAATCGTGCCTGCCTGGGCACATATCTGCGTGACTTTGCCGCGCACATTCTTTGATAACGCATCCGCCAGATCTTCACCATAGCGCGTGCGTCCTATCATCAGTTCCGCAGCAACGTCTTCGCGCAGAAAGGACGCGCTCGGTCGTCTTAACGCGTCATAAGTATTGCGGAAATGCTGGCGCCGGCTATCCCAGGCACGTATCGGCTGATAGAGTACGTCGCTCAACAACCAGCGTTCACCCGCTTCCATGCTGGCTTGATGAATACGGTTGCCGCGCAGGTTGTAGTCATAACGCATGACCAGGCGGTGGCCGGCGTCAATGATTTCGCGTTGATTGCTTTGTATGTCGAAATGGATACGGGTGCAATTGAATTCGTCGCCAGCGGGAGAGGATAGCGCAACGCGATTATGGGCCACGTTGAGCACGGTTCGACCTGATGCGTCAGCGTGTGCAACGCTCGGCGTGCCGCCATGCACCGCTGCTTTACGCGCCGCGTTTTGTTCTTCATATCCCAGCGCGCCGGTAATTCTTTTGTCATACCAGCTCGGAAGATAACTTGTCTCCGGCAGCCGTCGGAAATATGGACCGACATCGTCATCATCTCCGGGATCGGACACGCGGACGGTGTCATTGACGTCCCAGCTGTCCTGCCGCCATGGATCGAATTTGATTTTTTGAAATGTGTGATTCGGATGCAAGGTTGCCACCGAGCGGCCGACGGCATCGTAAAACATGACGGAACTGACGCCAATCCGATTGCCAAAAATGAAGTCATGCGTGCCGTCGAAAAACGGTTCGTACCGCTTAACCGGCTTGCCTTTGTTGTTATAAATCGTCCAGCCGCTGGCGATCCAGCGCGAGTTTTTCTTATTGTCCGGTTCGAACTGGATTTTCTCCTGTATCAGACGCCCTAAGCCATCGGCATAGCTGAATCCAACTTGCAGCTTGCTGTGTTGTCCGGAGGCGACGTCATGCACGTGTGTTTCGCGGCTGATGACTGCTGAAAAGGCCGGCTGTCGCACGCGCCAAAACCGATCGATATCGTAGACGACGCGGGTGCCGGCTTGCGCCAAGATTTCGGCGGCGATGGCGCCTGTCGGGTCGGCAAAGAATTGCTCGCGTTCTGCAGGGGTTAAATCGGCGCGGAAGCCCACCAAGCTGTCACCCAGCTGCTCGTTGACCTTCCCCATTACGGCTGAACCTGCCACCATTCCCAATGTATCGAATGCGACTTCTGAACGGTTGCCGTTAATATCCGTAATCGATTGTGGTTGCAGTACGCGATAATCGTTTTTCGCCAGCATGGCGCTGGCAAGCGCATCGGTCGTGCGGATGATGAGCAAGTCATCGGCATCGAAATCTGCGGTGCTGCCGAAACCGAATGGGTCTTCGAAGCGGCGTGGCAAGAAAAAATGTTGCGTGGCTTGTTCTAATTCTGTCGCGGCATCAATTTGCGCGCCGGTGTGGAAGAATACCCGCCCACTTGGCTGCCATAGATGTCCATTATCATCCAAGTCGACATAGCCGCCGCCATCGGACAGCCTGCTGCACAGAATGGAGGCAGGGTCGGGAAGCAGGTTTTCTGCTGCATGCGTGGACATGTCAGTGCGCCCGACTTGATGGCAAATCGGTTAGCCAGGTGACGAAGGCGGCACCATGGGTGGGTTTCATGGCGGTGGCTGTATGCACATCAATACCTCATCTACTTCATTGAGCGGGGTAAGGCTAAATAAATAGTTGGAATGTTCGATCACGGTTTGTCCAGCCGTAGCCGGGCTGACGCCTGCCTGTGTCATGATCTGGGCGGCTTCTTCCAGTGCCGCGGGGCTGCCGGCCTGGGTCAGCAACGTGGCGCCTGTTGCCCGTTGCGCCGCTTGCGCCTTGAAGGTTGCCTGGTGTTCCGGAATGGACATGAGCAGGGTTGGATCTTCATATTTACTGTAATTGGCAATGCTGCGACTGAGCGTTGCTTGTTGTTCCGGATGATGCGCTTGCATGCCCGCGGGGCGATTGCCTGTCGCTGGATCGATTTGTCTGTTGTATGGCTGGATATCAGGATTGGGCGTGTAGTTCTGCTCCCCGGTAGCGGGGGTGGAGTTGGGTTCCGACAGGGCGTTGCCCGGTTCCGCAGGCGTACTGCCTGGTTCGGCGGGGCTTGAACTGGGTTCGGCCGGCGTGGAGTTCGGTTCCGCAGGAGCGGAGCTGGGTTCTGAAGAGGATGAGCTTCCTGAACTTTGGGAGCTGCCGGCATCGCCTACAGACGACATCATCTGTATGGTGCTTGCACTATGCGCCATTACGGATACAGCGGCCGGCGCGTATTGCACGACTTGCGTGGCGGCCTGTACTCTCTGTGCGCCAGAAGCGAAGGCGAGCGCCGCTCTTGGTCCGCCAGTGATCGGCCCTGTTGGATTAACGAAACCTAGCGTAATGTCTGCAGCCGTAGCGGCACTTTCGGCATTGTGCTCTTCGACACCGACCACCTGCAAACCGGAAGAGATCCCCATTTGCGTGATGCTTTTTTCGTCTCTGCCGCTTCTCATCTGTCGCACGCCAGCTTCGTAATCGGATAGTCCATGCGCAGCTACCGCAAGCCCGGCGGCAATGCCTATTCCCGTTTCAGCCGTGCCCACGGCAAATATGACGCCGCCTGCCGTTTGCGCCAAGCCGCCTACAGCTCTGACCCCTCCCCAAAATCTTGTCCAATCTTTTCCGTTTGGATCGTGGTAAACGACAGGGTTGGATCGGACATACGCATAGGCATTGCTGAATTCCGGTTTGAAGGACGGATCGCAAGCCGTCCATCTTCCCAGCCACGGCGCGAAATAACGTGCTCCATGATAATAGAACCCGTTTTCCTGATCTCGCTCTTTGTTCGTGTAGCGATACCGTTTTGCGATCGCCTTGATGCTTTGTTTCAGCGCTTGATAGGTCGTGCTGCCGTAAGGGGAATATTCTTCATACGAAATGACTTGGGCTTGCTCATCCAATTCAAGGCTGGATGAACCAAGATGGTTGCCAAACTGGTAGCGTAATAGCGGTGGCGATGAATCATCATTACCGTGCGTCAGGGTCTCTACCAATGCGACGCGCTGTATGCCATCGACGATGTGCAGCGTTGTGCGCTCTAGCTTGACGGTATTGCCATCCTGCAGATATTCGCGATAGAACTCCATGCCGCCAAGATAAATCCTTTCTTTTGCGCGCGTCGGTGCTTGCTGTCCGGGCGCCTGACGTTCTGTCGCAGGATGTTCGGTGATTTTGCGTATGCGTTGCCCATCGCTGTCATATACATACCAAGTTGTCTCAGGAATGCCAGCGCCATGGTTGACATGCTGCCTGGAGGTCGCTTGCAACTGGTCCCGGTAATCCCATCGCATCATGCTTAAATGCGGCATCGCTGTGATGTTGCCATGCAAGCCGGCCGAATCGTCATAGCGATAGCGTTCTACCATTTCTCCCAGTTGTGTGCCGCTCAACCGATTATTGTGCCGGCCGCTTTCGAGCTGACTATTTTCGTCATAGATATAACTACGGGTCCAGCCGGCTTGCATGGCATCGCTGCCGCGGTGTTGCATACTGCGGATATTGCCGACCGCGTCATAGAAATACTGTTCAACATAACGCGCCATCGCATCGCCGTCGCCGGGCAGAAGCAGGTTGATCCGTCCGGAGTCATCAGCCGAGTGCGGCGTCGGCGCGTGACGCGGCCCCACATGTTCGCGACCGCTGGCCGCAATTAAGCGATACACAGCGTCATAGCTGTAATCGTTGCTGGGTTCGACACGACGATTGCGGAAATAAATGTTCTGCTGCGCGTTATCGCGTATGTGGGTGATGTTGCCGACGGCATCATAGCTGTAATGCAGATCTTGCAGTTGCGAGTCGATATGGTCGCGTACTGTAGCCAGATGCAGCAAACGGAAAGTGTGCGCATCATAGCGATAATGAGTACTTGTGCCATTGCCGTAAACGATCAGCGTTCGTTGACCCTTGGCGTCGTAAGCGATGTGCTTGATGAAAGCGGTGCTAGCGGCGGAGCCATCTAATTGCGCTGTTATCCGCTCGAGCAAACCAGCGGCGTTATAGGCAGGCCGGATGACGCTATTGTCCGGGCTGACCATTTTGATGGGACGATTGATTGCATCGTATCGGGTCTGGCTTGTATAAACAGGCTCTTCCAGCGCAATCGGATGAGCCCAGTCGAGCGTGTGTTTATACTCCTGCGCCAATTGACGCTCACTTTGCAGCAGATTACCTTTGAAATCATACATATCGCTGCGCATCACGCCGGACTGATCCATTATTTGCACGACTTTGCCGCGCAGATTGCGCAGGTCCGGATGGCTTTGCGTTTCACCATATACGGTGCGTCCTATGAGCATTTCCTCGCCATGGTCTTCGCGCAAATAGTTGTCTGTAGCCCGTCGCAAGACATCGTAGGCAGTACGAAATTGATGGCGGCGACTATCCCATGCGCGTATGGATTTTCCTGCGACGTCGTTTAATAACCAACGCTGTCCCGCGTCCATGCTGGCCCGATGGAGTTGCGTGCCGCGCAGGTCATAGTCATATTGAACAACGAGGCGATTTCTGGCGTCGAAGATTTTTTGCTGGTTGCCCTGAATATCGAAATGGATGCGGGTGGAATAAAATTCATCTCCGGCGGGAGAGTGGAGTACGGTGCGATTATGCGCCGCGCTGAGCATGGTTCGCCCCAAGGCATCCGCATACCCGACTCCCGGCGTCCCGCCATGCACGGCCGCTTTACGTGCAGCGTGCTGCGCTTCATAACCAAGTGCGCCGGTGATGCGCATGTCATGCCAGCTAGGCAGATAATCCGACTGCGGTAGCCGTCGGAAAAAAGCCCCTATATCTGCTTCATTTTCCGGGTGGCTGATCAACACATTGTCATTGGCATCCCAATTTTCCTGCCGCCAGGGATCAAACACTGTTTTTTCGAAAGAGTGATCAGGGTGCAGCGTCGCCGCCACGCGGCCAACCGGATCGTAAAACAAGATGGGGCTGACGCCGGCGCGATGGTCAAAAACGAATTGATGGGTGACTTCAAAAAATGGCTCGTACTGCCTGACCGGCTTGCCCTTGTTGTTGTAAATCGTCCACCCGCTGGCGATCCAGCGAGGAGCGGAATTGTGTTCCGGCTCGGCCTGCATTGTCTTCTGTATTGCGCGCCCAAAGCCATCGACATAGCTAAAGCCGCAGAGAATCTTGCTGTGCTGGCCGGCGGTGAGATCGCTGCTGTGTGTTTCCCTGGTCAAGGTCGCTGAGAAAGCCGGTTGTCGGCTGCAATAAAATTTATCGGGGGCGTAGACTATGCGAGCGCTGGCTTGCGCAAGAATTTCTGTGGCGAATACGCCTTTGGGATCGTCATAAAAACGTGCGATTTCAGTCGCGTTCAGATCTGCGCGAAAGCCGATTAAGTTATCGCCGGCATTTTCTGACGTTTTACCCATGACGGCCGAACCCGTTACCATGCCCAAGGCGTCAAAGGCAACCTCGGAACGATTGCCGTTGGCATCCGTGATCAAGCGTGGTTGCAGCACCCGATAGTCGTTTTCCGCATGCACGGTGTTATGCAGTGCATCGGCGGTGCGAATGGCGAGGAGATCATCGTCATCAAAATCTGCCGTGCTGCTGAAGCCGAATGGATTTTCAAAGCGGCGTGGCAGGAAAAAATGCCGTGCGGCCTGTTCCAGCTCTAGCGTTGCAGGAGCTTGCGTGTCTGTGTGAAAAAATACGCGGCCGCTCGGTTGCCATAGGCGGCCATCGCCGTCCAGGTCGACAAAGCCGCCGCCGTCAGACGCTGTGCTGCATAAAATGGCAGCAGGGTCTGGCAACAGGTTTTCCGAGAGAGTAGACATTCCGGCCCCGATTAACTTATATCGCTGACAGGTCGCACAAAGATCTTGGATAGCAAGCCGGGCGTAAACGCCAACGTATAGCTTTCCCCCGGCAACGCTAACGATTCCAGCGTGCCAAGCGGGAGCAGGCGATCCAGCTGATTGCTGCGATACAAGGTGCGGTTGTTTTTCAGCAAGCGGCGATATGGCACATCTTCTTTCGCCCCCTGCGCCTGCCAGTCTTCAAACGGCAGATCGTGCCCGCCATCGCTCGCAAGCACTACTTTTTTAGCTAATTCATCGAAACTGAAAAAATTGGTGATGCCGGGTAGCTGGCTATCTGGCTGGAAATGGATCAGTTCGTATAGTTTTGCCTCGCAAGGCAGCGGCGCGCGGTAGGCGTCACGTGTATGTACGGCATTGGTGTAGGAGTTTTGGTTCAAGGTCAGCAGTATATTTGCTTGTTTCTCATGATCTTCTTGCGTCAATAATGGCGACGGATCGGGGAAGCGTCGGCCATAGGCGATGGCAACGGAGGCGAGCACATTGCCAAAGTCATCTACTGCCAGCGTGACGCCATGAGAAACACGCGGGTCGGCGCGCATTCCGTCGCGTATTTTGTAGAGCTTGCGATCATAATTAAAACTCAATGTTTCACGCGCATGGGTAAAGAAAACCGCATGTCGATTGTGTTGTCTTGCCTGCAGCATGCGGATGCTGTAATTGTTTTCGCTAACGGTATAAGGGCGGCATGCCGCGGCGCTGCCATCGAGCGCATATACTTCTTGCCGCAACATCGCGCCTTTCAATGAGCGGCAGGCCTCACGCGCTTCGTCCGATGTCGCATGAGGAGGGAGCATGGTGTCGCTGAGCTGCATCGCTGCGATTTGTTGTTTACTTAATGCTGCTTCGCCATTGCGTTTGCTGCCTTCGCAATAATATTCATGTGCAAGTTGTCGCGAGATGCGCTGGCCATCCAAAAAAGCGCCGGTATGAAACCACGTTTTTGTGAGTACGGGCGGGACATTGGAGGCAGCGTCAATATTGACGGCAGCGGGAAAATCATCGCTTTGACTCAAGGTTGCGAATTCTTCCGTATCGACTTGATCGACTCTGGCAAAGCCGCGGAACTCTCTTTCGACACCGTCATAAAAACCATGGTGATAGCTGTAGCGTGTGACGAAACGATTGCGACTGACATAGTCGTAGGTTTCCACGCGTTTCACCACATGCACCGGGAACGGCAGCCTGGTCACCCATGGCGTGCCGGCGGCCTTGTCGTCCAGGTAGAATTCGGTCGACGCTGCATATTCCAGGCGCGTCTCCGCGCCCAGGTTATTGCTGGTCCGCACCAGGAGATGCGGCTTCTGACCGCACATCAGGTCGACATAACGCAGCTGCCGCCCGCTGTCATGCGGTAATGGCGAAGACCATAGCAGGCAAGCCGTGCCGTGCCCAAGGAAATCGGCGACAGCGATCGATACGGTGTTGTCGACTGCGGGAAAACCGCGCAGCACACGCGCATCGCTCCAGCTGTTGCCGGCCTGGTTGAGGAAAATCCGGATGCAGTCCTTGGCCAGGTAAAGAATGTCTGCGGTGCCGCCGCCATCGGTGTCGGCCAGGCGGATGCGGCTTTGATCGAACAGATCCGGCGCATCGAAGCGCGGCGAGTTGTCCATGCTGACCTTGGCGCCGAAACGGCCGTAGCCGAGATTGGGCCAATAGCAGATCTCGCCGTTGCGGATGCGGACGATATCGGACAAGCCGTCGCCCGACATGTCGGCCAGGTAGATGGACTGTGCAAGGTCGGCAAAGATTATCCGCGGCCCGGCTTCTTCATCGTGCGGCGCCGCGATGCGCAGGCCAGGGCCGAAGCCGGAGCTGAGCAGGGACGGATGCCAGGTAAACGCATTGTCTTCTGTGACCAGGACATCCGCGATGCCATCGCCGGTGAGGTCGACAAAGCGCAGGTTGGGGTCTTGCCAGTCCCTGACCGGAAATGCCCGGAACGGACGGAATCCTTCCCAGCCTGCATCCATCGTCCGTCCATGAAAACCCGCCAGCCCCAGATCCGGCGGCGCCAGTGCTACCAGGTCGAGCGTGCCTTCGCCGGTGACATCCATCAGCATCTGGCTGGCGTTGCTGGCGCTGGCGGCGTCCAACGCGGCCAGCGCCGGACGCGCCGGCACTACCTGGGTCAGGCCGAAACGACCGTCGCCCAGGTTCGGTTTATAGAACCAGGCAGCTTCCTGTTCGCTGAGCACGCCAGGGATGCCTTCGGCATTCAGATCCAGCCAGCGGTTGGCGCTGCCGTCGATGCCGCCGGCCAGGCTAAGCAGGTTGTCGGGGCTGACTTCCTGCAGCCGGAATCCTTCGAACTCAGGATCTTCCAGCGGGCTCGCGGCATAGGCCAGAGTCAAAGGCGGCAAGCTGCGGGTCAGATAGCGGTGCTGCTGCGCCTGCTGCCCAGGCTGCTGTTCCAGCTTGTGTCCGCATAGCTTAATCGTTGTGATGAAGGAAGCGACGGCTTTTTCATGGTATTCGAAGCCCATGGAGCGCACCAGGCATGAGGCGACGCCCAGTTCCTGCGGGAAGTGATGGAACATCAGGACGCGGCGGCACAAATGGTATTGACGTACTTCAAAGCCGGGCCGATAGGTTGAAAACGGGTCTTTGCGGATTGCTGCCGGATCGCTCGCACTGTCGTCCGCTTGCGCAAAAATGCGGCCATCCCGATCTGGCGGTTGTTCCCGGTAGTGGCCTTCGCCATAGTCGAATACCAGTTCGAACATCCAGTCGGCCGGATGAAGATCGCTGCGCTCCTGCAGCGGCACGCGGTTGCCGTAGCGGATCCGCTTGATATTGCGATTAGCCGACCGCTGCCGGTTGCGTTCATTGCTGCCGGCGACGGCCAGGTCTTCATCGGCGGCCGCGTAATCGTAGATGATAGCGTTACCTTTGTTGTCAAAACTGCGGCAGATAAGCCAGCTGAAGATGTGCGCGGGATTGGCCGGGTCGGCGATGCGCGAAGCTGGATCGACGCCATACAGCGTCAGCGTGTTGTCTTTGGAGATCGAGCGCCAATGCATGTCGCCATCTGCGATGCGGCTCCAGCGTTCTATCTGCGCAAACAAGCCTTCGATGCGCGGACGATAACGCTGGATGCGATAACCGTCGCGCTCCAGTTCGTCCGGCTGCCATCGCCCGTTGCCGTCGCATTGCAGGGCCGGGACCAGGTCTTCCGCGCCGGAGAGGATGAAGATGTCAGGCTGCCGATGCTGTCCGCACTCTGTGCCGGCATCAGCGTCTGAGTTGCTGTGACTGTCGTAATAGCGGGGGATGCCCTTGTCCGTGCGCCTGCTGATCATGGGCACGGATGCATTCCAGCCCATGCCAAAGCAACCGTTGCCGCTGCCGGAGTCGTAGCTCAAGGAGAGTTGCGGAGCGAACCCGGACCGTCCCGGGCTCAGAGGAAGGGGCACGGTCAGCGAGCCAGTGCCGGTGACGGGATTGGCGTTGAATTTTTCATCGATGCCGCGGATGGCGCCGCCGCCTTTAGGGATGCTCAATTGCGGCGGCGTTATGCCAGGCTGCTGTGGGTTGGAGTGAGCTTCCCCGTCAGATGCAGCAGTGTCGGCAGCCATAGCTTCCCCCCATTCAGTTATGCTTGAGCACGACCGAATTCTGATCACGGCGCAGTAGATATTTTCCGTATAGAAATATAGGCAGCGCACCATGCTTTTACAAGATTTAAAACCAGATTTTGTGTTTCCCCCAGCGCACCGATAAAGCGTGGGAGCGGGCGCTCTTCGTACTTCCAAATGATTGTCGATGGCCGGCAGGATGATCGTTCTCTGCGCCCGGGCAGAAGATGAAGGAAAATGCGGTAAGCAAGCATGCCGCAATCTCAAGCTGTATCAAACTATGCACGGGGAAAACCATGAAACATCGATATGATGCAATCGTCATCGGCGCCGGACAGTCCGGCCCCTCCCTGGCAGTGCGGCTGGCGAATGCCGGCCGCAGAACCGCCATCATCGAGCGCAAGAATTTCGGCGGCACTTGCGTCAATACCGGTTGCATACCAACCAAGACCTTGATCGCCAGCGCGCGCGTGGCGCATATGGCGCGCCGCGCCGCCGAATTCGGCGTCATGATCGACAGCCCGGTCGAGGTCGACATGAGGCAGGTCAAGGCGCGCAAGGATCAGGTTGTCAGTCAGTCCAACCAGGGCGTCGTCAGCTGGCTCAGGAGCACGCCCAACCTGACGGTGATCGAAGGGCATGCGCGCTTTGAGAGTCCGCACAGCGTAAGGGTCAATGGCGAACTGCTGGAAGCGGACGAGATTTTCATCAACGTCGGCGGCCGCGCCACGGTGCCCGATCTGCCTGGGCTGAAGGATGTCGATTTCCTCACCAACTCCAGCATGATGGAAGTGGATTTCCTGCCGCGGCACCTGGTGATTGTCGGCGGCAGCTACATCGGCCTGGAGTTCGCGCAGATGTATCGCCGCTTCGGCAGCGAGGTCACCGTGATAGAAGGCGGCCCGCGCCTGATCGGACGGGAAGATGAACAAGTGTCGGCAACGGTCAGAGAGATCCTGGAAGCGGAAGGCATTCAATTCAGGCTCGCCGCCAGGATCGAGCGCGTGGAGAAACATGGCGATGCGGTGCTGCTTGCCGTCAGCGATGGCCAGGCATCGTACGACATCTCCTGCTCGCATCTGCTGCTCGCGGTGGGGCGGATCCCGAACAGCGGCGACCTCGGCCTCGACAAGGCCGGCATCAAGACCGACGAGCGCGGCTACATCGTGGTGGACGACCAGCTGCGCACCAGCGCAGCCGGCGTCTGGGCGCTGGGCGACGTCAATGGCCGCGGCGCATTTACCCATACTTCCTACAATGACTATGAAATCGTGGCGGCCAATCTGCTCGACCATGATCCCCGCAGCGTCGCCGACCGCATCCCGGCGTATGCGCTGTTCATCGATCCGCCGCTAGCCAGGATCGGCATGAGCGAACGCGAAGTCCGCGCCGGCGGCCGCGCGGCGCTGGTCGGCACGATGCAGATGGCAAGGGTAGGGCGCGCCCGCGAACGCAGTGAAACCCAGGGATATATGAGCGTGCTGGTGGATGCGGAAACGAAGAAGATCCTTGGCGCCATGCTGCTCGGCATTGAAGGCGATGAAGTGATTCATTCGATTCTTGACGTCATGTACGCCGGAGCGCCTTATACCGCCATCCAGCGCGCGATGCATATTCATCCGACCGTTTCCGAGCTGGTGCCGACGCTGCTGGGAGACCTGAAGCCGCTGCAGCCCTGAGTTGTTGCCGCCGCGGTTAGCCTGGTTCCGCTCTATAAGCCTTTGTTGTTCAAGGCTGCATATTCCAAGCTGTTTCCAAGCTATTTTCAGTCTGTCTGCTTCTGGCTGCTGTAGTCGTACAACGGCAGTCCGATCAGAAAGGTCGCGCCTGCGCCTGGCGCGCTATGCGCATCCAACCAGCCATGATGCCGCTTGACCACTGCATGTACAACCGAGAGTCCGAGGCCGCGGCTGCGCGCCGGCTGCGGTACATCTTCGCGCGCTGTCTCGCGCGCCGGGTTGGCGCTTGACATCAGCTGCGCCAGTCTTGATGCACTGATTCCCTCGCCGTCATCGCTGACTGTCAGCACCACTTCAGCGGTATCGGCAGCTATATTCACGCAAAGATTGACCGTGCCTCCCACCGAGCTATGGCGTATGGCATTGTTCAGCAGGTTGAGCAGGGCGCGCGTCAGCATTCCCGGATCCACCCGTATCGGACAATCATCGTCGCCTAGCGTAGGCACCAGCGAGATTCCCCTCACTTTGGCATAAGGCCAGGCCTGGTCGATGGCATCGAGCATGATGGCGCCGGCCTGGGTTTCCGTGAAGCGATAGTCGCCGGATTCCGCCTCGGCCAGGTCCATGAAGCCTTCGGCCAGTCCCAGCGTGCGCTGCGCTTCGCGCCGTATGTCGTGCACCAGGCGGCTTACATTGATGCCGGAACCCGGCTGTTCGTAAAGATTCAGCAGGCTCAGGATCGACACCTGCGGACTGCGCAGGTCGTGCGAGACGAAGCTGAGCCACTGCTCGCGCTTGCGCTGCGTCAAACGCTCGATCGTCAGATCCTGGAGTACAGCCAGCCAGGCGCGCGGGGCGGCGTTGCTGCCGTCAAGCCGGGCGGTACGCAGCCTGAACACCTTGCCCTGCGATGTGGTGTATTCGCCGGCGAAGGCTTGCGACCAGTGAACCGTCTGCTGGGGATGGCTGCCGGCGATCTGGTGCAGCAATGATGGCAGGCTATGCCCGCGCAGCGGATCGTGCGCTGCGTCGGACGGTGGCTGGGCAGGCGCCAGAAGCAATTGCGCCGCGGCGTTGCTCTGGCTGATGGCGCCGTCGTCCTGGCAGATCAGCACAGCTACTGGCATCTGCCACAAGCCTTCGCTGAGCAAGGCCTGCATTTGAGACAGCCGGTCTATCGCGCGATCCAGCGCCTGCGTCTGGTTTTCGACGGTATGGAGCGCAGCGGGCACATTTCCCGGTGCCGGCTCAAACGCGCCGGCAGGGATGGCATTGAGGGTGCTGACCCGGTCTCCGAAAAACATCAGCAGGGAATTCAGCTGGCGCCAGCTCCACAGAAAATAGGCGATCGCCACGCCCAGGATGGGCGCGGCCGGAGGAAGCCAGCAGTGGCCCCAGAGCATACTGAACACGCACAGCGCCAGCCATCCCAGCGCGGCGCCGCAAGCGAAGGACAAGGCATTGCGCGCGCTATGCAGGAACAGCAGGAGCACCAGCCAGATTGGAAAGACCGTCCATGCAAAGAGCAACCGGCCTTCTGCAAAAACGATGGCGCGGCCTTGCTGCAGCACATCGATGGCATTCGCATGCAGCTCCAGGCCGGGCATGCGCATCTGCGGCCCGACGCCGGCGACCGGCACGTCGTCGCCTAAGCCAGAGTCGCTGACAGCGCCGATCAGCAGTGTTTTCCCTTGCAGGAACTCCGCCGGGACTTCGTCGTGCAAGACGCTGACATAGGGCACGGTGCGATAAGTCCTGGAAGCGCCGGCAAGCGCGAAACCGAATGGTTCCCGCCGTTGCCAGCCGGCGGCATCCGACGCCTCCAGCATGGTGTGCGCCGAAACTAGCTGAGGCGAGGCCATCAGCTCGCCGGCATATGGTTGAAGGTTGCCGGCGACGCCTTCTCGGCGGAACAGGCGGCGCGCGACGCCGTCTGCGTCGGGCGTCAATTTGGCATGGCCGAGTCCTTTGGCGTTGCGTGCAAACTGGGCCAGCGGCGGCACAAAACTGGCAGTGCCCGACTCGCTGTCTCCGGTTTCGGCATAGCGCAGCGGCAGGAACACCGGAAGCTTCAGCATCGCCGCCGCCAGTTCCTGGTCCGCCTCGGGCCGGGGGCCGGGCTTGTCCAGAAACAGATCGAGCAGGACGGCACGCGGCGTGTACGCAGACAGGCGCTCCAGCAGTTGCGCATGCACGCTGCGCGGCCAGGGCCAGGGCCCCAGTTCGCTCACGCTGCGCTCATCGATGCCGATCAGCAGGATATCGGGCGACGGTTCGTGCACGTCAAGGCTGATCAGCTTGTCGTAGATCGCCAGATCGGCTTGCGCCAGGCCAGGTTGCTGGCCGAGCCACACCATGAGAGGCGGCAGCAGCAATGCGATCAGCGCGCATTCGATCAGGAAGCGATGTTTCATCGGCGCCTCAGGGAGCAGGCACTTCAAAGCTGCCGCTGAAGGACGGCACGGCGGCCGCAGCTGCAGACGGATCCCCAGGCGCGCCGCCGATTTCAATGCTGCGCCAGTAATACTTTCCCGGTACGACGAAAGGTCCTACCGTCACGCTGGTGCCGTAGAATGCCGCGTCTTCGGCCAGCAACGGACTGAATTCTGCAGTGCGGGCCAGTTCAAACCTGAATTTCTGTCCCGATCGCCCCGGCCAGCGGATCTTATAGCGGCCGTTGCCCAGGCTCTCGACGCCGCTTTTCCGGGAGGCGCTGGCGGCAATGTATACCGTGCTGTCGCTGGGCAAGCCCTCAAGCTGACGGCTATCGAAAGCGGTAAGACGCAGATGGTAGAAACCCGCGTCGAGCGTATCGGGCAGCGTAAAGCGGGGCAGGCTGGAGCGCTGCTCATGCATCAGCTGCAGGAAACGGTCATCGCGCGCGAGTTGCAGCCGGTAGCCGCTCGCGTCCGGCTGCGGCGCCAGCAGGACATCGCCGTCGACGGCGGTTTCGATGCGCTCCGGCGCCGGCAGCAGCGGATGCGATTGCATGGCGTCGCTGCCGGCCAGCAGCGAGCCTTGCGCGACGCCGACCAGGAGCTTGCGCGGGTCTGCCGCAATCTCGTCGGCCGCGACTTTGCCTTCAATCACTTCAACCGTGACCACATTGTCTTCATCGCGCACCCGGAAATGCGTGCCGCGCACTCCGAGTTCGGCTGATTTGGTGCGAATCTCGAAGTGCCTGCCGTTCTGCTTTTCCACATGCGATTCCAGGCGTCCGCTCAATAGTTCGAATTGGACCAGCTGACCGTTGATCACCAGCACTTTGACAGCGCTGCTGGATGGCATGACAACGTGACTGTCGTCGGCCAGGGTCATGCTCAGAAACGCGTCTTGCTCGGTCACCAGCACATCGCCCGCTTGCACGCCGGCGCCGCGCGTCAGCGGCCGTTGCGCAGCGTTGCCTCGCTTGAGCCAGGCCGAACCGGTCAGTTCCGTCACGATCGCCACATCTCCGCCCAGCACCAGCACCTGGCCGAGTTTCAGGCGCTCCGGAGCCCGCACGGCATTGTCTTTTTGTATTTCCTGCCAGTGCAGCGGCGATTGCTTGTACTGGCGCGAGAGATCCCAAAGGGTGTCGCCAGGACGCACCACATGGGTCTGGCCTTGCTGTGCAAACACCGGTCCCGCCAGCGCAATCGACAATAACAGCAGCAGATTCCGGATCGTCCCCGGACGCCGCTGCGGCACAGCGCTAGCAACTGATTCAAACGGCGGGTGGAGCGGCATCTTGTATGGTGTCATCGGTTGTTTCTAGTCGATAGCCCTGGCCGTAGACGGTTTGCAGGCGCAAGCCGCGGGCCGCGTATAAACCGAGTTTTGCGCGCAGGCGGTAGATCTGGCTATCCAGTGCACGGGTTGTCAATTCTCCATCGTGCCCCATGCTTTCCATCAGATAAGCGCGCGATACCGCCTGGCCGAGTTTGCGGAACAGGGCGAGCGCCAGCCTGAACTCGCGTTCGGTGAGTTCGAAGTGCTGTTTTTCTCCGTCCTGCTCCACGCTGATGCTGGACGAGGGCCGGTCGAACACCCAGTTGCCGTAACGTTCCAGCGATTTCGATGCGGCAGGGCGATTGCGCTGCAACAGGCGCCGCACCCGCGCCGCCAACTCCAGCGGCCGCAACGGCTTGACGATGTAGTCGTCTGCGCCTATGCCCAGCGCATTGGCGACATCGTTCTGCGACGAGCGCGAACTGAGCATGATCACCGGGGTTTCACTCTGCTGGTACTGGCGCAGCCAGTGCAGCAAATCGACGCCGTCCAGGTCCGGCACATTCCAGTCCAGCACCAGCAGGTCGAAGGTTTCGCGCCGCAGCGCCCGCCGCAATGCTTCGCCGCGTTCGAACGTGACGCACGAGACGTTCTCGTCGTCCAGCGCTAGCTGGTGCTCGAGGGTGTGGACCAGATACTCCATCTGGTTAGGTTCGTCTTCAAGTACGGCGATACGCATCGGAGCGGATTCGGTTAAATGGATGGAGAGAGAAAGACGATTGCCATGATTGTAGTCCGCAACATTGCATGAAATTTACACATTCTTGCGCAGACCCCGGCTATTGGACAGGCTGAAAATGGCCGGAGCGGCGACAGCCGTCATGATCGCCAGTCCTTGCTGCGGATAAAAGATCATACAAAACACGGCGGCGCTCATGATCGTCTCGCGAGAATTCGTCAGAATTTGCCCCCCAGCCAGGCCTGCGGGTGGGCAATACAATATTTAATTCATTTGCGCAACTAAATGTCATCATAAAGCAGAATGCAATTCTGATGAATTCTCGCAGAATGATGTAGACGGATTTTTTTTTAAATAACATCGCTCCATGCAAACTCAAGACAAGGCGACTAGCAGTTTCGTCAGGCTGGAAATGTCAGGGCTAGTGGGGCAATTTCAGGAGATGGAATCATGGTTCAACCAGGTCGGACTGCAATCCTGCGGATGGCAATGAAGTCCTTATTGCTGTCGACGGCAACTCTGGGTGTTTTCCTGCTCGGCGGCTGTGCCGGCCAAGGTCTGGCTGGCATGCCGCGAGAGCGAGCCAGTCTTGCTGCACCGCAGGATAGGGATTTTCCGAACCCTGCGTCCGCCACTTTGCGGCAGGGTACGTTTCCCAATGTGGAATCGTTGCGCAGCATGCAGGCCGGCATGAGCAAAGACCAGGTCCGGCAGCTGCTGGGTTCGCCGCATTTTAGCGAAGGCATCGTCGGCGTGCGGGAATGGAATTACCTGTTCCATCTGCGTAGCGGCAAGGAAACGGAGGATGTGGTTTGCCAGTACATGGTGCGTTTCGATAGCAGTGTGCGCGTCAGCGGTCTCTATTGGCGCATCCCGGATTGCGCATTGCTGGTCGATCCGCCGCCGGTTGAAGCGGTCCAGGCGAAGGCCGCGACGACGCCGCAAAAGCTGACCTTGAGCGCGGATGGGTTGTTCGGGGCGGCAGGCAGGGAATTAAAAGACATGCCGCCGGAAGGCCGCTTGAGAATTGAACGCCTGGCGAACGACATCAAGCGTAATTTCAGGCGCATCTATTACGTGGTTGTGACGGGACATACCGACCGTCTCGGCGCTGAGGCTGACAAGGTCGAGCTGTCGCTGGCCCGGGCCGATGCGGTAAGCAAATTGCTGGCGCAGCAAGGCATCGACGCCAAGATCATCCGCGTTGCCGGCATGGGCGACCGGCAGCCGCTGGCGCGGTGTCCTGGCACGGTGAAGACGGCGGCATTGCAGGATTGCCTGCGTTCCAACCGCCGCATTGAAATTGAAGTGGTTGGGGAAGAATGAAGTGCAAGCGTATTTGAAGTATTTGTATCGGCTGGCGGTTTTGCTGGAGGGCGAGATAACGCAAGGCATGTGCCGCCAGGCCGTCGGTATTTTATTGCAGGAATAAATTTTCAGTAGAGATTTTTGATGGACGAGATACATAAATACGAGATGAAACTGCGCGACGATCAATGGCTGCAGCTTGAGCCGTTGATGATCGGGAAGGCTAGCGACCCCGGCATGTGCGGCAGGAACAATCGTCTGTTTATGGAAGCCGTCTTGTGGATAGTGGCGAATAAAGGTTTGTGGTATCGCATACCTTCTGAATTTGGTAAATGGAACGCGACCTACATGCGGTTCCGGCGCTGGACCGAGAGTAATTTCTGGCGCTTCCTGGCCCAGAGCAGAATCCAGGATCCGGACCTGCTGCGCATGCTGACAGAGATTGCCGATTACGCCGATTCATATACCAGTCGCAAGGAGCAACGGTTGCTCAGAAGGCACCACAAGAAACTGTATATGGGAGAGATCCTCGCGTCCAAGGGAGCTTAGCGAGGCCAGGACTGGCAAGGTCCTTTATCGAATTTGATTGTCATAAAATGTTACTTGAAAACAAGATAAGACGAAGACGACGCGAAATTCCACTCTGATCGCGAGCGGCTAAGCGAGCAAGCGGGAAACCCGATTTCAGATTAATGACGCCATCTGTCTGGAGCAGACATGTTGCGAATGGGGAGACTTGCGTCCTGAAAAAACATGCTTCTGTTTTCGTCCGCAATGCCATGAACAAGAGGGGATTCCAGTCGCAGCGAGTATCCATATGGTCCGATTAACTGAGTCATTCGAGGCACTCGTAGGTTTCAGCAGTAAGACTGGCAAGCACAGGTCGTCCTTGCCGCGCGCTGAGTCGAGAAGTTCTTATGTATTCATGGTGAATCACAAGATGGGAAATTTCCACATGGAAATTTAAATGTGAACGACTGTTAAAAAATGGCTCTCATTGTCAAATATTGTTAAGTACGAATTACTTTTAAAAAAAACGGTGCTACTTTTTATTCAGCCTGAGAGCGACTGAAGTCAGAGATGTCAAGGCTGGCCGAGATAAGAGGTGAACGCTTCTTGAATGAATTGAAGCGTCGAAATACGGAGAAGACAAGTGGAAAAAATACTTCAGACGATCAGCGTCAAGGTCGATGCGGGGTGCAATACGGTGTCCTGTTTCAGCAAGGCCTCTGCTTTTCCCAAACCGGCATTCCTGTTCCCAGACGTGCCGCTCGAAATGTATTCGGCTACGCAGCTGAACAAAAAATTATCCGCACCCGCGAGTGCATCAATTCTTAGGTTGTGGCGATCGATCTGATTTGTCGCTGAAAGTCCAATTTCCACTAATTTTGGCGAGGAGCCAATCATGAATAAAGTTTATCGCACAGTCTATAGCCACACCTTGAATGCCTGGGTTGCAGTTTCTGAATTGGTTGCTGCCAAAGGCAAACGATCGGGATCCCGTTGCGTCGGTGGCACGTCCGTTATGGCGACCGGTTCTGCATGGGGAGCTTTCTTCGGAGGCGGATTTTCATTGAAGACTTCGGTGGTGGCACTGATACTGGCGCTGCCATTGTCTGGGTATGCCAGTACCATCAGCAACTCCGGCGGCTCTGGTTGCAGCAACACCTTCACAGGTGCAGATGGTACGGTCTTTACGGCACCGGGCGCAGGGCCAATGTATCAGACCGACGGCAATGGCTATTTCTCGACGGTTGCCGGCTGTGGTGCTACTGGGGGCGCTCATCTTGCCGTAACTTTGTTCGGTGCGGGTACCCAGGTTACCGGAGACTACGGTACGGCATTAGGCTATATGAGCAAAGCGGGTAATTTGGGGACCGCGGTGGGTACCCAAGCCTACGCTGGGAACTCGGGTGCTGTTGCTATCGGTAGCAATGGTATCGGAGCCCAAGCTACGACCTTTGGCACGATTGCTATCGGTGGGCAGTCGCTCGCTAACGCTAATGGCGCAATTGCGATAGGATCAGGCTACGGTGGAGTACCGGCAACTACCGCCTCGGGGATTAATTCCATCGCGATGGGTATTGGAAATAACGCAAGCGGTCCAATAGGTGTAGCGATTGGTAGTAATAATCAAGAATCTGGAAATCGCGGCATTGCGATTGGATCCGGCACCACCTCTAGCGGCGACTACTCTTCTGCCATAGGCCATGCGGTCAATGCCAGTGGAACAGGTGCAACGGCGCTGGGTGGCAATGTTACCAACGGCGCATCCGCAGCCGCTGCTGATTCCGTCGCGATCGGCGGACAGTCGGTGGTTGCTGCGACCGCCACGTCCGGAATTGCTGTCGGTCGCGGCGCCACGGTCAACGGTGCCTTTGGCATTGCACAGGGAGATGGCGCCAATGCGTCGGGTGGGCAAGGCGTCGCGGTCGGGTTCCAAGCAAATGCTAGCGGCACGAATGCTGTCGCTTTGGGCGTGGGGACGATTGCTAGCGGCATAGATACTGTCGCCTTCGGCAATGTTGCGAATGCGTCTGCCACAAATGCTGTCGCCGTCGGCAATGCTGCGAATGCGTCTGCCACAAATGCTGTCGCCGTCGGCAATGCTGCGAATGCGTCGGGCATAAATGCTGCCGCGTTTGGAGCCGCAGCTAACGCCGCAGGTTCCACGGCAGTGGCTGTCGGGGTCTCGGCCAATGCGGGGGGGAACGCAGCTATTGCGATTGGATTGCAATCTAAAGTCGTCGCCAACGGCACCGCCACCGCCATCGCGATCGGCGCAAATTCCCTTGTTTCGGCGTCTACGGGTAGTGGCAATAATATTGCGATAGGGACCGTGGCGCAGTCCACTGGCTTCGACGCTACTGCAATCGGCGGGCAGACTACCGCTAGCGGCACCTATGCCATCGCGATAGGTAATAACGGTACGAACGCCACTGGAACGGGCTCAATCGTCCTCGGCGCCGGGGCCAGCTCGACAGGAACAAGTTCAACGGCCTTAGGCACTAGCAGCAGCGCTACAGCGAATTACGCGACTGC
>NZ_JBWKVC010000015.1:0-158 GCF_059421505.1 Collimonas sp. GW821-FHT02H07
AACATGTCCTCCCACAATTCCCGGCTGACACGCGCCGGATTTGGCAACGTCTCAATGCGGGGCACGTCAAAAGCAACTTCAACTTCAACTTCAACTTCAACTTCAACTTCAACTTCAACTTCAACTTCAACTTCAACTTCAACTTCAACTTCAACTTC